>JAOAGO010000004.1:0-60836 GCA_026415715.1 Chitinophagaceae bacterium | reverse complement strand
CCCAGGGGCCTTACGGTACAGATACCCTATTGATTCCGGCCAATTATTCTCCGGAATTTAAAAGAATGAGAAATCACGATAACATTGATCAGCTTCAAAAAAAAATTCAGGCTTCTGACGGGAAATCTGACTTATTATTTATGCCTGTATCCAATGAAGAAATTTATTTGCCTGTAAACAGAGCTCTCACAAAAAAAACCGATGCGCTGCAGTTTCTGATAGAAACCGACCCTGCCCTGGATCACCGCATGAAGGTGAATTATTTATTCGGGCTGGAAAATATACTGAATTATTATTTGAAAAACTGGAAAAAAAAATCGGAGCGTTACGTAAACCCTTATCATTTGCCGCTTATTCTTCAGGCTTATGAACAGTGTATTTCGCTAGATAAAAAAGGCCTTTCCATTTACCCTACGGTTGCTAAATTACCTTATGATGCAAGCCTGAATCTTATGGCTGCCGGGATTTTTGATAAAAATGCCGGTGCAGATTCCATAAAAAATTTTCAGATTTTAAATTACTGTACCTTATACCCACACAAAGCTTTTGAAAAATTATCTCAAAATCCGGATGTTCCTTTTGCTGACAGTTTGATACGTGTAATTTCCAGAAAATATCCCCGCCAGTTGTATGATTATTCACAAGCCTCTAATAAACTGGGCCGGTTAATCCGAAACATAGAGAATGATGCATTTGTCAAAACGGTTGTAGACATGGCGCAAAGCAAAGACGGCCAGCAATATTTTTGTTTTCTCGATCAAATCTTAAACGGAAAACTCAGCTTTCAGGAAATAGATGCAGCAAAAGGCGATACCATTAAATATTATAGGTTGCTTGTTAAAACAAGAATTGAGTATGCCCGCAGAGCCATTGAAAAAGATACGGCTTATGAATTTCAAACCTTATATTCCCGGCTGGAGCGTAAAGCAGGCGAAATCGTAAACGTTATTAACGCGCTACACCACGACCCGCCGGAAATCCGGTTTAAAATCATTCAACCGCTCAGCGCCGAGGAGTTATATTACCTGGCCGTGGCTACGGAAGGTACCATATATACCTCAAGTTTTGTGAAAGGGGTTTATCCGCTAATGATGAAAAAAATCAATCAACGCGGCGATTCGCTTCTTCTTTTGCTGCATTTTGACCGTTACAGAAAATTCATCAAAATGGCAGCGGCCTTCAATGTGCTAGATGATTTTCTCGCTTCTTTCCCCGCGTCGAAAAATCCGCAGCAGGAAAGCGATGCCGATAAGCTGATGAAAGCTTTTGTAAGCCGTTTGGAAAATGGCATAGGTTTGGAAGATGGCGCCGATGTGGCTGATGCGTACGCCAGCGTGTATGAAACATTAAAACCCGTAGCCCGTAAAATGCTGAAAAACGTAGAACTGAATTTTAACCGAAACCAAACTAGCGGCAATAAGAGAGGGATGGTGATTTACAACATACTTCATAAACTTTTTCTTTCTGCCGACTCTACATATTCTGTTAATTTAACGCAGGAACTCGGAATTCCTCCGATTCACAGTGTGCCATTTTCTTCGTTAACGGGAGAGGATGGTCGGGTGGTTTTACAGCTCTTTATTTATGGCGACAAAGACGGAAGAGGTGTTTTCCCCACTATTCTCAAATTATTTAACACCCCCAACTGGAAAATTGACCAATCCAACAAATACTGGGTCACCGTCAGCTCCGTTAATGGAAAGCCGGTTACCTTGTACATGAACAAACCTTTGCCTGAAGAAAACGATGAAGATGCGCTTGCCCAAAAAGAACTCTGCAATTTTTTACGGAAAAACAATATCAACCCTACCATTACCATCAACAGAGGCCACAGTTACAACGCTCCTTATACCATTGAGCAGATGTTTCCTTCTTCAAAAATCGTATTCATGGGCTCGTGTGGCGGGTACCGCATGATTCATGATATTCTGTTAAAATCACCCGATGCACATATCATAGGAAGCAAACAGGTGGCTGATGCATCGGTTAATAACCCCTTCTTAAAACTCATTATGGAAAAACTGAGAACCGGAAGCAATATAGACTGGATTCCTTTCTGGGCTGAACTGAAAAAAACAGCTACCGATCCCATTTTTGAAGACTACATACCTCCTCACAAAAATCTCGGCGCCTTATTTATCAAAGCCTATAAAAAAGCGATGTATGATGATGCTGAATCATCTGATTAAATAATTTATTCTTAATCAGCCGTCATGTTTTAGCTTTGTGCTTCATCTGGTTTGCATTGAACGCTGAGAAAAAAATTACATTTAATCTGGGCATTTTAAAGCGCATTCTGCGTTTTGCCGCACCCTACCGGAAAACTTTCTGGATTTCCGTTGGCTTAGCTATTCTGCTGGCAGTCGTTACTCCTATTCGTCCCTTGCTGATTCAGATAACGGTAGATCAATATATTTCCCGCTCACTGGTTCAAATGCTGCTGTTTATCACATTCATTCAGCTTTTGCTGATAGCTGCCGAAACTTTTATTCGTTTTTACTTCACTTACCTCACCGCTTCGCTCGGACAGTCGGTCGTAAAAGATTTGCGTTTGCAGGTATATAAAAAAATCATTCGTCTTCAAACCGCACAGTTCGACAAAACACCGGTGGGTACACTTACCACAAGAACCATTAATGATGTAGAATCAATTCATGATATTTTTTCCGACGGCCTTGTGCCCATCATTGCCGACCTCCTGTCAATTTTCTTTGTGCTAACCTATATGTTTTGGGCCAACTGGAAGCTTACACTCATTTCACTTATCCCTTTTCCTTTTCTGCTTATTGCAACCTACTATTTTAAGGAAAGCGTTAACCGCTCTTTTTATAAAGTGAGAAATGCCGTAGCTCAACTGAATGCTTTTGTTCAGGAACACCTTACGGGGCTGAATGTGATACAGGCTTTTACGGCAGAAAATAATGAGTTTGAAAAATTCAAAAAAATAAACAAAGCACATCGTCAGGCCAACATCAAAGCGCTGTTTGCTTACTCCGTATTTTTCCCGATTGTGGAAATTGTACTGGCGCTGTCTATCGGCCTTATCGTTTGGTGGACTTCCGGAGATGCGTTACGCACCCAGGTTAGCCAGCAAGGGATTGTCATTTCATTTATATTATGCCTGAATCTGTTGTTCAGGCCGCTTCGGATTCTTGCCGATAAGTTTAATGTGTTGCAGATGGGCATCATCGCCGGCGAACGGATTTTTCAGGTATTGGACAATCCGGACACTGAAGCAGAGCAAGGGAAAATAGTAAAAAACAGTATTGAAGGAAAAATAGAGTTTCAAAACGTCTGGTTTGCTTACCGCAATAATCATTATGTACTGAAAAATGTCAGTTTTAACGTAAATCCCGGCGAAACCGTAGCTATTGTAGGGCATACGGGAAGCGGAAAGTCAACCCTGATTCATCTGTTAAACAGGCTCTATCCCCTAGAACAAGGGGTCATCAAATTAGATGGTATTCCCATTCAGGAATATAAAACAGAATGCCTCAGGCGGCATATCGGTGTAGTGCTTCAGGATGTATTTTTATTTTCCGGTTCGGTGCTTGATAATATTACGCTGCATAATCCTGAAATCACGGAAGAGCAGGTCAAGGAAGCTGCCCGACTGATAGACATTCATGATTTTATCATGAAACTTCCCGGCGGTTATCATTATCATGTAAAAGAAAGGGGTGCTACTTTGTCGCTGGGGCAACGTCAACTGATTTCGTTTATTCGGGCGGTATTGTATCAACCTTCGGTTTTGGTACTGGACGAAGCCACTTCATCCGTGGATCCGGAAACGGAAAAACTGATTCAACTGGCTACCGAAAAACTGATTAAAAACAGAACTTCGCTGATTATTGCTCACAGGCTATCCACCATACAAAAAGCAGATCGCATTCTTGTACTTGATAAAGGAGAGCTTATAGAATCCGGAACACATGAGCAACTCATTAAATTAAACGGGCATTATGCTTCGCTGTATGAAACCCAGTTTCGAAAGCAAATTTCCCTGGCTCAGCAGGCTTAATATTAAATCCCCGGTCTGCGAAGCATACTGAATTACTTTATTGCTGCTTAAGAAAATTTGCGAAAGAGCATTTTCAAACCCGCCTCTGATAATCAGGTTTAAACTTAACCTTAATCTTTTATTTCCACAATTACAGATAACCTGCACCTTTCTTAATTACCTTCACATTTATGCATTTTCAGCATATCAAACTTTTCGTTTGTGAGTTCAAAAGTGAGAGCAGATGCGGGCAAGGCTTCTGTGGTAATTGTCTTACATATTTCCCGGAAGAAGGCATCGTTCAGTTCATCCATTTTTTCGGGATTCACTACCATTTTTACCGTATAATCTCCCGTCTGATTTTTCAACAACTGAAAACTATACATGGAGAGCGGATTAAAGTAGTTGTTCAGCGTGCCGGCCAGATTTTCAGCCTCCTCTTTACTGGCTCCTTTGTAATATACTTCGGTATTTCCCTCCTGTACTCTTTCGCCAAAAGCGCTGATATTTAAGTCGGTAATTACATCTCTTCCGGTCTGGAAGGGGATAGTTTTTATGGCTCGAAAGCGATTATCGGTGAGCTCCAGATTTACCGGTTTATTTCCGAAAGCCTGTTCGGAAACATAAAGGGCAAGGCCTAAAAAAGCATCATCTTTTATTTCATTCATTTTATCTTTTTGGATTACCATTCTGAGGTTCACCGTATCTCCTTTGCGGACGAGCTGGAAACTTTTTCTGTTGTTCTTGTTACCTGCCTGCTTATCCAGGTTGAGTAAAACCCTGGCCGTAGCTTTGGCTTCGTTTTCGGTAATTCCGTCTTTATAGTACACTTCAATATGTTCTTCCTTAACTTTTTTGCCGAAATTGGCACATCCGGTTAAAAAAGTAATTGTTACAATAAGGAGCAGAAACTTTTTCATAATTTAAAGTTTAATGTGAATGCAAGATATATTTTAATTGATTATTCCCAATATGACCAACAAGAGCAGTATGACACCGGCAACAATACGGTATAACCCGAACACCCTGAAACCGTGCTCCTGAAGAAATGTGATAAAAAAACGAATGGCCAACACGGCCACAATAAAAGCTACTGCATTGCCGACAAGAAATAATTTCATTTGACCGTATTCAAGGGTGTGAAAGGTTTCTGAAAATTTGTGTGCCGTGGCGGCCGCCATGGTAGGAATGGCAAGAAAAAAGGAAAATTCTGCGGCTAATTTCCGGCTGAGTTTTTGCTGCATGCCGCCAATTATACTGGCAGCGCTTCGGCTTACGCCCGGTATCATGGCCACACATTGCCATAAGCCGATGACAAGCGCATTGGTGTATGATATCTGTTCTTCGTTTTGAATTTTTTCTTCCCGAAAAATTTTATCAATAAACAAAAGAAAAATTCCTCCGGCAATCATGGAAACAGATACCGTAAGGGCGCTATCGAGCAATTGATCAATTTTTTCTGAATAAAAATATCCGAAAGCCAGAGCCGGTATAACGGCCACCAGCAATTTTGCATAAAATGCCCAGTTTCCGTTTTGCAAGGGCTTCATAAGTCGTTTATAGTAGAGTACAACTACCGAAAGGATGGCCCCGAGCTGGATTCCCACGATAAATAAACGGGTAAAAGGGTCTGATTCCACTCCTAACAGCTTTTCGGTGATGATCATGTGGCCGGTGGAAGAAATAGGAAGAAATTCGGTTATGCCTTCTACAATGGCAATAATGATGGCTTCAAAAAGCGTCATTCGTTATAAATTGGATTTTACCTGAGGATTGAAATTTAAGCTTCAATCTTTCAGGCTTTCGTTTCTTTTGGTTTTTTAAAAATGGCATAAACTTCCATCAGCAGTCCTATCACAATCAGAATGGGAGCAACCGTGATCCGTAGCGGACTATATACTGCATCTCGGTTGAATACGGCCGGATTGGTATTGCTTTTTCCACCCGACATCAAAATCATACCCAGGGCTATAACCAGCAATCCGGCAAGCATCCACATGTAATTTTCTTTGCTAAACATGGAAGGTTGTTTCGTTTCTGCCATTTTGAAATTCTTTGAATTGCAAGATAGTGTTTTCCGAACTTTAAAGGGAAAATATAAGAGACTGTAAATTTATTTTTTTTCAGTACAAATCATCCAGTTTCATTTTCAGATATTTCAGAACGCTGCGGTTGGTACTGTAATACGTGATGAGTATTCCCAGAAAAATCAATATGAGAAATAATATCAACAATAACCGTCCGTCGTGAATAGTTCTTAACCCGTCAACTATACCTTGCAAAATGAGAATGATAGCATACAAGGCCGCGGAAGCCAAAATGCCGCTTATAGCGCCGTTTATCATGGCTCTTTGATTTAGAGGCCGGGCAATAAATCCGCGGGTTGCGCCTACCATTTGCATCGTTTTTATCAAAAAACGGTTGCTGAACATGGCCAGCCGGATAGTGTTGTCAATTAAAATTATAACGACGATTGAAACAAGAACAACAAGGGCTAAGAGAATTCCTCCGATAATTTTCAGATTTTTATTGAGTTTTCCCACCAGCACTTCAGGATAACGAACGTCGCTCACATAGGTTTGCTGTTCCAGATCTTTTTTAATATTCGATAGCGAGTCCAGTTGCACATATTGCCTTTTTATCCGAAAATAAATGGCATTTGGCAAAGGATTTTCATCCAATACCTTTGACCAGTCTTCATTTTCTTCCTGCATAAAAATTTTTCGTGCTTCTTCTTTTGAAACATACCGGATGGAGCGGGTGTAAGGTTTTGATGAGATGTATTGCATCAGCGCTGCACTGTCTCTTGCATTCAGATCGCCGCGGAGATAGGCTCTTACTTCCACGTTTTCCTTAAAATACTCGCCGAGTTTTTTGGCATTTATCATAAGCCATCCGATTATTCCCAGAAGAAATAACACCAAAGTAACGCCTAAAATGGCCATAAAGTAAGACGGCCTCCCTCTACGAATGGAAAATTTGCGAGATTTTGTCATGCATATTTAATATTAAATGGCAAAGGTAATGGTTTATAATGGTGTAAAAACATATTATTTTAAGATACAGCCACAAATTGACATTATTTCTGCTTTACGGGCAGCGTTTTTATTTTTAATTTTGTAAACAGAAACGATTGCTTTCTTCGCCATATTGTTTTTTTTAAAAAAAGCATCTTGTTAAATTTTTTCGGCACTTAAATATTAATCATCATAAGAATACCGGTTATGCAGTATCAGTTCAGAGAAATAGAAAAAAAATGGCAGAAATGGTGGCAGGAGAACAAAATGTATAAGGTATTCAACCAGTCAGACAAACCGAAGTGCTATATTCTGGATATGTTTCCCTACCCCAGCGGGGCCGGCCTGCATGTAGGGCATCCGCTCGGATATATCGCATCAGACATTTACGCACGGTATAAGCGGCTGAAAGGATATAATGTTTTACATCCGATGGGCTATGATGCGTTCGGGCTTCCGGCAGAACAATATGCCATAGAACATGGCATTCATCCGAAAATATCCACTGAAAAAAATATACTAACCTTTCGCCGGCAGTTGGATAACATCGGGTTCAGTTACGACTGGGACAGGGAAGTGCGCACCTGCGATCCGGCCTATTACCGATGGACGCAATGGATATTTTTAAAATTATTCAATAGTTTTTTTAACCGCAATCTGAACAAAGCTGAGCCTATAGAGAAACTGATTCAAACTTTTGAGCTGGAAGGTAACCGGAATCATCCTGTACCCAGCCTCTCTTTTCCGATTCAACATTTTGACGAGACCGACTGGAAGCAATTTGATGAAAAAACACGTCATGACATCTTAATGCAGTACCGATTGGTTTATTCCGCATTCGGAGAGGTAAACTGGTGCGAAGCGCTGGGCACGGTTCTGGCAAACGATGAAGTGGTGAACGGCGTGAGCGAACGCGGCGGTCATCCGGTAGTAAAGAAAAAACTCAGGCAGTGGTACCTGCGCATTACCGAATATGCCGACCGGCTTCTGGATGGGCTTCAGCATATTGAGTTCAGCGAAGCCATGAAAGAAATGCAAACAAACTGGATAGGTAAAAGCAGTGGCGCCAATATTTTATTCGATATAGAAGGCACAGACCATAAGCTGGAAGTATTTACGACGCGGCCCGATACGATATTCGGAGTGGATTTTATGGTACTGGCGCCGGAACATGATTTAACCGTTGCCATTACGACCAGTGCACAAAAAGATGCCGTATTGAAATATATTGAATACGTGAAAAGCCGAAGCGAGGTAGAACGAATGGCAGAGAAAAAAATAACCGGCGTTTTCACCGGTGCACACTGTATCCATCCATTCACCGGAAAAAAAATTCCGGTATGGGTGTCTGAATACGTGTTGATGGGCTATGGAACAGGCGCCATCATGGCCGTACCCTGCGGCGATGAAAGAGACCACAAATTTGCCAAACATTTCGGCATTCCCATCACCAATATCATAGGCAGCGCCTATAACGGCGAAGAAGCAAATCCTACCAAAGAAGCCATTCTTGAAAACTCCGATTTCCTGAACGGGATGATTATGAAAGAGGCCATTGAAATTGTCATTCAGAAGCTTGAAGAGAAAGGGATCGGAAAAAGAAAAATCAACTACAAAATGCGGGATGCCGCTTTCAGCCGTCAGCGGTATTGGGGAGAACCTATTCCTATTGTATGGAAGGAAGGAATGGCCTTTCCGTTGAACGAAGAAAAGTTGCCCCTGCTTTTGCCGGATGTAGCATCTTATCGTCCGGGGCCGGAAGGCGAAAGTCCGTTGGCCAACATAACCTCCTGGACCCATCAGTTTTATAATGACCCTCACATTGCGGGCGGCGGAGGTGTGCTGGAAACCAACACCATGCCCGGATTTGCCGGTTCTTCCTGGTATTTTTTAAGATACATGGACCCTGATAACGAAAAAGAATTTTGCAGCCGGCAGGCCAGCGATTACTGGAATCAGGTAGATGTATATGTCGGAGGTACGGAACATGCCGTAGGCCATTTACTGTATAGCCGTATGTGGACGAAGGTACTTTATGATTTAGGTTATATCGGTTTTGATGAACCTTTCAAGAAACTGATTAATCAGGGGATGATTCAGGGAACTTCGCGGTTTGTGTACAGAGTCAGGGGCACGCAGCAATTTGTTTCGCATGGCTTACTGGAAGAAAATGAAAGCAGTTATCGGGGTAAACCGGTGGATAAACTGTATGCCGATGTTAATTTAACTGACGGACTGATTTTAAACACCGAAGCATTTAAAAAATGGAAGCCCGAATTTGCTGAGGCCGAATTTATTTTAGAAAACGGTAAATATGTCTGCGGAAGCGAAGTAGAGAAAATGTCAAAATCAAGATTTAATACCGTTAATCCCGATGATGTGATTGAAAAATACGGAGCCGATACCTTTCGCATGTATGAAATGTTTTTAGGGCCGGTAGAACAAAGTAAACCATGGGACACACAGGGCATTGAAGGCGTTCACCGGTTTTTGAAAAAATTATGGCGTCTGTTTTTTGACGAACAAAAAGGGGCTATTTGGAATAATGAATCCCCAACCCCGGAAGAGCTGAAAATACTTCACAAAACCATAAAAAAAGCAGAAGAAGATACAGAACGCTTTAGTTTTAACACCGCCGTTAGCGCTTTTATGATTTGTGTTAATGAATTACACGAACTGAAATGCTCTAAAAGAGAGATACTTGAACCCTTTTTGATTATACTTGCACCCTACGCACCTCATATCTGCGAGGAATTATGGCATGCGCTGGGAAACCGTGAGTCTGTATTACGGCAAACTTACCCTGTTGTAAATGAAGAATTTTTAAAAGAAAAAGTAAAACACTATCCCGTTGCCATTAACGGTAAAACCCGAACGGAAATCGTGCTGGATATTGAAGCTTCGCAGGAACAGGCAGAATCTGCAGTGCTGAAAAACGACATTGTATTGAAGTGGCTGGACGGCAAAAAACCCAAAAAAATAATCTTCGTTAAAAACAGAATGATTAACATCGTTGTATAAATTGAATTCATTTATCCTTACCAATTTATAATTTAAAGGAATCCTTCCTGTTATTTTCTGCATTACTGCCGGAATATCATTATTTTTTAATAACATTAAAAAATAACCTAATGAAAATTTTTTTTGAATAAAAAAGTTTTAACTTACGCTTGAAATTTAAATTAACCTGAAAACCCAAATTATGTTTATGAGAAAGTTTTACCGCCTTGTATTATTGTGTGTTATATCTGTTCTTTCCGTTATTGCTTTTTCAAAGCCTGTTACGGCTCAGTCATGCATTCCGGGGGCTGCACAAACATTTACAAACAATACCCCGGTAAATATTGTGGACAACACAACAGTAACTTCTACCATTACGGTATCCGGCGTGCCTTCCTATTTATGGGATGTTGATATCATAACAAATATTACTCACACATTTAATGCGGATTTGGATATCACAATAACCTCGCCGGCCGGTACGGTTGTCACGTTAACAACCGATAACGGTGGCAGCAATGACAACGTATTTGCCGGAACAACCTGGAATGACCAGGCCAATCCCGGCGGACAGGTGCCTTATACAAATAATGATGGCTTATGTACCGATCATTTATATGTAAATAACGTTGTAGCTACTCCTTTGGCACCTGAAGAACCTTTGGCAGCATTCATCGGAGAAAATCCTAATGGAGTATGGACACTTCGCATTCATGATGATTTAGCTGGGGATGTAGGTGTCTTAAACAGTTGGTCTGTTGTTGTCAGGGGACTATCTACCACCCCTGTTATAAATCTATTTACATTTAACAACAACACGGCGGTTCCTATTAATGATCTTTCCACTGCAGTGTCAACCATCACGGTTTCAGGAGCAGGAACTCAAATTATTGACGTAAATTTGATTGCCAATATTACTCATACCTGGAATGCAGATCTTGACATTACGATTACTTCACCGGCAGGAACCGTAGTAACTATAACTACAGATAACGGAGGCAGTAATGACAACGTATTTGCGGGAACCACATGGGACGATCAGGCTAATCCCGGAGGGCAGGTTCCTTACACAACAAATAACGGGGTAACTACTGACCATTCATATACAAATAATGTAGTAGCCACACCGCTTACACCGGAAGAAGCGCTCGGCGCTTTTGTGGGCGAAAATCCAAATGGAGTATGGACGTTGCGTATTTATGATGATTTAAGTGGGGATGTAGGAACGTTAACCTCCTGGGGTTTACAAATCAGAACGGCAAACTGTGCCACCGGATGCTCCGGTGTACCTTCGCCGGGTTCTATTTCACCGTCAACATCCAACGTATGCACCGGCACTCCCGTTACGTTAACCCTGAGTGGCTATACGGTTGCCTCCGGAATCACATTCCAATGGAAAGAATCCGCTACACCCGGTGGGCCATATACTAATATTTCCGGTGCTACATCGCCTACCTATACTTACAATGCCACTGCCACACGATATTTTGTGTGTGATGTAACCTGCACCAATGCGGGTGGCGGAACGGCTACTACAGCACAGGCAGTTGTGAATGTAAGTAATCCGCAGCATTCTTCCATTACAGCCACTCCTTCCACCACCTGTAGCCCGGGCGTTACGGTGATATCTGCCACTGCCACCGGCGGTATCGGAACGTACACACATACCTTATCCGGGCCGGGCTCAATCAGTTCGCCGGTTGTTTCAGGTACAAATAATGCCAACGTAAGCTTCACTGTAACCGGAATACCGGCCGGTACAAATACCTATACTTTAACCACCACTGACGGTATCGGCTGTACACGAACTTCCAACGTAACTGTTACTGTTAATACCACGCCGGTTATATCACTGACTACCAATCCGGCGCCTTCTTCTACAACCTGTACAGAAAATTTTGATGCCGTTACGGCCCCCAATTTGCCTTCCGGCTGGACTGCCTCTTCCGGAATAAGCTGTGCCGCTTCTACCCGGTGGGCTACTTCTGTTGTTCAGGCAAACAGTGCACCGAATTCAGCCTTTACCAACAATCCGAATTGTGTGTCAGATGAGTATCTGGTTTCTCCGGTTTATTCCATATCTGCGGCATCCCAACTTACCTTCCGGAGAAATCATCAGTTAGAAACTTCGTTTGACGGCATGGTTCTCGAAATTTCGATAAACGGCGGGCCTTTTACGGATATCATTTCTGCGGGCGGAAGCTTTGTAACCGGGGGCTACACGCATACAATCAGTTCATGCTGCGGCAACCCGCTCAGCGGCCGCCAGGCCTGGTCCGGTAACAGCGGAGGTTGGGCTATTACTACTGTCAATTTACCGGCTGCCGCAATCGGTCAAAGTGTGGTTTTCAGATGGAGAAGAGGCACCGATAATTCCGTGAGCTCTGTAGGTGTATATATTGACGATATCAGCGTAACCAATGCAGGCTGCGCTAATTTAACCATATGCAACGGAAATACCGTACGTATAGATGCTTCTTCGCTACTTTTAAGAACTTTAGCCAATAACACCACAATAAATATTCCGGCTCCGCCTGCTACTTCAGGAAATGCCGGTCCTTATCCATCTGTCATATCTGTTTCCGGATTGCCGACAACTGGGGTAAGCGTACAATCCGTCACCTTAAGCAATTATGCCCATACATGGCCTGATGACGTGGATGTAGTGCTGGTATCGCCTACAGGACAAGCCGTTATCCTGATGTCGGATTGCGGAGGTAGCACACCCGCTACGGGACAAACCTTTACGTTTACTGATGCCGCAACAACAAATCTCGCTGATAATTCATTCAATCCTTCCGGTACTTATAAGCCCACCAACTACGGTACAGGCGATAACTGGCCGGCTCCGGGCCCCGGAACATCACCCTCTTCCACTACATTATCTACCTTTACCGGTAACCCTAACGGAAACTGGAGTTTGTTTATCGTTGATGATCTTGCAGGAGACGTGGGTTCACTTGGCGGTTGGAGCATTACTTTCAGTACTCCGGAACCCGTTGTTTTCAGTCCCGCAACCAATTTATTCACTGATGCAGCCGCTACCACTCCTTACACCGGTACACCCGCATTTACCGTATGGGCACGGCCTAATACAACCACCACTTATGTAGCTACGGCTACTTCAGGCGGTTGTACGGGCTCCAGTTCATTTACCATTACTGTAAATCAGTTACCGGCTATTACAACTCAGCCCACGGCGATGACGGCTCCGGTTTGCCCGGGTACCAACGTAAGCTTTAGTGTAACGGCTACCGGAACGGGATTAACCTATCAATGGCAAAGAAGCACCGACAACGGAGCTACCTGGAGTAATATAACCGACGGAACGGCTCATTCCGGAACAAATACACCTACGGTAACCGTATTAAGTCCCACGGCAGCACAAAACGGACACCGTTACAGAGTTATCGTATCCGGGGTTTGTCCTCCTTCGGTAACTTCTAATGCAGTTACCTTACTGGTAGCCACTCCGCCCACCATAACCACACAACCGGCAAACAGAACGGTATGTGCTCCCGATGCAGCCACGTTTACGGTAGTAGCCGCCGGATCTCCGGCTCCGACTATTTATCAATGGCAGGTAAGTACTGACGGAGGCACTACCTGGACGAACCTGACTACCGGCGGCTCCTTTACGCCTACGCTGACGGTAAGTCCAACCGCCGCCTCAATGAATAATAACCGTTACAGAGTGATAGTAACGAATCCTTGCGGACAAAGTGTGACTTCGGCTGCAGCAATACTCAATGTCAATACTCCAACACCGGTAACGATTAGCCCGTTACCGTCCAGAATCTGCATCAGCGATACCTTAGTGCCGCTGAACGCAACGCCTGCGGGTGGAAGCTGGAACGGAATCGGCGTATCCGGATTCAACTTTATTCCTCCGGTAACAGCGGTTGGCACCTACACCCTCACTTACAATTATGTGAATGCAGCCGGTTGCCCTTCTTCGGCATCGGTAACAGCACGGGTTGAAGATTGCCCTGAACGTATCCGCGAACTGGATGAAAATGCCGTGATTCTGTTCCCGAATCCCAACAACGGCCGGTTCAATATCAGAATCAACAGCGTACTCTATAATTTCCTTGGAATGAATGTGTTTAACGACAGAGGCCAATTGCTGCATAATCAGGTGTTCAGCGGACTGGTTTACGGAAGAGTGATTCCGATAAACCTCAATCATCTGCCCTCGGGTATTTATATGGTGAAATTCTTCTACGACGACGGAATCAGAACGAATGAAAAAACGTTCAGAGTGATTATTCAACGTTAATTCAAAGTTTCTTTTCCGGAAGCCCGCCGTGGTTCACGGCGGGTTTTTTTATTTCAGTTTTTAAAAAAGCGGCGAAAAAAATTTCCTGACTTACTCTATAATATGAGTCACATTTCAAAAGGCGATATAATGCCTCCATAAAATCATTTCTATCCAAAAAATACTGTTTGTTTTTGCATACTCCGGATCAATTTTTATTTTGAAAAAAATTATAAAGCCTGACGCATAATTTTATGAAACAGGAGGGAATATTTTTCTGGAAAAGCGCTCCTTTTGTAAAGTTGCTGCTGGCATGGATTGCCGGTATTTTAACCGGATGGTATGTAATGCCCCCTTTCCAATTGCTGTATATTTTTTCCGGTATATGCCTGAGTGTTCTGCTGTTCTCTTTTATTTCTCTGATTCATTTAAGGTTCAGATATCGGTTATGGATTTCTTTGTCTGCCTTTCTTTTGTGTGTTTCAGCTGCGGCTATTCTGACTCAGAAAGAAAATATCCGGAACAGGAAAGATTACTTTGAAAAGTTTTACCAACCCGGTGATATTATGACTTTAACCCTTGAAGAGCCTCCCGTAGAAAAAAATAAATCGTATAAAGCAAATGCCTCGATTCAGTATCTGGTCCGTCATGAACGCCAGATACCTGTGAGCGGCACCTTTATTCTTTATTTTTCAAAAAAAGATTCGCTCATCATTAAACAAAAAGAAAGCAACAAACTGCAGTACGGCGCTATGCTGGTAGTTCAGAAAACACCGCAACCCATAAAAAACTCTGGCAATCCGGGGGCTTTTGATTATGAACGATACTGCCTTTTTCAGGGTATTACGCATCAGTTTTTTCTTCGGTCGTACGATTATTCCATTTTGAATGTTAAAAACGAAAATGCTTTAAAAACACTTGTTTTTCAGGCCCGACAAAAAGTTGTCAGTATTTTAACGAAGTATATCAGCGGAAATAAAGAAAGAGGACTGGCTGAAGCGTTGCTGATCGGATATAAAAATGATTTGGACCAGACTTTGGTACAGTCTTACACCAACACCGGAGTTATTCATATTATTGCGATTTCAGGATTGCATATCGGTATAATTTATTGGTTGCTGCAACTGGTTTTCCTGCCCCTGAGCCGAAAAAAAAACATGAAGAGTCTGCATTTTATCTGCGTTATCGGGGGCATCTGGTTTTTTAGTCTGCTGGCCGGCGCACAGCCTTCCGTATTGCGCTCGGCATTTATGTTTACCGTACTGGCTTTGGGCGATACGCTGAATCGTAAAACATCGGTATATAACAGTTTAGCCTTTTCGGCCTTTGTATTGTTATGTATGCATCCCTTTTGGCTTTGGGATGTCGGTTTTCAGTTGTCTTATGCGGCCGTTACGAGTATTTTTCTGTTTTTGAAACCCATATATCACCTTTTTTATTTTCAGAATAAAATACTCGACTTTCTATGGAAAATAAATGCCGTTACTTTGGCTGCCCAGATTCTCACCCTACCTTTGAGTATTTATCATTTTCATCAGTTTCCGGTACTGTTTTTTATCTCCAATTTTTTGGCTGTGCCCTTATCAGGCATCATTCTGATTGCCGAAATTGTATTGATTGGGTTTTACTTTACTGAACCCGTGGCTTATGGTTTGGGACGAATTATTGAAACCTCCATCCGTATCATGAATCATTTCATAGAACAGATAGAAAAAATACCGGGATCATTGTGGGACGGCCTGAGTGTGTCTTTCTTGCAGTTATTTTTCCTTTATTTTACGATTGCTTTTGTTTCAATGTGGCTTTTTTACAGGAAAACAACATTTTTCCTTTTTGCTTTAGGAATGCTATTATTTTTTTTCGGAATCAGGGCCTTTTCATTTTTAAAATCTGAGCAACAACGAAAAATTATTGTGTATCATGTGCCGGGCCAAACCGCCATTGATTTTGTGGACGGACGCCACTATCGTTTTTTTGGCGACAGTATTTTACAACAGGAAGGCTTTGCCCGTAACTTTCATTTAAAACCTTCACGCATTTTACACCGGTTAAAGGAACAAAGCCGGGCCATCCATTCATCCGAACAAGGTCTATTTATGCAATTCTTTCAACGCAGAATTTTATGTCTGAAAAATAATATTCAAGGCACTCTTCCCATCGGTAAGAATCCTGAGATTGATCTACTGGTAATAAGTAAGCCCTCTGATTTCAGCCTGAAAGAAATATTACAACAGTTTCATGTAAAACAAGTGGTGTTTGACGGGGCTGCTCCATACTATAAAACCGATGACTGGAAAAAAACCTGTGATTCATTACATGTGCCCTGGCACGATACCGGGAAAAGCGGCGCTTTTGTGATGAATATCCGTTGAACTACCTTTGCTGCTCCCGACGATTAGCCTGCCGGAAATGCCTGAATCAATACGCCATGAATAAAAAAATAAAAAACGTACTGGTTTCCGTTTATCATAAAGACGGGTTGGAACCTCTTATTCAGACGCTGAAAAATACCGGCGCCCGGTTTTATGCCACAGGCGGCACGCAGCAATATCTGGAAAAGCTGGGATGCAACGTAACCCCGGTAGAATCATTAACGGGATTTCCTTCCATTTTGGGTGGCCGGGTAAAAACACTTCATCCGGCCATATTTGGCGGAATATTAGCCAAACGAAATGACCCCAAACATCAGAAAGAAATGAAGCTGTTTCAGCTTCCCGAAATTGACCTTGTCATTGTTGACCTGTATCCGTTTGAAAATACGCTGAAGCAGGAAATGGCAAACTCGTCTTCGGGCTCTTTGTTTAACGAAGAAGCCGTGATAGAAAAAATTGACATCGGCGGCTCGTCTCTGATTCGCAGCGCGGCAAAAAACTTTACGGATGTAGCGGTTGTTGCATCGTCATCCGAATACGATTGGCTGAATGAAATGCTGTTAAAACAATCGGGCGAACTGAGCCTGGAACAGCGGCGTCAACTGGCCGTCAGGGCTTTTCAAATCGTTGCGCATTATGATTTCGTTATTGCCCATTACTTCTCAGGTTCAACGACTGATTATCCTTTTCCGGCATACTTTCAGCAAAGCGTTTATCCGGCATATGAGTTGCGCTACGGTGAAAATCCGCATCAAAAAGCGAAATATTACGGAAACCTGAACTCTTTTTTTCAACAACTTTCGGGCAAAGAAATATCCTATAACAACCTGGCCGATTTAGATGCCGCCATTCAACTGATGCATGACCTGGAACTTTCCGGGTCAGGTTGCTATTTTGCCATTATCAAACATACCAATGTATGCGGCGTAGCCAAAAGAGAAAAAGGGGCCGAAGCCTGGAAGGCTGCATTAGCCGGCGACCCGGAAAGCGCTTTCGGGGGCATACTCATAACCAATCATGAAGTGGATGAAGAAACGGCTGCTCTGGTAAATGAAATCTTTTTTGAAGTACTTCTGGCGCCCTCGTTTTCCGAAACGGCGCTTCAACTATTGAAAACGAAAAAGAACAGAATCCTCTTGCAAACCTTTTCATCACCCTTACCTGCTTATCAATACAAAACCATACTGAACGGTGTTTTGGTACAGGAAACCGATAGCCTGAATTTTTCGCAATGGAATGAAACCGGCGGACGGAACGCCACGGAGCAGGAAAAAGAAGATTTACAACTGGCGAATATCATTTGTAAGCATTTAAAATCAAACGCCATTGCCATCGTAAAAAACGGGCAAATGATTGGAAAAGGATGCGGACAAACCAGCCGGATTGATGCCGTACGGCAGGCCATTGAAAAGGCAAAACAATTTCATCACGAATTGCAGGGCGCTGTTCTGGCCAGCGATGCTTTCTTTCCGTTTGACGATGCAGTAAAACTGGCGCATCAATATGGCATCACGGCTTTTATTCAGCCCGGCGGGTCTATCCGGGATAATGACACCATTGAATATTGCCGCCATCACCATCTGGCACTGGTTTTAACCGCCACACGACATTTCAGACACTAATTACTCAAAGAAAGTATCATTTCGAAAGGCTTTAGGATGAATTTTTTTGATTTGCATAAACACATTTTTGATACTTCGGCGGATTATGTAAAAAGAATTTCGGCGTACAACCCTTTTACCCTGCATAAAAAGGGAACCCGGACAAAAGCTTTTTTTGCGCTGGGATGTGTTTGCTTTTTCTGGGGCACCACATGGATTGCCTCCCGGGAAGGCGTACAATATATTCCGGCTTTACAACTGGCCGGTATCCGGCAACTCATTGCCGGACTGATTTATGTTTCTTTTTTTCTGTACAAAAAATATCCGTTGCCCCGCGGAAAAGACTGGATACCTATCCTGATACTCAGCGTACTGAATTTTATGCTGAGTAACGGCCTCAGCACCTGGGGCGTAAAATACATATCGGCCGGCCTGGGCTCCATCATCGGCGCTATATTTCCTCTGTGGCTGGTGGTGATAGGTTTGTTTACGGCTAAAGAAAAAATTCCCCTTCAGGGCATTGCCGGATTGATTATCGGATTTGCCGGGGTGTGCCTCATTTTTGTAAAACACCTGGATGATTTTCTGAATCCCGATTTCAGAAAAGGAATTCTGTTATCGCTTATCGCTACATGGACCTGGGCCTTTGCTACCCTTTATACCAAAAAGCAGGCTATTCATTTCAATCCTTATTTCAGCCTGGGCCTGCAAATGGTTATTTCGGGTGCAGTGCTTACCACATTGACTTATATAAACGGTACGGCCTACCCTTTGCCGCAAATCAGCTGGCAGTCGTGGGCGGCCATTGCTTACCTGATTCTTTTTGGCTCTATTATTGCCTTTGTATGTTATTTGTATTCGCTTCAGCATTTACCCGTTGAGCAGGCATCCGTTTATGCCTACGTAAATCCCGTTGTGGCCGTGGCCTTCGGGGCTTTGTTTCTTGGTGAAGAAATAACCTGGTACATTATTGCCGGGGGGCTGATTGCCTTGCTTGGCGTGTATTTGGTAAATCAGTCATTTCGTACTCTTCCGCCTCCGGAGCAACCGGAAAATGAAGGGGTGTAAAAAAATGATTTTGATATTTTATTAAAAAAGATTCTCTTGGTGTTGTTATCTGATAGAAATGATTAAGGCTGTCCGTCACTTGTCAGAGAATTGCCGCTAAGATTATGATTATTTCAGTAAAACGGCCAATCACTGAAGGAGGACAGCCTTAAACAAAAAGACGGACTTTTACTGCACGTCGAAACGGTCGGCATTCATTACTTTAACCCAGGCTTTTACAAAATCACGGATGAATTTTTCATTATTATCATCCTGAGCGTAAAATTCGGAATATGCTCTGAGTATGGAGTTTGACCCGAATATCAGATCTACCCGGGTTGCCGTCCAACGGGTTTTACCGGTTTTTCGATCCACGATATGATACAAATTGTCGTCCACCGGAATCCAGTTATACCGCATATCGGTAAGATGAACAAAGAAGTCGTTGCTTAATACTCCGGGTCTTTCGGTAAATACACCATGCTTTGCACCACCGTAGTTTACATCCAGCGCCCGCATACCGCCTATTAGTACGGTCATTTCCGGCGCTGTAAGCCCCATGAGTTGTGCCCTGTCCAGCAAAAGCTCTTCGGGTTGAGGGGCATATTTCTTTTTAAGCCAGTTTCTGAATCCGTCGTGTAGCGGTTCCAGTACTGCAAATGAATCAATGTCAGTCATTTCCTGAAGGGCATCACCTCTTCCCGGCAAGAAAGGAACAGTAATGTTTACCCCTCCGGCTCTGGCAGCCTGTTCAACGGCGGCAGTACCACCCAAAACAATTAAATCCGCAAGGCTCACTTTTTTGTCGAGGCCGGACTGAATTTCTTCCAGTTTTTTTAATACTCTCTTCAGTTTTTCAGGCTCGTTACCTTCCCAGTCTATCTGGGGTTTGAGCCGGATGCGGGCGCCATTTGCACCACCACGGTAATCAGAACAGCGGAAGGTTCGGGCACTGTCCCATGCCGTAGTAATTAATTCGTAAGGTGTAAGCCCGCAGTTCAGGAGCTTTTGTTTCAGCGAGTCAATTTCCTGTTCCGTAAGTGTATAATCCGGCTTGGGTATGGGATCTTGCCAAATAAAATCCTCTTTCGGTACATCGGGGCCCCAGTATCTTGTTTTTGGCCCCATATCGCGGTGTGTGAGTTTGAACCATGCTTTGGCAAAAACTTCTTCAAAATATTTGGGGTCTTTATAAAAACGTTCTGCGTATTGCCTGTACACCGGATCGAATTTAAGGGCCATGTCTGCATCCGTCATAATGGGATTTCTTCTGACTCCGGGAATATGGGCATCAAAAGGTTTATCTTCCTCTTTCATATTTACGGGCTCCCATTGCCAGGCTCCGGCCGGACTTTTTCTGGGCTCCCAGTCGTAGTTGAGTAAAAGATGAAAATAGCTGTGATTCCATTTATTTGGCGTAGTCGTCCAAGCTCCTTCCAGTCCGCTTGTAATCGTATGTTCGGCATTTCCTTTATTCACTTTGCTAATCCATCCCAGTCCCTGATGATGAATTTCAGCACCTTCAGGATTGGGGCCTAATGTGGCGGGATCGCCGTTTCCATGAGCTTTGCCCACGGTATGACCTCCGGCGGTAAGGGCAACCGTTTCTTCATCATTCATACCCATACGGGCGAAGGTTACGCGAACATCCTGCGCTGTTTTCAGCGGATCCGGTTTGCCATCCACTCCTTCGGGATTCACATAAATCAACCCCATCTGAACAGCAGCCAGCGGATTTTCAAGCGACTCACTGCTGCCGTTGGAATATCTGTTTTTCCCCAGCCATTCTTTCTCTGCCCCCCAGTAAATGTCTTTTTCAGGATGCCAGATGTCCTCTCTTCCGGCTCCGAAACCTAATGTTTTAAATCCCAGGGATTCATAAGCCATGTTTCCGGCCAGAATGAAAAGATCGGCCCATGAAATTTTATTGCCATATTTCTTTTTTATGGGCCACAGCAAACGTCTTGCTTTATCCAGGTTGGCGTTATCGGGCCAGCTGTTCAACGGGGCAAAACGTTGATTTCCGGTATTAGCTCCTCCCCGACCATCGGCTATACGGTAAGTGCCTGCGGCATGCCAGGCCATACGTATCATTAACCCGGCGTATGTCCCCCAGTCAGCCGGCCACCAGTCCTGGCTATCGGTCATTAATTTTTTCAAATCATTTTTCAGCGCTTCAAAATCCAGTTTTTTAAATTCTTCCTTGTAGCTGAATCCTTCATCATAAGGTTTGGTTTTTACATCATGCTGATGTAAAATGTCTAGATTGAGGGACTGCGGCCACCAATCGGTTACCGATTGTTGGGTTGATGTGTTGCTGCCGTGATGAAAAGGACATTTTGCGGTTTGTACTGTGCTCATATTATAATTTGTTTTTTCATTTATGAAAAAGTGCCTGTAATTTGCAGCGTAATGTCTTTAATCCGAAATCCTTTGATTTTTTTTCTTTTAAAATAGTCTGAAATCAGGCGATCCAGTTCCGGATCTTCAAAATCTTCTATCCGGTCAGTATCTTCACAGTATAGATGATGATGGCGATGCATGATGGCATCATAGCGCATAATGCCCGATTCGGTTTTCACCTTTCGGATCAACTGCTTTTCTACCAGCAACTCGAGAATCTTGTACACCGTACCGACCGAAATGTTGGGATGATTTTTTTTTATATAGTCAATGATATTTTCCGCCGTGGGATGATGTTTCAACCGAAGCAGCGCTTCGAATACCGCTACCCGTTGCGGGGTAACTTTCAATCTTTTTTCCGATAACTGAGAGCGGACAAAATGCTGATTCATTCTTTAAAAAGAATAACTTTGCAAAAATATTGATTCTTATTTAGGAATCAAATTTATGAAAAATATTTTTTTGTCTGTTCTGCGGTCCGATTTTCTTTCAGAAACCGAAACCCATACGTAGCATGGATGATATTTGCCGGAGTACGTAAAAAAGCACATTGGCATGGTGAAGCTGAAGGGCTGCCGGATGCGAAGGGGTAGTACGCCGCAGGCGTACCGAAGCCCGAAGCAGCCGGAATTGCAGCTGAAGAGTGTTACTGAAGCCGACAGCCCCAAAAAAAATCCGTTACCAATGCAACAGCTTCTGCACGGTTTCGTGAAGCCTGGCTTTGGCCAAAAAGTTTTGTTCCAGCTCAATGCTGAAGGGTACCGGCGTGTCGAGCGAGGCACAGCGTAGTACGGGTGCATCCAGCAGCGTAAAACAATGTTCGGCTATCCAGGCGGCTATTTCGCCGCCGAGGCCGCCGGTTAGGGTGTCTTCGTGAAGGATTAATACTCTTCCGGTTCGTTTCACCGCTTCACGGATGGCCATGAAATCGAGCGGCGCCAGCGTGCGCAGGTCCACGATGTCAATGGAAATTTCGGGATGTTCGGCCGCATAGTCTTCGGCCCAATGTACGCCGCTGCCGTAAGTGATGATGGAAATTTCATCGCCCTGCCGCACATGCCTTGCCTTGCCGATTTCTACTTCGTAGTAGTCGTGCGGCACAGGTCCGCTGACGGAACGGTACAAAGCCTTATGCTCAAAATACATGACGGGGTTGGGGTCATTGATGGCCGCAATGAGCAGTCCTTTGGCATCGAACGGTGTGGCCGGATACACCACTTTCAGTCCGGGTACGTGAGTGAACCACGCTTCGTTGCTTTGGCTGTGAAAAGGCCCAGCGCCCACACCGGCACCCGTAGGCATGCGCACCACCACGTCGGCCTTTTGCCCCCACCGGTAATGTATCTTGGCCAGGTTGTTGACAATCTGATTAAACCCGCAGGTGACAAAATCGGCAAACTGCATTTCCACCATGCTTTTGAACCCTTCCAGCGACAGGCCCAGCGCGGCGCCCAATATAGCGCTTTCGCAAAGCGGCGTGTTGCGCACCCGCTCTTTGCCGAATTGCTGCACAAAACCCTCGGTTACTTTAAAGACGCCGCCGTATTCGGCTATGTCTTGCCCCATCAGTATCAGCCGGGGTTGCCGCTCCATACTTTGCCGCAAGCCTTCGCTGATGGCGTCAACAAATCGTTTTTCGGGCATGGTTTGCATGGCTTCATCGGGCGGCTCCATGTGCTGCGTATCCGTTATAACTGGCGGGGCATACACGTCGTTCAGTTCTTCTTCGCTGTCGGGCTGTGGGGGCTTTGCGGCAAAGCCTATCGCCAGCTCGCTTTCTATTTTTTCTCTGAACTCTTCTCTTATTTTTTCCGCCTCTGCTGCCGACAGGATGCCGCTACCGGTGAGATAGGCTTCATAATTTTTTATCGGGTCTTTTTGTTCCCACAGGGCAAACAGTTCTTTCGGCACGTATTTGGTGCCGCTTGCCTCTTCATGTCCCCGCATACGAAAGGTGATGCATTCAATAAGGTAAGGTTTTTGATGGCGGATGCAGAATTCTCTCACGCCTTTAACGGTGTCATATACCGTAAGCAGGTTGTTCCCGTCTATCTGCACGCCTTCCATGCCGTAGCCTTTGGCCCGATCTACCAGGCTGATGCAGCGATACTGCTCACGGGTGGGTGTGCTGAGGCCGTAGCCATTGTTTTCTATGATAAAAATGACGGGCAGGTCCCACACGGCAGCTACATTTAGCGCTTCATGAAAATCGCCTTCGCTGGTGCCGCCCTCGCCGGTAAAGGCCAATGCGGCTTTTTTTTCATTTTTCAGCTTATAAGCCAGCGCCGCTCCGTCGGCCACGGCCAGTTGCGGCCCCAGGTGCGAAATCATGCCGCAGATATAATGCTCGCGGCTGCCGAAGTGAAAGCTTCGCTCTCTTCCTTTGCTGTATCCGTCTTTGGCGCCCTGCCACTGCATAAACAGTTTATGCAGCGGCATTCCTCTGGTGGTAAACACGCCGAGGTTGCGGTGCAGGGGCATAATCCATTCATCGGGTTGCATGGCCAGCGTGGCGCCCACGGCAATCGCTTCCTGACCAATGCCGCTGAACCATTTTGAAATTTTTCCCTGGCGCAGCAGCACCAGCATTTTTTCTTCAATCATGCGGGGCCACAACAAGCAGCGGTAAAAATGAATCAACTGCTCATTGCTCAGGTCTTTCCGGTCAAATTGCATGACTACCCTTTAATGCGCTTCAAAGTTAGGTGTACGAGGCAGAACAAAAAATTCGGCGCGGTAAAGATGAATATTGTTGGGGGCTGTGGGCTGCAGTGCATGCATCGGCTGTGGTTCCGTGCCCTTTGGGGTTCCGCCTTCGCTCGGTCGCGGGCTTCCTCGCTCAGGCCTCACTGCGTTCGCCCGCCGGGCACGGCAGCCCGTGGGCTAAAGAATTGCAATTGTCTGTGATTTTTGAAAATGTGTTTAACCGGCAATTACTTTAGTCAGGACAAAGGAGCTCAGGAAAACTGAATGAAATCATTAAGGGGGTTTATACCCGTAAAAACCAATTTAAGATACCCGAATACAGACTATACAGGAAGAAAACGAGTTTAATCATCTTCTCATAAGAAAATTATATTATCTTAGAGGGAACCTGAAGTTATTGAAAAAAATTGCACTTATTGGTGAAACTTACATGGGTTAAATGTTGCATTTTCTAATTTTCAACCATGTCCCTCCTTCTCCCCCAAATCCGTTCCGTATTATTTGGCGTGGCCGTGGGTGATGCACTGGGCGTGCCCGTTGAATTTGTGAGCCGATATGCTTTGCGCCGCAATCCGGTAACCGACATGAGAGGCTACGGCACACATTTCTTACCCGCCGGCACCTGGTCAGACGACAGCTCTCTCACGTTTTGCCTGGCCGAAGCCCTAAGCCGTGACTTCAGCCTGAAAACATTAGCCGACAATTTTGTGCGCTGGGCCCGTCAAAACTACTGGACACCCTACGGCGAAGTATTTGATATCGGCATAACCACCGCCGAAGCCATCCGCGAACTGGAAAAGGGTACGGACCCCGAACAGGCCGGTTGCGCCGAAGAATCCTGCAACGGCAACGGCTCGCTGATGCGCATCCTGCCTCTTGTATTTTACATTAAAAACATGCCCGTTGCGCAGCGCTTCGACATTACCCGAAAAGTTTCTTCCCTCACCCATGCCCATATCCGCAGTATAATGGCCTGCTTTTATTACCTTGAATTTGCCGCCAGATTGCTTGACCGCACCGGTCCTTTTCTTATCTACGAACAATTGAAAAAAGAAATTCCGCCATTCTGGAAAAGCCTGAAACTGCCGCGGAAGGAAATCAATTTGTTCTGCCGTTTGCTGGATGACGACATTTACGAACTGCCCGAAGAGGAAATGAAAAGCGGTGGCTATGTGCTCGATACGCTGGAAGCTTCGGTGTGGTGCCTGCTTACAACCGCATCATTCAAAGAAGCCGTGCTGAAAGCCGTAAACCTGGGCCACGACAGCGACACTACCGGCGCCGTAACCGGCGGACTGGCCGGACTTCTTTACGGTTTTGACAACATTCCGGATGAATGGCTTCGGCAGATTGCGCGGTTCAACGACATTGAAAACCTGGCGCGGCGCATGGCAAAAAAGCTGACAGAATCTTCATAATCTGAAATCATCTAATTGGTGTTCCTTTTCGAAAAAGTTGACTTTTTTCTTCGTTGCTGCACCAAAGTAAATGATGCTGCAATCACTTCAACTCCAAAACAGTGTAGAACCGAAACCTTATTTCGTAGAATAAATTTTCACCGTTCCGTCGTTTTCGCTGCTCACCACCAACAGGCTCTTTCCGTTGGGGCTTTTCGCGGCAGGTATAAAGAGTACACCCTCCGGTGCATCGCCGGAAGGAATAATGCGCATGAAGACAGGATTATACGGGTTGGTAATGTCGTACATAACAATGGCATCAGCCCGCTCCAGGCCTATGAAAAGAACCGTACGTTCTCCCACCTGACCTACCGTCAACCCTTCCGGCTCGGTGCCTTTATCATCGCTTCGGTTATCATCGTACAGGCGGGCAGAGGCGGCTGCCTGGTCCAGTTCATTTTTGCTGTCATACACCAAAGCGCCGTTTAACCCGTTCCAGATACTGAAAGATCGTGCGCCGAAAGAAAATAATTCGTCAAAATCTCCATCGCCGTCCGTATCTCCCAGCCGGGTGGTTACATTCAGTCGCCCCAGATTGGCATCCTGCCTTAATACGGAAGCGTTTGGAAATATTACAGGGTCAAGAGTAAGGTCGCGTACTCTGCGCACTTCGTTTAAAGCGGCATATTCACGGGCATCGCCTTCGTTGGCCGTAATAATCAAGGGCACGTTTGAGTGAACTACTGCAATGGCATCCGGCTGAAAAATCCCTTTTACGTTCCACGTACGATTAAAGGCAATCACATTATCCCTGTCGCTCAGGTCCATCCGGTTATTATCAAGTCCGTAATGTTTGAATCCGAGCGGAAAAATTCGGATTGGCGTTTGTGTGGTCAGGTCTATTACGCCAATGGCATTGTTTTCCTGAAAAGTAACCCATGCGGTTTTTGAATCTTTGGAAACGGTAATGTATTCCGGTTCCAGATCCCTTGCAAAGCTGGTGTTGATGCCAAAGATGCGCAGGCCTTGTGCCTGGAGTGCGGTTTGTTGTGAAGCAAAGACGGAAAAATCAACGGTTTTCACCGTATATTCCGGTACGGAAATGATGGATACACTTCCTAAGGGATCAACAGAATAATCGTCGTTAGGCTCGCCTTCATTGGCGGTAAGAATAAATTTACCGTCGGGACTGTAGGTAATCATATCGGGCAGTGCGCCAACGTCAATCACTTTGACCTCAGTGTAATCGGATGTCTTAAAAATCACAACCTTGCCATTGTTGGTTTTTACGGCGCCTTCAATAGCGGCGGCCAGCATGCCATCATATACATCCACACTGTTTACAAAGCCTCCGTATCGCGACACATCGATGGCCTGTAAGAAAACAGGCTTTTCAGGTTTTGAGATATCAAGCACGTCTATTTTGCTGGCGGTAGGTGAACTGTTATTTACAACAAAAAGCCTTTGGGTTAAGGGGTCATAGGCTGCAATTTCGGCTGCACCAAGGTCGCCCAGGTCAATAGAACCGATTTCATTCATCGTAACAGCGTCTTCGGGCGGAGGGGTTGGCGTTGTACTTTTCCGGCAGGAAAAAACCATTAAAGAAACAAAGAGTAAAAGAGTACAGGAAAGGCTACAAATTTTCATAACTGGTTTATTCCCGGCAATGATAGCTAAGGCATGTTATAAAAAAATGACGAAGATGTTATGGATTTATTAAGGGAAATTGAATAAACTTCTTTAGTTTATAATTAACAGCGTTGGTTGAATAAAACTCATTGAAATATCCGGCAAGATGAATCTATGCAGAGGCTTAAAGGATAATTTTTTATTTTCTCTTTCAGTTGAAGGAAATGCAGATTACCTGTTAACTGGCGATAACAACCTTTCAGCATTGAAAAAAATCGGTTAAACAATAATCATAAGTTTGAAGAATTTTTAAAAAAAGAAAACGGTTCAGGTACACCCTAAGATTTTTCAATTCATTAAGCTGTTTAATCAGTTATTTTTAATATAATCAAATAAAGCTTCTATATCACGAGCCAATCGAAAAATTTGTTTTAATAAATCAGAAATAAAGTGCCTTTATGCTCGTTGGTACGTTTTAAAAAATGCATGATGAAATCATATCTTCCTGAAACATAAAATCAAAATTTTAATCATTTTGCTCTAAAACTTCTTAACAGAAATATCAAATTGTTTTAAATAGCTGGAATATAATATGATTTATTTTGACTCAGTTGTTTGACTTTATTGATAATTTTCATTAATAATACACCAGGCTGTCATCAAATACCCCTTTCCGACCGCTTAGTTCAATCTCCCTATCTTTGCGCGGCGTAAGAAGGGGTTTTTTCCGGAAAAAATTAAGTCGGAAATTCACCCGAACCGGTCGTTGGGGAAGGCCCGAAAGGAATGTGTGTATCAGGATATATATCATTTTTCTTCATAATTCGGGATACATTTAAAATATCCGATAACCAAATTCTGCGCCGGTTCGGTTGAGAACTGTGGTGAACCCGGCCGTAAGCGGTGCCATTGCACTGAGATAGCGAAGCCAATCCGGGTTTACTGCCGGATAATAATTTTGACGCTGACTTTTTGCTGAATGTGCCAATGAATTAAAATATGATAAACCAACGCATAAAAATTAAAGCACTGTTATCGGAAGAAGCTACGGGCCGCGAAGTGACCGTTATGGGGTGGGTGCGTACATTTCGGAATAATCAGTTTATTTCGTTGAATGACGGCAGCACAAACACCAACTTGCAGATTGTGGCCGAACTGGGACAGTTCGACGAGTCGCTATTGAAAAAAATCACCACCGGCGCTGCGCTGAAAGTGAAAGGTATGGTGGTGCCTTCCATAGGCAAAGGGCAAAAAATAGAACTGAAAGCTACCGAACTGGAAGTGCTGGGCGAATGTCCCGCCGATGAATATCCCCTTCAGCCCAAAAAACACAGTCTTGAGTTTTTGCGAGAAATAGCGCATTTACGATTTCGTACCAATACTTTCGGAGCGGTTTTTCGTGTCAGGCATGCGCTGGCTTATGCCATACATAAATTTTTTCACGAAAAGGGTTTTATATATATACATACACCCATCATTACAGCCAGCGACGCCGAAGGCGCCGGAGAAATGTTTCGGGTTACCACACTTCCGCTTGAGCATCTTCCCAGAGATGAAAACGGAAATATTGACTACCGGCAGGATTTCTTCGGCAGAAGCACCAATCTTACCGTGAGCGGACAACTGGAGGCGGAACTGGCTGCCACGGCCTTCTCGGAGGTTTATACTTTCGGCCCCACGTTTCGGGCTGAAAACAGCAATACCACCCGTCATCTTGCCGAATTCTGGATGATTGAACCCGAAATGGCTTTTTATGATCTGGAAGACAATATGCTTCTCGCCGAAGAGTTCATTCAATACATTATTCGGTTTGCCATGGAGCATACCGCGGAAGATCTGGCTTTTCTGGCTCAGCGCCTGGCAGAAGAAGAAAAACAATTGCCGCAAGACAAACGAAGCGAAATGTCGCTTACTGAAAAACTGGAATTTGTGGTCAATAACCGGTTTGAACGGGTAACCTATACCGATGCCATCGAAATACTGAAAGAAAGCGCACCGAACAAAAAGAAAAAGTTCCAGTTTCCGGTAACCGGCTGGGGCATGGATTTGCAAAGTGAGCACGAGCGGTATCTGGTAGAAAAACATTTTCGCAAACCGGTGATCATTTATAACTACCCTGGCGCCATAAAAGCTTTTTACATGCGGCAAAACGACGACGGGAAAACCGTGGCTGCCATGGATATTCTGGTACCGGGTATCGGTGAAATTGTAGGCGGGTCGCAGCGAGAGGAGCGACCGGAAAAACTGCTGGAACGCATGCGGAGCATGAATATACCTGAAAAAGAACTGTGGTGGTATCTCGATATCCGCCGCTTTGGCTCTGTTCCTCATTCGGGTTTTGGCCTGGGCTTTGAAAGGCTGGTACAATTTGTGACCGGCATGAATAATATCCGCGACGTCATTCCTTTTCCGCGAACACCGGGCAATGCGGAATTTTAGAATTGAGCTTTCCTGAATCGTTGAGCGTCAGAAAATCAGAAATTCGGCCTCCTTAATCTTTTCGGGATGAAGCGCTACAACCAGTTGCACCTGGGGAACATCCCGTATAATCTGCATAATCTCTTCACGGAAAGAATCGTTTATTTCTTCTCCTTTAATCAACCACAAAAAATCAAAATGCCTTAATTCGGCAATGAGATATTCGCCGTCGTGCTGATTTTTATAAATGTAATGCGAAAGCAGGCGATGCTTTTCTTTGTACTCATACACCGGAAAATGATAATATCTGCCGTTGCGTTGCATAGGAATTTCCAGTTCAGGGTTTAAACGAAAATCAAACCCGGTGGCATTGTTGATATGCCAGCAGAACTGATAATCTTTGGCTGAGGTGAGAATGCCGATGAGGCGGGTATCTTCAAAAAAAAGGAGGGAAAGCTCCTTCATGTCAAGCATCATTTTTTTTACCCGCTCTGCCATAAAAAATTTTTTCAGAATACCACGGTAGTCTCAAACTCTTTGTTTGCTCTCCGGTATTTCACTTTGGTCGTATCTCCTTTTTTGAATTTACTCAACGTTTGCATATAGGTTTCCATGGAATAAACGGGAAACTCTCCGATTTGCAAAATAATGTCGCCGGCCTTGATTCCGGCTTTCTCTGCTGCCCGTCCTTCGGTAACGCCATCAACCTTTACGCCGTGGCCGGAATAGGTATAATCGGGCATGATGCCGAGCGAAACACTGAATCGTGCCGAAGTGCCGGTAGAAGTTTCGCGGGTTTTCAGAAATGTCAGTTTGGATTTTGAATCCATGAATTCGATCAGGCGCACAATATGATTCACAATTGCTTCCATACCTTCAAAATTGATTTTTTCAGTATCGTCAGAAGGTTTGTGATAATCCGAATGCAGGCCGGTAAAGTAAAACAGAACCGGAATGTTTTTCCTGTAAAATGAAGTATGGTCGCTGGCGCCTGTGCCGCTGCTGTCGAATCGGAACTGAAGAGACTGTCCGTATTGCTTCATCAGCTCCTGATTATAAAATAATCCCCATGCCGGTGAAGTGCCGATGCCGGCAACCGTCAGCATCCGTGAGCTGTCGTTTAGCCGTCCCACCATGTCCAGATTTATCATGTAATTGATTTTCGATAAATCTATCGTGGGGTTTTCCGTAAAATATTTTGAACCGAAAAGCCCGAGCTCTTCGCCGGAGAAAGCCAGGAAAAGATAATTATTGTGTTTCGCCTTAGAAGATTTTAAAATTCTTGCCAGTTCAATCAACGCAGCCGTACCGCTGGCATTATCGTCGGCCCCGTTGTGTATGGAAGAGTCAGATGCAAGATACCTTGAATTGCCGTCTTCTCCGTAACCCAGATGATCATAATGAGCGCCAATGACAACAGTGTGTTCTGCATTATTGTTAATGAAGCCGATTACATTATGCCCGGTTCTTTTTTTGTCATAAAACTTTACCTGAAATTTTATATTCAGCATGGCAGAGGGGTTTTTGAAAAATTTATCGGCCACATGCTTTTTCAGGTAAAATACGGGGATACTTGCCTTTTCTGTTTTGTCTTTCGGGTCAAAGAAAAGCTTGTCGTCTGTTTTGGATGTGTTATAAAAAAAGAGGGCAGATGCACCCCGGGAGGCCATCTTCTGAGATAGAGTTCGGAGAGAAGCGGTAAGATCGAAATGGGGGTTATTTTTATTTTCATCCAGTATTTCATGCAGGTCTATAAACCAGGGCATATCATTTTCTCTTACGGCAACTAAAGGTTGCGCTTCCATGATGCCTTCGGCGCTGAACGGAAAAGGAAAGTAATCTTTGAACAAAGTCAGCGTTTCGCCGTTGATGAGGAGTCGGGAATTGCCATCCACAGCTTGTCCTTCATTTATTTCAAAAGGCTGAATAAATCCCTGGCGGCCCAGCGGGGCAAGTCCGATACTTTCAAACTGCCGGCTGATATATTCCATGGCCAGCTGTTCACCCCGGGTGCCTGTTCGTCTTCCCTCCAGTTTATCATCGGCTAAAAAGGCTACATGGTTTTTAAGATTTTCCCGTAAAACCGGCTTCTGAACTTCAGGTTTTGATACCGCCTTGCGACCCGTAGTACAAGAGGCAATAAGTATTACCCACAGGATAAAAATGCCTTTCATTACGTTGGGGCTTGCCATTTGTGATTTTTTGTAAAGGTAAAACCTAAGATGAAGAATTTTTTAATCTGATTGCAAACACTCTGTCAATTTTTTAAAAACCCTAAATCGTAAACAAAAATACCCTTACGGCAATTACTTTTGTACGCTTTGTTTGGCTCGCTGAAGACTGTTGTATAAAGCCCTTGAATGAAAAAAATACCCCAGATAGTACTTGTTGGCAATCCGAACAGCGGCAAAACCTCGTTATTTAATGCACTAACGGGGATGAACCAGAAAGTAGGTAATTTCCCGGGAGTTACCGTAGATAAAGTTTCAGGAATAGCCCGGCTTACGGACTCATGGGAAGCTGAAATGATTGATTTACCGGGTATGTACTCTCTCTATCCCCGCCGCCCGGATGAATGGGTTACCTATAAATCGCTTTTCAGGCAAGAAAAATCCATACAGCCCGATGCCGTTGTAATTGTGGTTGATGCCAGCAATCTGAAACGAAACTTGTTGTTCTGTACGCAAATTATAGATTTAAAGCTGCCCGCTGTTTTAGCTTTAACCATGGTGGACCTTGCCGCAAAAAAAGGAATTCAAATTGATATACCGGGATTGGAAAGAGAGCTTGGCGTGCCGGTGGTTGCGGTAAACCCCAGAAAAAACAAGGGTATATCCAACCTGAAAAAAACCATTGCGCTTCTATTGCAGCAAAGGTCTCTTCATCCGGTTCGTGATTTTATTGATCTGAAAGAACTGGCCGGTACTCCTATACAGGAAGTAAAAACACTATTACCACCGGTAAGCGATTATACCGCATTGCACTATCTCGTTCATCACGAATCTTTTGATTTGCCTGAGCCGCTTCAGGAGGCCATTGAAGAGGTTGAAATCAAAAACAGCTTCAATCCCGCCAAAACACAGGCAGAAGAAACCCTAAAACGCTATCAGCGCATCAAGCAAATCATGCAGCATACGGTTTCCGAACCCGACCCTCTTCAACGGGAATTGTTTACCCAAAAGCTGGACATGATTTTGTTGCATCGCCGCTGGGGTTATGTGATTTTGTTCGGGGTATTGTTTCTGATGTTTCAAAGTGTTTTCTGGCTGGCGCAGCATCCTATGGACTGGATTGACTACGGCTTTGCAGAGCTGAGTCGCTTTCTGGGAAGCCGGCTTCCGGATAATCGCTGGACGGATTTATTGATAAACGGGCTTATAGCCGGCCTCAGCGGCATTCTGATGTTTGTTCCTCAAATCATGATTTTGTTTGGGCTAATCACTTTGCTGGAAGACACGGGATACATGGCACGAATCAGTTTTTTAACAGACCGCCTGATGAGAAACGTAGGACTGAACGGGAAGAGCGTAATGCCGCTGATCAGCGGCTTTGCCTGTGCCGTTCCGGCTATCATGAGCGCCAGAGGAATTGAAAACCGGTGGGAACGATTGCTGACCATACTGATTACGCCCCTGATGAGTTGTTCGGCCAGGCTTCCGGTTTATACCATTTTAATTGGCCTTGTGGTGCCACAGCAATATGTGTTCGGCTTTCTGAGTTTGCAAGGTTTAGTGATGATGGCACTGTATATGCTGGGTCTTGTAACAGGACTTGCCTTAGCCTATCTGTCTCGCTTTTTTATCAGGAGGCGTGAAAAAAGTTATTTCCTGTTGGAATTACCGCCGTACCGCCGGCCCCGCTGGAGCAATGCTTTTACTACCATGGTAAACAAGGCCAGAATTTTCGTAACCGATGCCGGAAAAGTTATCATGATCATAAGCCTTTTACTTTGGGCGCTGAGCGCTTTTGGCCCGGGAAATATGATGCATCGCATTGAAAAAAAATATGCCTACTCACTTTCTCAACCCAACGCTGATATAAATGAACTAAACAGACAACTCCAGGCCGAAAAGCTGGAACATTCCTATGCCGGCATACTCGGTAAAACCCTGGAACCGGTAATTGCACCGCTGGGTTTCGACTGGAAAATCGGAATCGCTTTAATCACTTCATTTGCTGCCAGAGAAGTGTTTGTGGGAACCATGGCTACGCTTTACAGTGTGGGTGATGAAGAAATAGGAAGCCGCATGCTGAAAGAAAAAATGAGCGCTGCCAGAAGGCCCGACGGCAGCCCGGTGTTTACCAAAGCCACGGCCTTTTCGCTGATGATTTTTTATGTATTTGCCTTGCAGTGTATGAGTACGCTGGCTGTGGTTCGCCGCGAAACCAGAAGCTGGAAATGGCCCGCCTTACAATTTCTTTTTATGACCCTGCTGGCTTATGTTATAAGCTTCATTACCTATCGTTTATTTCTTTGAAAACACCAATTGTATAGTCTTTTAAAAAAAGATTTCCGGCTTTCGGCACGGATGTGATATTAATTTTTCTGAATTGTTTTTTCCAGAAAATTTTGATACGCTTCATACCAACCCTTAAACTTCGGAGCGGTACCGAGAAAGGTATTATGCCAGATAAAAATGCAATATCCGCCGGTTTTTTTCACCTGCTGATAATAATATTCCATCTCATGCAAAGCCTCTGCGGGACTGCTGTTTTGTTCAAAAAAAGAAGTAGCTTCCATGAAGCAAAAAGGGAAAACCTGAAGAGATGTGGCCGTTTCATTTTCCAAATCATACCAGTAAAAAGGCCATGCCACGGAAGCCCTGAATCCGTTTATGCTTCCATACCCCATTGAGTAATCTTCCTGTATGCCTGCATGGATAAGTTGGCGATACGTGTGCGGCAGCGTGAAGCGAATATAATGCTGCCGCGACGTCCTGATTTCACATCCGGCTATTTTTTCCAGTTGTTTTTTTTCAGCGGCCAGCAGCGAAGGTTTATCACCGCTTTGCCAGGATGGATGTAAGCCGACTTTAAATTTTCGGGCATGCTGTTTTATTAATTCCTGCATGGCTTTGGTATCGGGCCGAATATTTTTATCAAAACGGCCGTTCTTTTTTGCTACATGAAAAAAAAAGACGGGGTTCAGGTGAATAAAACGGTGTATTTCATTTATTCTTTCGTAAGCATCGTACGGGTCGGTTTTTGAACCGGAAAGAACCTGAAGGCGCAGAAGCACATCCTGCCATCTGAAATAAAGGATATCCCGCAGTATTCCGCCTACATTACGAAGAAAAGATTTATGCTGGTATGCCCAGGCTTCGTCAATGTCGTATGTAGGAATAAACAAAAAGGGTAATGAACGAAAGGATGCTGCGGGAAATTTTTCTTTGAGCCTGCTTTGCAGAAACACCACCCAATAGTTGATGAGCGGTATCTGAAGAAATTGTTCATGGTAAGCTAAAGAATTTTTATAATCATAACGTCCGTAATCATCGCAGGCATGAGGTAAATATTCCTCGTACCTGCTGATGAGATAAAAGGCAGCGGCAAAAACATCAAATTCAAGATGGCCGTCTGTTTTAAAAAAAGCTTTTTGCCCGTTGTAAACAAAGCAGCGGATATCCTGCGGCCGGATGCCGGTTTCGTACAACAATGAATGAGGCTTGATCCAGAGTTCATCGGATTGCAGAGGCTGACCGCTGTAGTTGAGTTTACAACCGCCGGCATTCCGGTATGCGTTAACATCTGTGGTAAAATGTACGGGCTCGGAAAAGATAAGTTCAAGGAAAAAGCGGACAATGTATTGAATTCTGGGGGTTATTTTTTCCGTATAAAACAGCACGACTGTTGAATTACCGTTTATCGCCGAATTTTTCTTTCCAAAGCTGATTGAAATTTTTAGCGGGAAATTCAAGCGCCGTTCTTTGAGTGGCCCAGCCTTTTATGATTTTATTAACCACTTTGTTTTTGATTTTCGGGCCGGCAAGGTTCAGCCATTTTCTGTTCAGCATACCGGTTTTCCAAAGTTTCCAGGCCAGCTTCTCCGTCCATTCTGCGTGATTTTCCTTTACGGCCTCATAGCGGTTTTCCAAAAGCAACTCATGTAAATTAATTTTTACGGCGCACACTTCGGTACAGTTGCCACACAGCGAAGAGGCATAACTCAGATGTTTCCACTCTTCCATATTTCTCAGGTGGGGTGTTATAACAGAACCAATGGGCCCGCTGTATGTAGTGCCGTAAGCATGTCCGCCAATATTTTTATAAATAGGACAGGCATTCAGGCAGGCGCCGCACCGTATGCAATACAAGCTTTCTCTCATTTTTGTGTTTTCCAGGATACGGGTTCTGCCGTTATCCAGCAAAACAACATACATTTCTTCCGGTCCGTCCGGTTCACCCGGTTGCCGAGGCCCAGTTATAATGGTGTTGTAAACCGTAACCCGCTGACCCGTTCCGTATGTAGCCAGCAAGGGCCAGAAAAGCGCCAGGTCGTTAACGGAAGGAATGACGCGTTCAATTCCGGCCACTACGATATGCGTTTTGGGCCAGGCGCTACTCAGCCTTGCATTACCTTCATTTTCCGTAACGGCAATGGCACCAATGTCGGCAATGATAAAATTGGCGCCGGTAATTCCCACTTCGGCATTTCTGTACTTTTCCCGAAGAATACTTCGGGCAGTCATGGTAAGTTGTTGCGGTGTGGCTTTCGGGTCGGTGCCTAATTTTTCTGAAAACAACCTGGCCACATCCTCTTTGCTTTTATGCATGGCAGGCGTCACAATATGGTAAGGCGGCTCACCGTCCAGTTGCTGAATGAATTCTCCCAAGTCTGTCTCCACACAATCTATGCCTTCTTTTTGCAAATATTCATTCAAATGAATTTCTTCGGTTACCATGCTTTTACTTTTCACCAGAGTGCGGCAGTTTTTCGCTTTGCAAATCGCCACAATTTCCTTTACGGCTTCTTCGCCCGTTTCGGCCCAGATTACCTTTGCGCCACGGGCGGTTATGGCGGCCTCAAAGTTTTCCAGATGAATGTCCAGTAATTCCAGCGCTTTCCATTTCAGATTTTTGGCTTTCTCTCTTGCCAGGTCAAGATGTACAAATTGTTTTTTGCCTTCGGGAACTTTTTCATTATACTTTCCGATATTGAAAAGCAGTTTGCGGCGATGTTCTTTATCGGCCGCCTTTACCGTACTTTTAGCCAGAAAATCAAGTTGGGTTTCCTTCATACTTTGCATTTTCATTTTTCATGAATCGCCCAGCTGCTTCTTTTAAGGCATCATAAAATTCTTTACCGAATTTACGGATGATGGCCTCTTTTAAAAATTCAAACAAAAAAATATTTTGTTTTTTACCCGAAGAACAGGCAGGCCGGCAGATTTTTTCACGAGGTTCATAATTCATACGGTCGGGCAGGCCGGATTTCCCTTTTTCCACAATTATCGGAAATAAATGACAACTGAGGGGTTTTTTCCAGGGAATCAAACCGCTATAATATGCTTTTTCAAAAGCGCATTCGATAACGCCCGAGAGATTGCGCAAGGCATATACGCATAATTCCCTGTCGTCGGGAAGCGTAGGAGTTACCCATCCAAACTCTTCGTGATACAGAGCGGTGCCCTTTTCTTTTATTACTTTTATACTGCTTTCAGAAAGAAGGGGCTTAACAGTTTTGTAATATGTAGCTATCAGCGGCAGTTCTTCATCCTCCAGTGGCGCCCCGGCATCACCTTCTTCACAGCAAGCCCCCCGGCAAGCGGCCAGATCGCAAACAAATTTTTGCTGCACCACTTCCTCACTGACAAGTATGTTATCAATTATAAGCATACAAAAACCCATCAACGCTGATTAACAAAGTTATAACAGAATAAGAATATGAAAAGTTTTTCACACGGCATCTCAATATCACATCTACTTAACTTCATGAACTCACGATTGGCAACATTTCAAAAATCAATCCCTGTTTTCGGACAAATGATCTTTTGGTTGCCGATCTGTTTTTTAAGTCTGCTCCTCATTTATAATACGATTCCATATTTCACATTTCAGAAAGATTTTTCGTTTATTGAGGAAAGAAAATTTTTATTTGAAAACAAGTTCTATGCCATTTGTTTTTACACACATATTGCAGCCGGCTCGTTTTGTATCGGTACTGCATAGATTCAGTTTTCAAGATATATTCTCAAAAAAGTCAAACAAATTCACCGCATTGCAGGACGAATTTATGTATTCGTGGTTTTATTCTTAGGTGCGCCTACCGGTTTTTACATGTCGTTTTTTGCCTAAGGAAATATCGGCGAGAGCATGTTATTTATGTTTATGGCGGTTTGGTGGTTTATCACCACGCTGAACGGATTATCAACCATTATCAGAAAAAACGTTTTGGCACACAAACTGTGGATGATACGAAGCTATGCGATGGCGCTTGACGGCCGTAACGTTTCGTATTTATCACATCCTTTTTTACCTCCTGGGATGGGATCATTTGAAAAATTATGAAATATCGCTTTGGATCAGTGTAATCGGCAACATGCTGTTTGCCGAATGGATAATATGGAAACAGGGGAAAAACTATCTGAAATCATTTGCAACTTAATAACCTTTTTTCATGATTGGTGAATTTAAATTTTAGTTTATGAAACCTATATTTTTAATTGGCGCCGCGTTGATGACAGGCGCCGGCATTTACGGTGTTTCCGATTTTAATAAAGCCCGCCAGACACAAGAATTCAGGGCCATGTATCATCAACCGGAACATCAGGCTGGCCTGTACAAACCGGTTAAAGAAATAGCCGAAGTAAAAGTGCTACCCGGTAAAAATCGGTTTATTGAAAACAGTAATGCGACTGACGTCTCTGACCATGAAAAGAAAAACACGGTTGTGAAAAACAATGAAAAAAAGACAAAAAGGGAATTCCGAAGTTTATCCGCGCAAAAGAAGAAAGTTTCTCAGTTCAGGCCCGTATCAGTAAAAAAAATCAAAAGAGAATTTTCAGCCGTGCAACTTTGAAAGACAATGTAAAAAAGGATTTTTTGAGTGGCAAATTTTATAAATCAGGTCTTACTTTCCATTTTTCCAGCGCAGCGTATTTATCAGATGATAAAGGTCCTGTTTGAGAAAATCATTTACAATGCCCAGCGAATCTTCGTTGGGCGTTGCATCAAAATACAAGGCGCCCCGAAGAAAGTGACGGGTTGAATCGGTAAGAAAAAACTGATTGGCCGTGGCGGTATTGCCGCTGAGCCTGAAGTAGATTCCGCTGATGCCGTTCGGCGTTATCATCAGGCTGTCTTTAATACCCGTGGCAATATTGACGTGTTGTTTATAGGCCATTTTAAATCCGTCTCTGATAAGGGAATCAATGTGATTTTTGGGATTAACGGGTTTATAACTGACATGTATCCGGCCGTTAAAATGAGGGATATCAATATTAATCCACCAATCTTCGGCTTTGTCATCAAAAAAGGTAGAATCTTTTACCACTTGCGCATACACAGGATATTCAAACGTATAAGGATATCCCGGCTTATCAAATAACACATATTTTTTTTCCGGAAAATCAATTTTAAAATAACCTTTCTTTTTACCAACGGTATAATCGCTGTTGCAGGCCCACAACACTGTAAGCAGTAAGCAAAAAAAGACTAAACAAAATCGCAGTGGCATATTTATTCGGCTAAGGATGGTTTTATGGTAACCTTAACGGTTTGGATTCGGTTTGGACCGGATTGCAGCACTGTGAATTCAAAATCGCCGCAGGTAATGACCGTGTTCACTTCGGGAAACTCACCCGCTAATTCTAAAATCAGACCGGCCAACGATTCGCTTTCGCCTCTGACGGCATCAAAGGTATCGGGGGGTAAATTCATGATTTTACAGGCATCGTGAATCATGGTTTTGCCTTCAAAGATGTAATTGTTCTCATCCAGTTTTTTATTGACAGGCTCATCTTCGTCAAATTCATCCCTAATGTCGCCGATTACTTCTTCCAGTATATCTTCCATGGTTACGATGCCGCTGGTACCCCCGAATTCGTCCACCACAAAAGCAAAATGAATTCGTTTTTGCTGAAATTCCTTCAGCAAGTCTTCAATCAGTTTGGTTTCGGGCACAAAATAAGGCTGGCGGATTAACGAATGCCAGTTAAAATCTTCATTTTCGTTCAGATAAGGAATCAGGTCTTTGGTGTAAAGAATTCCTGCAATTTCATCCAGGCTGTTGTTTCGCATAACGGGCAGGCGGGAGTAATGAAGCTCTTCTACTTTTTGTATCAGTTCGCCGAAATTTGATTCGTAAGGTACCGCACACACATCCAGGCGACTTTTCATGATTTGTTTTACCGTAATGTTTCCAAACTTTATCACCCCTTTCATGATATTTTTTTCTTCGGGGCTCACATCATCATCATTTCCCGAATCAATCACTTCATCCATTTCCTGTATGTTTTCGGATTGTTTGTTGCGTACCCCGGCTTGTTTTCCGATTTGATCAGCCAGGCCAACGGCTTTTCGGCTGATTTTATATAATAATGCATGTAAACCCTGAATAAGCCACGAAGATCCGTAGGCAAATCGCAGAGGATTCTGAGAAGCACAAACCTTTGGCAGCATTTTACCAAAGAAAATGAGTACAAATGCAATGATAAAAGCCTTCACCAAAAGTGTAGCCATCGGATTTTTCAGGGTTATTGAAACGTACTGGTCAAGAATGAAGTTACCTAAAATAATCAGGCAGATACTCAGAAAGGTTCCGGCTATCAGCAGCGAAGCATATACTTCCTTTGGCTCTTCCAGCAGCGAAACAATTCGTTTGGCTGAGGCCAGCTGCTTTGTTTTCAGAATATTAATATCCTGTTTTTTCAGAGAAAATAATGCCACTTCCGATCCTGAAATAGTAAAAATCAGAAACAAAAGAATGAAAAAAGCGAGCGACACATACGTCATTTCCTGAGTGAAGGCAGCAAGAAAAAACAAGAAACCGGAGTGGATAAAAGTTGAAAAGGCCGTATCAGATAAAGTATCCAAAATCTTTTAATTTTTATCTAAAAGTCTGTACCAAGACAATCTTTTGCAATGCACATTGGCTCGGGCAGACCCTTTGATAAAACAGCATATATGATTGCACCCGCTTTATAGTGAAAGATTTTCGGGTTGGTCGCCGAAATTGTGCTCATCGGTATCCGGAGCTGCTTCCGGGTGATTTTCGCCGGAGGAGGCAACGGATTGATTTCCGCTATCCGTTCTTTTATCCAGCATAATCAGGTTATCGCCTACCACTTCGGTGGCAAATTTTCTGTTGCCTTCCTTATCCTCCCAACTGCGGGTTCTTAACCGGCCTTCTATATAAACCAGGCTGCTTTTATGTAAATATTTTTGTGCCAGCTCGGCTAGCCCTCTCCAAAGTACTACAGTATGCCATTCCGTTTGCGAAACCAGTTTTCCGGAGCGGTCCTTAAACGTTTCAGTGGTGGCCAGCGGAAATTTGGCTACTGCAATATTTCCTTCCAGATACTGTACTTCGGGGTCGCGGCCCAGGTTGCCTATCAACATGACTCTGTTAACGCCTCTCATATGCATTTGACTTTAAGTGAATAATTTCTTCTTACCTTATAATTTCATTTTAAAATTAAAACATTTTCATAGCAAATTTCAAAAAAATTAAATTTTAAACCCGACTTAAAATTTTTGTTATCAAATACTCCGTTTTTTACCCACTCCGACGCCGAATATAGTAAATCTATTATTTTTTTTCTAAACTTTTTTAAAAAAATGGGGGTCATCCAAAAACCGGTTAATAACCCCGGGAAAGGGATAATCTTTCAGTTTACTTTTCGTGATCCAGATGTAATTGTTTATTTTTTCTTTCACATCCGCACGAAAAAACCTTGCATGTATCGTTTGATGTGAAAGTTGCTGAATGTATGTGGGGGTGAGAGAATATGTTTTCCGGAATTTTACCTTTAGTTTTTTTTGCAGTAATGAAACAACTTCTTTTTCATCGTTGATATCGGTATGCCATTCCACATAAGGAAAACAGTACAGATTCTGCCATATATCTTTGTTTGTCCGCCTTTCAATGGCGAGTTCATTTTTATATTCGGCTACGAGAAAAATAAAAAGTCTTTTCCTCCCGGGTTTTTTTATGTTTCTTATCGGTAACTGTTCTGTAAGATTATGCAGGTATGCATAACATATTTTATTAAACACGCATTGATGACACAAGGGAGATTTCGGCCGGCAAACCAAAGCCCCGAAATCCATCATCGCCTGATTATATAAACCGGGATTTTTTTTATCCAACAAATAATTGGCCAGGGCTTGAAATACTTTTTTTCCTGAAGTATTCCGGGGATTTAAACTGATGCCGAAAATCCGAGCCAAAATCCGAAACACATTTCCATCCAGAACCGGATAGGGTAAATTGAAGGCAAATGAGGCAATGGCCGATGCGGTATAAGTTCCTACCCCTTTTAGTGATAATATTTTCTCATATGAATCGGGAAAACGGCCATTGAGGTTATTTGAAATAAACTTTGCTGCAGTCAACATATTCCGGCATCGGGAATAATATCCTAAACCTTCCCAAAGTTTAAAAACCTTTTTTTCCGGTGCAGAAGCGAGTTTATGCACGTCGGGAAACTCACTTATAAATTTATTATAATATTTCAACCCTTGTTCTACTCTTGTTTGTTGCAAAATGATTTCGCTGATCCAGATTTTATATGGGTCTTTTTCCCCCTTCCAGGGCATTTTGCGGTCATTTTCCTTAAGGTTCCACCCGTATAGTTTTTTTCTGAATGTTTCGGAACGGATTATTTTTTTAAAGTTTTCAGCCATTTTTTCACATAAATATGCCATAGGCAAAAAAAATATTTCTATTTAGTTGAATATCACATAATTTTACACTATATTCGTTATGCTTTTCAAAAAACCAAATTATGAGAAAAGCCGATCTCGTCAACCAAATCGCCGAAAAAACCGGCATTCCTAAAGTAGATGTTTTAGTTACTTTAGAAACCATGTTTAAGGAAATAAAAGACACCTTAGCCAGTGGTGAAAATATATATATCAGGGGATTTGGTAGTTTTATTACTAAAAAAAGAGCTGCCAAAATCGGCAGAAATATCAAAAAAAATATTGCCGTACACATTCCCGAACATTATATTCCCGCCTTCAAGCCCTCAAAAGAATTTGTGGCTGAAGTAAAAAAACTCAAAGAGCCGAAGCCGGATAGCGGCCCGGGAGAAGATATTTAACTTACGCAACAGATATTTAATTCTTACAAACACATTAAACCGAATAAAAAGGCATTTTCGTGAAGAAGCCTCAGCTAATAACTTTATGGGTAGCTATTTTTTCGGCCGTACTGATTTATTTTCTGGCAGATACCCGGGGCACAATAAAACAATCCGTAAAACAAAACGCCAAACCAACGCTTCATTCATTATCCCTTGATTCCGTGTTAACAACTGAAAAAAATAAATTACCCGCCGGGTTGAAAAACAGAGTTAACCATCTTGAAGATATTTTGCAAAACAAAACGATAACTCAGATTCAAAAAATTGAAACTGCACGACAATTAGCCCGATTCTGGGGAGACACGGCCCGTTCATTGATTCCGTACTTATGGTATTTATCGGAAGCGGCCAGGTTGGAAAATTCAGAAAAAAACTTGACCTTTGTAGGCCAAATTTTTTTAGAAAACCTTGAAATACAGGAAAATCCGGCCATCAGACGATGGATGGCCAAAGAAGCTAAAGACTTATTTGAAAGATCTTTAACATTAAATCCGGATAATGATTCATCCAAATTGGGGCTGGGAGCCGTTTATCTGTGGGGGGGAATTTCTGACAATCCGATGGAAGGAATCATGAAAATCAAAGAGGTGGCCGACAAAGACAGCACAAATGCCTACGCTCAGTTTCTCTTGGGAAAGGGGTCATTGCAATCCGGACAACTGGACAAAGCTATTTTACGATTTAAGACAGTTTGCCGGCTTCAGCCCGAAAATGCAGAAGCTGCATTGCTGCTGGCCGAAACCTACGAAAGAACCGGAAACAAGAAAGAAGCGCTAAAATGGTACCGAAGAAGTACAGAATTGATACGTAACGAAACCGTGCTGTCGGCTTTGCGCCAGAAAATCAAAGAACTGGAAAAATAATATTTTATAAACATCATTTAATAACATTAAAAAACTGATTATGCCTTGTGGAAGAAAACGTAAGCGTCACAAAATTGCAACCCATAAGCGTAAGAAACGTTTAAGGAAAAACAGGCACAAGAAAAAGAACCGTTGATTATTGTTTATTCTTACCAGAATGTACTACGGATGATTTGTTTTTATTGAGCAGGTTTAATCCGTTTCATTCTGATTATTTGAATCCGGTTGCTTGCTTTCTGATTTTTTCATACTCAAATATTCCGGCAAAAAATTACACAACCGGATAAGCGCTTCGCCACAAGGGGGTCAGGGGGAGAGTGAAGGGAGATGAATAAAGAGCTTATCATTAACGCCTCTTCTAATGGCGTGCAAATAGCCCTGCTGGAAGATAAAAAGCTGGTTGAACTGCACAGCGAAAAAAACGATACCCGTTTTGCTGTGGGTGACCTTTATCTGGGCAAGGTGAAAAAACTTATCCCCGGCCTGAATGCCGCTTTTGTGGACGTAGGCTATGAAAAAGACGCTTTTTTACACTATACCGATTTGAGCCCCTACATCCGTTCCATTCTGAAATTCACCCACCAATGCATTCAGGATAAAAGCGATGGTATTCTTGATTTTTCCCGCTTTGTACTTGAACCGGAAATATTAAAAACCGGAAAAATCAGCGAAGTGCTTGGCGGTAAACCAAACCTACTTGTACAAATATTAAAAGAACCCATAGCCGCCAAGGGACCCAGGCTGAGTTGTGAAATTTCTTTACCGGGGCGCCTGGTAGTGCTTACTCCCTTTAATGATATTGTGGCCGTATCACGAAAAATCCATTCCTCGGAAGAAAGAAAGCGGCTTCAGAAAATTGTAGAATCCATCAAACCCAAAAATTTCGGCGTTATTGTTCGTACCGCGGCAGAAGGAAAAAAAACGGCAGAATTACATGAAGATTTGCTGGAACTGCTGGAAAAATGGAATAGGGTTATAAGAAACCTGAAAGGAGCTGCTGCCCCGGCCCGCATACATAGTGAAGAAGCTAAAACGACCAGTATTCTCAGAGATTTGTTAAATGAAGATTTTAACCGCATTGTCATAAATAGTAAAGAGATATACCAGGATGCAAAAAATTATATATTGCGAATAGCTCCCGAAAAGGCCGGTATTGTCAGCTATTATCAGAACGGGTCTTCGTTGTTTGATATGATGGGTATCACCAAACAGTTAAAATCATCATTTGGTAAAACGGTAAATCTGAACAGTGGTGCTTATCTGATTATTGAACATACGGAAGCCCTGCATGTGATTGATGTAAACAGCGGCTACAAAAGCGTGGGTAGTAATCAGGAGCAAAATGCCCTGGAAACGAATTTAGAAGCGGCAGAAGAAATAGCCCGACAGTTGCGTTTACGTGATTTAGGGGGAATTATTGTGATAGACTTTATAGACATGAAACTGCCGGAAAATAAAAGAAAGTTATATGAAAAGATGGAAGAATTTATGAAAGCAGACCGGGCAAAACATGCTATACTGCCGATTTCAAAATTCGGACTGATGCAGATTACCCGGCAGCGGATGCGGCCTGAAATAAATATCAATACGCAGGAAACCTGCCCGAGCTGTCGGGGCACGGGAAAAATTTCATCTACGTTGTTGCTGGAAGATGAAATTGAAAAAACAATCAGTTATCTGGTTACGCACAAACATAAAAAACTAACGCTGGTTGTGCATCCGATTCTGTATGCTTACCTCAAAAAAGGGTGGTTTTGGAATAACAAAATTGCCCGATGGAGAAGAAAGTACGGACAAAAAATCAATTTACATCAAAACACCAACTACCAACTCACTGAGTATCGTTTTTTTGATGAGAATGATGAAGAGATAAAATTTTAAATCATCATTTTTCAAAAAAAGCCCCCTTGAAACAGGGGGCTCTTTTCTGATCAGAATGGCAATAAATTGATATTACAGTTTTTGGAGACGAAGTACGTAAGTTCCATAGTTCACCGTACCGGCCATATGATTCAATGTGAGAGTAATTCTATTTACACAGGAAAATACCCAGTTATTTGTACCCGTAGAAGCACAGGAAATGTCTGAGATTCCAAAAGCGGCATAATCTCCGTAAATCTGGCGTGGCACTGTAGCTGCGCCGGTAGCAGCATTAATATTAACCAGAACCGGTCTTGTATCAGAGGGATCGGTGAGCCACATTCTGTTAAATTTTAGCTGGGTAGGGCTGGTAATTTCAATATTTGAAATAATATCTCCCGGAGAGTAGTCAGCCCATCCGTCTTCCAGTACCCGGGCAGAAAATACGGCACCCACACCTCCCCACGCTGCGGCATTAAAGGGACAAACTACTACGGCCTGCCAGGTCATTAACATATTGTAATTTGGATTTCCGTAAAACCCGGACCCAGTATTGGTTATATCGTGTACTTGCCCGTCTTTACTGACAGCCTGATTATAAAAAGTATAAGTTTCTCCTGTTTCCAAACCTGTGACGGGAATATTTAAAGCAGCGGCAAGTTCTGCAGCCGTGATTTCCAGTTTCGTGTCGCCATTATAAGGAAACTCTTTTACTTTTTTCCAAAGCGATTTATTGGTAGTTGCCGAGCTTCCTTTTGTAACATATACAATAACCTTAGAAACCGGAGTTCCGTATTCTCTTACGGTTACATCTACTTTTGAATTACTGAGATTTGAATAATCTATAATAATGTTTCCGATGGCTACACGGGTCAGATAAGAACCGATACCAAGCTCACGATAATCCCCGTTTATTTGTCCTTTTTTGCAGGATGTAAGGACAAGTGCCATTAAGATTAATACTGAAATAATTTTTCTCATAGTTTTTATTATTTAATTTATAATTTCGTTATTTGTTTATCTTCTTGAGTTTGGCGGATTTTTATCCCAGAATACCTGTACGCCCACATTTGCTTTTTGCTGTGCATTCAAATTCCGGTTTACGAATACTGAAGGATATAAGTGGGAGTTGATATAGACTCCGGGATTTTCCGTAAGAGTATATTGCATATTGTCCGGCTTGTTTGTTCTGCGGTACATATTGTATGCGTCTATTCCATTTCCCCATAAGGCCAGATAAAATTCTTTCATGATAATGTTCAGGCGATCGCCGGTAGTTGTTCTTGTGTCGTATGCATTCAGTACTTTATTTACATAACCGTTGATTCGTGCAGCATCGGGCACCCGGGTTGCCGGTATGGTTTCTGTATAGCCGATGGCAGCGGGAAAGTTGATCACTTTATTAATTGACTTTCTGATGCCATTTTCCATTCTGGTTCTGGCATTTGCAATATTGTTATTTATCAGCAACTCATATTCAGCTATTAGAAACTCCGTAAAACTGGACTGCCAGATAGGCTGAATTCCTGCTCCCTGAGCCCCAAAGTCAACTGCAACATTAGCTCCCTGATTATTATCAAATCTACCCCCGAAAGGGTAAATGCCAACCGTAGTTCTTCTTTGTCCATCTGGTGGAATTCCGCTATCATCTCCATGATCTCTGCCCCAGTAACCTGATATTAACAAGCAGAAAGGCATGTTATATGTACCACCAATGTATGGGTTAGTCAAATTAGTGGCATAATGTCCTGGGTATGCCTGACCAAAGCAGTTAATGGTGTTAGCATCAACTTCCGCATAGTTAGTGCGTTGGCGATATAAATAATATCTAGTCCTGGGATCGTTGTTTGCATCGCCGCTTCCTTTTTCCTGAACCAGACACCACATAAAATAATTAGCCATATAGTCGCCCGCGCCGGTTGAAGTATGATTGGCTACATAACGCGGATGGCGACTGTTGGGATTGGCCCCTTTTCGGCTGTATCTGAATTCAAAATCTTCCGCATCGGTATCCACTAAATCATTCTCAGTAATCAGAGCCTGAATTTTTGAGCCTACAGAAGGATCTACCATACGAAGGGTAATAAAAGCTCTTAATTTGAGTGTCTTGATCAATGCTCTCCACCTTGCTACATTACCTCCGTAAAAAAGATCCAGAACGCCGGGGTTTGCACCTGCGGTCTTATTCAAATCAGCCAAAGCGCTGTCCAGCAGAGCAAGACAATTGTTATAAACGGTGGCTCCTGCCTCTGGTTTAGGATTTAAATTATTTACCCCTTGATTGGCTTCGCTCATCGGTACATCACCAAACATGTCAACCAATGTCATAAGAGTGTAGGCCTTAAGCGTTTTCGCAATTGCCGTATTTACAAATTTTTTCTCATTGGTGGCAATTGGAATCAAGGCGTCAATATGCTTTAAAACTCCGGTGTAGGCCGTTGTCCATAAACCGTCATAACTCTGCGGTTGATAAGCGTTATCATAGCGCGGCCCGAACATGTGAAGCATTCGGGTTAATTCCATACCAAAATCAGAGGCTGTATTGAAAAAGCTTGCAAAGCTGATTTGCGCTTGTGTCAGATATAGGTCAGCACTTGCATTTTCTGGCGGAAGGCTATTGGGATTTTCAAGATAGTTATCCAGCTTTTTACAGCCAAATAGAGTTATTACGATAAACGCCAGAACCCAGATTTTTTTCATAATCATAATTTTTATAATATAAAAAATTTATTTCAAAATCAGAAGGTCAACCTTAAGCTTACCCCATAACGTTTGGAAGTAGGGCCGGCCAGATATTCAAGCCCTCTTACATTACTTACGCCCAAACTGGAAACTTCAGGATCGAAGTTGGTGTATTTAGGAAAGTTTGGTGCATTGTACCACAGGTTCTGTCCGGAAAAGGTTACCGAAGCGCTTCCAAACGGAGTTTTACTTAATAATTTGCCGGGCACTGTGTATGATAGTGATGCTTCACGGAGCCTGATATTCGTGGCATCATATGTAATCAGGTCCTGCATGCTGAAAAATCCGCTGAAATTATTAAAGAATGCCTGACTGGTGCTGATTTGTACAGTATTCGGAGTGCCGTCGGCCTGCACGCCCGGGAGTATCCACGGAAGCAAGCGATCAAAATCCGTATCTTTAGTCAGACCCCTTCCCACTAAGGTACCGGGTGTATATGCCAGCATGTCGCCGCCTTGTGTCCAATCCCACTGCATACGGAAACTGAATCCTTTAAAGGAAAGGGTGCTCATGCCCACCAGTTTAAAATCAGGATTCGGATCGCCTATAATCCCTATTTGTGAAGAGGCTACGTAATCGCCGCTGGGACTCACTAATCTTACACCTTTTCGGGGATCGCCGGTGGGCTGTAATGTTTTGGGGTCAATTTTCACCACATAATTTGCCTGAATTACACCTAAAGGATGACCGTTAATGGCAAACAACCCTTCATTGCTGAAACCATCAATTACGATTTGTTTGATATCATCCGGTAAATCGGAGACTTTGTTTCTGTTCAAAGTAAAGTTGGCGTTCAGCTCCCAGCGCCAGTTCTTATTATTGACAGGAGTTACCCCAAGCCCTAATTCTATTCCTTTATTGGTTACATTTCCGGCATTGATGGATTGAACGGTAAATCCGGTTGATGGGTCTAACTGCCTGTCAAGAATCTGGTCTTTAGACAGTCGGCGATACAGGGTCAAATCCACACTCACAATATTTTTGAAAAATTTACCCTCAAGCCCCCATTCAAACTCACTTAATAATTCGGGTTTCAAATCCGGGTTAGCCAGACGATTGCTGATGCTGTTGGTATTGATTACATTTCCTACCCTATCTTCAAATACATTCGTATTTATAGAAAGAATAGGTCTTGTTCTGTATGGGAATCCGAAATTAGCACTGGTAGCGTAACCAAAACGGGTTTTCAGATAATTTACGTTCTTGCTGTTTCGCAACGCTTCTATTCCCTGACTGGCAATATAGGAAACCGAAAAACTGGGGTAAAACAGGCTTCTGTTATTTTTTTCCAGATTAGACGTCCAGCTGTTTCTTCCACCGATGGTGAAGAATAAATATTCGTTATAAGCCATTGTAGCCTGAGTAAATACCCCGATACTCAATTGTTTTGACTTGAAGTCCAACTCGCCTCCTCCTTCATCAAAATTGTCGTGCACAATAAAATTGTCATGATCAAATAAGCCATAAACCAGCTGCTGTGTACTACGTTGTCCGCTTTGTTCATAAAGCCTTTCCTGTGAGTTGAAGCCGGCATCAAGATTTAATTTCCATGCAGAGCTCAACGTCTTTGCATAATCCAGTAAAACAGAATGATCCCATATAGTATTTATACCGTGTACCGTACGGTGAATACCTCTTCTGTAAATAAGGTCAGGGCCTACAACCCCACCTCTGTTTTGAGAAAGATAGTTATAGTCTGTATAGTTGTCATATCCGACACGATAGGTAAGATTCATGCCCTTCATCAGAGGGTAAGTAAATTTCAGATTACCGAATATGCGGTTTATCTTTTGTCCGGTAAATGAGTTATTTACCGTCCACAACGGATGCTGTATGTCATTATTTGCCCTGTAATAAACCGAAGACTTATCCAAGGGATTTTCCCAGGGCAAACCAATCATATCAACAGCCCTGGGTGTGTAAATAAGGTTACCAAATACGGAAGATACGGTAGGATTACTTCCAAAACTGGTAGAAACCGGAGGAGATTTGAAATCCGTTATAGCATAATTAAATGTACCGGATACATCCAGTTTATTGGCAAATTTTACCGACCCTCCAAGGGAGAAATTATTTTTTCTCACCGTATTACCCGGTGTAAATCCTTTATCATATGTATAAGAATAAGAAACTCCATAATTATAATTCTGTCCGCTTGTTTGAAGATTTACCGACGTTGTAGCCAGAATACCGGTTCTGAAGAAACGGGGCACACTGTTATAAGGTTTAAACTCATAAATGGTGTCGTTATTCGGTCCCGGTATTTGATTAAACTGCGGAAATGCCGCATGCAACGCCACACGGTCATACGGGTGTGCCACTTTTCTGGGCGGATTTTCAAACTTTGCTCCCCAGTTACTGAAAAACAGAAGGTTAAGACTCTGATCGAATCCACCGCCATACGTATCCTGATAATCGGGAAGATTGGCTACTTTGTTATGAAAATAAGATTGCGTAACGGTAACTTCGGATTTTTTCTGCAATTTTCTTCCGCTACCGCTTTTCGTAGTAATCAGCACCACCCCGTTTCGGCCGAGCTCTCCGTATAACAGTGTAGCGCTGAGTCCTTTGAGTACACTGATATTTTCAATATTATTAGGATCCAAATCCAGAAAGCGGCTGGAAGTGGTATTTCCGTAAACAAAACTCGCCTGCGGCGTAGTGGAAGCATCAAAGGGTACTCCATCCACAACAAAAAGCGGGGTAGAAGTACCCGTAATGGTATTTACACCCCGAATGATAATATTTGTACCGCTACCTGAAATACCGCTCGTGTTTAAAATATCCACGCCGGGCGCTTTTCCGTTTAAAATACGCACTACATCCGATTCGGGTCTTTGCTCAAGCAGTTTGGATTCAACCGTGGCTACCGCATATCCCAGCGCTTTCTTTTCCCGCTTAATACCAAATGAAGTTACCACCACTTCCGATATTTCACCGGCTGCAGTAGATAATACTATATTGGACGCATTGGAAGCGGATACCTCAGTACGATTAAACCCTATGCTGGTAATTACTAAAACCGCATCCCTGGGTACTGTAATTTTAAAATTACCGTTGTTATCGGTAGTAGTCCCAACCCGGGTACCTTTTCTGACCACAGAGGCTCCGGAGACAGGATTACCCTTATCATCGGTAACTTTTCCCCTTACCTCTATATTCTGAGCATTTACAGCTTGAAAAAAAAGAAAACTGCTCAAGAAAAGCAGGACAATTTTTTTCATAAATAAAAAATTTTAAATAAGTGTTATTTTGAGTGGAGCGAAATTATAATATTGTTAAATAATTACAAAAAAATTTTGAAGAAGCTGTTAATGAGGAAAATTTATAAGTTATAAACCAATATTAATTAATTAATTGAAAAGCAATTTGTAAAAAACTTAAACTAAAAACGAAACTTTTTATATATACTAACTTTAATATTTATTAATGTCTTTCTCTGCTATGAAGAAAAATCATTATGTATTGAATAAGCTGAACGACAGCTGCCATTGCAGCAACCACATACGTCATAGCGGCCCATTTCAAGGCATCTTTTGCCTTAGGATATTCTGCTGAATTGGTAATATTTGTTCTGTTCAGCCACTCTAAGGCTCGCTTGCTGGCATCAAATTCTACAGGCAGAGTAATTAAAGTAAAGAGTACTATAACGGCCATGGCTAAAATACCGATAAATAATATAGTGGGGTTCTGACTGACAGCAACTGTTATTAATCCAACGGTAAGCAACAAGTTCACAATCATTGAACTGAACTGAACCACAGGCACCATACGGCTCCGAAACATCAATGGCCCGTACTGAGTAGCATGCTGTATGGCATGCCCGCACTCATGCGCCGCTACGGCGGCCGCAGAAACCGTAGTCCCGTTGTACACTTGCGGACTGAGATTGACTGTTTTATTCAACGGATTGTAGTGATCGGTTAAAAATCCTTCTACCGAAATCACCTGTACATCATAAATACCGTTTTCCCGAAGCATTTTCTCCGCTACCTGCCGGCCGGTAAGACCGCTGGATAAAAGCTCCTGACTGTACCGGTTTATCTTGCTTTTAAGTATAGCCGATACCACAAAACTGATACCCAAAAAAATCATTGATACAAGAAAAATGTCGTTGGTCATCATGATATCTTTTTTTAAAAAATATAATTAAAATTATGCCAATTCCTCAATTAGACAATTTGTCATAAACCGCAAACCTATCTATTTAATTATAATTCAGGGTATTACAATATATGAATTTTTTTTAGCATTTATAAATTATATAAAACAAAATATTTATGCTTTTTGTTTAATTATTTGGGTTATTTTAAATGTCCGAAAAAATTTTTTTCACAACGAATTAAAAAACGAAAAATTTATTTTGAAATCTGCCGCTTAATTGTAACTTAGCAACAGAATTTAATGGGTTAGTAAGTAAGGGGGGTCAATCTTAGGATTGGCCCTTTTTCTTTTTCACCGCGACCCGATTATTTTAACTGCTTTGCTGAAAGTAATTGTTCAAAATTATTCTCAGAAAATTTATTCAGAGCATAAAAAAACCAAAGCATATAAAAAATTACAAAGAGTCAGAAAATTTTTCCCTCTAATTTTAATGTATGAATAAACTCAAAACCGTTTTCATCTGTCGTGAGTGCGGGTATGAAAGCGTGAAATGGACTGGACAATGTCCTTCTTGTCATGCGTGGAATACGCTGACCGAAGAAACCGTAGAAAAAAAAGAACAGAGAAGCAGTAATGAATTCTGGTTGGATGAAAACGAAAAAAAAACGTCAGGCTCCGTATTAATTCATCACGTAAAAAGTGAAGAAAGAAAGCGAATCCTCACATCCGATACGGAATTAAATCGTGTGCTGGGAGGAGGTATTGTTCCGGGAAGCATCACGCTGGTAGCCGGCGAACCGGGTATCGGAAAATCAACCTTGTTTTTGCAAACCGGATTGTTGCTGAAAGACGTTACTGTACTTTACATCAGCGGCGAAGAAAGCGAACAGCAAATCAAAATGAGAGCCGACCGCCTGGCCCAGGGAAAAGAATTTACTAATGAAAAATTTTACTTGCTGACCGAAACATCCACTCCTTCTCTCTTTAAAGAAATAAAAAAACTGAAGCCTCAGCTGATTATTGTGGATTCCGTGCAAACGCTTCATTCGCCTTTTGCGGATGCTTCGCCGGGCAGCTTATCCCAAATCAGAGAATGTGCCTCCGAATTTCAGCGCTTTGCCAAAGAAACGCATACACCGGTTATTCTTATCGGGCATATTACAAAAGACGGATCTATTGCCGGGCCGAAAATTCTGGAACACATGGTGGATACCGTGTTGCAGTTTGAAGGCGAACGGCAGTATGCATACCGCATTTTGCGTACGGTAAAAAACCGTTTCGGCAGCAGCTCCGAACTGGGCATATACGAAATGACCGAACAGGGAATGAAAAGTATTCTGAACCCCAGCGAAATTCTTATTCCGCAAAAAGATGAATGGCTGAGCGGCGCCGCCATAGCCGCCGCCATGGAAGGTATGCGACCTTTACTGATAGAAGTGCAGGCCCTGGTTACACAATCTGTTTACGGCACGCCGCAACGAACCGTTAGCGGATTTGATTTGCGCCGCCTGCAACTGCTGCTGGCTGTACTGGAAAAAAGAGGCGGATTTCATTTCGGCATCAAAGATGTTTTTCTCAATATTGCCGGCGGATTAAAGATAGAAGATACCTCCATTGACCTTGCCGTGCTTTGTGCTTTGCTTTCTTCGTACGAAGACATTCCGCTCTCGCCTAAAATTTGTTTTGCAGGTGAAGTGGGATTGAACGGTGAAATCCGTTCGGTAAACCGCATTGAACAACGTATAGCCGAAGCCGACAAACTGGGATTTGAAAAAATTATTGTTTCAAAATACAACTCCGGTCAAAAGGTAACCCGCAAAAACAATACCCAAATCGAAATCATTCCCTTCGGCAAAGTGGAAGAAGTGTACCGTTATCTTTTTTGAAAATGATAAAAAAAATCGTTCGTGATATAAAAGAGGCTTTTTTGCATACGCTGTTTCCTCATCTTTGCTGCGGATGCGGCACGGATATGCTCAATTCCGAATCCACTCTTTGTATTTCCTGCCTTGCGGCCTTGCCGCATACAGATTTTGAAAGGTATCCCGATAATCCCGTAGAAAAATTATTCTGGGGAAGACTCCCGCTGAAAGCGGCAACGGCTCAGTTTTATTTTACAAAAGAATCCGTCATTCAAAACATCATACACCGCTTTAAATACAAAGGGCATAAAGAGGCGGGTTTGCAACTGGGAAGAATGATGGGCCTTCGGCTGCTAAAGTCAGGCCGTTTTGATGTTGATGCTTTAATCCCCCTGCCGCTATACCCGCCCAAAGAACGCAAACGCGGCTATAATCAGTCGGCTGTGTTATGTGAAGGAATCTCGTCGGTGATGAATGTGCCGGTACTGAATGACGTCGTCAGCCGGCCTTATTTTACCGAAACCCAAACCCGTAAAGGAAGAATAGAACGTTGGAAAAATATTGAGGGAAAATTTTCCCTGAACTGCGCTTCACAGATTCACGGTAAAAAAATTTTACTGGTAGATGATGTGGTAACGACCGGAGCTACGCTGGAAGCCTGCGGCGCCGAGCTGCTGAAAGCACAACCGAAAGAATTATTTATTGCTGCCTGTTGTTATGCCTTTCGCTAATCAAATCCTGATTAATTTTGACCGATGAATCACCTTCGGCTCTGGATGCTTTATTTGCTGTGTGTGACAGGTTTTATTTCCTGCGACAGAAGTGCTTATATCACAACACCGGATGCAATCCTGGCCTTTTCGGCCGACACTTTACGCTTTGACACCGTATTTGTTACCACCGGCTCCACTTATCGCCGCCTGACCATCATCAACCAAAATAACAAAAAACTAAAACTCAACCTGATTAAAGTTGCCGGCGGCAATGCCTCGGCGTTTAAACTTAATGTGGACGGTATTTCGGGCAATACCTTTTCCAATATTGACCTCAACGCAAGAGACAGTATTTATCTTTTTGTACAGGTAAACGTCAATCCCGCTTCGGGTAACCTGCCCTTCATCATTCGGGACAGCATACAGGTCAGCTACAATGGAAAAGACCGCTATATTCAACTGGAGGCCTGGGGCCGAAATGCCCGTTTCATGCGAAATAAAGTGATTACGGCAAATGAAACCTGGAATAACGACCTGCCCTATGTCATCACCGGTTTTTTGCGCATAGAGCCCAACCAAACCCTCACCATCAACAAGGGATGCCGGATTTATGTTAATGCCAATGCCCCTATATTAGTAAACGGCACCTTAAAAGTGAACGGCCTGAAAGATTCCGCAGACAGGGTATACTTTCAGGGCGACCGGCTGGACGAGCCTTATAAAGATTATCCCGCATCATGGCCGGGCATTTTTTTTCTTCAAAACGCCGTGAATAATGTCCTGCAATATGCGGTGATTCAAAATGCGTATCAGGCCATTGTCGTCACGGCGCCTTCTTCAAACGGCCAGCCGAAAGTAGTGTTAAATGAATGTATTGTGGATAATGCATACGACGCCGGTATCATTACCCAAAACTCATCCGTCAGCGCCAGAAACTGTCTGATTACCAATTGCGGAAAAAATCTGGTGTTCACCTTCGGCGGCGCTTATGATTTTACACATTGTACCGTAGCCAGCTACGGAAACCGCTACATTCAGCACAAAGCTCCTGTACTCTACCTGAATAATTTTTCCGGCGCCGCTACACAACCGCTTTCTGCCTTGTTCAGAAACTGTATTTTCTGGGGCGATAACGGAATCGTAAACAACGAAGTGGTAGTGGAAAAAACCGGCTCTACACCCTTCACCGTTGTTTTTGACCATTCGCTGTGGAAAGTACAGAATACACCTACTCATGTTACCACGAATCAGATCATCCAAAATCAGAATCCGGTATTCGACAGCATCAATACAGTTAAAAACTTTTATAACTTCAGGCTGAAATCCGCTTCGCCGGCTATTAATAAAGGAGTAATAACCCCGATTCCGACAGACCTGGACGGAAAGCCCCGTGCCGTCGGACTTCCGGATTTAGGTTGTTTTGAGAAGCAGTAACTTCAAGACCAACTTTTTTTGAACTGAACTGTTTTTTAAAATAAATTTTTAAACATGAAAACAATACTCATCGCCATGATACTGTCTGCAGCTTTACACATTCAGTCTATTTATGATTTCAGCGTTCCCGGGCTGGACGGGAAAGAAATCCGTTTCTCCGATTTTAAAGGCAAAAAAATTCTGATTGTAAACACAGCCTCGCGGTGTGGACTTACCCCGCAATACGAAGGGCTTGAAAACCTGTATCAGAAGTATAAAAATAAATTGGTTGTTGTCGGATTTCCTGCCAATAATTTCGCAGGCCAGGAGCCCCTCAGCAACAGCGAGATTAAAGAGTTTTGCAAAAAAAATTACGGCGTGAGTTTTCCTATGGCCGAAAAAATTTCGGTAAGAGGTTCAGACACACATCCCCTTTATGTGTGGCTGAAAGAAGAAGCGCGGAAAAAAGGACTGGAAGATCCCGTAACATGGAATTTCGGAAAATTTCTGATTAATGAAAAAGGGGAACTGGTGGCCACCTTCAGTCCCCGCACCTCCCCCATGAGCGAGGAAATACTTAAATGGCTGAACTGAAACATCGTTTCACTTTCCTGTAAATTATCGGCAATGCTGCTGGAGCATTGCTTTTTTTATTTTCAATTGTTTACTTTCGCCTTTATGCGGTTCAGCGATGTTATCGGCCAGGATGCAATAAAGAAACAGCTTATTTCCATGTTTCACCGCGGCAGGCTAAGTCATGCTCTTTTGTTTTTGGGAAAAGAAGGAAGCGGTGCTTTACCGCTGGCGCTCGCCTTTGCTCAGTATATTAACTGTGAAACACATCGGCAAACGAAACACCAAAGCGCTTCTTTAACGCTTTTTGAAACATCGCCTGTCGTAAATCCGCAGCCGCCGGAAGACAGTTGCGGCCAATGCCCCTCATGTATCAAAGCCGCAAAATCAGTCCATCCCGATATTCACTATTCGTATCCTACCGTAACCCGTAAAGCCGGCGAAAAACCGGTGGCTACCGATTTTATCGTTGAATGGCGCTCATTTGTGCAGCAATATCCTTACGGAAATTTATTTGACTGGATTGAAAGCATCAAAGAAAAAGAAAACAGCCAGGGAAAAATCACCGCTGAAGAATGCAACGATATTGTTCGCAAGCTGAGCCTGAAAAGCTACGAAAGCGAATACAAAATACTGATCCTCTGGATGCCTGAAGAGCTGGATAAGGAAGGAAACAAACTGCTGAAAATAATTGAAGAGCCGCCGCCCAAAACCGTATTTATTCTGGTGGCCGAAAACGAAGAACGGATTCTGCCTACTCTCGTCAGCCGATGCCAGATGATTCGCATACCGGCGCTAACGGCAAAAGAAGTGGAAGAAGCGCTGGTCAGCAGAAATCACACCGAACCCGCTGTGGCAGCCCGTGTAGCCGCCGTATGCGAAGGAAATTACAGGGCCGCGCTGCAAATGGTACAACATGCCGAAGAAGACTGGCAGGCCTTGCTCAGGGATTGGCTCAACGCCATTCTGAAAAAAGGGCCTGCTGCCCAGAACGCATGGATAGAACAGGTAAATGCTCTGGGACGGGAGAAACAAAAACAGTTGCTTCGCTATTTTAATCATTTGCTTCATCAGGCCATACTGCTTTATGCCGGCAGTTCGGGAAAGGATAAAGAAATACAAATTCCCGCTACTCAACATATGCTGGATTCTGAAAAAGATTTTGCAGAACGCATTAACCGCTTTTCCGACCCGGCTCAGCAACAAGCCATTCTGCAGGAATTAGACAATGCCATTTATTATCTGGAACGAAATGCCAATGCCAAAATGCTCTTTCATGCCCTCACCATCAAAATCTACCATATAATTAAAAATAAGGTTGTATTTTTGTCCGAATAAGCCTCACCCCGGTGAGGATTTTTCGTGATGCAAAACGGGCAGAGGAACTGGGAAAATAACCTCTTTTTAACCATGAATACTGCATTTGCTATACATATATACGGCTTTTTACACCGCGTAACCCTTCGACCTTTGGTTACGACACTACAACAAAAAGTCCGTGTGATTCCTTTGCACTGAGATTATTTTCCCCGTTTTCGCTGCATTCTTTTGTTGCTTAAAGCATATCGGTTATGGCCTGTGCTGCCTGCAGTGTATTTAAATCAGACAAAGGACAAAACGGCGTGGCCGGCGGCTGTTCCACCGGCGGTTGCAACCGCCTGAACACATTTGACTGGCTCAGCCATTTTACCATGCCCAGCGTTGGCAATGCCTGTAAAGTAATTGAAGTAAGCTTCAACAGAGGGTCAAGAAAAGATTTTTTTCTCAATACCACCCGCTATGTTTTTGAAAAAGGCGACCTGGTAACCGTAGAAGGCGTAGGCGGCTTTGACGTAGGCGAAGTGAGCTTGACCGGAGAAATTGTAAGGCTGCAACTGAAGAAAAAAGGCGTATCCGAACATGACGAAGAGATGAAAAAAGTGCTACGGAAAGCCTCCTTCAAAGACCTGGAAATCTGGAAAAAAAACAAAGCCAGAGAGCCGGAAGCCCTGATTCGCAGCCGTGCCATTGCCCGACGGATGAATCTGGACATGAAAATTACCGAAGTGGAAATACAGGCCGACGGAAAAAAGGCGACCTTTTACTACATCGCAGACGGCCGGGTTGATTTTCGCGAACTGATAAAAGTATATGCCGCCGAGTTCAGGGTAAAGGTGGAAATGCGCCAGATCGGCTCAAGACAGGAAGCCGGTAAAGTAGGCGGCATCGGCAGTTGCGGTAGAGAACTCTGCTGCAGCTCATGGCTCACCGATTTTAAATCAGTAACTACCGCCGCGGCCCGCTATCAGAACCTCTCCCTCAACCAAAGCAAACTCAGCGGCCTGTGCGGCCGACTAAAGTGCTGCCTGAACTATGAATTAGACCTTTATCTGGAAGCCCTGCAACATTTTCCGGAAGATTGCGACGTGCTGAAACTCGCCAAAGGCGAAGCGTCGCTGGTAAAAAAAGACATTTTTAACAACGTTATGTGGTATGCGCTGCCGGAAAGTAACAAACAACTGTCCCTCACCATTGAACAGGTAAAAAAAATCAAAGCCCTCAACGAACAGGGTGTAATCCCCGAAGCGCCGGAAGAAGCAGAACCCGCCGTGCAGAAAAAAACGGAAAAAGAAAGCGGCGCGGTAGAGCTGGTCGGGCAAATCAGCCTGCGGGCGCTGGAGCGTGCCGAAAAAAGAAAGAAAATGAAACAAAAAAAATCCCGCAGAAAAAAAGGAAATAACAATACAGATTAAAATGCCTGCCTGTTTTCAGAAATAACGCAAAAAACCTTTGTCAGTCCGCCGTATATTCTTCACAACACAGCAAAGAATACGGAGTCGCCCCCTGCGCCGTACTACGAACCCTTGCAAGCCCGAAACAGAATATACCTTCCGGCAAAAGAAAAACTATCGTCGTTTTTTTTGACAATACGCTTTGCCAAACGTTTCGGCTACTTATAACCAATAAAAAAACGCCAACCCTTTTTAGCTTTTTTATATTTGCGCAGGCGGTCAACTAAAAAAACAGAAGCAACGGTAACCGATATGCCCCCGAATACGCCAATTACTTTGGGAAACACATCGCCCAAACCGGCAAGAAAAGAATGGCCGGTTTATGAGCCGGATGAGGAAGACGATATGCCCGCCGCAAGACACATGCCCCCCAGTAAAAATAAAACAGGTATTTCCGGAGAAAATCGCTGCCTCACCTCTGCAATCTGATTCACGGGTATTGTATGTGTTTCTTTACTCTTTGCATTTTTGCGCAGTACAATAGCCGGGTCCCACACACGGATTAACCGTCCGCTTAACTTCGTCAACGAATCATTTTCATTTACCGTAACAACATAAAAGCGTCTGTGCTGATACATCATTTTTTTTCCGTCCTTTTCCGCGTACAACATTTTTTCACTGCCGGATGAATCAGCCTGAGCCGTTGCCGCTACGGCTGCCGTGAAAAACAAAGCAAAGCAAACAAGCGCCTGAAATTTCATGTAGTAAGTTCAAGTCATAAGTGCAATTTTTTTAAGTAGCACTTGATTAGGAGTTAAGTAATTAAATTTTCTTACGGGT
>JAOAGO010000049.1 GCA_026415715.1 Chitinophagaceae bacterium | reverse complement strand
GTCGGCAGAGTCAGATGTGTATAAGAGACAGGGAGAAGTAATTCAGCTGCCCCTTTCACGGTTTGAGCCGAAATGAGGGTGGCTGTAGCGGCATCAAATCCTATTTCAATACCTCCCTGAATACTGGCTCTGATGTATCGCATGGCGTATGCCGTACCGCAGGCGCCAAGAACCGTCGCTGCATCCATCAGCTTTTCGTCAATGATGACGGTCTGTCCAAGGGCATCAAAAATGTTTTTTACAAATTTGATTTGTTCCGCAGATGCGCCGTCGTGCGCAAGGCAGGTCATACTTTGCCTGATGGAAATGGCAGTGTTCGGCATGGCACGGTACACGGCTATCTTCTTACCCAAAGCAGCTTTGATTTCATGAATGGTAAGTCCCGTAACTACGGAAACAAGCTGCGCCTCCTGCCGTAGGTGTTTTTTTATTTCCCGCAACACTTCATGGGCCTGAAAGGGCTTTACAGCCAGAATTATTAACTGATTCTCTGCCACAGCTTTCTTATTATCCGAAGTGATATTGACTCCTTTCTGAGCTAATTTTTTCAATAACTCGGTTCGTCGTCGTGTAATGGTGATATCCTGAGCTTTGCAAAACCGGCTTTGAATTAATCCCTCAGCTATGGCAGCGCCGAGATTTCCTCCCCCAAGAATGGCAATTTTTCTGTTCATGAAAATTTTTATTTAAAAATATTTTTCCGGCAATAAAAAATTCAAAACATAATCTATTACTCCTTCTTCCAGTAAAGTAAAAGGCGCCTGATAACCTGCAGACCGGAGCTTTTGCATTTTTGCCTCAGTAAAATACTGATACGAGTTCCGGATATCTTCAGGTATATCAAAATACTCAATCTGTACGGGCTTATTCAGGGCATCAAATACTGCTTTTTCCAGATCGTAGAAAGTCCTTGCTTGCCCGGTGCCCAGGTTATAAATACCGTTACAGAGCACATTCCAGTTACCGGATAACATACTTGTCATCATCCACTCGCAAACCCGGGCAATATCATTTACATAGATAAAATCTCTTTTCTGGCCGCCGTCCGGGAAGTCTGGACGATGAGAGCGGAACAGCCTCACTTTTCCGGTTTGATGAATTTGATGAAAACCATGAAAAACCATGCTGGCCATTCTTCCTTTGTGATATTCATTGGGCCCATACACGTTAAAAAATTTTAAACCTGCCCAGGCGGGCGGTGTTTCATTTTGCCTTAAAACCCACAGATCAAATTCATGTTTTGAACGGCCGTATGGATTCAGCGGCTTTAAACGGGGGATGATTTCATGATCATCATTGTATCCCTCTTCGCCTGTACCGTAAGTAGCCGCGCTGGAGGCGTATATAAAGGGAATTTTTTTAAATACACAAAAGTTCCAGAGTTGTTGCGAATATTCCAGATTCAGGCGACGGTGAACGGAATAATCAAATTCCGTCGTATCGGTTCGGGCGCCCAGATGAAAAACAAACGAAATATCCGGATGCTGCTGTTTCAGATAATCAAACAATTCGTCTCTGTTTATTTTCAGAAGATATTGTTTGTTTTGATAATTCGGCAACTTGTTATGTTTCGTAAAATCATCCGCAATAATGATGCGATGGATTCCTCTTCGGTTTAAATATCCCAAAAGATAGCTACCGATAAAACCGGCTGCGCCGGTAATCAGTATATTTGAATCAGATGACATGCAGGTTCAGATTTTAATTTATCGCTCAGCATTACAGCATGGTAAGCGCAGAGCCGGCATTTTCCTTCATCATATAATTTTCGATGGCCGTATCGTAAACCGTTTTCCAGGTCTGAACCTGTCCCCATGAAACACCTTCCACTTCAATATTTCCTTCGGTTACGTGCCCCAAACAGAAATGGGGAAGGGCGTGAGATTGCAGACAGGATACAAACGGTTCTGTTTTTTCTTTTGGCAAGGAAACGAGAATCCTTCCTTGTGCTTCGCCTAGCCAAAAGGCGTCTTTACGTTGCAATTCTTTTTCTGAAAAGATGAATCCGGGAGCAGTTACGGAAAAACCCAGCTGGCCGGGGAAAGCTTTTTCGAACAGGGTTACAATGACCCCCCCCTCGCTGACATCATGTGCGCTGCTGATAAGTTTTTTTTGAATTAAATCGCTTACAACATGCTGAAGTTTCATTTCATCGTCCAGATCAAAATAAGGCACAGGCGAAAACTCTACTTTGGCAATATGGGCAAGGTATTGCGAAGAAGAAATATCATTAACCCATTTGCCCAAAAGAAAAATAACATCACCCGGTTTTTTAAACGATAAAGTCATAATTTCATTTACATCTTCCACAAGCCCTACCATACCTATAGTAGGTGTCGGGAATACCGGGCCGTCGGGATTTTGATTGTAGAAGCTGACGTTTCCTCCGGTTACCGGCAAATCCATTTTCCGGCAGGCCTCACCCATCCCTTTTACCGCATATACAAACTGATAATACACTTCGGGGTCATACGGGTTGCCGAAATTCAGGCAATTGGTAATACCCAGCGGAATACCTCCGGTACAAACTATATTTCGGGCGGCTTCCGCTACGGCAATCATGGCGCCTTTATACGGGTCGGCAAAAACATAACGGCTGTTGCAGTCTGTAGTCAGCGCGAGTCCTTTTTTGAGCGTTTTTTTTGTTTCTTCCGTTTCGCGGATAACAATCACTGCCGCATCGGCCGGGGCATTGGTAGTTACATTGTTTGTACCTACCATGCTGTCATACTGACGGTAAATCCAGCGTTTGGAAGCAATCGTTGGCCATTGAATCAGTTTCCATGCGGCATCTTTGAGTTGCTCATGATTCAGGTCCGGAACCGATTCAATATTGAATTTTCTGATTTCCTGAAAATAAGCGGGTTCACGATATTCTCTGTTGTATTGCGGTGCGCCGCCACCCAATACCAGTTCTTTGGCGGGAATCAATGCTTCGGTTTTTCCGTTCATTAAAAATTCAAGCATTCCGTCATCGGTCACTTCGCCGATTACGGCACAGGGTAAATCCCATTTTGAAAAGATATCCATTACTTCCTGTTCTCTTCCTTTATGTGCTACCAGCAACATTCTTTCCTGGCTTTCACTGAGCAGAAGTTCCCAGGCTTTCATATTTTGTTGCCTTGTGGGAACTTTATCCAGATAAATCCTCATGCCGGTATTGGCTTTGGCGCTCATTTCGGAAGTAGAACAGATAATTCCGGCCGCGCCCATATCCTGCATGCCCGCCACAGCGCCGGTTTGTATCACCTCCAGACAGGCTTCCAGCAATTTTTTTTCCTGAAAGGGGTCGCCCACCTGTACGGCAGGCAATTCCTGAGCGCTTTCTTCCGTGATATCGGCTGAGGCAAATGATGCGCCTCCTATGCCGTCTTTTCCGGTAGCGCTTCCCACGTAAATCACCGGATTTCCGACGCCTACGGCGGCAGCAGAAACGGTTTTCCCTTTTTTGACAATACCAACGCTCATGGCATTGACCAACGGATTGGTGTGATAACAAGGTTCAAAATAAATTTCGCCACCAACGGTAGGAACGCCGAAGCAATTTCCGTAATGTCCGATGCCGTGAACAACACCTGCCAGCAAGTGTTGCGTTTTTTCTTCGTTTAAATTTCCAAAGCGTAATGAATTCAGTGCAGCCACCGGTCTTGCACCCATGGTAAAAATATCCCGATGAATACCGCCCACGCCGGTTGCGGCACCCTGAAAAGGTTCTATGGCCGAAGGATGATTGTGCGATTCTATTTTAAAAACGACAGCCAGCCCGTCGCCAATATCCAATAATCCGGCATTTTCTTCTCCGGCTTTTACCATGGTTCGTTTGCCTTCTCTCGGTAAGGTTTTCAACCAGATAATTGAGTTTTTATAACTGCAATGTTCGCTCCACATACCGGAAAAAGCACACAGTTCATTGAAGTTGGGAGTTCTTCCCAGTTTTTGCTTTATGTGTTCAAATTCCTCATCCGTAAGACGAAGTTTTCTTGCGGTTTCAACACTGATTTCCATTCGACAAAACTAAAGAAATATGGTTCGTGAATTCTTTTTTAAAGAAATTTTTCATCAGTTAAAACGTTATGAAAAGAACCACAGAAGGTTGCTTCAAATTTATTAATTTGCAGTAAAAAACTTTTTCATTGGAATACCTGCTGTTTATAGCCTATCTTTTGCTTTTTGCCTGGTTAAGTACCCGCATCTCCTTTTTTAAGGCTTCCGGACTTACCTCGCCGCAGATTATCATTGTATTTTTATTAAAAGTCATGGCCGGTATTTTTTATGGCTGGATTGGTGTTTACTATGGCGGACTGGCGCAAATGCAGGATACCTGGAGCCTTCATGCCGAAAGTATTTCGGAATACAGACTTCTTTTTGAAAATCCGAAAGAATATTTTACCAATCTGTTCAGAAATCCTTATCGCGAGGGGATGTATAAATTTTTCGGCAGTACTGACTCTTACTGGAATGATGTAAAGGCTAATTTTATAATCAAGATTTTTTCACTGTTCAACATCTTCAGTCAGGGATTTTATTATGTCAATGTAATATTCTATAGTTTTCTGACATTATTCGGAGGGGTTGCCCTTTTTCGGGTGATGAGCGATGCGTTTCCGACCCGTAAAACCGAAGTGATGCTGTTCAGCTTTCTTATTCCCTCCTTCCTGTATTGGACAAGCGGTTTGCATAAAGAGGGACTCATATTTACGGGAATCAGCCTGATTACCTATTCTACCTATTTCGCACTTAAAAAGAATAGATGGACTTTCCGGAAAGTTATTCTTTTTATTACCGGACTCCTGTTGTTGCTTTTCCTTCGCAACTTTCTGATATTTTTAATTTTACCGGCACTTGCGGCCTGGATGCTGTCCCATCGCTTTCCCCGAAAATCGCTGGAAGTTTTCGGGATTACCTATCTGATTTCGGGATTACTTTTTTTTACGGCTAAACTTATACATCCCCGCCTTGATTTTCCACAGTCCGTAGTAGATAAACAACAAGCCTTTTTACTTCATAAACCGGGAGGAAGTACCATACAGGTTAAAAAACTGGAACCGCATTTCTTCAGCTTTGTAAGAAATGCACCCCAGGCCTTTAATAATTCGGCTTTACGTCCTCATCCCGATGATGTAAAACATATTTTGTCTTTAGCTGCAGCCACCGAAATCAACATATTGTTACTGTTATTTTTAATTTTTTTCTTCCTGCGTTTAAAATTAAATCCCCCCAGGCCTTTCATTTTATTCAGTATTTTTTTCTCAGTTTCAGTATTATTGGCTATTGGTTTCAGCGTCAATAATCTTGGCGCCATCGTACGTTACCGAAGTGTTGTCTTTCCGCTTTTATTCGTTCCTTTATTAATATATATTGATTGGAAACGTATTTTTCAATTACTTTTCAATAACATTAAAAATAAAAATAATATTTAGTTTTTTGCTTAAAGTAATCATTATTTCTCAAATTTTTGAAAAATAATCCGTTTTTTTCCAACATTTTCAAAATAAAATATATAATTTAGGTAAAAAAATTTGATTTTTCAGATATCAAGTATTTTTTTTGCCAAAAAATTTTTTATGTCGTTACGTTTTAATGCCATTCATAATCTGACAAGCTATCCTGAACCAAAAGTTGAGGGTCCCAGTAAAATTTCTTCCCTTTTCGCTACCAATGTTTTTCATCTTAAAACAGCCCGTGAATACCTGAGCGATGAAGCCTTTAAAAGCCTGAAGTCTTCCATCAAAGCGGGTCAAAAAATTGACCGTTCCATGGCCAATCAGATAGCCAACGGCATCCGGGCCTGGGCCGAAAGTAAAGGGGTAACGCATTTCACACACTGGTTTCAGCCTCTCAACGGCACGACGGCCGAAAAGCATGATTCATTTTTCACCATAAAAAGCGATGGTACGCCCATTGAACAGTTTGACGGCGACGCCCTGGTACAGCAGGAACCCGACGCTTCCTCTTTTCCCAGCGGCGGATTAAGAGCTACATTTGAAGCAAGGGGTTATACGGCATGGGATCCTTCTTCTCCCCCGTTTATCATGGAAATCGGACAGGGAAAAACCTTGTGTATTCCTACCATATTTGTTTCTTATACCGGAGAATCGCTGGACTATAAAGCTCCCCTGCTCAAAGCGCTGGATGCGCTGAATAAGGCTGCCGTTGATGTATGCCATTATTTCGACCGAAATATTACCAGAGTAACTGCCACGCTGGGTTGGGAACAGGAATATTTTCTGATTGATGAGGGATTGTTTAATGCCCGTCCTGACCTGGTAATGACAGGACGTACGGTATATGGACATTTGGCCGCTAAAAATCAGCAGTTGGAAGATCATTACTTCGGTTCAATACCCGAAAGAGTATATGCCTGTATGCGTGATTTTGAAACAGAAGCCTATAAACTGGGAATTCCCCTGCGCACCCGACACAATGAAGTAGCGCCGGCCCAGTTTGAATGTGCGCCCATTTTTGAAGAAGTAGGCGTTGCCGTTGATCATAATTGTCTCTTAATGGATGTGATGGACCGTGTGGCCCGGCGGCACAAACTCAGAGTGCTGTTTCATGAAAAACCCTTTGCCGGAATTAACGGTAGCGGGAAACACAATAACTGGAGCATGGCTACCGATACCGGTGTTAATTTGCTGGCGCCCGGAAAAACGCCGAAAACCAACCTGATGTTCCTTACCTTTTTTGTGAATACCATTAAGGCGGTTCACGATTATGCCGATATTCTCAGGGCTTCCATTGCATCGGCAGCTAACGACTATCGTTTGGGCGCCAACGAGGCTCCTCCGGCCATTATTTCCGTGTTTATCGGGCAGTACCTTACCAAAGTGCTTCAGGAAATAAAGGAAAGAGTAACCGATACCATGGATGAGACGGATGAAAACATGTTGAAAATTGATATCCATAAGAGTATTCCCGAATTATTGCTGGATAATACGGACAGAAACCGCACTTCACCATTTGCTTTTACGGGAAATAAATTTGAATTCCGCGCCGTGGGGGCTTCGGCAAATTGTGCCAATGCCATGACCGCCCTTTGCACCATCGTGGCGCAAACGTTGAAAGATTTTAAAAAAGAAGTAGATGCTCTGATAGAAAAGGGCGAAAAGAAAGAAATCGCCATTATGCATGTCATCCGCGAATACATCGTGAAAAGCGAAAACGTGTTGTTCGAAGGCGACGGATACAGCGAAGAATGGCAAAAAGAAGCTGAGAAAAGAGGACTTCCCAACGTAAAAACCACCCCTTATGCATTGGATGCCATGGTAACCGAAAAAGCAAAAAGGTTGTTTGAAAACAATCATGTCTATACGCATCAGGAACTGGAAGCCCGTCATGAAGTGGAGCTCGAAAAATATATTAAAAAGGTTCAGATTGAGAGCCGGATTATGGGTGAACTGGCCACAAGCCATATCCTGCCGGCTGCGATACGCTACCAGAATTTGTTAGCCAACAATATCAGAGGTTTAAAAGAGGCCGGATTGCCGGAAGAAGCCTACGCCAATCAAAAGCAGATACTGGAAAAAATTTCAGAACATATCAATAAAACGAGCGACCTGGTTGAAAAAATGATTGAAGCCCGGAAAAAATGCAACAAAATCGAAAACACCCGGGAAAAAGCCATTGCCTATCAAACCGAAGTAAAAGACACCTTTTTTGATGCTATCCGCTATCATGTGGACAAACTGGAACTGTTGGTGGACGACAGAGAATGGTATTTGCCGAAGTACAGAGAAATGTTATTTCTGAGATAGCATAATTAAGGAAATCTGTATGAACGGAGCCTGCAGCAGGCTCCGTTTTTTTTTAATTAAGGTGTACATGCATTCACCGCCTTTTCGTTGCAAAAGCAATTTTCAGATAAATGAAATATTCAGACCGGTAAATAACAAATAAACGACTTTATGGAATTTTCAGGTTTTTTTATCTTATATGAAACCGCTGTTATGAATTTCTCTAAAGTTATCACTAGCGCTCTGATGGTGCTTTTTTTCATTCTTCTCGGTTTTGCCTTTCGTAAGGCTATCGTCTCGGGAAGTGTTATGGGTATATTGATGGCGTCAATAAGCCTACTGGCGGCAATTCATTTTTTTTATTTACTGTATAAAGCTTCGTCAAAAACCCGATAATCAAAAGGCCTGATTGACGTAAAAAATTATCCGCCGCTTTGAACTGTCATCATTTCTTTTATGAGTTTTTTGAGACGGGTATGAGAGATTTGCCCTTCCATAAATTTCAGGTATCCGGTTTTGGGATTTACAAACAAAGTGGCCGGTATGGCTCCTGACCAATCGGGATGGAAACGGGGACAAAAATAATCGGCATCGGTTTCATCGAGCCAGACTACTTTTTCCCTGATTTTTTGTTTGGATAAAAATCGGCTGATTCCGGCAGGATACGACTCCTTAAAATCCAGGCTAACGAAAACAAGCTGAATGCTGTCTGCACCGGCTTTTTTGTTATAGTTTCGGGTTTCCTGAATGAAGTAAGGCATCTCTTCCACGCAGGGCCCGCACCAGGTGGCCCACATATTAATGATCATGGGGCCGCGGGACTCTTTCATCATCTTTTCCACATCGGTAATTTTTACGGCAGGAATATTTTGCGACAATACCTTTTGCGCAATCAGACTCATGACAAATGCAGTAAAAATCCTTTTCATGCAGAGTTGTTTTACGGTTATAGCTTAACTGATTGAATCGTTGAGTTCAGGAATTCCCGTCCATTGACGGAAGAGTTCCTGAACCCTGACGTCATCCAACTGTTTGCGGTTGTAATGACCGGCAAGAAATTTTTGCCTGAAGGCTTCGTACAACGTAACGGCGCAGGCCACACTGATGTTTAATGACCGAATAAAGCCGACCTGAGGAATCAAAAAGTTACCATCGGCCAGTTTCCGTACTTCTTCGCTTACGCCGCTGTGCTCATTTCCGAATACCAGGGCCACGCTCCCGGTTAAATCCAACTCGTACAGCGATTGTGCGTCGCTGCTCAGATGGGTTGTCAGAATTTTGTCATACTTTTTGTGTAATCTTTCAAAACATTCTTCTGCATTGTCGAACTGATGAATGGTTAACCATTTGTAAGCGCTGGACGAACTTTTTTTGCCCCATTTGCGATGGCGCGGAATTTTTGTGTTCAGTACATAAATATCCTGAATGCCCACGGCATCACAGGTGCGCATAACGGCCGATATATTGTGCGGATCAAAAACATTCTCCAGCACAACCGTGATGCCGGTTTGCCTTTTCTCCAGCACCGAAATCATTCTTTTTTTCCTTTCACGTGTCATTTGGCCGGAATAAGAAATTCAACAAAAACACCCTGATACAGTTGTCGGACTGCCGCATTCGGATGTTTTTATTCAATTCTGGCGTAAAGATAAGTATCTCATCAAACCAATACAGGTGCGGATTCTTTCCGCATAATTTAATAAACAATGAATGCTTAATAAAAAAAGGAAAGAACACATAAAATCATTATTCAGCCGTACCGTATGCCTGTATCTTTAATTCTGTTCTTTAAAGAATATATTTTTTAATTTCTTTTTCAGCGTATCCTTTGCTCTCTGTTTTAAAGTGTCTTTGATGCGCTCCTTCAGTGTGTCTTTTACGTTTTTTATATTTAATCCGGCGGTGTCTATGCCGGCTTCGACTATTTTTTCCTTGACCTTTTCTTCAACCTGTTTTTTAATTACTTTCAGCGTATCCTTTGCCTTGCCGGCCAGGCTGTCTGCTTTGGCTTTTACGAATTCCTTTACTTGTTCTTCTGCTTGTTTCAATACCTCGCCGGCCATTTTTTCCAGATTCACCTGCACTTCAGGTTTGCTTACGGTTCCGGTTACTTTTACCAAAAGATTCACGTACTCGCCTGCGCTAACGGGAATTCCTTTTGACTGCGCCTTTGCAACCAGATTGTTAACCATTGCATTACCTTTTGTGCCCATCAGGCTGCGGGGCACTTTCATTTTCAGGTTATAGTCCAGCGACTGGTCAAGTCCGTGAAATCCGCTGATCTCCATGTCAATTTCTTTTACTTTCATGCTAAAGGGCTTGACAAAAACCTTTCCGTTGGCAAACTCAATGGTGTTTTTGATTTCTTTCATGGTGATGGACTTCAAACGGTCAATATCCAGCGCTTCGGCAACTTTTTCCAGCGGGGCAAACTTTTCCAGTATGCCTTCAACCAAAAGTAGATTCCCTTTTCCGGTGAGGCTGTTCAGCAGGGGCGTCATCATTTCGTCCAGATTGCCGGTCATGGACAACCGGGAATGAAGCCGGCCGGCTAAAAATTTACCGACAGGCATCAGAAACCTCGCAGTGTTGTATGCATAAAAAGCTTTCTGAACATTGAGGTTTCTGATGTCGTAGCTTAAAGAAATTTCCGGTTTCTGTTTATTGTTTTTTGTAGAATATGAACCGTTCACTGTAAAATTTCCTTCCAGCGCTTCGGCACTGAGGTTTCTGAGCCACACGGTTTCATCTTTCAATTCCACAAAACCGGAAATATTCTCATATTCTACGTTGTCATAATTTACTTTTTGTACCGAAGCGTTCAGTCCGGCATGAATATTTCCGGGCACAATAAAAGGCTGCGCTCCGGTACTTTTTTCTGCACTTCTTTTTTCCTGAGAAGCAGAGGCAGGCGGTGCGGTGCCCATCCAGTCGTTCAGATTCATTTTATCGGCCGATACGGTGAGGTTGAGTTTTAAAGGCGCTCCGGCAAATAAGTACTCCATATAATTTTCCAGACTGCCTGATGCATTGAATTTAGTATTCAGATATTCACCGGATAATCCCGATACTGTAATATTTGCGGTTTGCAAACACAGCGCAGCCGAAGATATCATGATTCCGCCGGGATATTCTTTGGATACATATTTTGTTTGTGAAACTTCGGCGTTGCCGTTAAAGAGTATTTTCCGGTATTCCTTTTTAGCCAAAGCCGCATTGCTTCCCTGAAAATTCATTTGGGCCTGTATTTTTCCGCTCAGCGAACTTCCGGCCGGCAAAGCCAGAAATTGACTGAATTTTTCCAGCGTGATGCGGGCCGATGCATCACCTTTCCATTCGGCTGCCGAAACGGGCCGGGTAAGATGAAGTGAAAAATCCACCGGGTCGCCGGCTACTTCCACATGCCCTTTTTGCACATGAATTACCGTATTATCAGCGCTTCCGCCCTGATGGTTTAAGGTAACTTTTAAATTACCGTTTTGTACAGGATGAGGAAATTCGCGGCTCGAGAAAAACAATCCGCTGATATCAAAAAAACCGCCGGCCTGAAAAGGCCCGCTTTGTTTTTCAATAGCCCGCAGTGGCCCTTTGACAAATGCATCAGCAAATATCAGTCCGCCAAGTTTTGTGCCTGAAGGCAACTGAATGAATTGCGTTATATCTGCCAGATTGATTTTTCCTTTTATGCCGGCATCAAGCCATTGTACGGTTTCAGGATTTTTATATACAAAATGAAAGTCAAACGGCTCTTTATCCAGTTCAAGATGACCTTTGGGGATATTTATCACTGCGTTGTCCGGTTTTCCGTCAGGATTTTGGGCATGAACATTCAGTTGAATATTCTTAACGGGTTTCGGAAGGTCGGGATACTGAAAGAAAGCGTTGTTGATGTTCAGTTTCAGGTCGTATGCCGGAAGCCGGTCCGAGGTTATGTATCCTTTTATCCATCCCTGAAGCGAAAAATTCCCACCGGTTTTGATGCTACTGAAGTCGCGGGTGAATACGGCGGGAATGAGTGAAAAGATATCTTTGAAATCCTGCGAGGGTGAACTGAAGCTGAAATCAGTATAAAGACTGTCGGGGTTTGATATGTTCACCTGTCCGTTGCAGGAAATGGTGAGCGCATTCAGTTGCAGCTTTGCATTTTCTACCTTGTAGGTTTGAGTAGTATTATCGGCCTGAATATCGGCCTTTAATTCGGTTTGGATATCAAAAAGATAAGGTAATCCGTTTTGAATAAACCGCACGGCGCCCGATTCCGTAAAGGTAGCCAGCGTGAAGCGGTTTTCAGTCATATCGCCCCTGCCGGAATGATTTAACTCTTTCAGCGAGAGATAAGTTTGAGTTGTTTTATCGTCATATACCAGTTCGCCGTCAGTGATTTTATATCGGTTCAGCATTAAACGAAAGGGCGAAGGCGCGGTATCTTTCACGGCCGAAGTATCGGGCGTTGTTTTTACAATGTTCCAGTTTGCTTTTCCGGAAGAGTTGACGAGAAGCCGGATATGCGGCTGATTCAGGAAAACGCCCTGAATGTTGATGTCTTTTCCTTTGATAACGCTGATAATATCTGCCGTTGCATCAACGGATGAAGCTTTGAACAACGTATCGCCGCTGAAATCCTCTTTTCCCGCAATGCTGATGTCTTTTATGCGAATGGTGGCTTTAGGAAAATGACGGATAAGCGAAACGGAAACATCGGAAAAATCAATTGTAGCGTCTAATTGTTTATTGATTTCCCGCTTCACCAGCGTGAGGATTTGTTTTTTAAATAAAAAGGGAGCAGTAATTAAAAGCAACAGAATCGCAAGCAGTGAGAGACCTGCTGTTTTTAATGGTTTTTTCATTCGTTTCATAGTCAATTTTTTTGACCGGCAAGGAATGAGGGCTTTAAGGTGTCAGAAGGCAACACATGCCCATTCTTATCAAATATAAACACAAAAGACTGAAAAGGAAAGATAGAAATTGATATGCGCAGTTGAAATTCAGTTTACATAAAAGTTAAACTGAACCGTTACCATGGATTCGTGGTCGGCTTTATCGAAACGAATATGCTGAAGATATTCTATTATGGCCTGTTTGTATGCGCTGGAGGTGCTGCTGGAACCTTTGGCGATGCTGATAAATTTTCCTATCCCTTCGGGCGAGACCTGAATATTGGCATAAATAACTGCCCTGTCCAGGTCGCCTTCAAAGGAATAGGAGCGTACGATTTTTCTGTCGCCTCTTACTACCCGTGGTCCGGTGCCGCCTCCCGAGCCGCTTCCGGCTCCACCACCGGTTCCACTTCCTCTTCCGCCGCCGGTGCCGCTGCCAGTACCTACGCCTGCACCGGTACCCGACCCGCCGGAACGCTCATAGTCGTCGGTAGTGCCGCCGCCTGTGCCGGTACCTGATGTGGTTTTACCCATCACGGCTTTAGGTTTGGGAGGTGCGGGGGTTTCTACGGGGCGTGGTTCAGTTTTTTCAATGGATTTGTTTACGACTTTTACGGCCTGCGGTTTGGTAACGATGGGTTTGGTAATGGCAGGCGCTTCGCTTTTGGGGTCATCTTCAAGTTCGTCGGAATCTTCGGGCAGGCCGGGCGCCGGTTTTACTTCTGGCGCTTCGCCCCGCGGGCCGGCTGCCTGAACCGGGTTGCCTCCTCCGCCACCACCGTCTTCGGGTATTTCAGGCTCGGGAACTTCAGGCAGCGTAAGCTCTACCTCCACACCGGGTTCGAATGTTGTTTTTTCAAATTCAGGTACACTCCACTTCAGGTAAAAAGCAGTAGCGGTAAACAATCCAATGAAGAGCAACGTGAGCAATGCCGCCTTTCGTTTGATTTTATCTTCTGTGCTTATCGTCATGGTGCTATAATAATGCATACAAAGTTAGTTTGTAATTAGAAATGAAGGACAGCATCGTTTTTCCACAGCTGTTCATAACACTTCAAATGACGTGCAAGAGTAAAGGGTGAGCATATGTATTGTGTTAATGTTTTAATAAAACTTTTATTTGAACGGAATTTGCACTAAGCAATTGAAAATTGAACAAAAGGAATCATCCGGAATTTTGATGCGGACTTTACAGTTTCATTTCAGATGTGAAGCTTCAAAGGCTGTTCTGAATGAAGCGTCAGCTTTGGTTACATAAAAAAATGAAATCACATTCTTCAATCCTGAAACTTCTTCTTTGAACCGGAAAATCTGAATTGAAAATTTTCACCTCACCCCCCTGCCCCCCTCTCCATTCGCTGGCGAATGGAGAGGGGGTAAACGGAATTTCCTTTGTTAAAAAAACATTGGTTAGGGGGGTGAGGCAAAATTTCATGATTCCGGTTTGGAAAGAAACTCTTCCACAGCAACATATCCTAAATCTTCCTCAAAAACGGATTTTACAGTTTCATTTCAGATGTGAAGCTTCAAAGACTGTTCTGAATGAAGTGTCAGCTTTGGTTACATCAAAAAAATGAAATGACATCTTTAAATCCAAAACTTCTTCTTTGAACCGGAAAATCTGAATTGAAAATTTTCACCTCACCCCCCTGCCCCAGCCTCAAAAAATACAGAGTCTGGCAAGCCCTCTCCATTT
>JAOAGO010000048.1 GCA_026415715.1 Chitinophagaceae bacterium | reverse complement strand
CCGTAAGAAAATTTAATTACTTAACTCCTAATCAAGTGCTACTTAAAAAAATTGCACTTATGACTTGAACTTACTATAAAATAATTTCGGCGAATGGCAAAACCCTGAATAAATTTTCAGGTTTCATAAAAATTCGGTCACACCGTCGCAATCACTTTAAGCTCTATGGCAATAGGTGTGGGCAAACAGTTGACTTCTACCGTAGTCCGGCAGGCCTGTATTCCGGAAAAATATTCGGAATACAATTTGTTAAATACCGGAAAATCGTCTTTCATATTTGTCAGAAACACGGTTACGTCCACAATCTTATCCCAAGCACTGCCGGCATCTTCCAAAACGGCTTTCACATTGGCAAAAACGGCGTGGCACTGTGCCGCGAAATCGTATTTTTTGATTTTTCCTTTTTTGCTGAGCTTCAAACCGGGTATAGAATTATCAACCGGGTTTCTGGGCCCCATACCTGATAAAAACAACAGATTGCCTACCCTGCGGGCATGCGGGTAGGCGCCAATGGGCGAAGCCGCTCTTTTGGATTCCGTTATTAACGACATACGGCAACGGTTTTATAATCGAATACAAACATTTTTGGCTTCGGTAAAAAAACGCAACGCTTCCCACCCGCCTTCACGTCCCAATCCGCTTTGCTTCATTCCGCCAAACGGCGTGCGAAGATCTCTGAGCATCCAGCAGTTGATCCATACTATTCCGCATTCCAGTTGTCCGGCTATACGATGGGCACGGGTGAGATGCTGAGTCCAAACGGTAGCAGCTAAGCCGTAACCCGAAGCATTGGCCAGTTGCAAAGCTTCTGTTTCGTCCCTAAAAGATTGTAGCTTAACAACCGGTCCGAAGATTTCAATCCGGTTCGTTTCGCACTCAGGTCCTAACCCTTCCAAAACCGTGGGCGTTATAAAATATCCGTTTGCACAACGTCCTTGCGGATGAACTGCTTCGCCCCCGCATAAAACAGTGGCTCCTTCTTTTTTGGCGGTTTCAATAGCCCTGAGAATTTTTTCATAATGAATTTTACTAACAATAGCCCCCACGTAATTGTTTTCATCCAGCGGGTCACCGACGGATAACTGCTTTACTCTTTGAACAAATTCTTCTCTGAATTTTTCATACACAGAGGCTTCAACCAGAATACGGCTGGTGCATAAACAAATTTCACCCTGATTGGAAAATGAAGAACGGATAGTTTCCTGCAACATGGTTTCCCAGTTGCAATCGGCGAAGATGAGGGACGGATTTTTGCCACCCATCTCCAACGAAAGTTTTTTAAACTGTCCGGCCGTCAGGGATGCTATTCGTGCCCCTGTTTTTGTGCTGCCGGTAAATGAAATGGCCTTAACCTCCGGATGAGCCACAAGAGCTTCTCCGGCGCTGACTCCCGTACCGTGAACAATGTTTAAAACCCCGGGGGGTAGTCCTGCTTCCCGGCAAATACGGGATAACAGAAAAGCTGTGACAGGCGTCACCTCACTGGGTTTTGCCACTACACAATTTCCTGCGGCCAGCGCCGGGGCTATCTTCCATGTCAGCAAATACAACGGAAGGTTCCAGGGCGAAATACAGGCTACGACGCCTAAAGGCTGACGCAGAGTATAATTCAGCGCTACGGTGTCTGTAGCATGCGCTTCAGAAGCATCATGTTTTATTGCCGATGCAAAAAACCGGAAATTGGCGGAAGCCCTCGGAATATCCACCTGCCGGCTTAACCACAAGGGTTTGCCGGTATCCTGTGTTTCTGCCAGCGCCAGCATTTCCTTTGCGTCTTCAATTCCCTTGGCTATGTTCAGTAAAATATTGAACCGTTCATCTGCCGATGTTTTACTCCACGAGGGAAAAGCTTTGCGTGCCGCGTGAACGGCCAGCTCAATATCTTTCTCATTGCTGTCGGGCGTCAAACAATACACCTCTCCTGTGGCCGGATTTACATTTTCTGTAAACCTCCCGCTCAACGGGCCAATCAGATAACCGTCAATGTAATTTTCAAGATGATATGGCAGAGAGAGGCTCACGCTGTTTCAGAACCCTTGCAAAGCTGAGTCTTTTTTTTGATATTTGATGTAAGCGCTTTTAAATGGAACCCGTTCTGCCTCCGTCAACGGGTATGCTGGCGCCATTTACGTATGAAGCAGCCGGTGTAGCCAGAAAAGCCGCTACATTGGCTATCTCTTCAGGTTCGCCAAATCGCTTCATCGGTACTTCTTGCTTTAATTTCTCAACTATTATGTCAACTCCTGTATTTTCACGCAGCGCCATATTTTTAATGAGCGTCTCCAGCCGTAAGGTTTGGGTAAATCCGGGCAGAATATTATTCACCGTAATATTGTACTGTCCCAATTCATTTGCTAAGGTTTTGGCCCAGCTGGCCACTGCACCCCGAATGGTATTGGAAACACCGAGATTGTTCAGCGGAATTTTTACCGAGGTGGAAATGATATTGATGATGCGCCCGTAACCCACTTGTTTCATTGAGGGCACTACGGCACGAACAAGAATGTGATTGCATATTAAGTGTTGCTGAAAAGCAATCAGAAACTGATATTCATCGGCTTCTAAAATCGGGCCGGCCGGCGGGCCGCCGGTGTTATTTATTAAAATGTGAATGGCATGTCGGGAAACGCAATCGGTTATAGCTTTTTGCACTTCTTGCGGCTTCGTAAAGTCTGCTACAAAATATTCATGCCTTTGTCCCTCCGCGCAACTCAAACTGTTCATTGCTTCTATCAGAGCCTGCTCATTTCTGGCCATAAGAATACAGCCGGCGCCCAACTCCGACAATACTCTGGCTACCGCAAAGCCTATTCCTTGCGTGCTTCCGCACACCACGGCATTTTTTCCTTTCAAAGAAAGATTCATAATAACTACAGCTATTTATGTTTGTGAATTTCACATCAAAGTTGCGCTTTTTTGTTACAATTTTTACATCTTCAGAAAATCACATCCACTCTTTCGCTGAATTTTGAAATTTATTTTTTTAACTTTCCATAAATTTTACCAACAACAAAAATTTTTTCTATGGCTGTGAGCATGCCTTTTCATCTGAAAAAATGGATTGATGAACACCGGGATTTGTTAAAACCGCCGGTGGGCAACCAGTGTGTGTACAAGGATGCGGAAAATTTTATTGTGATGGTGGTAGGCGGCCCCAATGCCCGCAAGGATTATCATTACAACGAATCCGAAGAGTTATATTACCAGCTGGAAGGCGATATTGTAGTGAAAATTATAGACAACGGTGAATTTAAAGATATACCGATTCATGAAGGTGAAATGTTTTTACTGCCACCTAAAATACCCCATTCACCGCAACGTGGCCCGGGTACCGTGGGGCTGGTAATTGAAAAAAAGCGGGAAAAAGAATCGGATGGATTTCTTTGGTTTTGCGAACAATGCGGAAATAAATTGCATGAAGAAAAACTGGTGGTCACCGATATTGTAAAACAACTTCCTCCGGTGATGAATCGTTTCTGGGAAGATTTGGATAAGAGAACCTGCAAGCAGTGCGGTGCCGTTATGGAAAAGCCGTAAGTAAAGTTGTTTCTTCCGGTTTACAAGGTGTGCTCACTCCATTTTCAAATCATTTTATATCAAAAACGGGTGGGGCACCTTAAAAAACCGCGATAAGTATGCCTGTTACGTTTTCTGTGATACACGCCTGTATTTATTTCAAAATTCACTCCCCAAAAAAAATACCATTCTTTTTTAGAAAGTGTGCCACTTTTTGTTCACCATGCAAGGGATATGATAGATTTCCCTGCGACAATTCGTCTCCCCGGTAAGCCAGCTCAACCGCTTTAAATCCCCCCTTGCCAGTAGCAATTATTGTTTCTCAACATAATGAGAACTTATATCATCCATATAATCCGTAAATGTTTTTCGCTGGTTTAACTCAATACTTAAAAAAAATCGGACGAAATTGCCAGTCTCACTTCTGCCCCAAACGGTATGCTGTGTTCAAGTAATAAGTGCAACGTTTAATTTTTGTATGAATATATCATTTGGGGTTTGATAATTAAATTTTCGAACAGGTCCTTCATTGTGTATTTTTTCCACTCGACTCACTTGTTTGGCAGTCACTTTAGTAAAATCGGTTTTATTTGGGAAAAACCTGCGCCGGACACCGATTCGGTTTTCTACCGTTCCTTTTTCTTGAGAGGTGTAGGGATGAGTAAAGAACGTTTGGGCCTTGAGTTCTTTGTTTACCAATGAGTGCAAAGCAAAGGCAAGGTCGTTATCATAGGTAATATTCTTTAACCAATGCGCACAGGGTTTCGTTTTGCGAATGATTGATTTGGCGATTGTCCTGGAAGCCCTGGTTGATATTTTTACAAGGGATGTTCTAAGCGAAGCCCGATCAGTAATGACCAATAATCCGGACTGATGGTTTTTACCTAACATTAAATCAACCTCTACATCACCTAATCGCGTACGCTTTTCTACGATTGCAGCTCGCTTTTCAATAGATACCCGATTAGGAATACAACCTCGGTTATCGTGGTAATTTCCACGTTTTCTTCTTCTACGCCCATGCTTTAAATCTTTGTATAGTAGTTGATAAGGCTGATCTTCTCGTTTATGACTATGCTTCATATTCTATATCCACCGATAGATGGTTTCATGACTGACAAAGTCTGGATTGTCCTTACGGCCATTTACGGCAATAAGCTCTGGTCTCAGTTTCCTTACCGTTCAATTGCTGCACGATTTGTTTGCGCATAGCTTCTGTGAAAACCTTGTGCTTATTCTTCTTTGGGTGCCTGACATCGGTTTTCAGTTGAGCCCTTTCCGGATCATACTCTTTTACCCCTGGGGCTCGTTTGGGGGTGTTCCGCTTAAGCTCGCGGCTGATGGTAGATTTATGACACCCTACAGCAACGGCTATCTCTGCCTGACTTTTACCTTTTTTTAATAATCGGTCAATTACATACCTTTGCTCTTGACCCAGTTGTTTATAATTTGTCATCGCAACATAAGTTTAAATGAACTTGGTCAATTGAAAGGCGGTCTCGAAACTTCGGGACTCCTTTCTTTCAACCTCTTGTGTTGCACTTATCAGTTGAACTTAGATACTTAAAAAAATTGCACTTATGGCCTGAACTTACAATACCTTTTTCCGAAAAAAATCGTTTTTTGTTTGCAGTTATAATGTTAATAAACACAAAAGCGTATTGAAAAGTTGCAGTATGCGTAGCGGTTAGTTTTTACTATCTTTATATCCAGAAGGCAATAAACATGAAAACCTTTTTTTACAGTATCGTTCTTTCAGCCCCGCTTATCTTTTCCTGTAAGAAAGAAGAGAAGGTGAGCCTGCCGGCAGAAACCCGACCGGATGTAGCTTACGGAACAGACCCAAAGCAAAAAATGGATGTTTATCTTCCTGCCGGAAGAAATACACGAAGCACGAAAGTTATCATCATGATACACGGGGGCGGATGGGTTTCAGGCGATAAGAGTGATTTCAGTCAGTTTGTGGATACTTTAAAGAGAAGATTACCGGATTACGCCATTTTCAACATAAATTACCGTCTGGCCGATGGCACAAACAATCTTTTTCCCACACAGGAAAACGACGTAAAAGCGGCGGTAGAATTTATTTACGGAAAAAGACAGGAGTATCAGATTTCAGACAAACTTGTACTGGTTGGCGCCAGTGCAGGAGGACATCTTTCGTTGCTTCAGGCGTACAAATACAACTCACCCGTAAAGATAAAAGCGGTAATCGATTTTTTCGGTCCTACGGAGTTGGTGTCATTTTATAACAGTCCGCCCAACCCTACCATACCTCAGTTGCTTCGGCAGGTTACGGGGGGTACGCCTGTCAGCCACGCTACATTGTATTTTCAATCCAGTCCTTACAATTTTGTCACTCCGCAAAGTCCTCCTACTATGATATTACAGGGCGGGCTTGATATAGTGGTTTCCCCTTCACAATCTGAAATGCTGAAAAACCGGCTGCAGGCCAACGGGGTGGCCCATGAATATGTTTTCTATCCCGGCGAAGCCCATGGTTGGGTTGGCGCTACCCTTACCGATTCGTTTAACCGGATTGACCGGTTTTTGAGACAACACGTAAACTGATTTTTTATATTTCTGACTGAAACTATTTTGCTACTTTGTGCCGGTGAAAACGACGTCTCCGCTTGCAGAAAGGATGAGGCCGGTTGAACTATCCGATGTGGTAGGCCAGGATCATCTGGTGGGTCCGGGAAGCATTTTGTATCAGGCGCTGGAAAAGGGCAAAATATATTCCATGATTTTCTGGGGCCCGCCGGGTACGGGTAAAACCACCATTGCCCGGATTATTTCGGAAAAACTGAAAAAACCTTTTTTTCAGATCAGCGCCATCAGCTCCGGCGTAAGAGAGATTCGGGAAATTATTGAGCACTCGGAGAAACATCCCGGTTCCATCTTGTTCATTGATGAGATTCATCGTTTTAATAAAAGCCAACAGGATGCGCTGTTAGGCGCGGTGGAAAAAGGAACAGTCATTCTGATTGGCGCCACTACCGAAAATCCATCTTTTGAAGTAAATGCGGCATTGCTCAGCCGATGCCAGGTTTATGTGTTAAAACCACTGGATGAAAGCGCATTGCTTACCCTGCTGCACAAAGCCATAGCAACGGATGAAAAACTTCGTCAAAAGAAAATTGAGCTAAAAGAAACACGGGCTTTAATTCAGTTGTCGGGAGGCGATGCTCGCAAGTTGCTGAATTTGGTGGAATTGGTTTTTGATTATGCCGATGACCCGGTAATACTGACGGATGCCTTGGTGATGGAAACCGCACAAAAGAAAATTGCGCTGTATGATAAGAGCGGCGAGCAGCACTATGATATCATTTCAGCCTTTATCAAATCCGTCAGAGGCAGCGATCCCAACGCAGCGGTGTATTGGCTGGCCCGGATGCTGGAAGGTGGTGAAGACATTAAATTTATTGCCCGCAGGTTAGTTATTCTGGCCAGCGAAGATATTGGCAATGCCAACCCTACCGCTTTAGTGCTGGCCAATGCCGCTTTTGAAGCAGTACACAAAGTCGGGTTGCCTGAGGCCGGAATCATCCTTTCGCAGTGTGCGGTTTATCTGGCAACCAGCCCCAAAAGCAACGCATCGTACCTGGCAATAAATAAAGCACTGGAAACCGTAAGCCAAACGGGTGATTTACCCGTTCCGTTACATTTACGAAATGCCCCTACCCGGCTGATGAAAAATCTGGGTTACGGAAAAGATTACGAATATTCTCACGACTATGAAAATCATTTTACGCCGCAGGAATATTTACCTGAAGAAATTTCGGGAATGAAATTTTATGAACCCGGCAAAAATCCGCGGGAGGAAGAAATGCGCAGCCGCCTGAAACAACTTTGGAAAGATAAATACAAGTATTGAGCAATGAAAAATATGACTGATTTTTTTTAAAGGTATATTGATTGAAAAAAAGCTGAAATAGTAATTTTAAACTACGGAATACCGGAATTGCATTTATATAAACGAATAAAAAATCATTTCAGTTTCTGTTTTATTTCCATATCATGAATCTCCGTCATCTGAAAAAAAACAATGTTGACAACAACATGGAACATAAAGAAGTTTACTGAACTTAACGTGGAAGAACTATACGCCATCTTACAGCTGAGGAATATTGTTTTTGCCGTAGAGCAAAAGTGCATATATGAAGATATGGATAACCGTGACCAGCCCTCGGCGCATCTGATGGGCTGGGTTGAGGATAAGTTGGCAGCTTATGCCCGCATTCTTCCGCCCGGAGTAGCTTTTCCGGAGGTCTCCATCGGCAGGGTGGTTACCTCACCCGATGTACGGGGAAAAGGCCTGGGAAAAGAATTGATGAAAAGGGCGCTGGATTATATCAGGCGGCAATATGGAGTTTGTAAAGTAACCCTGGGAGCGCAACTTTATTTAAAACGCTTTTATGAATCGTTTGGATTTAAACCCTGCAGCGAAGTGTATCTGGAAGACGGCATTCCGCATATCGTGATGATTTACGAATTCCCCGAAGCGTAATTTCCCGTAGTAGATTTCTTTTTTTATTTCTCAGAAGAGGTAAATTGTTATTCCGGATTATCATTTTCCCTGCAATCCGATTAGTTTAGCGCAGAAAATCCTGTTTGAAAAACCGAAAATCTGATACCCATGAATCTGCGTTTTCCTAAACTTTTTTGGGTTTGTTCCATTGCCTTTCTTTTATTGCCAAAATATATTTTTTCTCAATCTGTAACATTCGGCGGGGGAAAATTTGAAGTAGGTTTGGCACTGGGCCCAATGTTTTTTTTAGGCGATCTGGGTGGAAACCGCGGTATCGGAAAAACCTTTATCAAAGACGTTGATTTGCCGCTCACCAAGGTGAATAAAGGATTTTTTGTAAATGTTTATCCCAATGAATGGCTGGGATTTCGTTTATCTGCCAATCAGGGCGAACTGGAAGGAGACGATGCGCAGGCTAAAAACCAGGGCGGCGCCGAACGTTTCCGTCTTTACCGCAATCTGAAATTCCGCTCCGTTTTATGGGACGCCTACACTGGTGTAGAAATTTATCCTACCGTTTTTTTTGAGGAATACGACGGACTGGCCAAAAAACTCAGACCATACGGTTTTCTGGGAGTCGGTGTATTTCATTTTAATCCGAAAGGAGAATACATTGCTCCGGATGGAAAAAGAATGTGGGTGGAATTAAAACCGCTGAGACTGGAAGGCCAGGGCATGGCCGAATATCCCGACAGAAAAGAATATGCGCTTACCCAGGTGATGATTCCCATGGGATTTGGTTTTAAATATTATTTACAGGAAAACTTTTTTATAGGCCTTGAAGTTATGCACCGGAAAACATTCACGGATTATATTGATGACGTCAGTAAAAAATATATTGACCCGCGCTATTTTGATGTTTATCTTACGCCTCAACAGGCTCAGTGGGCACGGCAACTTGCCTACCGGGAAAATCTTTATAATCCTTCGGTAAACAGAAGATATATTAATACGCAACGGGGCGACCCTAAAGAGAACGATGCTTATTTTTCCGGATTACTCAGAATGGGCTGGAGGCTCAACGGAGCCAATACGCCGAACGGAAGAGCAAAGCGGCAGTTAAGATGTCCTGTATTTTATTGACGCCTGAAAATTTTACTTTTCTGGTTTGTCCGGATATTCCAGTATGTTATGTAAAAAATTGAATTTTATAAATCGTTGATTATTATTCAATTCGCTCAGCAGTTCTTTCATTGCCATAACTAAGAATCCCGAACCTGATGTTTTTCAATTCCTTGAAAAGCCGGGCAGGAAATCGGAGCCAATCCGTACCCTTAAAAGGTAAACAGTCTTTATATGAGCGGGTTTTCTGAATTTTCCTGCCCTCGGGATCTTTCCGAAAAATTTTCAGGAAATATCTTTTTTTAACATGTAATAATTTTCTTACTCTTATTTCAAAAACTGTCTTATATTAGTTCCCGATTCCTTTCAGGACACCTGTTTTTTTGCAGGGGCGGATGCCGAAAAGCCAAACGAGTAGGCCCAAACCAAAATCAAATTCGTCATGTCACAAACCACATCATCTAATCCATTAGCCGGATTACACAAATCGAAAATGTACACTTTATTGCTATCTGCATTAACGCTGATTGGCCTGATTTTGCCATGGGTAACCGCCAAGGCATTTGGTTTCGGTTATTCTTACAACGGCTTTCACGGTTGGGGATATCTGGCTTTGCTGGGCATTGCAGCAGCCGTGTACTCCTGTTTTGCCGGAAATAAAACAGAACCTTATGATGACATGGGCAAAAAAATAGCTCTTGGCGGATTCGGCGGCATATCGTTAGCTGCTTTAATTACACTTTTGAGAATTATAACTTCCGGTAAAGGATTAATATCACCGGGCATCGGTTTGTTTATTTCGCTGGCCGGCGGTGTGTTGGGACTTTTACTGCTTTTGGGCTTTGTAAAACCGCCGAAAGCCATTGACGAAAAAGTAGATAAGCTGAGCTGATTTTCCCTTTAGATTTTATTGTCTGAAAGTATTATCATTTTTCAAGGTCCTCCGTCCGGGAGGATTTTTTATTTCATTTATCAAAAAACGGCCTGTATACCTCTTCTTCCATTTTATCAATCCCCCCGGCGTCCCGCAAAACACCACTCCCCCGCCGGCCTCACCCCCTTCTGGCCCTAAATCTATTATATAATCAGCCGCTTTGATAACGTCCGGATTATGTTCAATCACCAACACCGTATTCCCCCGGTCAACCAGCTTATTTAATACATCCAGCAAATGACGTATATCCTCAAAATGTAAGCCGGTAGTCGGTTCATCCAGTATGTAAAACGTTTTACCCGTATCTCTTTTGGAAAGTTCGGTAGCCAATTTTATTCGTTGTGCTTCGCCTCCGCTCAGCGTTACGGCCGACTGGCCAAGGGTAATGTAGCCCAATCCCACATCTTCCAGCACTTTGATTTTCCGGTACAAATAGGGTACGGATTTAAAAAATTCCGCCGCCTCTTCTACCGTCATTTCCAGCACGTCGGCAATGGATTTTCCTTTATAGCGAATTTCCAGTGTTTCCCGGTTGTAACGCTTGCCGTGACATTTTTCACAACGCACATACACATCGGGCAGAAAATTCATCTCTATAACCTTCATGCCCCCGCCTTCGCATACTTCACACCGGCCGCTTTTCACATTAAATGAAAATCGCCCGGGAGTATATCCCCTCACCTTCGATTCCGGTAAAGAAGCAAACAAGGTTCGGATATCCGTAAAAAATCCGCAGTACGTCGCCGGGTTGCTCCGCGGTGTTCGGCCAATCGGAGACTGATCTATTTCTATCACCTTATCTATTTGCTCCAGACCTTCTGCCGACTTATAAGGCAAAGGCGTAAGTCTTGAGCCGTAAATATGGCGCGCCAGAATAGGATATAATGTTTCATTGATTAACGTGGATTTGCCGCTGCCGCTTACCCCCGTTACGCATATCAGCATGCCTAACGGAAATTGAACCGTAACATTTTTAAGATTATTACCTGTAGCTCCTTTTAAAATCAGATAACGTCCGTTCCCTTTCCTGCGCTCTGCCGGAACGGGAATTTTCAGATGTCCTTTCAGATATGCAGCGGTCAGCGTATGGCTTTCCATCACTTCCTGCGGCGAACCCGATGCCACAATGCGCCCTCCTTGATGCCCGGCATAAGGTCCGATGTCTATCAGATGATCCGCCGAAAGCATCATCTCTTTGTCATGCTCCACCACCAGCACACTATTGCCCATATCTCTCAGTTGCTGTAAGGCCTCAATGAGCTTTTGGTTATCCCTCTGATGAAGTCCGATGGAAGGTTCATCCAGAATATAGGTAATGCCCTGCAATTGCGAACCGATTTGTGTAGCTAACCGTATCCGTTGTGACTCCCCTCCGCTCAGCGTTCGGGTAGGGCGACTCAGCGACAGATAATGCAAACCCACATTCAGCAAAAACTGCAGGCGATCCCTGATTTCTTTGATAACGTCTCTTGCAATAATTCGTTGCTTTTGGTCAAGCTTCGGCTCGCATTTGTCAATCCAAAGCGCCAGTTCATCCAGCGAAAAATCACTCAGCTCCGCAATGTTTTTCCCGAGTATTTTAAAATGTAAACTCTCTTTCTTTAACCGGGCGCCGCCACATGCGTCGCAAACGTTTAAATCCAGAAACTGTTCTACCCACTCCCGCAGCATATCCGTACTGTAGGGCGAAATAAACCATCGCTTCAGCATCGGAATGATTCCTTCATAACTTCCGGTATATTCATGCGGCACGGTGTCATCATCCGGATGGATGGTCAGAGAAGGATTTATACCTTTATCGCCGTACAACAGCAAATTCAACTGTGCCTTCGACAAGCTGTTCAGCGGTTTATTCAGCGGAATTTTATGCTTTGCCGAAAAGGCTACCACCTGCTGAAACACGCTGGCGCTTCGTTCTTCGCCCAAAGGAGCAATACCGCCCTCTTTTACCGAAAGGCTTTTATCCGGCATCACACGGTCAAGGCAAATGGCATATACGTTCCCAAGCCCCTTGCAATCCGGACAAGCGCCGTACGGCGAATTAAAAGAAAATGTATTGGGCGAAGGCTCTTCATAACTCATCCCCGTGTCTTCACATATCAGCTTTTTGGAATATTGTACAAACTCTTTGTCATCCACCAGAAGAAACATCAACTCTTTACCCATCTTCAGCGTTTGCTGCACGCTGCGGCTTAGCCTTGCTTTGTTTGCTTCGTTCACTTCAAGCCTGTCCACCACCGCTTCAATATCATGAATCACATAACGATCCACCTGCATGCCCGCACGAAGTTCCTGCACCACTCCATCCACCCGCACTTTCACAAATCCCTTTTTCCGTATCTCTTCAAATAATTCGCGGTAATGCCCTTTTCTTCCTCTCACCAGCGGAGCCAGCAGTGTGACGTACCTGTTTTTGTATTTTTTATAAATGTTTTCCAGAATTTCCTTTTCCGTCCATTTTACCATCGGCTTGCCGGTTACATAAGAGTAGGCCACTCCGATGCGGGCAAACAGTAAACGAAGAAAATCATAAATTTCCGTCACCGTACCTACCGTTGAACGGGGATTTTTATTTGTGGTTTTTTGCTCAATGGAAATAACGGGCGAAAGTCCGGTAATCTGATCCACATCCGGACGCTCCATATTCCCGATAAATTGCCGCGAGTAAGCGCCAAAGGTTTCCAGATAACGCCGCTGCCCTTCGGCATAAATCGTATCAAAAGCCAGCGATGATTTACCGCTGCCGCTGATGCCGGTAATTACCACCAGTCTATGTTTCGGAATACAAACGTCAATGTTTTTCAGATTATGCTCTCTGGCACCGCTCACGCAAATCAAATCAGATGACATATTTCTTTTTTCAGTCAAATACAAAAACAAATTTACATGCACCCCTTAACAACAAACCACGAAAAAAAAAGTTACACTTCTTTTTTATTATGAAGTGATGGATTGAACATGAAAAAAATAAAACCGGATTTGATTTGGGGCTGTCATCAGCCGATTCTTTTCTCAGCTTCCGTCCTTTGCCCTTCAGGCTTCGCTGTCGCTTCGGCCTAAAGGCTTCACTTCGTTCACCTTCCGGGCAAAGCAGCCCTTCGGCCGCAGCAGCGCTTATCTTCAGGTATTATGTTTTTCAGCCAGCAGGCTGAACAACACTTTATTTTATTTTATTAAAAGTTACGCCTGGATATTTTTTCTTAAAACAAAGTATCAAAACGGCAAATTCACAAATCAATAAATAATAAATGACCTGAACTATGCAGATGAAATCTGAAATCCCTGATTTACCTAAAAGCCATTATCTTTGCCACTCTTTTTCCGCTTTCGGAAAGCAGCTCGGGAGGTAGTTCAGCCCGGTAGAATACGTGGTTTGGGACCACGGGGTCGCAGGTTCGAATCCTGTCCTCCCGACTTCTTTAAAGCGTCTGATTAATTTTTGTTCTGAATCTTTATCTCATCAGCTACCCATTCAGCCAGTTTACCTTCTTTGTCTTTTTGGATTACTTTTTCCAGGGCTTTATTCCGTTTTATTTCTCCGCCTGAGGTATAACAATGAATAGCGCTTTTAATGCCGGCTACATGGGCCGGCAAGGCATCTTTCGTATGATTTTCCAGACAATACCGTGCATATCCGGCCATGTACACAAACAGCAAATCGGGATTTTTATCAAAAATTTCAGTTACGAACTTATGCAAAACAATCGTAACCGAAGCGCTGTGGGTAAGCCATGCCAATACCCATGCATTAATTATTTTTCGTTTTTCCGTTTGCTTTCCTATCGGAGTCTGTTCAAGCCAAACAGCGGCATCAATCATATATTTTTCCGTCCGGTCACAGAATTCTTTAGAATCGGGATTGATGTCGGGTAATTCAAATTCCTGTGCTTTTAACCCGGCACAAAAAAGGCAAAACAACAGAAAAACAAATAGTTTTATACGCATAAAAAGATTTTTTTAAATGTAATACAATTAAAAATATTTAACGCCTGTTCTAAGAGTTTTATATCCGGTTCAATACCTTTGTTTTATGCTCACCATTTCAGACAGGGGGCGCCGCATGCCCCCCTCGCCTATCCGAAAGTTAGTTCCTTATGCCGAAGCAGCCAAACGTAAGGGCATTAAAGTATATCATCTGAACATAGGACAGCCGGATATTGAAACTCCGCCGTTCATATTAGATGCCGTACGTAATGCGGAAATCAGGGTACTGGAATACAGCCATAGCGCCGGAAATGAAAGTTACCGCAGAAAACTGACCCGCTACTATGAAAAATACGGCATCCATGTGTCCCATAATCAAATGATTATCACCACCGGCGGCAGTGAAGCCATACTGTTCGGTTTTTTTACCTGTCTTAACCCGGGTGATGAAGTTATTGTTCCTGAACCTTTTTATGCCAACTATAACGGCTTTGCCTGTGCTGCTGGCGTTACCGTTGTGCCCGTAACTTCAACTATCGAAAACGGATTTGCCCTCCCGCCCATACGAGATTTTGAAAAGATTATCACGCCCAAAACCAAAGCCATCATTATTTGCAGCCCTAATAATCCCACGGGCTACCTCTATACCCGTGCCGAACTGGAAGCGCTGAAAGCCCTTTGCCTGAAGTACAATTTGTACCTTTTTAGCGACGAAGCCTATCGCGAATTCTGCTACGACGGAGAATATGTAAGCGCCATGCATCTGGAGGGCATGGAGCAGCACGTGATTCTGATGGATACCATCTCCAAACGATACAGTGCATGCGGCGCAAGAATCGGCGCATTCATCACCAAAAACAAAGAAGTGTACGATGCGGCGCTGAAGTTTGCTCAGGCCAGGTTAAGCCCCCCCGGCCTGGCACAAATTCTGGGCGAAGCGGCAGTGGATTTGCCGGATAATTATTTCGATGCCCCCAAAGCCGAATACCTTGCCAGAAGAAATCTGCTGGTAAAAAGGCTCAACCAAATGCCCGGCGTGTACTGTCCCGTACCGGGCGGAGCATTTTATGCCATGGCCCGACTGCCTATTGATGACAGTGATGCTTTTTGCCAGTGGCTGCTCGAACATTTTTCGTATAAAAATCAAACCGTCATGCTGGCGCCCGCTACAGGTTTTTACAGCACGCCGGGGCTTGGAAAAAATGAAGTCCGACTGGCTTATGTACTTAACCTGAATGC
>JAOAGO010000047.1 GCA_026415715.1 Chitinophagaceae bacterium | reverse complement strand
CCCGTAAGAAAATTTAATTACTTAACTCCTAATCAAGTGCTACTTAAAAAAATTGCACTTATGACTTGAACTTACTTTACAATTTATTTTCCTAATTTTCCGATTCCATGAGTTGTCGTTTGAATCATAAAGAACAGGTATGATTGCATTAATAGGAATTGTGTTCATTACGGGTTACGTGCTCATTGCTTTTGAGCATGTATTAAAAATTAACAAGGCGGCTACCGCCATGATTACCGGTGTATTGTGCTGGACGATATACGCCCTGTATCTTGCCGACAAACATCTTCCGTCGCATCAGCTGACCGAGCATTTGGGTGAAGTATCCGGAATTCTTTTTTTTCTGCTGGGCGCCATGACGATTGTTGAGCTCATTGATGCCCACGACGGATTTGAATTTATTACTTCAAAAATCCGAACCCAAAATCCACGAAAACTGATCTGGATTATCGGATTTCTTACCTTTTTTCTTTCGGCTGTTTTAGATAATCTGACCACTACCATTGTTATGGTTTCGCTGTTACGCATTTTGGTACCGGATTATAAAACCCGGCTTTTTATGATCGGGTTGGTGGTGATTGCAGCCAATGCGGGAGGCGCATGGAGCCCGATAGGCGATGTAACCACCACCATGCTGTGGATCGGAGGACAGATTACCACCCTTAATATCATTGTAAAAGTCTTGTTGCCCAGTCTGGTATGTTTTATGGTACCGGCGCTCGTTGTCAGCAGGTATCTGAATAAAAAAGCCTTAGCTGAAACAGGGGAACAAACAACTGCAAAACAAAACGGAACTAACTCCACATCGCCGAAAGAACGAAAGCTGGTTTTTTTTCTGGGAATCGGTTGTTTATTGTTTGTGCCCGTTTTCAAAACCATCACACATCTTCCGCCCTACATGGGCATGTTGCTTGGGTTGGGACTGATGTGGGTTATTACCGAAATGATTCATAGCGGTAAAGATGAAATAGAAAAAGGGCCTTTATCCGTGAATCATGCTTTACGAAAGATTGACAGTTCCAGCATTTTGTTCTTTCTGGGCATATTACTCAGTATTTCGGCTTTGCAAACCACCGGAATTCTGGCCGACTTATCGAAATGGCTGGAAAACACGGTCGGAAATTTAAAAATTATAACACTGCTCATCGGCATATTTTCTGCCATTGTAGATAATGTGCCGCTGGTGGCTGCCGCACAGGGCATGTATGATCTGCAACATTATCCCACCGATCATTATTTCTGGGAATTTTTAGCGTACTGCGCCGGTACGGGGGGCAGTATACTCATTATCGGGTCGGCGGCCGGAGTAGCAGCCATGGGAATGGAAAAAATTGAGTTTTTCTGGTATCTGAAACGAATCGGTTGGTTAGCTTTTTTGGGGTATCTTGCCGGTGCGGCAATCTATATCTTACAAATGAATTTATTGTAAATTCACCATTTCCGTTTTAAAAGATTGATTCTCTGAACGGCTAAACCAAAACAAAAAAATTTGTTAGATTACCTTTATTCTCAAAAACAAACTTAAATTTGCGATTCCCTCATTTTTTTCTAATTTATGGAGCACGGGAAAACAAATAAAAAAAAGAAATTATTTTGCTATATCCTGCTGCCTGTTCTGTTATGGATATCGGTCAGTGCTCCGTACTATACTCTTCGCACTCAAAGTTTAAAGAAAAACTGCTTATCAGAAGCAGAAAGTTGTCATAAAATCAATTCCCTGCAGAATATGGATTTTGACAGCGATTTTTCCGGAAAAGGTGAGGAGAATAAAATGTCTTCATTGGGCAACGGAGAAGAGGATTTTCTCTGGGATCAGAAAACGTCAAGCATCACTTGTAAAAATTCAGGTCTTTTATTAATTCAAAAACAAAGCAGCACCTACCTGGCATATCACGGGGAATTACTGGTGCCACCCCCAAATAACAGAATCGGGTAACTGATTTACATCCACTTATTATTACCCCTGTTTTCTGCGAACATTTATCCTCTTCTAAAAATAAAATCAGATTAATATGAAATCAAATGTATTTGCTCATATCAGGCATGACCTGCCAGCAGGTATTGTGGTATTTCTGGTAGCTGTTCCGCTTTGTCTCGGAATTGCTCTGGCATCGGGGGCCCCGTTTTTTTCGGGTATGATTGCCGGAATCATTGGAGGTATTGTGGTAGGAATTATCAGTAAGTCACACCTCAGCGTGAGCGGGCCCGCTGCCGGATTAGCCGCTATTGTATTGGCATCCATTCAAAAATTAGGTACTTATGAAGCCTTTCTGCTGGCAGTTGTACTGGCCGGAGTCATTCAGCTTGCACTGGGATTATTAAAAGCCGGAGCAATTGCGAATTATTTCCCCTCCAGCGTTATTAAAGGTATGCTTACGGCCATAGGCATAATTATCATTTTAAAACAAATACCACACGCTTTCGGATACGATAAGGATGCTGAAGGAGATTTGAAGTTTCTGCAGATGGACGGCGAAAATACGTTTTCGGCACTTTTTAATGCCATCAGTAAAATAGATTTCGGAGCAACTTTGATATGTTTTTTGTCTCTTGCCATTATGATTTTATGGGAAAAACCCTTTTTTAAAAAACATATAAAAATCATTCCCGGCGCGTTGGTAGCCGTTATTGTTTCCGTCATTTTAAATGAAATCTTTATTACGTCAAAAAACTCTCTGGCCCTGAGCGGGGAACATTTGGTAAAAGTACCTGTTGCTTCTTCCTTCAGCGAATTTTTCAGTTTCTTTACCCTGCCCGATTTTTCCCAACTGACAAATGGTAAAGTATATGTAGTGGCCATCACACTGGCTGCCGTAGCTTCTATTGAAACCTTGCTTTGCATTGAAGCGGTTGATAAATTAGATCCGGAAAAAAGAGTGACTCCTCCAAACCGCGAACTCGTGGCTCAGGGTGTCGGCAATATGATGTCGGGAATGATTGGCGGTATGCCGATGACAAGTGTTATTGTTCGCAGTTCCGCGAATGTTAACTCAGGTGCCAAAACCAAATTATCCACCATTATTCACGGTATTTTATTATTAACAACGGTAACGCTGGTGCCCAACCTGCTGAATAAAATTCCCTTGGCTTCGCTGGCTGCCATTTTATTAATGACAGGATACAAATTGAGTAACCCTGCCTTGTTTAAAAAAATGTTTCAGCTTGGCAAATATCAGTGGGTGCCTTTCCTAACTACGGTATTGGCCATTGTATTTACAGATTTACTGGTTGGCGTGGGCATAGGCCTCTGCGCCAGTATTCTGGCTTTACTGTATGGCAACTACAAAAACTCATATTATTTTCATAAGGAAAAACACAAAGACGGAGAAATCATTCTTATCCATTTGTCGGAAGAGGTATCCTTTCTGAATAAAGCCAGCATAAAATTAACTCTGGAACATCTTCCGGAAAATTCAACAGTGATTATTGATGCAAGCGATACGCATTACATTGATTATGATGTGCTGGAAATTATCCGTGATTTCAAGGACGTGCAGGCACCCCTACGCAATATCAACTGTAAAACGGTCGGATTTAAAAATTCCTATAAAATTTCAAATACCGACAATGTGCAGAGTGTAAAAGAATATATTCCGCGTTATCCCGGCATGATTACGGCCGAATATCAAAAAACATCAAATGAGGTAAACACTTAAAATTTCATCTTATGTACACCATGACGAAAGAAAAGCAGCAGGAGATTACTCCGAAAAGAGCCCTTGAAATGCTTCGGGAAGGGCATGCCCGTTTTATGGAAAAGAGGCCGTTGGCCCGCGACTATCAGGAACAGATTAAAGAAACGGGTAACGGACAATGGCCTTATGCCGTTGTGCTGAGTTGTATTGACAGCCGCACATCCATTGAACTCACCTTTGACCAGGGAATAGGCGATATTTTCAGCATACGCATTGCCGGCAACGTGGTAAATGAAGATATACTGGGAAGCATGGAGTTTGCCTGTAAGGTGGCCGGTGCCCGTTTTATTCTTGTGGTTGGCCATACAAAATGCGGGGCCGTGAAAGGGGCCTGCGATCAAGTGGAAATGGGCAACCTGACCGGACTTTTATCCCGCCTGAAACCGGCCGTAGATGCCGAAACTACGATAACGGACAACCGAAACTCATCTAACCCTGATTTTGTTGAAAAGGTGGCTTCGCTGAACGTACGATTGACCGTGAAAGAAATCATGAAGAGAAGCCCTATTCTGAAAGAAATGATAGATAACGGCCAGGTAGGCATTGCAGGCGCCATGTATCATGTGGAGTCAGGCGAGCTGGAAATTTATGAAGACACCATCATCAACGGCTGAGAAATTATTAAAATCCTGAAGTAGTTCTTTACACAGCAAAGGGGGTGAGAGCAAGAGGTAACATTTAAGGAACGGAAAATTATTTTTTCCCGGTAAAAATTATTCTTTCTCTACTAAAATCATCTCTACTTGTAACTCCTGCTTCAATCTAAACAAAACCCCTCACCTCCTTTTTTGCTATATATATAAGTATTTCAAATGACGGACAGCTGACTTTGAAGAGCGGAAAATGTTATAATATTTCGAGGCGTTAGTCTTTCACCACCCATTTTTCTCAAAAAACAAACCCTCATTTCACCTGATAATAACTGAGCAAAACAGTTTTTAAACACTTCGGAGTAGCTTTTCTACTAAGGCAGGATAGTGCCGGTGCTCCAAAGCCTGTACTCTTTTGGCCAGCGTTTCCGGTGTGTCGTTTTCTTTTACTTCACAGTAAGCCTGAAAAATAATTTCGCCATGATCGTAAAGTTCATCCACATAATGAATGGTGATGCCGCTTTGTTTTTCCTTATTATCCAGAACGGCCTTGTGTACATGCAGTCCGTACATGCCTTTGCCGCCGTATTTGGGAAGCAATGCCGGATGTATGTTGACGATTTTGTTCGGGAAGGCCCGAATCAGCACTTCGGGTATTTTCCATAAAAAACCGGCCAGCACAATGAAGTCAATCTGTTGTTTTTTCAATTCATCTGCATAAGCATTTCCGCGGAAAAACTTTTCTTTTTCCATCAGCAATACGGGAATAGATTCCGATTCCGCAATGCCGATTACGCCTGCGCCGGGTTTGTTGCATACTATCAAAGCCACCCGGGCCAGGTCTGAGTCCCTGAAGTGATCAATTATTTTTTTTGCATTGCTGCCGGTACCGGAGGCAAAAACGGCTATTCGTTTCATGAGAAGGTATTCATGCAAAGTTGACGGGTTTTTTTCAAAGTCATTTCAAAATTTATGAATTCTTTCAGAAACAAAACTGCCGTAAAAAAAATAAATCAAAACGCAGATTGTTATAAAAAGGTTGATAAGCTAAATAAATTCACTGTTCTGCTGAGGCCATTTGATTAAAATAGGAGTATGTTATGCAATGATAAAATAAATGAGAAGGCGAAAAAACAGGTGCTTTCGTATTTTTACGAATCAGCCTTCAAAAATTTTTTTAAGTAAAAAAACGTAGGAAAATTATGAAGTTCCAGAAGGTGGCATTATTTTAGTAAAGTAATTTAAAAGACGTCCAGGCAATTCATTTTTTAACATATAATAATTTAAAAATCAGAAACAGATTTATAAGATAATTCTACGATTAAAACATAAACAAATGAAAAAACTGGTTTTCAACCTGCTGTTGCTTGGGCTTCTTTCTTTAGTTCTTTATTCCTGCGCTGACACAAAAAGAGATTGCAACGGCGTAAAGCATTACAAACAAAAGGGCGGTTTCTATATGTATATGTAAATGAAAAACGTAACATCGTTTACCAGTCCCGGGTTTTCCCGGGATTTTTTTTAGCTGAAATTAAAAGCAAATGAACCTGATGCTTTCCTTCTGGCTCCTCATTGCTGCTCAAAAGCACCCGGGTCAGCATTCTAATTTTCCACAAAATTGGGTTGGGGTTTGGAAAGGAATGCTGGTCTGGAATAATTATAAAGGCTCCGCAAAGCAAAAAATACCGATGAGCCTAGAGATTCGCAAAGGCGATTCATCGGAGAATAGTTGGATTATACGATACGGAAGCGACGGAAAAGATGAGCGACGCTACAGCCTCAGGCCGGCCGATTCGTTGGGAAAACACTGGATCATTGATGAAAAAAACGGAATTCTGCTGGATTTTTTTCATGAGAGTAATACGCTGACAGGAGCGTTTTCCGTTCAAAACGCCACCCTGGTTACAAAATATTCAAAACTTAAGAAAAGGCTCATTTTTGAAGTCATCAGTAAAAGATCGGAACCGGCCCGGATTTCCGGCGCCGGCACAGAGGAAAGCCCTGAAATAAAAACCTACAAAATAACCGCTATACGAAGCGCTGAGTTAAAAAAAATAGATTAGGCCTTATAACTTTGCTTTAAAAATCATGCGGTATTTCCTGTTTTTATGTATTGTTTTTCTTTTTTCGTGCCGGAACAACAACGTAAAAGAAAAAGCAGACCTGAAACATCATTTTGATAAGTATGGCTTACACGGATGTTTTTCTTTAATGGATAATAAAACCGGACAGTTTACGATTTACAATCTGAAAAGATATCGCGACAGCAGTTACGCTCCCGGCTCGGCATTTGATATTGTCAACTCATTAATCGGACTGCAAACCGGGGTAATCCTAAACGACAGCATGGCAATTGTTACTGAAAGCAACGGGCGGAAAGAAACCGTAAATCTGTATCAGGCGTTACGTAACGGTTCTCTTCCTTATTTTCAGGAAATAGCCCGCCGGATTGGTAAAGAAAAAATGCAGTTTTGGCTGGACAGCCTGGGCTATGGAGCCAAAGCAGAAAATCAGCGGGTAGCCCTTCGTTCGGCGGTAGACAGTTTCTGGCTTGATCAAACCATGGCTATTACGCCGGATGTACAGTTGGGTATTATCATCCGGCTGTATTTTAATAAGTTACCTTTTTTTAAACCTTATCAGGAAACGGTAAAAAGAATTTTAAAACGGGAAGATAACACCCTGTATCGCCTTTGCTGGCATTATGCCGAAAGCAAAGGGGCCGGCAACAAAGCTTATAGCTGGCTTTCGGGATGGATTGAAGAAAACAATCACCCGTATTTTTTTGTCGTCCATGCAGACAAACCTGCCGACACAACCGGTTTTCAACCCCGCATGACCGGTTTGCTGAAAGATATCCTGACAGCAGAAGGATTTTTTGAAGGTAAAAAATAAATATGCAGGTTGGCCTCCCGACTAAAATAAAACTTTTACAACAGAGCGCCCTCAATGTTTGTTAGCTTTGCAGATATGCAGCATTATTGTGAATCCCTCAGCCGGTATCGCCGTCTCAGAACACGATTGGTGAATATTGGGGGGCTGTTGCTTGGCAACCCCGACGGCGATGCCCGCTACCCGATTCGCATTCAGACAATGACCACAACCGATACCATGGATACCCGCGCCACGGTGGAACAATGTATCAGATGCATTGAAGCCGGCGCAGAACTGGTTCGTATTACGGCTCCCTCAAAAAAGGAGGCCGAAAATCTGCTGAACATAAAAAAAGAACTCAGAAACAGAGGGTATCATACTCCTTTAGTGGCCGATATTCATTATACGCCCAACGCAGCTGAAATTGCCGCACGGATTGTAGAGAAAGTAAGAATAAATCCCGGCAATTATGTGGACAAAAAAAAGTTTGAGCTTCGCGAATATTCCGATGCTGAATATGCCGAAGAACTGGAAAAAATCCGCGAAAAATTTATTCCCCTTGTCAAAATCTGTAAAGAATACGGTACGGCACTCCGCATCGGTACTAATCACGGATCACTGAGCGACCGCATTATGAGCCGTTACGGCGATACGCCGCTCGGCATGGTGGAAAGCGCCATGGAATTTCTGCGCATAGCAAGGGATGAATCATTCCACAACATTGTGCTCAGCATGAAAAGCAGCAACCCGCTGGTGATGGTGCAGGCATACCGGTTGCTGGTGAAAACGATGTATGATGAATTCGGCGAAATCTATCCGCTTCACCTGGGAGTAACGGAGGCCGGCGACGGAGAAGACGGAAGAATCAAATCGGCCGTAGGCATCGGCACTTTGCTGGAAGACGGCATTGGCGACACCATCCGCGTATCGCTGACGGAAGACCCCGAATATGAAATTCCGGTATGTAAAGATCTTGTCAAAAGATATCATGCCAGAACACAGCACCCCCCCTCTGAAAATGTTTCTCTCAAATTGCCTTATTCACCTTACGATTACCAACGCCGGCATACGGTAGGGGTTAAAAATATAGGTGCCAAACAACCGCCTGTGGTTATTGCCGACTGGCGAAACCAGGGGCCTTTAACCGCCGGCCGGCTGCAAAGCATCGGTTATTATTTTGATGAGGCCGCAGACAAATGGACTATAGGCGACATGGCTGCAGATTTTTTGCTCACAGACCATCCCGTTGATTTTGCCCTGCCCGGAACGTTGCAGGTCATTCTTCCATGGGAACAATGGAAGCAAGTTGACGATCCGAAACAAATGTATCCGTTAATTCGGTTAGAACAGTTTTCATCTTCCCTCGCGCTGAGTCCTGAACTGAATGTGGTATTAATGGAAGTGACCGACGAAGAGCCTGATAACGCAACGGCAGAAAAAATAAAAGAGGCTGCATTACATGACACGGTGGTGTTTGCTTTGTATTCGGAAAAAGAAAATGCCATGCAGCTGATGCGGAACGAGATAGCCCGGATGATGCGGCAGGGCCTGACAAATCCGGTAATTATTTTTTCGGCCAGCCGGTGGCATACGCCGGATGAACATCTGATTCATTTTTCGGCAGAAACGGGAGGCCTGTTGCTGGAGGGAATGTGTGAAGGGATTTGCCTGCGCCTGCATGAAACGGCCAGAATGGAAAACATGAAAATAACCGGACGTACCTATTTGCCCGTAAACGACGTGATGCAGTTTTTAAACAATACGGCATTCACTATATTACAGGCCACCAGAACCCGGATTTCGAAAACAGAGTACATCAGTTGTCCGAGTTGCGGACGCACCTTGTTTGATTTACAGGAAACCACATCCCGCATCCGTGCCGTTACAAACCATTTGAAAGGGGTGAAAATTGCTATTATGGGATGTATAGTAAACGGGCCGGGCGAGATGGCTGATGCCGATTTCGGATATGTAGGCAGCGGCCCCGGTAAAATTACGCTGTACAAAGGAAAAGATATTGTGAAGCGAAACATTAACAGTGAAGTGGCGGTAGAAGAACTGATTCAACTGTTAAAAGAAAACGGTGTGTGGACAGAGCCTGATCATACATGATTTCCTGTCAAAAGAATCTTCAAAAAAATCTTCTTTATCTGAATCATAGGTATGCAAACGGATTTTCTGGTTATCGGTTCGGGAATTGCGGGACTCAGCTTTGCCCTGAAAGCAGCGGAACGGTTTCCCGAAAAACAGGTACTGATACTCACCAAAGCATCTGCCGATGAAACGAACACCAAATATGCGCAGGGCGGAATTGCCGTGGTGAATGACCCCGAAAATGACAGTTTTGAAAAACACATTGAAGATACGCTGATTGCCGGCGACGGGCTTTGCAATCCGCAAGTGGTAGAGTTTGTGGTTAAAGAAGGCCCCGAACGGGTAAAAGAAATCATTGAATGGGGCGCCCGGTTTGATAAAGACGAAGAAGGCGACTATAAACGGGGAAGGGAAGGCGGCCACTCCGAATTCAGAATCCTGCATCACAAAGATGCCACGGGAATGGAAATCGAAAGAGCCTTGCTGCAGGCCGTGAGCCGGAAGAAGAACATCACGATACTGAAGCATTGCTTCGTGATTGACCTGATTACACAACATCACCTGGGCTATCTGGTAACCAAATCCACACCGGACATAGAATGTTACGGCGTGTATGTGCTGAATCTGGAAAGCCAAAAAATTGAAAAAATCCTTTCCCGTATTACGCTGCTGGCTACCGGAGGAAGCGGCCAGGTATATCGAACCACCACCAACCCGGCCATCGCTACAGGAGACGGGATAGCGATGGTATATCGTGCAAAGGGCAGAGTGGAAAACATGGAGTTCATTCAGTTTCACCCTACGGCTTTGTATGAGCCGGGTGTGAGGGGGCAGGCTTTTCTGATTACGGAAGCGGTGCGCGGCGAGGGCGCAGTGCTGCGAAACAAAAGCGGTGAAGCTTTTATGGCAAAATATGACGAGCGAAGAGACCTTGCGCCCAGAGACATCGTGGCCCGTGCCATAGATAATGAAATGAAAAAAACAGGAGCCGAATTCGTTTGGTTAGATTGCAGGCCGGTGGGTGAAGAACGGTTTAAAGACCATTTTCCCAATATATATGCCAGGTGCCGTACGTTGGGTATTGATGTGGCCAAGGATATGATACCGGTTTCGCCGGCTGCCCATTATTGTTGCGGCGGAGTAAAAACCGATGAGTGGGGGCGCACCAGTATCCGCCATCTTTATGCCTGCGGCGAATGCGCTTCAACCGGACTGCATGGGGCCAACCGTCTGGCATCAAACTCACTGCTGGAAGCGTTGGTTTTTGCCCACCGTTGTTTTGTTCATGCTTCGCAAACGATAGAAAACATTACCTTCCGAACGGATATACCCGACTGGAATGCGGAAGGCACTTCGGAGCCGAAAGAAATGATTCTCATCACACAAAGCCTGAAAGAACTCCAGCAGTTGATGAGCGACTATGTAGGTATTGTACGGAACAACATCCGTTTGCAACGCGCCATGCGGCGCCTGGATTTGCTTTGGGAAGAAACGGAACAATTATATGAAAGCGCTACGCTTTCTCCCCAGTTGCTGGAATTGCGAAACATGATCACGGTGGGATATCTGATTGTGAAAGGGGCTATTTTCCGCAAAGAAAGCCGGGGACTTCACTACAACACCGACTATCCGTACAAAAGTCATATTGTTCAGAATATCGTGCTCTGATATTTTACAAACATATTGTCAGGGATGCTGTATTATTTTGTTTTCGGGTTGTTTTGGTTGCTGTCGCTGTTGCCGTTGCGCCTGTTATATGTTATTTCCGATTTCATGTCTGTTGTTTTATTTTATGTTGTGCAATACAGAAAAAAGGTGGTGCTGCAAAACCTTCAGCTGGCTTTTCCCGAAAAAACGGAAAAAGAAAGGCGCCGGATTGCCTGGAAGTTTTACAGAAACCTTACGGATACGTTTTTTGAAACCATAAAGCTGTTGAGCGCCTCAAAAAAATTTGTTTTAAAACGTTTTGCCGGAAACTGGGAGCTGGTAAACGAGGAGGTTGTATCCGGAAAAAATATTTACATATTTCTGGGCCATCATTTTAACTGGGAGTGGGCAAACATCGCATCTGCCAATCAATTCCGGCTCCCTTTTCTGGCTGTGTATATGCCTGTAGCGAATGCCCTGTTTGACCGGCTGATTGCCGGTATCCGTAAAAAGAGCGGCACGCTTCTGCTCCGGGCCACCCATATGGCTTTGGACTACATTCCGTATCGTAATCAGCAAAATATTGTGGCATTTATTGCCGATCAGAATCCCGGCCATCCTCAAAATGCCTATTGGTTTTCATTTTTCGGAAAGCCTGCGCCCTTTATCAAAACGCCCTCAAAGTCGGCGGTTAAAAATCAGCATATTGTTTTTTTTGCAAAAATCGTCAGCCCCGAAAGAGGAAAATATGAGGTTATTTTCACAAGGGCAAAAGACACCTCAAATTCTCCTGAAAAACTGGCGGCTGAATATGTCCGGTATCTGGAATCCGCAATCCGGCAACAGCCCGACAATTGGCTTTGGAGCCATCGCCGATGGAAAAGAGAGTGGAAACCGGAATACGGCCCTGTACTGGTTACTGATTAAAACTATGTGCTGTTATGAAATAATTTTAGCCTAATGCCGGTTAAGAAATACGAAATCCATGCTGAAAAGTCTCTGAACAACCAAAAAATTACTAACGGCGTCCGGGTTACAACGGAATTTTTTTATTCGGATAGATTCAGAAACTGTTTAAAAAATATATGCTGCTCACAATGGAAAAATCTGACAGGCAAGGCAAAAAATTCTTCGTGCTGCCTTAAAAAAGGGCAGATTTGGCGGACGATTTTAAAGGCCTCCGTTATGTGGAGTATTTTTGCAAGGATCATTCGTCCGGGATTAGAAAAAAACCGGGATGGCTAACCTGTATGTCTCAAACGAACCAACATTGATTTGCAGAACGGTAAAAAAGCGGTACTCCAAAACCTTCTTTGAATTCTTAATACAGTCAGCCAGTTCTGTAATGTGCTTTGAGCTTTTTAGTCGTTGTTATTGCTTGCCAGCAGGTTATCCACAAACTGGATGACTTCTCTGATTCTCTTCGGATTGATTGAATAAAAAATGTACTTACCGGATCGTTCGGTGTTTACAAATCCTGCTTTCCGAAGAATGGCAAGGTGTTGTGAAGCTACGGATTGCTCAAGCCTTAGTTTTACATAGAGCTCGGTAACGGTAATTTTACCGCTTTCGTCAATTTGTTTTAAAATCACCTGCCGGAGCTTGTGATTGATGGCTCTTAATACAAGGGCTGCTTTTTTCAGGTTTAGCAGATTTACGGAAAGTTCTTTCCCGTCATCGGTTGAGTGGGTAAACGTAATAAAATTGGTCGTCATTTTTTTCGGTTTTAATTGGTCACTTTTTTGTATTACAATATTAATATATTTGACGCAAATTTTATTTACAACCTTCCGTGTTTTTTTGAAAAAAAGGTTTCAGGTAAAAGGGTTCGGCATAGGCAAGGTTTGTGGTTTCATGGTTTGCGTATTTTTTGTATGAAAGCCAAACCATGGTTTGCGGCTGAGGTGATGTGTCGGTAAAGAAAGCATTCGGATGTCTGATGATATTTTTTACTTTGCCCACAGCATTTCCGCAAAAAAGCATTTTTTGGCTTTTCAGGATACCGGTAAAACTGTTTTCGTTCAATATCATGGCCTGCGGACTGAGTAATTCTTTTTTATTCATGTCATATACAGCGGTAAACACTTCCATGCGCCGGGCGTCAATGACGGGGCAGATGCATTGTTCTGCCTCCGGCAAAGCGGCTTCGGCCCAAAGCTCCAGATTGGATACGGTAATGAGCGGTATATTCAGCGCATAGCATATTCCTTTGGCTGCCGCCATGCCCACCCGTAAACCGGTATATGAGCCCGGCCCGGCGTTTACGGCCACGGCTGCCAGTTGATTTATTTGTGCCCCGGCAGACTTTAACAGGTTTTGAATGGCCGGGTGCAGCCATGCCGAATGATCTTTTTGCCGTTCGTTGATGGAAAAGCACAATATATTTTGCTGATCGGAAAGGCTGATGATGGCCCTGTCGAGCGCCGTATCTATGTTTAATATCAAACTCATGACGGATTACATTGCTGTTGCAGTAAAGGGCATGGACGGTATCGGTTATCTTCCCGCGAGAGCCGGCAAAGCAGATGGTACACATGATGTAAACCGATTTGTTGCGCCCACTCAAAGGGACCGAAAGGATAATTGGTGCCCAGCTTCATGGCCAGGTCAATTTCTGCTGCATCGCTTACGTTTTCTTCCAGTGCAAAAAATGCTTCGTTGATGAGCATGGCCAGCACGCGGGCCGAGATAAACCCCGGCACGTCGGGAGTCCAAACCACTTCTTTTCCGAACAAGCGCATGATGTTTTCGGCTTCCCGGCGTCCGGTTTCGTGGAGTGAAGCTGCTTCAATGATATTTCGTTTCCGAAAGCCCGGCCAGGCATTGATGCGGACAAAAGGTTTTCCGATTTCGCTCAGGGGCGTGATGACGGAATTGACAAGGACAAGTCCGGCATTGAGGTTTTGCAGAGAATCAATGCGTCGGGCATCGGGGGTAAAGAGCAAATCCACACACACATCGGCATCGTGAATTTCCTGCGGTGAAGCATACCAACACACGGACACTTCTTTTTCGGGGGGCGTAACCGGCAGTTCTTCTTTTGTTCCCGGGTCGGAAATAATGGCAATCTTCATGCAGCAAACTACTATCTTGCAAAGAAAACAAATAATTTCATAAGGCAACCTAACCCCAAACCGTGTTTATGACAAAAAAAATGATCACCACCTCAGGAGCGCCTGCTCCGATTGGCCCTTACAGCCAGGCCGTGGAGGCGGGGCCTTTTTTATTTCTTTCCGGACAAATAGCCATAGATCCGGCCAGCGGTCAACTGAAAACGGAAACAATAAGGGAAGAAACGCGACAAGTGATGGAGAATATCCGGCACATTCTGCAAAGCGCCGGGCTGCGGTTTGACCATGTGGTAAAGACCACAATTTTTCTTACGGATATGGGACATTTTGCCGAAGTAAACGAAGTGTACGGTTCATACTTTGAGAAAGAGTTTCCGGCCCGCGAAACGGTGCAGGTGTCGGCGCTACCGCGAAATGTGAATGTGGAAATCAGTATGGTGGCATGGAGGGGTTAGTCTCACCCCCCGGCCCCCTCTCCTGGAGGAGAGGGGGGTAAGGTGAACCCTGCACTGCTGCTGAAGGGCTGCCCCGCCCGGAGGGCGAACGAAGTGAGGTGCGCAGCGGCCCGCCGCCAGCACGGCTACCCCGGAGGGCGGGGAACTGTAGCTGAAACAGGAGACCGGAGCTGAGAGCCCCAAACTCAAAAAATCAATTCAGTAACGGGCTTTCACATTTACTCTCCCGCAAAGCGGGTGCGATGCAGGTGCAGAATTTCTTCCAGTATGGTGCGGTCGTTGCTGAGGCGGGGCACTTTGTGCTGGCCGCCGAGTTTGCCTTTCAGGCGCAGCCATTCGTGAAAAACACCTTTTGGAAGACGACGTACGAGGGGCATGCGCAGGGCAATGCTTTTGTGGCGCTTGGCTTCGTAGTCGCTGTTGAGGCGGCGCAGGGCTTCGTCCAGTTCTTCGGTGAAGCGCAGGAGGCTTTCGGGCGGTGTGTCAAACTCAATAAGCCATTCGTGGGCGCCGTTTCCGGTATCGGAAAAATAGACAGGGGCGGCGGTGTAGTCGGCCACGACGGCGCCGGTTTTCCGGCTGGCTTCGGCAATGGCTTTATCGGCATTGTCCACAATCACTTCTTCGCCGAAGGCATTGATGAAATGGCGGAGTCGGCCTGAAACTTTGATGCGGTAAGGGCGTAGTGAAGTGAATACAATCGTATCGCCGGGCAGATAGCGCCACAATCCGCCGTTGGTGCTGATGACGGGGGCATAGTGTTTTCCGGTTTCCACGCCGCTGAGCGGGAAGGTGCGGGGGTTGGGTTTTCCGTAATCTTCGGCGGGCATAAACTCATAAAAGATGCCGTGATTTACAAAGAGCAGCAT
>JAOAGO010000046.1 GCA_026415715.1 Chitinophagaceae bacterium | reverse complement strand
CTGGCAATTTGTTTTTGTTTCATTCCCGCTTGTATGAGAACCTGTATTTGATATCTTTGCTCTAAACTGAGTTGTTTATATTTCTTTGACATACGCAATACAAAGATTGTGCTACCCGGTTTAAAGGAAAAAAGCCCTAAAAAGCTTTTTCCTTTCTCCTATATAAATTGCACTTATTTGTTGAACACAGCGAATCATTTTTTTGAGCCATCAAACATTTTCCTTCCCAAAAGTTCAGCTTTAAAAATGAAGAGGGATGATTAACTATCTTCAGGTTCAGAATCATCCGGATTGTTTCATATTTTTGATTAAAGGAAAAATTTTATGAAAGGAATACAAAAAATCAGCTTTGGAATATGGTCTGCCTTTTTGATATTGATTTCTCAGAGCGATTGCAGGAAATCAGGAAACCTTTCCTCCGCCAATGAGACCGGCTTCTATTTTGCCAAAGGGGCTGATGTAAGCTGGATAACCGAAATGGAAGCCTCCGGCATCAGCTTTTACAATCCGAACGGGGTTAGAGAAGATTGTTTTATGATTCTGAAAAATCTTGGATTCAATGCAATTCGGTTACGGGTATGGGTAAACCCTGCCGAACCCTGGAACCGAACTCCGGATGTGATTCAAAAAGCCATACGGGCAAAAAATGCCGGTATGAAACTGATGATTGATTTCCATTACAGCGATACCTGGGCCGACCCCGGAAAACAATTTAAACCGGCTGCCTGGTCTTCATTATCGTTTCCTGCGCTCAGAGAAGCCTTATATCAGCATACGGTTGATGTGTTAACCTCATTGAAATCAAACGGAATAACTCCGGATTGGGTACAAATCGGAAACGAAACCAACGACGGAATGCTATGGCCCGAAGGCAGAGCCTCCCTGCATATGAACCAATTTGCCGCTCTGATCAACAGAGGATACGATGCCGTGAAAGCCGTAGATTCCACCATTAAAGTAATTGTCCATTTATCCAACGGATATGACAATGCCCTGTATCGCTGGATATTTGACGGATTAAAAAATAATGGCGCACGATGGGATATCATCGGCATGTCGTTATATCCAGAACCCAATGACTGGCAAACGTTGAATCGTCAGTGCCTGGATAACATCAATGATATGATAATACGCTACAATAAACCCGTTATGATTTGTGAAGTAGGCATGAGCTGGGATCGCCCTGTCGAATGTAAATCCTTTTTAACAGACCTTATCCAAAAACTAAAATCAGTGCCCGGACGATACGGGCTGGGTGTTTTTTACTGGGAACCACAATGCCATAACAATTGGAAAGGATACACAAAAGGCGCCTTTGACAACAGCGGGAAACCTACTAAAGCCCTGGAGGCTTTCAAAAACTAGAGGCCCGATATATCGCAACTCTATCGGTAAGTATTAGTCAATTTATAAGTGCTTGTTTTAAAATACACCTCTCGATAAATAAAAACAGTTTTTGTTCTGTATATTTGAACAGACAATACAGCAGTTGAATTTTTTTATCAAAACAGTAAATATCCGGAATGAATACTGTAATCAGCAAAAACAATAAGCTAATAACGAAAACGGCTGCTTTCGAAAAAGAATCACATCTTTCTTATTTCAACATAGCCGTTTCCGTGGATTGCGTGATTTTCGGATATGACAATGATGATCTCAAAGTTTTACTTATCAAATCAGACCTTGAAGAGTATGCAGGTCTTTATTCCCTTCTGGGTGATCTGGTAAGGCCCGATGAAGATCTGGAATCGGCTTCTTATCGGATTCTGAAGCAAAGAACAGGACTGGAAAATGTGTATTTGGAACAGGTGCAAACGTTTGGGGAAGTTGACCGTCATCCATCCGGTAGAGTTATAACCGTTGCATATTATTCGCTGATTGATATTCAGCATCACGACTTACAGGTAAACGAAAATGAATTAGGGTGGCATTCCGTAAAATCCATTGAACGTTTGGCTTTTGACCATAAACAGATTCTTGACACCTGCCTGCAAAGGCTCAGAAACCGGATTGTGAATGAACCGATTGTTTTTCATCTTCTTCCCGAAAAATTTACGCTTCGTGAATTGCAAAAGGTTTATGAAGCCATTCTGGATGCGCCTCTCGACAGAAGAAATTTCCGAAAAAAGATAGCCATGAAAGACTGGCTCACTGACCTCAGGGAGTTGGAAACGGACAAACCGCACCGTCCCGGTCGTTTGTATGCTTTAAAACAGGAATATAAGTCACCACCTGTTATACACTCACCGCAGCGAGCCTCCGGCAACCAGTCGCGCCGGTAAAAGGATAGATTTCTCCTCTGCCTGGGGATGTTCAATTAACTCCATCATTCTTGAAACTGCCAATTTGGCCAACTCTACACCGCTTGTTTCTATATACGTAATAACCGGATGAAACAGGTGTGGAATAATGCCGTTACTGATTGCCAACACTGAAAGATCTTCAGGTATTTTCAACTGCAATTGCTGTATGGATTTCATTGCACCCATCAGTAACTCATCACTCATGCAAAAAATCAGATCCGGATTTTGAAATGACCGGCAGGCCTGAAAAACCACATTGTAGGCTTCTTCCGTATTTGTACAATGAGCTATGGTAAGCGTAATTTTTTCCTTATTTTTCTTTATACCTTTTTCGAATGCATGTTTTCTTATTTGGGTAATGGATAGCTTTTCATTGCCGAATAAGGCCAGCACATTTTTCTTTTTATATTTTAACACCGTTGTGGCGGCAAGTATAGCCGATTCTTCATCTGCCATACATACAGAATGAATTGGTCTGAAAGCGTTATAATTATCTTGTATAGGAATTCTATCAAAAAATATCAGAGGTATTCCGGCTTCTCTGAGTTTTTCATAAAAGTCAAAACACCGGGTTTCGCTAACCACCGACAGAAAAATTCCATCAACCCGAAGCAGTTTACATAATTTAAGATTTTCCACTTCGCATACAGGGTCTTCACCGGATTGCAAAATCAATAACGAGTATCCCCGGCTTCGGGCTTCTTTTTCGGCAGCTGCAATAAATGAGTCATTAAACATATTGGAAATACTGGGAACAATCAGTCCAAGAATATGACTTTTTTGTGTTCTCAACTGTACCGCCAGCAGGTTTGGCTCATAATCAATTAAAGTTGCCAGTTCCTTGACCTTTCTTTTCGTTGTTTCAGAAATATCAGGATGATTTTTAAGAGCTCTGGATACCGTAGATATGCTTAAATTCAGCTGTTCGGCAATTTTTTTTAGGGTTGCATTTCGGCTCATATAAGACAAAATTATATTTTTTCCACAGAAAACCTTGCCGCAAATGTTTGCATTGGTAACGGCTCCAAAATATTTATTTTATGCGTTTTTTGAAAAAAATAAAAATCTAAATTTACGTGGAATTAAAACATTTTTAACTTACAGAGCTAGTGGTGGCACATTCTTGAAAACATGTGCTTCTACTACACAAAAAAGTAATATTCATTTAAATCATCAATTGTTTAAAACGATTGCTTATGCAAAGAAAAAACATCCTCAGGCTTTTTTCCTGCGCATTACTGTTGTTTATTTTTCAGATAACTATTGCTCAGGACAGGGTAATTACTGGTAAAGTAACCGATGCCAAGGACGGTTCACCTGTCTCCGGCGCCTCGGTTACCGTAAAAGGAAGCAGAACCGGCACTACAACCGGAAACGACGGTTCCTTTTCGCTTCGGGTAGGTTCGTCCGCTACTACATTGGTGATTTCTTCTGTTGGTTATGAAACGCAGGAGGTCTCCATTGCCGGTGTTTCCAATGTGGATATTTCTTTTGTTCCAACCTCAGGCCCTAGTCTTAATGAGGTTGTGGTTACAGGATATGGTTCGGCCCGAAAAAGAGATTTAACCGGAGCGGTTACTTCCGTTAAGGCTAAAGATTTCAACAAAGGTGTATTCACTTCGCCGGAACAATTAATTCAGGGTAAGGTGCCCGGCTTACAAATTACAAATAACAATGGCGCTCCGAATGCCAACGCTACCATTCGTATCAGGGGTACAAGTTCCGTTCGCTCAGGCAATAATCCGCTAATTGTAATTGATGGTGTTCAACTGACCGGAGGTTCCGGACGTCCTAACCTGGGTACTGACTTTGGTGCAATGCCCGATGCGAACCCCTTTGCATTCCTCAGCGCTGTTGACATTGAAGCAATTGATGTGTTAAAAGATGCTTCTGCTGCCGCAATTTATGGTAGCCGCGGTGCAAATGGTGTAATTCTGATTACTACCAAAAAGGGTAAAGCTGGAGCACCGGCTATTGATGTGAACTATACGGTTGGCACTGCCAGAATGGCCCGGGCTATTGAAGTGCTATCAGCCGACGAATACAGAAATGCTCTTACCAAATACAATCTCACATCAGGCAATTACGGCGCCAGTGTGGATGCCATGAAAGAAATAATGCAAACCGGAATTACGCAAAATATTGCTGTCGGTTTTACCGGAGGTTCAGAAAATGCCCGGCAACGGCTTTCAGTTAGCTATCTGGGAGAAAAGGGAATTGTTAAAGAATCAGATTTAAAACGATTTACCGCAGGATATGCCGGAAGTTTCAAATTTTTTGAAAACAAAAAGTTGGGACTGGATATCAGCTTAAATACTGCATTTATTGACGAAGAAATTGTTCCGATTTCAAACAATGCCGGCTTCCAGGGTAGCCTTATTGGTCAGGCATTACAGTGGAACCCGACTCACCCTTTCAAAAAGAATGACGGAACTTATTGGATTCAACCTCAGTTTGGCGCCACATCCATAAACCCGCTTTGGATGCTTGAGATGTATGATGATAATGTGAATACAAATACCCTTTGGGGTTTTATAGCGCCTAGTTATAAATTGACGAATTTCCTTGAGTATAAATTCACATACGGACTGGTGCACAGCCGCGGAAAAAGAACTGCAATGATTGGTCGTCAGTTGCTTAATCTGCCTGATATTGCCAACCGCGGTTTTGCATCTGTCCAGGATGGATTTGACGGTATCAACCAACTTAACCATTTGCTTACCTTTAATAAAGATCTGACACAGAATCTGAATTTAAGAGCTATCGCCGGCTATGAGTATGTAAAATTCACTTCGAAGTTTTCGGGTATTTCTGCAAGAGATTTTGCAGATATCGGCATCCCGTATTACAACATGATGCCTTACTCAACAGTAGCTTCCAGAAATATCTTTAATTATGAAGCGCCAACCAATGAACTGCAATCTGCCTTTTTGCAGGCTAATGTAAGCTTATTAAACAAATATTTGCTTACCGCTACCGTGCGACGCGATGGTTCTTCCAAATTCGGCGAGAATAATAAGTACGCTACATTTCCATCATTTGCTTTTGCCTGGGTAGCAAGCCAGGAAAGTTTTCTGAGCAACGTAAAATTTATAAATAACCTGAAGTTTCGTTTAGGCTGGGGACAAACCGGAAATCAGGCATTCCCCTCCGGCGCTTCGCAAGACCGATATGCCGTTACCGGTCCCGGCCAGGTCAGAAGAGTGGGCGTGGGTAATAAAGACCTGAAATGGGAAACTACAACTACCACCAATGTGGGCGTTGATGCTACAATCTGGAATAATCGTATTGCTATTACTGCCGATTATTTCAAACGAGTTACCAAAGATGTATTGTTTGAACTGGATTTTGCCCAGCCCGGCCCTTCAGGTCCGAAACAATGGAAAAATCTGCCCGCAACCATCACCAACAGCGGATTTGAATTGGCCATCAATTCAAATATTTTACGTAAAAAAGATTTCAATCTGGATTTAAACCTGAATGCTACCTGGCTGAAAAATTTACTGGAAAACCTTCAGGGTACTTATAATACAGGTGCTTTAAGCGGCCAGGGAAGTTCGGGAGCTTATGTTCAAAAACTGGCTTCCGGTTATCCGCTAAATGTATATTATCTGAGACAATATAAAGGAATTGATAAAAATACCGGACAAGCCATATATGAACAAGACGGCGACGTTTCCTTCTATGGCGAAGATCCTAACCCGAATTTCATATTGGGAGCCTCTATTGATATGAACTACAAAAAATGGTCATTTGTTATAAACTTTAACGGTGCATTCGGGCATTATATTTATAATGAAACGGCCATGAACGTTGTACCCATTACAAACCTTGGCACCCGTAATGTGGCTAAATCCATAGTAAACGCCGATGTGAAAGAGGATCTTTCCAACCCCATCACATCGTCAACCCGGTTTTTGGAAAAGGGGGATTTTCTCCGGTGTCAGAATGTGCGGCTGGGTTATAACTTAGGAAATCTGGGTAAATTCATTAAGAACGCCAACATCGGCATTACGGCGCAAAACCTGTTTCTGATTACGAACTACACCGGGTTTGATCCGGAAGTGAATGTGGACAAGAATATTGGCGGTGTTCCGTCTTACGGAATTGAGTATATCCAGTTTCCTTCGTCCAGAAGATATCAGTTAAGCTTTAGTTTCTCATTATAATAAAAATTATGTTTTAAAATAACGAACTATGAAATACGCTTTTTATATCATGAGTTTGGTTGTGCTCCTGACGGCTTGCACAAAACTGAAAGAAAATCTGAACAGCGAAACCACCCAGGGTCCCGGAGGCGGAGGGGGTGGCGGCGGTAATCCTGCTGCACTTTTACAAGGAGCTTACGCAGCATTGAATAACCCCTTTGTTGACCAAACCCGTTGGTGGGCATGTCAGGAACATTCTTCTGATGAATGCGTTGGCCCTACCCGCGGTGGCGACTGGGATGATAACGGAATATGGAGAGTTTATCACAATCACCGCTGGACGGCCGACCACACTTTTCTAACGGATACCTATCGGGAACTGTTGCAGGCGCAATTTGCCGCAACGGCAGTACTGGACAATAATCCCACGCCCCAGCAAGCAGCCGAAGCCAGATTTATCCGGGCGCTTGCCATGTGGGCTGTGCTGGATGGTTGGGATCAGGTTCCCTTCCGCCCCACCACATTGGGCGACCTTACACAAACCCTACCGGAAGTTAAAAAAGGATTAGACTGTGCGAATTACATCATCAATGAGCTGGAACAAATTCTACCTAATCTTCCTCCCGGTAACGGAATCGGACAGGCTTCTCAGAATGCAGCAAGGGCATTGCTCATGAAACTTTATCTGAACAAAGGTGTTTATGCCAACAGAGCTGCACCAACCTTCGCCGCGGCTGATATGAATAAAGTCATCCAGTATGCCGACCAGATCATTGGCACTTTTCCGGCATATCCTGCCGGTTTTCCACCTAACTTCTTCGATAATTTCGCACCAAATAACGATGTAATCGGTAGAGAGTTAATCTATACTTTACGTCATGACAACGGAAGCGGTTTTGGAGGTAACAATCAGTCCCGATGGTATTGTACTTTACACTACAACCAAACTCCAAGCGGATGGAACGGCTTTACTACATTGGGTGATTTTTATGATGCCTTCGACCCGAATGACAAAAGAAGAGGCGGCGGTTCGGGTACTACAATAGATAATGGTTACTACCCCGGACTATCCAATGTTACCGGTCTTCACGTGGGGTTACTACTTGGCCAGCAAAGAAATCAATTAAATCAAAACCTTTTAGACCGCAAGGGTAATCCGCTTTCATTTACCAAAGCCGTTGCACTGAAAGAAACCGGAAATAACCTCGAAGTAACCGGTATCCGTGTAATTAAATACGTGCCTGACCTGGCAGCCAACTTCCCGGCTAATAACGACTATGTGATTTTCCGTCTAGCCGATGTGTTATTGATGAAAGCCGAAGCCATTCTTCGCGGCGGAACGGCCACAACTACCCCGGGAGGCTATGGAAACACACCGTTACAAATCGTAAATAATATTCGCACACATCCCTCCAGAGGATTAGGTCCTTTGGCCTCTATTGATCTTGAAACGCTATACAAAGAAAGAGGCTTTGAATTGTACTGGGAAGGCTGGAGAAGAAACGATCAGATTCGCTTCGGAAAGTTTCTGGCTGCCCGTACCCTCAAGCCTGAAGTCAGTGATCCGAAGAGATTACTGTTCCCGATTCCAAACGAACAGCTGACCATCAATCCTAACCTTACGCAAAATCCGGGTTACTGATTTTGCAGCTATATCTTTTTTTCGGAAAAAAGCCATTCACCAATGGCTTTTTTCTTTTTATAAAAACAGGAATAGTTAATTTGCAGATTTTGATGTTTTATGAAACGGATTTGCCTGAATTATAAATTTTTCATATCGGCTTTTTTCATTTTATTGTTTCCGGATTGTCGTTCACTTCAAAAAAATAAACCTTTATTTACCCTTACGGAAAATACGGGAATATGGTTTGTGAATACGGTTCAAAATCTTCCCGGATTTAACATTTTCAGCTACCGCAATTTTTATAACGGCGGAGGGGTAGGCATCGGCGATATTAATAATGACGGACTGGCCGATGTTTTCTTTACCGCCAATATGGGCTCAAACAAATTATTTCTGAACAAAGGAAACTGGCAGTTTGAAGATATATCCCAAAAAGCCGGATTCACAGATAAAAAAGACTGGAGTACCGGCGTCGTAATGGCCGATGTGAACAGCGACGGTTGGCTGGACATTTACGTATGTAATGCCGGTTTTCTGGACGGCAAAAAACCGAAAAGCCAGCTTTATATCAACAATAAAAACTTAACCTTTACCGAAAAAGCGGAAGAATACGGACTCACCAACGAAGGCGGCTACACTACTCATGCCGCATTTTTTGACTATGACCTGGATGGCGACCTGGATTGTTTTATCATCAATAACAGCTTTATCCCCGTTAATACACTCAACTATGCCAACAAAAGAAACCTTCGGGCTCCGGATTGGCCGGTTGCGGATTTTCTGAAGGGCGGCGGCGATCATTTGTACCGGAACGATAACGGAAAATTTACCGATGTCAGCAAAGAAGCGGGAATTTACGGTAGCCTCATCAGTTTCGGCCTGGGCGTAACCGTTGGCGATGTGAACGGAGACCACTATCCCGATATTTATGTCTCTAACGATTTTTTTGAAAGAGATTACCTCTACATCAATCAGCGAAACGGAACCTTTAAAGACGAAATAGAAAACTGGGTGCAACACATCAGCCACTCTTCCATGGGCGCCGATATGGCCGACATCAACAACGACGGTTATCCCGATATTTATACTACCGATATGCTGCCGCCCGATGACTACCGGCTTAAAACCACCACCTCATTTGACAATATTGACGTTTATCGCCTGAAATACAAAACCGGATTTTATCATCAATTTACACAAAACACCCTGCAGGTGAATAATCGGAATAACAAATTCACGGAAACGGCCTTTTATAGCGGAGTGGCTGCCACCGACTGGAGCTGGGGCGGATTAATTTTTGACGCAGATAACGACGGACTGAATGACATTTTTGTATGCAACGGAATATATCATGACGTAACCGATCAGGATTTTATTGAATTTTTTGCCAACGATATCATTCAGAAGATGGTGCTTACAGGGCAGAAAGAAAAATTTGATGAAATTGTCAAAAAAATGCCCTCAAGGCCTGTTCCCAATCATTTTTTTAAAAACCATGGAAACCTGATGTTCAAAGACGAAACCCAATCGGCCGGATTGGAGAAGCCTTCTTTTTCAAACGGATCGGCCTTTGGTGATCTGGATAACGATGGCGATTTAGACCTTGTGATTAACAACGTTAACATGCCCTGTTTTGTGTACAGAAATAATGCGCAGCAATTGCATAAAAACAACTATATAGCCATTCAGCTTAAAGGAAAAGACAAAAATACCTTTGCCGTAGGAGCCAAAGTGTATCTGTATCAGGAAAACCAGATTCTTTACAGAGAGTTAATTCCTACAAGAGGTTTTCAGTCATCTATTGACTACAAAATCATCATCGGCCTCGGAAGCAAACAAGCCGACTCGCTCCGCATCATCTGGCCCGACAAAACGCAAACCTTTGTCATAGCGCCGGCGTTGAACAGGATTCTCACCTTTTCCCAAACAGAGGCCAAAGCATTTTCAGAACCCCAAAACTCATCTTCGGAACTTTTGTTTCAACCGGCGGAAACCGTTTTTCACAAACATATGGAAGACGATTACATTGACTTTTATACTGAAAGAAACATTCCCGTAATGCTGTCCCGCGAAGGCCCTCGTGCCGATACGGCTGACGTAAACGGCGACGGATTAACCGACTTCTACATCGGTGGGGCGGCCGGCCAACCCGGCGTTTTATACCTGAAGCAAAAAAAGGGATTCCGACCTTTTCCCCAGGCTCTCTTTGAAGAGCATCGGATGTATGAAGATATAGCCATACATTTTTTCGATGCCGATAACGACGGCGATAAGGATCTTTTTATCGGTTCAGGAGGTAATGTGCATCCGCCGGGAAGCCCGTTACTGCAACATCGTCTTTACCTGAATGATGGAAAAGGATATTTCAGCCTGCCGGCTAAAAATGCTTTTCCGCCGTATCGTTTCAATTGCAGTAAAGCGCTGGCGTTCGATGCGGATGACGACGGCGATCAGGACTTGTTTGTCGCCGCCAGAAGCATTCCTCAGTTTTACGGCGCCTGGCCCATGAATTATTTATACGAAAATGATGGTTCAGGAAAATTTACGGTGGCAGATTCCGTTAAAGCCGGACTTGTTACAGACGCTTGCTTGGCCGATGTGAACAACGACGGAAAAAAGGAATTGGTAGTCGTCGGCGAGTGGACTTATCCCAGGGTATTTACAGTATCTCAAAAACGCCTTATCGAACAAAAAACAGGATTGGAAGATTATAAGGGGTGGTGGCAATGCATTTACCCAACCGATGCAGACAACGACGGAGATACCGATTTGCTTATAGGTAATCTGGGGCAGAATTTTTACCTCAAACCCGACAAACAACATCCGGTCAGGCTATGCATACAGGATTTTGATAAAAACGGAACAAAAGAAAAATTACTCACCCGTACGCTGCCTGATAAAAGGGAAGTGCCTGTATTTCTGAAAAAAGAACTCACGGATCAGATGCCTTCTTTGAAAAAAACAGCGTTGAAATATGAAGCCTACGCCCGTAAAACAGTTAAAGATTTGTTTTCTCCCTCTTTACTGAAACAAGCCGAAGTGCATGAATGGAATTACTCCCTCTCAGTAGTGGCCATGAACGGCGGAAAAGGAAATTTCAGCATCCTGCCGTTGCCTTACATGGCTCAGCTTTCGAGCGTAAATGCTTTTGCAGCGGAAGATCTGAATGGCGATGGCAGAAAAGACCTGATTGTGTGTGGTAATAAATTTCATTTTCAACCGATGTTTTCACGTATTGATGCGAACTACGGACTTGTATTGACAAATAAAGGAGTTCAACAAGACAGTTTAGAATGGCACCAGATAGAACCGGCGAAATCAGGACTGGAAGTAAGGGGCGAAGTAAAGCAAATCATGATGTTGCCATATGCAGAAGGCAGATACCTGTTGATATTACAAAACGATGAAAAGGCCTTGCTCTTTAAATTAAGAAGTTAGCATGATGTGTGTTTGAAAACATTGTCTGTATCGGATCGAAAAAATGAAAATCTGTTCAAGAGCGAATTCAAAATGAGAAAAATTTTTTTTATCCCCGCATTATGGATTTGTATTGGTTTGGGTTGTAAAAAAAAGGATGGGCAGAAACCTTTTTTTACGACACTCGACAGCAGGCAAACCGGTCTGACATTTGTAAATGAACTCAAAGACCGGAAAGACTTCAACATGCTGAAGTATATGTACTTTTACAATGGCGCCGGAGTAGGCGCAGGCGATTTCAACAACGACGGCCTTACGGATTTATTCTTCGCATCCAACCAGCAACGGAACAGGCTATATCTCAATCAAGGAAATCTTCAGTTCAGAGACGTTACCGATTCCGCCCGTATTCCCGACGACGGAGGTTGGTCAACCGGAGTAAGTCTGGCCGATATCAATAACGACGGCTATCTGGATATCTACATTTGCCGCGTGGGAAATTATGAAGGACTGAAAAGTAAAAATCAACTTTTGATGTGCAAGGGAGTCTCCCCCTCGGGCATCCCCTACTATGCCGATGAAGCCGCAGCATACGGACTGGATTTCTCAGGTTTCAGCACGCATGCTGCATTTCTGGATTATGATCTGGACGGCGATCTGGATATGTATCTGATGAATCACTCGCTTCGTTATAACAGCACCTTTCAGCCCCGAAGCAGTTATGAAGGTACCTCCGATTCCTTGTCAAAAGATATACTATTCCGTAACGACGGAAACCGGTTTACCGATGTCTCCAAACAGGCCGGTATTCTGCAAAGTGTTATCGGATACGGGTTGGGAGTGGCAGTATCGGATGTAAATCTTGACGGTTGGCCTGATATTTATATCGGAAATGATTTTCATGAAAATGACTATTTATATATTAACCGAAAAGACGGAACATTTTCCGAAGAACTGACGCAGCGTATCCTCCATACCAGCCAGTTTTCCATGGGGGTTGACGTGGCTGATGTGAATAACGATGGACTTCCCGAAATTTTTGCAGCCGACATGCTTCCGTCCGACCCCTATATTCTGAGGCGTTCGCTGGGCGAAGACGCTTACAATACATTTCAGGTTAAACTTCGCTTTGGTTACAACTATCAGTATGCCCGGAATACGCTGCAACTGAACCGGGGAAACGGTTACTTCAGCGAGGCCGGACTCTATGCCGGTGTTCATGCCACCGACTGGTCATGGTCAACCCTGTTTCTGGATTTTGACAATGACGGAAAAAAAGACCTTTTTGTCAGCAACGGAATACCCAAACGACTGAATGATATTGACTATGTTAACTATGTATCCAACGAAGAAATTCAGCAAAAAATCAGAGCCGAACAAATGGGCGAAAAAGAAATGGCCGTAATCAACAATTTCCCGGAAATAAAACTTCCCAACTGCTTTTTCAGAAACAAAGGCAACCTGTTGTTTGAAGAAATCAATCATAAAATACAAAATAACAGCAACACCTTTTCAAACGGAGCAGCTTTTGCTGATTTCGACAATGACGGCGACTGGGATATTGTGGTTAATAACATTGCCGACCCCGTTTTGCTGTACCGAAACAATGCCGTGGAAAACGGAAATCCTCCGGCTGTTGAAATTTCTTTTCAGGGAAACGATAAAAACCGAAGAGCCGTAGGTGCAAGAGTGGTGCTCTTCAGCGGCAAAGAACGAATGGTGTATGAAAAATATCCTTCCAAAGGATTTCAATCCTCCATGGAAACGCCACTGCTTGTTTCTCCGCCCCGAAATTTCGACTCGGCTTTGGTAATCTGGCCCGACAATACGTATGAAAAAATAAATTTTGATAACCGCCGGCGGAAAATGAATCTTCTTTACAAGAAAGGACTCCCCGGATTCCGGTTTTCATCGCTGCTGCCGGCAAATGATACGCCTTTTGTGTTTCGTAATGTTACTCAGAATTACGGAATACGCTTTCTGCATCATGAAAATCCTTTCGTTGAATTTGACCGGGAGCCGCTGATGCCTTTTATGGTTTCGCAGGAAGGCCCTGCCCTTTCCGTAGGCGATGTAAACCATGACGGAAAAGAAGATTTTTTTATCGGTTCGGTGAAATGGGAAAAAAGCGCCGTATTTATTCAACAACCTGACGGCTCATTTCAAAAATCAAAACAGCCTGAACTGGAAGCAGACAGCACCTATGAAGATGTGGATGCCTGCTGGGATGATTTTAACGGCGATGGATTTACCGACCTCGCCGTGGCATCCGGCGGAAATGAATATTACGGAAACAGCGAATTCCTTATGCCCCGGCTGTACATCAACGACGGAACCGGTAAACTGACCCGGAAAAAAGAGGCCTTTCCCGACCTCCGGATAACCGCTTCCTGTATCATTCCCTTAGATATAAATAGCGATGGCAAAAAGGATCTCTTCATCGGCGGCCGCGCCGTTCCGTTTCAGTATGGCGCCATACCCGAAAGTTTTTTTCTATTAAATAACGGAAAAGCACAGTTTACCGATGTAACGCAGCAAATAGCGCCGGATCTGAAAAAAGCAGGATTCGTAACCGGTGGCTGCACAGTTGATATAGACAATGATAAAGATACAGACCTTGTGCTCTCACTGGAATGGGAAAGAATAACTGCCTTTATAAATCAAAACGGCAAGTGGATAAGAAAACCTGTCAGCAAAGGCCATGGCTGGTGGCGCTTTGTAAAAGCGTTTGATGCCGACAATGACGGCGATATGGATCTCTTAGCCGGAAATGAAGGCCTGAATTCCCGCCTCAAAGCATCGCCCGAAAAACCGGTCCGGTTTTATTATTTTGATGCAGACAATAACGGAAAAAAAGAACAAATTATAACCTACTATGTACAAGATCAGGAAATTCCGTTTGCCGTAAAAGCCGAACTGGAAAAACAGATTCCTTCATTGAAAAAAAAGTATCTGTATGCGGAAGATTTTGCCAATGCCTCGCTGCACCAGATTTTTTCCAAATCCAAACTTCGTAAAGCCCAGTTGTTATTTGCCGATGAATTTGCAAATATGATTTTCATCAACAACGGAAAAGGTGAGTTTACCCCTCATCCCCTGCCCTGGTTGGCCCAACTGACCACTTACCGCACGGCCGAAGTGACTGACCTGAATAACGACATGCTTCCGGATTTAATTCTGGGTGGAAACTTTTATGCCAATAACGTGCAGCTGGGGCGCTATGATGCAGATTTCGGAACGGCTTTACTTAACAAAGGCAACGGAAATTTTGAATATCACCCCTTGTACGGAACAACTATAACGGGACAAATTCGAAAAATTCTCCCGCTCCGCATCGGCGCCGAAACCCTCTTTTTACTGGCCAGAAATAACGATTCGCTCTTGCTGTTAAAAAAAGTGAGATAAAAGAGTTAGCGGGCGAAACATCATTTTCTCAGAGATATTTTTTATGTTACTCAGGAATAATGTCTAATCCAACCCCGAACACGAATTAAGATTTTATGGTAATGAAGAAATTCTTCGGGCTGAAATTTTTCATGATAAACAAAAAAATGTCTGGTTGTTGCATACCGCACCCCTTAGGCTTCTGTCGGAATAATGCTCACGTCATCTTTGAAATATCAATTCATTCTTCTGTATTCCAGCGGGCTTACCCCTGTTTTCTGTCTGAAAAAGCGGGTAAAATGCTGCGGATATTTGAATCCCAGTTCAAACGCCACCTCGCTTACCGACTTACTGTAGTCATAGAGTTTGTCTTTGGCCAGCAACAACAGTTTTTCATGGATATACTCCTGCGCCGTACGGCCGGTATATTTTCGTATCAGGTCGCCAAAATAATTGGGTGATAAGTGCAACTGGCCTGCAAAATAAGCCACCCCCGGCAAGCCTTCTGCTGCGGCTTTTCCCGAATGAAAATAATCGTTCAGCAATTCTTCAAAGCGGGCCAGCAAGGCTTTGTTCGGCTTTTCCCGTGTGATAAACTGACGGTCATAAAAGCGCATGCAATAATTCAAAATCAACTCCAGATGCGAAACAATCAGTCTCTTACTATGCCTGTCAATGGAATTTTCCAGCTCTTCCTTGAGAGCTAAAAAACTTTTAATTATGGTTTGCTGCTCCCGTTGAGAAAGATGCAACGCCTCCCGGGTCTGATATCCGAAAAAGCTGTACTCATGAATTTTTTTATTCAGATAAGTGCCGTGCAGCAAATCAGGATGAAAAATCACTCCGTAGCCCTTCGGTTTTATGGGTGTTTCTCTTTGGGGAATCTCCACCACCTGCCCCGGCGCAAAAAATACCAATGTACCCTCCTGATAATCGTAAGGTTGTTTTCCGTATAATAAATCACCGCATTTCACTTCTTTTAAAATGATTTCATACAGGCCGATATGCAAGCGAACCCCGCCCGATGAAAGCGGCGCCTTGCTGTAATCAATAACACAAATCAGGGGATGTTGCGCATCCTGATTCATGGCTTTGGCATATTCAGATACCGAATTGAAAACTATATCTTGCAGCATGATAATTTTTTTCTAAAATTAATACACAGCAGCAGAAAATAACGGGTCAAACCTTGTTTCCGTTGAAAATGGTAGTTTTTTCCTGAATCCGGTTTAATCTAAAACCTTCCGGATTACTGTCTATATTTTCTGTTTTACCCACTTTGCTGTAAAACAAACTGTTTTGAATACAATAAAAACTTTCAGATTTTCTTAAAGGGTTTTGATTATTTTAAAATATTTCAGAAAACAGATGGGCCTGAAAAAAGGTAATTCTATCCGTAAATTGTATAACCGGAAAAAAAATTTTCTTTCACAAATTTGCAGCAAATGATTTCATACGTATTCCATAAGCCGTTTCATGATTCCCTGCATAAAAACAGTAATAAAAGCTGCATGGCAGCATCCTTCGTTTGTCTGTTGCTGTTTTTGCTGAATGTTCCGGCCCATACACAGGAAATCCCAAAACTTCATGTAAAGCATATAGGGAATGAAAAAATCATACTCGACGGAAATCTGTCCGAACCTGCCTGGCAGCAAGCAGAAACCGCTACTGATTTCTGGCAGTTTATGCCCAACGACTCCGTCAAAGCCCGCTATCAAACCGAAGTAAAAGCGGCATACAACGATAAATACCTGTACTTCGCTGTTAAAGCTTATGCACCCGGCAAGAATTATGTAGTCACTTCACTGCGCCGCGATTTTGACGGCAGGCAAAACGATAATGTCGTACTCCTCTTCGATACGTTTAAAGACGGACAAAACGGCTATGCTTTCGGCATCACCCCTTATGGCGTTCAGCGCGAAGTATGGATAGGAAACGGCGGCTCCACTATGGAATCGTTCAACGTTGCCTGGGATATGAAATGGAAAGCCGAAGCACGCCGCTACGACAGCTTTTATGTAGTAGAAGCCGAAATTCCCTTTACCTCCATGAAATTTAAAGAAGGCAGTACCTCCTGGCGCTTCCGCCCTTTCCGATGGAATCTGCAAACCAACGAACAAAGCACCTGGGTCAGGGTGCCGCAAACCCAACTGCTCGCCAACCTGGCCTTTATGGGCGAACTGGTTTTTGAGAAACCTCTCGGCAAATCCCGTACCCCTTTTGCCCTGATACCTTATATAAACGGCCTTACGCAAAACGACCGGGGAAAAATTTCTTCCAAATTCACCACCGGAGCCGATGCTAAATTTTCCATAGGCGACGGACTGAACCTTGACCTTACCTTAAATCCTGATTTCAGCAATGTGGAAGTGGACGATATCTTTACAAATCTCACCCGTTTTGAACTGTTTCTGCCCGAACGCCGGCAGTTTTTTATTGATAACAACGACCTCTTTGCCAACCTCGGAAATACATTCAACGAAGCCAGGCCCTTTTTCTCGCGACGCATCGGTCTGTCCTATAACAAAAACGGAAATCTGGTACAAAACCGTATTCCGGCAGGAGCACGGCTAAGCGGAAAAGTAGATGAAAACTGGCGCCTTGGCCTGCTGAACATGCAAACCGCCGCCGATACCGCCAACGGAATTGCCGCATTCAATAACGGCATGTTCATCCTGCAGCGAAAAATGTTTACCCGCTCCAACATCAGCGCTTTCATCATCAACCGCCAGGTTACACGCTATAAGGATAAAATAAACAGCTCCGACCATTACAACCGGGTATGGGGTATGGATTACAACCTGGCCTCTGCCGACAACCGCTGGTCAGGACGTTTTTACCTGCACCAATCGGCACAACCCGGCGACAGCAAAGGTAACCTCTCCGCTCAGGCTGTACTCACGTACAACTACAACAACTGGGTTATCATCAACGACCTGGTGCATGTGGACAAAGATTTCCGTTCCGATTTAGGATTTGTGCCCCGCACCGACTTCTGGAAAATCGGCAATGGCATCATAAGAAATTTTTTCCCAAAAAACCGAAATTTCATCAACCGCTTTACCGCACGGGGCATAATGATAAACTATTTTCGCCCCTCAGATAATATGAGGTGGACAGACAACCTGCTCTGGGGCACCTTCACCACCGAGTTCAAAAACCTTTCTTCCATAGAAGCCAATCTGCGCAGAGAATATATTTATCTTTTTTGGCCTTTCGACCCCGCCCGCAAACCCGGCGGCACCCCCTTGCCAGCCAACACCAAATATCATTTTACCCAGGCCAGCCTGCAATATCAAACCAACAATACCGGTCGGTTCACGTCCGACATCACCCTTTCCGGCGGCAGCTTTTTCAACGGCCACAGCTATTCCATAGCCTGGAATGCCGGCTTCCGCTTTCAGCCCAAAGTCAACCTCACCACCAACATCCGGTTCGATGCCATACGCCTTCCGGCCCCCTACTCCACCGCCAATTACTGGCTCTTTACGCAGCGAGCCGATATCACCTTCAGCAAATCCCTGTTCTGGAACACCACCATCCAGTTCCGCAGCCAAAGCAAAAACATCGGCATCAACACCCGCCTGCAGTGGCGCTACGCACAACTTAGCGACCTCTTCATCGTGTACAACGACAACTACACTTCCGACTCGTTCTCCCCCCGCTTCCGCTCCCTCAATCTCAAACTCACCTACTGGCTCAATGTAAAGTAGATGATAATGGTTTGGGGCTCCCGGCGCCAGTGCATCTTTCGGCGATAGTTCCGGCCGCTTCAGGGTTCGCTGTCGCTTCCGTGCTGCGCACCCTCGCTTCGCTCGGCCTTCCGCGTCCGGCAGCCCGTAAGCTTCAGAATTTTTACTCAGCTTTAAATCAGCCGGATACTTCAACTTATCCGTGCAGGAAAAAATATGACTTACGCGAAAAATAATTGAAATGCAAAACAGAAAGAATTTAAAAAAAGTATAAATCGTCGTTTAAAATCCCCCGTATCAATTCAGATATAAAAATCTTTTTTAAATTCACGGGTATTGATTGATTGTGAGATTCTCGCAGAATGTTAAAATCTGAATAAAAATAAAAAAGCAAAAAAACCGATTCAATCAATAAAAATTGCAAGGAATGAGCGTCATCTATTTCGCCTACGGCTCAAATATGAATGTTGACCAAATAGAGGAAAGGGTTTCAAACTTTGTCGTTTTAGGCAAAGCCATCCTTCACGATTATACATTATGTTTTAACAAAGAAGCCCAAGCCGGAAACGGAACCGGTTATGCCAACATTGTGTATCAGAAAGGCGAATATGTTGAAGGACTCCTTTATGAAATTGATTCTTTAGAAAGCCTGGATGATTGGGAAGGATTTCCCGAACATTACGAAAGAGTTGAAATGGATGTTATGTTCAATAATACACCAACCAAAGCATGGATTTATGTGGCCAATCCCAATAAAATAAAATCCGGACTAAAACCTGCAAGAGAATATTTAAATAAGCTCCTGTCGGCAAAAGAATATTTATCCGAAGTCTATTACAAAAAACTAGAAAATACCGAAACCATAGATTAAAGTGAAAGCTTCTTTATCTTTCGTTTTTAACGTTAAAAGGACACCTTGCTGCAAAAGCACTGCAGGAATATATCCATATTCACGGAAAGGAAATCACAGAAGAGGTGAATCTGAACTTTGTAAAACCACCATCAAAGCATATAATCAATTACAGCAACTTCTCCGGGCAATAAGCAGTGAATTGACGCATACAAAAAAGGTGTAAAATAATCACCGAAGAACACAGATTTTTTATCATAAAAACGCATGAAGTGCGTTCAGATAATTTCTCCGCTCCAAAGCTTATCTAAAAAAATTTTCCAGGGAAGAATTTCTATTCGCTCGGCAGTGGTTCTTGGTTCAGGATCGGCGCTAACTAACAATTTTCGCTTAAAAAGATATTCCTCAGACAACGCTTTAAGCCCTTTCAGATGCCTGGCATGAATGAAATCGGCGCCTTTCACTTCAATAGCAACTTCGTTTTCTCCCAAAATAAAATCAGTTTCCAGGCCGGAAG
>JAOAGO010000045.1 GCA_026415715.1 Chitinophagaceae bacterium | reverse complement strand
TAATCAAGTGCTACTTAAAAAAATTGCACTTATGACTTGAACTTACTAATTAAAAGCGGCCGCGTCATCTTATTTTCGTATTTAATCCTCATTTTTACGGCCGAACAGTAAATCATTTTTATTTTGGTTCATCAGGAAACGGTTCAGTATGATTGATGAGAATTATTTGTTCTGAGAATTTGATAAACACACTGCATTTTTCCTGAATTTTTGACAATTTGATGTTCGTAATATAATACGCTATGAAAAAAATTTCTGTGGCTGTATTCTGCGGCTCTCGTTCCGGGGCAAAACCGGAATATCAGCAACATGCACGGCTGTTGGGCGAAATCATTGCCCGCCGGAAAATACATCTCATTTATGGCGGCGGCAGTTCCGGACTTATGGGAGTATTAGCCGATGCCTGTCTGGCAAACGGAGGACATGTAACGGGTTATATTCCTCAAATCCTTTTGGATAAGGAAAAAAAACATCCGAATATCCAGGAAATTATTGTATGCAAGGATATGCATGAGCGAAAACGAAAAATGTTTGAACACAGCCAGCTGGCCGTCATCCTGCCGGGCGGATTCGGCACGCTTGACGAATTGTTTGAAATGATAACCTGGAATCAACTCACCATTCACGATATACCGATTTGCATCGTAAACACCTGCGGGTTTTATGATTCTTTAAAACAACATATTGATGTGATGCACCGCGAAGATTTTTTGTACACTAACCCTCAGGAAGCTCTCTCTTTTGTTAACGATCCGCAAGAGCTTGAAAATTATTTTTCCCGGCTCGTCTCATGATAATGGCATCAATGAATTTTATTACAGGAATCAAAAAATGTAAATATGCTGAAAACAAAAAGTGGCTTAGCAAAAAACGATTTCTGTTCAGATAAAGGTTACGACAATCCGTTTTTTAAGAAAAGTCCCGTAAATATAGAAATTCTTTTCCATTTTCGGGAGTAAAGAGAAAGGAATAAAAGTAAAGATTATATATACTACGCTGTTTTATTCATTCCTTTTACCCTTCAGATAAATGGTAAATCCGGTTCTGAAAACCGGCAACATGCGGTTAAACTGATCGCGATAGGGGGAGTTTTCGTGTTTTAACAAATCCACCATAATGCTCGTGTAAAATTGGTTTTGTCCGATAACACGGGTGCCGTATCCGATGCCTGCCAGTAAGCTGGTGGCTGAAGATTTCATTTTTGCAGTTACCGTGCCATTTGTAACTTCTTTAAGGGTTATGGCATTGTATTCAAACTGTGTTCCTAAAAAAAACTGATGAACAGGCCAGATTCTCACAAAAGGCCCGCCCCCCAAAGCCAGGTAACGAAGTGAAGTATTGGCTACATTGCTTCGTTGCGTTATATAATTAATGTTGGTGGCCAGCCCCACATCCAGAACCTGACCTATGCTGTAACCCACTTCCGGATTTACACCAATAATAAAACCGTTTGCAAAACCGAGATTTAATCCCGTGCCTAAAAATACACGATTCGGATTCCATCCCTTTTTATCATCATCCTGTGCAGTAGAGCAATGAAAGACGGTGCAAATAATGAAAGCAATTAAGAGAATTTTTTTCATAACCTGTTTTTTCCGCCGGTGTTAGGATAATAATCCAGTTTTTTCTTGGAAGGAAATTTCATAATCATAGCTACAATGCCGGCTAATGACAAAATTAGCGCATAATAAGTGCCTGTCAGAAAAAAAATAACCGTACCCAAAATGGAGGGGGCCATGCACATAGCCATATATTTGATCAGGTAAAAACGGAAGTCGCTTACTTTTACATAATGTAAATCGTAAATCGTTTCTCTGATTTTTTTCATTTTTCGGTCAAAATAATTCCATGCATAATACAAAACGCCGGCAGTAACCAGGAGTCCTACTATCAGAAAAATATTTTTTACGGAATCCGGATTTGGAATGAGCGTTTTTTTTCCGCTGAGATGATGCAATCCGATAGTAATAAAATTCAGAAATACCAGCGAAGCAATCAAAATAAAACTAAACACGTACATGCTTCGGATAAGTTCTCTGGAACCGCTTTCCGGGTTAAAATCTGGATATATCTCAAAAAATCTTTTCCGGGTTAAGAATATTATTCGGGTCAAAACATTTTTTTATTTCCCTCATAATACGCATTTGAGTTTCGTTAAAAACGATATTCATATACGGTTTCTGAATCAGTCCTATACCGTGCTCTCCGCTGATTGTACCTCCCAAAGCTTTAACCAACTCAAAAAGTTCTCTGAGAACGGCAGTCATTTCGGGGTGGTTATGGCTGTTCGGTATTCCTTCTTTTCTGATTCGGATATGAAGATTTCCATCCCCGGCGTGGCCGTAACAAACAACATCAAAGTTATATTTTTTTCCTAATGTTTTCACCCCTTTTATTAAAGAAGGAAGATTTGCACGGGGAACTACGGTATCTTCTTCGATGGTAAACCCTTCGAGCTTAACGGCTTCCGCAACTTTACGTCGTAATTTCCACAATTCCGCCTTTTGCTGCTCATCATCGGCAAAATAAATATCTCCGATATCATATTGGTTCAGTATTTCGCTGATTAACTCCATTTCTTGCATCAGCACTTCCGGATGATTGCCGTCTGTTTCAATAATCAGATGCGCTTCCGTATCTTCAGTAACTTTCACGGCATGACTTTCCACCATGCGACTAACTATTTTAAGCGCTTCTATTTCTACAAGCTCCAGCGCGCTGGGCGTAATACCCGCCATGAATATTTTACTTACGGCATCGCCTGCTTCTTCCAGCTTCCGGAAAGGAACCAGCATCAGCAAATCGTACTTGGGATACGGTATCAGCCGCAAAACAATTTTCGTAACAATACCCAAAGTGCCTTCGCTTCCAACCATCAGCTGAGTTAAATTATATCCCGTGGCATTTTTCAGTACCGAAGAACCCGTCCAGATTATTTCTCCTTCGGGTAATACAACTTCCAGATTCAATACATAATCTTTAACAACACCATATTTTACCGCTTTAGGTCCGCCGCTGTTTTCTGCAATATTTCCTCCGATAAAACAGGAACCCCGGCTTGCCGGATCGGGAGGATAAAACAGCCCTTTCTCTTTCACGGCATTTTGCAATACCTCAGTAATTACGCCGGGCTCGGTAATGACCTGCAGATTTTTTTCGTCAATTTCCAGAATGGAATTCATTCGTTCGGTACTCAACACCACACCGCCCAGATGAGGCAGCGCTCCGCCGCTTAATCCTGTTCCGGCCCCCCGGGGTGTTACGGGAATTCTGTCGCGATTACATATTTTCATGATTTCGCTGATCTGCTCTGCCGAACGGGGCTTTAGTACCACCTGTGGTAAAAAACGCAGATTTTCCGTTTCATCATGCGAATATTTTTCCAGCGATTCCGTATCGGTTAATACATGTTCGGCACCAATCAATTCGCTGAACAATTCTACATGTTCATTCTGTAGGGCATTATATAAACCTGCCATAAACAGCTATTGAAATCATGTAAAATTCGGAATAAAATGAATTCGGAAACAAAGTCTTTTTTATTCTCTGAATGTGGGGCAGAGGGATTCCCGCTTATTTCCCTTGTAGCGGTCTATAACTCCCCTCTTTACAAGGGTAAATTCAAAACCCCCGCGGGAATTATTGAAATTACGTAAAGAAGAATGGGTAATATCGTAGCTAAAGGTAAACGTAAAGTCATATAGGCTTAGCCCTATCATGGGTATCAAGGCATCTCCATAACGGTAATACAGACCGCCAATCAGCACTTTTTCCCCATCGCCGGAGGCGTTATAATGTATGTTCATACCCCCCGTAATCTCGGAAGCTCTGGCCTGTACAGAGGCATAAACATTCGGATTGAGAATGATAAGGTCGTTTAATTTGAAACTTCCGTTCAGAAATCCGGTATATCTGACCGGAACACGGTTATCTACACCGGAATTTTCATCAAAAAAAGTTTCTTTCGGACGATTGACGTGCATGGCCGAAAAACCGGCATTCAGGTAAACATGATTATTGGGGAAATATGCATAATTCATGCCTACCTGCATATCAAAATAATGAATATTGTTCGTTCGGAATTGCGGAATGGTGCCGATTCGTATGTCAAAAAATTTTCCGTTCCACTGGCTGGGAAAAGTAAGATGAGTAGTGTTGATTTGTTTGTTCGACCAGCCGAAATTAAATCCCAGGCTTACCAGGCTTCCGGCGTTAATCATTTGGTGATAGGCAACCGAACCATAGAGTTTTGTAGATGTCAGCACACTGGTTCCGGCCACGTCGCGTAACAGAAAACCGCCAAGACCAAGCCAGCCGGTATTGTCCCGGCCATGATTCAGTTGCCAGTCGCCGGATGCAGTAATTGTTTTATACGGAAAAGGTGTTACCGAAGCCCATTGGTTCCGGAATCCGGCGGTCAAACGGTAATCAGCATCGGGAATGAATCCGGTATTGGCAGGATTGACCAGCAGGGGAGTATTGAAATATTGTGAAAAATGTAAATCCTGTGCCTGAAGCGCAACAACAGCGTTTCCGAATAAAAGTACAAACAGATATGTTTTAGATTTTCGAAGCATTTTTTAAACTGTTCTTTATCGAATCAACGTAATATCTCCTTTTTTTGTCAGTTTTTTACCATCAGAGAATTCCACGGATAAAGTATATACATAAACATCCATAGGTTGCAACCGGCCTTTAAATGTTCCGTCCCAACCCTGAAAACGGTTGTTGGTTTCAAAAACTTTTTGTCCCCAGCGATTCCAGATTGTGAATGTCATTTTGGCTATTCCGAATCCCCGGACATACACAATGCTGTTTTCATCGCCGCTGAGCGGAGTGAATGCATTGGGTACATCAACAGCGGGTTCTATCAATGCACTAACGGGCCTGCATATGGTACTGTCGCATCCGGCATTGTTATAGGCAGTGAGACAAGCCTGAAATGTTCCCGTAGCATTATACTGATGCGAGACCGGAGCCCTGGAACGGGTAATCAGGCTGTCTCCGTCTCCGAATACCCACTTAAACCGTGTGGCATCGGGAGAGGACAGGTTCGTAAATACGGTAGGTGTATTAACAATCGGAGGATCCGGAGCAGCCGAAAAATCGGGAACGGGATCTGAAAATACCGTTATGGTAAATGTGGTATCATGTCTGAGATTACATGAACCCGGGTTAAAGGCCGTTAATCGAACGGTGTAAACGCCGGGATTGCGGTAGATGAAAGAGGGATTTTGCGCCGTAGAGGTATTGCCCGGATCGCCGGGAACACCAAAGTCCCACTGCAGGGATGTTGCATTTTGCGAACGACTCCTGAAGCTGGCGTTGTAAGGAGCGCAGCCCGTTGGCGGCGTTTCAATGATCGCTCTTACATTATCGGCAATGGTTATGGTTATCACGCTGTCATCGGGATTATTACAGTAAGTTGTATCTTTTAAAATCAGTCTCACGTTATAAGTTCCGATGCCGGGAAACGTATGGCGTACAGCGTTGTTTGCACCTGTGCGCGCAGGTACTCTTGGAGAACCATCGCCGAAATCCCAGACCATAGAGGTATCCTGAAAAGGTTTGTTCGGATTGCTGCTCACGGAATTGTTGATAAACTCGTAAGTGAAACGGGGACAGTTATTTCCTACTGTACTCCAGGAAGGTCTCAAATCAGCCACTACATCACCTACACGTATTGTGATAAAAGAAGTGTCGCGGATATTACAAGAAGCCGGATCTATAGCCACCATCATAACCCTGTAGGTGCCTGTATTGTTGAAAGTAAAGGTTGTTCTTGGATTATTGGTAATTCTGTCGGGCGGATTTCCCGGACTGTAATTAAAGTACCATTCATAACTGGTTGCGTTTCCGATGGAGTCAAAAAACTCCACATTGAGGGGAACGCACCCGGTTGTATCGTTTCTGCCATTTATTCTGGATCGTACCTCACCGTCTATACCTGCCAGCCTCAAATCAATTTTTAACATGGCAAGGTTACATCCGGAGTTATTGTCGCCCGCATTATTCGTTGTTGACCAGGCGCCCGGCGTTGTGGGAAAAATAGGGCGGCCTAATGGATCCAGGTTACAGTTGGCACAAATGGCCTGATAAATCACTCCGTTTCGGTCAAAACGACTGGTACCGCCGTCCACATGATCACAACCAGCACCGGGATTGTTTGTTTCACCAAAAAAGCTGCCGAATAACTGACCGCTGGCATCTTTTCTTAAAACAAAAAAATAAAAATCTTTACCGTCCGTAACGGATTTGATGGCATCCGGAGTGACCGGTAAACCGGTGGTTCCGGCGCTCCCAAAAACATTCTGATTTCCGTAAAACCCGCCCCAACCTGAAACATAAACATTCTCGCAGCGATCAACTAAAAATGCCGTGATGGAAATATTGGGAGTTGATGAATTTGTTCCAAACATGGTGGAATAAATGTAGGCAGAGAGGTCGGGCCGGAGTTTGGCTATAAATTGTTTACCTCCGGGATTGCTGTATATCGGAGGATTTCCCGGAAGATTATTCACCACCTGCCAGTTTCCGGTAGTTTGCCCTGTTATATAAAGAAATCCTCTGTTGTCAAACTGAATGCCGAAAATCTGATCCCGGCCATTCGTGCCAATAAAGGTAGTGCGGAGAATGGCTGTTCCGTTCGGATGAATGACCGAAATAAATCCATCAATGCTACCGTTATTTACCGGGCTTATGGTTCCGGCTTTGTTTCCGGGAAATGTGGCGGCATCGCTTTCAGTACCTCCTGCCACGTAAATGTTACCGTCGGGTCCCAGGGTTAGCACATAGGCGGCATCATTTTGATTGCCGCCCAGAAAACCGGAAAAAATGACGTTGCTTAAATCGGGCGAAAGTTTTATGACCACTCCATCCTGCGCTCCGCCAAGATTGGCCTGAAAATAATTACCTCTGACAGGAAAATTAGCGGATTGCGTACAGGATGCCACCAATATATTTCCGGCAGCATCCAGAATCACCTCGCTTCGCCCGTCATCGCCGTAATTTTGTTGCAGCGACAACGGGCTTCTGTTAGTTTGAATATTCACTCCGTCGTTCAGATTGCCGCCTAATCGTACGGAACCGATTAATGATGTTCCGTTCGCACTGATTTTTGTGATTACAATATCGTAACTACCGTTAGGTCCGATGATGCCGTTTCCGGTAACGGGATAAGCGCCTTGCCCTGTAGAGGGAGAATTCGTTCTTCCGGCCAACACTACGTTTCCGGCATTATCTACAACTAAACTGTGCGGCTGCTCATTTCCCGAACCTCCGATGTATGTGGCAAAAATGCGGTTACTTCCGTTGGGCGAAAGCCGAATGATGCCGATATCAAAATTTCCGCCCTGAAAATTACTTTGAAAAGCTCCGCTGGAGACGGGGAACCCGCGGCTGAAAACAATCCCGCCGCCGTAAAAACTTCCGTCAGGTCCGTAAGTAGCGGTAAATCCCCAATTGTCCGCCGAACTTCCCGAAAAAGAACAAAATATAAGAACCGGATCTATGACCAGCGGATAGTTTCTGTCATACTCTTTAACTTTAAATCTTACCAAGTTGCCATCAACTACATATTGGCATGCCACTTCTTTTTTTCCCGACGGTGTGGTTTGGTACGTGTAAGGATAAGACTCCCTGAGCTCGCCAACGGAGGTTTTCAGAATCAGCTCTTTATTTTTTATTTGTAATTTTTCAATACCGTCATAGCGTATGGCAATTTTTGAAATATCGGCTCCCGGTTTGGCAATCAGGTCGTATTTCAAAAACCCGTTTTCGGTGTAATAACGCACATCTATATCAGGATAAATATTTTTTAATGTGACTCCATGATAAATTTTGCAGTCTGATTTCCACTTTGAGGGATCGCTTCCGGTAAAATAATTGTTGTAGCTGTTAATTCTTTTATCGGGTATAATTTCGGGTTCAGAAGTTGAATTCACAAAATCCACATGAAATACATGAGTGCGCACCAGAAATTTTTCCTCCGGAACATCCGGAAGACGTTCATGTAACAGATGCATTACCCTGGCATAATCTTCCGGATGATATTGTACAAAGGTTACTCCTTTGTCTCTGATGAAGAGATCACCATTGCTGATAACGGCCTTAAATTTTACCCGGGAATCCCATTGTCCTTTATTTTCAACAAATTCAATGCTACCCTGCGTAAAAACTGGTTTGGCGGGGATTAAAAATAATAAATATAAAACTACTCGTTTCAGGATCACGGAATTTCAGTATCTAAAGTAACTAATTTTTAGGCTTTCTGTTTGAAAACTTATGTTAAATACTGTTTTACATTGTCAGTAACAAGTAAAAATCAATTAGCCCGGCTCTTAAAATCTGTACGCTTTAAGAAATTTTGCTCCAGCCGATTTTGTCTTTCTTTGAAAAGAGTAAATGTTTCAGCGCCTGATGCTCCGGAAAATTCAGTTCGGGATCTTTTTCTACCAGCACAACTGCCGTATCCTTGGCCCGTTCCAACCAGTCTTTGTCTTTGACAAGATTTGCTACCTTAAAGTTTAAAATACCGCTTTGTTTTGTGCCTTCAATTTCACCCGGCCCGCGCAGTTCCAGGTCTTTCTCTGCAATTTCAAATCCGCTGTTCGTTGATGTCATGATTTTTATCCTTTCGCGGGCCTCTTTTCCGATTTCCGGGGCAGTCATCAAAATACAATAGCTTTTTTCGTTTCCCCGTCCTACACGGCCCCTGAGCTGATGCAGTTGGGAAAGTCCGAATTTTTCCGCACTTTCTATAACCATTATCGTTGCATTTGGTACATCTACGCCGACTTCAATAACTGTGGTGGAAACCATAATCTGGGTGTCGCCGGCCGCAAAGCGTTTCATATTGACTTCCCGCTGTTCGGCGGGCTGCCTGCCATGAACCACACTGATGCGGTATCGGGGCTCGGGGAAATAAGCTTTCACATTTTCGTAGCCTTTCATCAGGTTTTCATAATCCAGTGTTTCGCTTTCTTCTATCAAAGGAAAAATGATGTAAGCCTGACGCCCATTATCAATTTCCTGCCTGATAAAGTTCATTACCTGACTCCGGTGTGTATCCGGGCGATGTACAGTGGTAATTTTTTGTCTTCCGGGCGGTAGTTCATCCAGTATGCTGCAATCCAGATCGCCATAAACGGTCATGGCCAGTGTACGCGGTATGGGTGTGGCAGTCATCACCAGCACATGAGGCGGCTGCTCAGATTTTTTCCATAAGCGGGCTCTTTGTGCTACACCGAAGCGGTGCTGTTCGTCAATAATTACCAATCCCAGTTTATGAAATTTTACGGCATCTTCAATCAGGGCATGCGTTCCTATCAGCATATGCAATTCACCGCGTTCCAGTTCATCAAGCAACTTTTTCCTTTCGGACAATTTTGCTGAGCCTGTCAAAAGGCCTACATTTACCGGAAGCGATGACAGCATGCGGGTTATATTGGCAAAATGCTGTTGTGCAAGAATTTCGGTGGGCGCCATAAGGCACGACTGATAACCGTTATCGGCTGCCAGTAACATCACCAACAAAGCCACAATCGTTTTACCGCTTCCCACATCTCCCTGTAATAAACGATTCATCTGAATTCCTTTCATCGTATCGGAGCGGATTTCCTTTATTACTTTTTTCTGAGCTTCGGTGAGGGTAAAAGGAAGATGATGATGATAAAAAGAATGAAACAGCTCGCCCACCCGTTGAAAAATGATTCCGTTATGCAGCCGGAGACGGGAAGAGCGAATCAAGGCCAGCTTCAGCTGAGTCAGAAATAGTTCTTCAAACTTAAACCGACGCAGCGCCTCTTCGTATTCGGCAAGGGATGACGGAAAATGAATTTTCCGGTAGGCCGAGTAGCGATCTGTAAGCTGATATGTTTTTATTACTGAGGGGGGCATAAATTCGGGAATATCAGAAGGTTTCAGCAAATCTGTCAGCGAACGCATCAGCTTCATAATCTGACGGCTGCCCAGTTGTTTTGATTTCAGTTTTTCGGTAGTGGAATATACCGGTTCCAGAAAATCTTTACGCAAAGGCTCCTCTGCACGAATTATTTCTATTTCAGGATGCGCCATTTGAGGTTTTCCCCCAAAAAAACTTATCCGGCCGAAAACCAGATATTTTTGTCCCCTCTGCAACAGTTTTTGTATCCAGGGGATGCCCTGAAACCATACCAATTCCAACAGGTCGGAATTGTCTCTCAGAGTGGCTACCAACCGTTTTCCGGACTTTGTACCTGTAATTTCATAATCCTGCAGCGTGCCCGCCACCTGGGCAAAATCCATTTCAGGATGTAACTCACGAACCGTATGTATTTTGGTTTTGTCAATATGCCGGTACGGAAAATGATTCAACAGGTCTTCAAAAGTGAAGATGCCCAGTTCTTTTTTTAATAAATCGGCTTTTTGCGGCCCTACACCTTTCAGGTATTCAATCGGATTAGATAACACTCCGGCAGGCACAAATCAAAAGATTTATTTTCAACAAAGCTAATTGAATATAAATTTAAAAAGGGATTCACTTTTCAACCAAATCAACCAATTACCGAAAATAGTTTTAAAAATGCTTTAAAAAGGAAATGCAGAATTGAATTGAAACAACATCCTTTTTTCAGATTAAACTGAAACGTTTCTGAAATTTAATATTATATTGCGAATCAGTATTTGGCATTTATAAAAAAATCCGCCATTTCAAAACCCATTCAAAGAAATTGATATGTCGCCAACTGTTCTTTTTGTTTTTGTAATCGGATATTTTATTTTATTGCTTTTTGTAGCATGGTACACTTCGCGGAATTCAGACAACGAATCCTTTTTTATCGGTAACCGGAAAAGCAACTGGCTGCTGGTGGCTTTTGGTATGATTGGCACTTCACTGAGCGGGGTAACTTTTGTCAGCGTGCCCGGCAGTGTGGGTAACTCCAACTTTTATTATTATCAGGTTGTGTTGGGTTATTTGTTGGGTTATCTGGTGATTGCTTTTGTGTTGCTTCCCTTATATTACCGGATGAATCTGACCAGTATTTATACTTATCTGGAGAAACGTTTCGGAATTCAGGCACATAAAGCCGGAGCCTTTTTCTTTATTCTGTCCCGAACCGTTGGGGCAACGGCAAGATTGTATCTTGTGATAAATGTGTTGCAGATTTTTATTTTTAATAAGCTGGGCATTTCCTTTATTGTTACCACACTGGTCATCTTGCTGATGATTTTATTATACACATATGAAGGCGGCGTAAAAACCATTGTTTATACCGATACGTTACAGACTACCGGCATGCTTACCGGCCTTGTGGTGTGTATAATTGTGCTCATGAAGGCTTTGGATACCAATCTGGGCGGTGCTTTGGAACAAATGGCGCAAAAAGGATATACCCGGGTATTTAACTGGGATATCTTATCCGGGTCATTTGCACTAAAACATATACTCGGCGGTATGTTTATCGCCATTGCAATGACCGGGCTGGATCAGGAAATGATGCAAAAAAACATCAGTGTTAAAACCCTCAGGGATTCTCAGAAAAATATGATGACGTTTACTGCAGTACTTATGGTGGTTAATTTTTTATTTCTGGTGCTGGGGGGGATTTTATACTTGTATGCCGGCAATAAAGGTATTCAGGTACCGCCCGATGATTTATTTCCCACAGTTGCCCTGAGCGAACCGTTCAGTAAAAGTATCGGCATCATTTTTATTATTGCATTGATTTCGGCTTTATTCCCCAGTGTAGATGGCGCCATTACTTCACTTACCTCTATTTTCTGCATAGATATACTGGGTTTGCAAAAGAAAAACCAGCCCGAAATTGAAAAGAAGCGTACACGTATGGCTGTACATTTGACTTTTGCACTGATATTTTTTCTTTTGGTTTTACTGTTTCGCTGGATCAATGATAAACAGATTATTGACTTTATCTTAAAATTTGCCGGTGTTACCTACGGGCCTTTGCTGGGTTTGTTTTCGTTTGGCATTTTAACGAAACGAAAATTAAAGGAAAATCAAATATGGACGGTATGCATCATTGCGCCATTGCTGGCGTTGGGAATTGATTTTTTGAGCAACCCTTCATGGTATGAAGCCAAGTTGCACATGAAATTCGGAATCGAAAAAATCTCACAGGCATTGTTTGGCGGTTATAAAATCGGAAATGAGCTGATTCTGATCAACGGTATCATTACGTTTGCGGGATTATGGCTTATTTCGTCAAAACAGCAAACAAAACAGGGAAACGAGCCTGAAAAATAACTTTGCAGAAAAAATGAATATTATTCATCCGGATATACAGCATTATGCGGAATATCTTACCGGCCCCGAAGATCCGCTTCTCACGGAGATTTATGAATTTACCCGACAAAACCAAATGCCGGTCAATATGCTGACGGGCCATTTGCAGGGAAAGTTTCTTTCTTTGCTGAGCTGTCTTTTAAAGCCTCGCCGCATACTGGAAATCGGAACCTTTACCGGTTACAGCGCTCTTTGCCTGGCGAAGGGTCTTTCGGAAGACGGAGTGCTCTTTACCCTTGAAAAAGATGAATACACAGCACAAATAGCGGAATCATTTTTTAAAAAGTCAATCTTTAAGGATAAAATTAAACTGATTTTCGGCGATGCGGCAACAGTTATTCCGACACTGGAAGAAAACTGGGACATGATTTATATTGATGCAGATAAACCCTCTTATATTCAATATTTTAACCTTGTTTTTCCAAAACTTAATAAAAATGGTATTATCTTAGCCGATAACATTTTTTTTCACGGGGAGGTATTACATAAAGATAATGCCGGAAAAAATGCGAAGGCTATATACGCCTTTAATGAATTTATCCGGCAAAAAAATGATATAGAAAAAATTGCTCTTACAATACGCGACGGATTGTATATAATTCGAAAAGTTAATCAATAACCTATGCAAAATGTAAAAAAAATTTTTTTGTTGAAGTTGTTTTTTATTCTAACTCTATGGAGCAAATCGCAGGATACAGATAAAATACAGCTCTACATTGATAAATACAGGCATTTAGCTATAGCTGAAATGAAACGTACCGGGGTGCCTGCTGCAATAAAATTAGCTCAGGGAATTCATGAAACGTCAGCCGGGACCAGCGAATTGGTAAAGCGTTCCAATAATCATTTCGGTATCAAATGCAAGTCCGACTGGACAGGAGAAAAAGTAAAACATAATGATGACGCCCCCGGAGAGTGTTTCCGAAAATATGCATCGGCAGAAGAATCGTATCGAGATCATTCCGATTTTCTGAAAAATAACAATCGCTATGCTTTTCTTTTCCAACTCAATCCGTTGGATTATAAAGAATGGGCTCGTGGACTGAAGAAAGCAGGCTATGCCACAAATCCCCGGTATGCGGATATTCTTATAAAAACAATTGAAGATTATAATTTACAATATTATACATTGCTGGCGCTGGGAAAAACAAATGAGGAATTTCAATCTACGGCGCAACTGAACTCTACCACCCGAAATGCTTCAGCGTTTGATTCATCTTATACAGAACAGCCGCGTTATCCGTCGGGCGAATTTAAAATCAATGATACAAGAGTCGTTTTTGTTCCGAAAGGTACATCTTATCTTTCTGTTGCCCAGCAATATAATGTAGATTTATTTCGTTTGTTTGAGTTTAATGAAATTCCGTATGCAGAATTTGCGGAAAAGGATCAACTGATTTATCTGCAACGAAAAAGAAAAACCGGAAAAGATGAATATCATATTGTTCAGCCCGGCGAAACCCTGCATGATATTGCCCAGAAGCAAGGCATTCGCCTGGAAAGCCTAAAGGAGCTGAACTGGCTTAATGAAGGAGAAAATCCGGCTGTAGGTGAAAAACTCCATTTGAAGAAAAAGTCTGAAAAAATGCCCCGGCTGGCCCTGAAGGGAATTCCTTCGCTTGTTCCCGAAGCGCCAACCGGCTCCCACAAGTAATTTCATATGAAATCACGCATACGAATTCACGATAAAGAATTTGAGATTTTTTTGACTGAAGAGCAGATTGAAAAAAGAGTATCCGAACTGGCGGATGAAATAAACAGGGATTATCAAAACAAAAAACCATTATTCATATCCATACTCAACGGCTCTTTCATATTTTCTGCCGATTTGTTTCGTCAGTTGAATATAGAGGCAGAAATCTGTTTTATTAAGTTGGTTTCTTACAAAGGAATGAAGTCTTCCGGTAAAGTTACTACATCAATAGGGCTGGAGGAGGATATTTACGACAGAGAAGTTATCATTCTGGAAGACATTGTGGATACTGGCCGTACACTGCACGAATTTATACCTAAACTTTTACATCAGCAGCCCCGCTCAATTAAAATTGCCGCCTTATTGCATAAGGCAGAAGTTACTGAATTTCCGGTTCATCCGGACTATGTAGGTTTTACAATTCCTGATAAATTTGTAGTAGGCTACGGTCTGGATTATGACGGTTTGGGACGTAACCTCAAAGCCATATTTCAGGTGACGACTTAAAATAAGACTGCTCTGCATTTTTTTATTAAATTTCTTGGCCCTGAAAACCATTTTTATCATATTATTTCTTGGCGCCCCGGCTGCATTATTATCTCAGCACTTTTATCAAAGAGGCGAAGTAAAAGATGAAAACGGAAGACATTTACAAAATGTTTCCATTTTACAACACAGTACCGGCCTGGTGTATCGAAGTGGTTATATGGGCGCTTTCGGCATCATTTGCAAGCAGCCGGTTGACACATTTACTTTCTATGATGACGGCTTTCTGCCCGAAAAAAAAGTGCTTCATGCAGATGAATATGCCCGCATTTATCTGAAATATGCTCCAAAAGGTATAGCCAAAAGCATACGCGGTCGTTTGTCATCTCAGATTAAGGATTTTGATATTGAAGATAAGAACAAGTGGGTTGCGGGGGGAGAAACTTATTTATCGCTTATAGAGAATCATTTTATAGAGGCAAAAAAAAATCCGCATATCGGTATTTCACTCAATATGGATAAAGCCTCTTATAGTAATATCCGTCGTTTTATAAATAATCAATCCATGGTGCCGCCGGATGCCGTGCGCATTGAAGAAATGCTGAACTATTTTAACCTGAATTATCATCAGCCACCACCTAATCAGATTTTTCATTACACTACCAGATTAACGGAATGTCCATGGAACGGGTCTCATTATTTATATTATCTCAACCTTTATTCACAAAAACTTAATCTGGACTCGCTTCCGCCCAGCCATCTTGTATTTTTAATAGATATTTCGGCTTCAATGGATATGCCCAACAGGCTCCCTTTAATCAAATCGGCTTTTCGTTTACTGGTTCAAAATCTTCGGGCCAGGGATTCAGTTTCTATTGTAGTATATGGCGGCATCACGGCCATCATGCTGCATCCCACATCAGGTGCAGAGAAAGAAAAAATTTTAAAAGTCATTGATTCATTAGAACCCGGAGGATTCACCCCCGGCGAGTCCGGCATACGCCTTGCTTACAGCTTGGCCAAAAAACATTTTATACATGGCGGTAATAATCGAATTATTCTGGCCACCGACGGAGATTTTAATGTAGGCGTAAAAACCGAACAGGAACTGGAAAAGCTTGTGTTAACAGAAAAAGCTGCAGGAATTTATCTCAGTTGTCTGGGGGTAGGGATGGGAAATTATAAAGATTCAAAAATACAAGTGCTGGCGCAAAAAGGAAACGGCAATTTTGCATATCTGGATAATATTCAAGAAGCCGAAAAAGTATTGTTGCGTGAATTTACCAATACTTTATATGCCGTAGCCGATGATGTGTATATGAACCTTAAGTTTAATCCTGAATTTGTGAAAGAATACCGTATTATCGGATTCGAAAATACAAAAGGAGTGCTCAAAGATACCTCTTCGGTACTGGAAGGTTGCGAGATGGGATCAGGTGTTTCCTTAATGGTCATGATAGAAATTATCCCCACACAGGCCGCAGAACTCCTGATCAGGCAGCAAAAAGGTTTCGACCATTTTTCAAGCATTGAAGTGCATTACAAATTACCACATCAAAACGAGCAGCGCTTCGTTCAATTTCATGATACGTTGGCTTTTTGTTCTTTCAGTCAACTAGAGCAAAACTATCGGTTTGCTTCGGCCGTTGCGATGTTTGGTTCTTTACTGAGAAATTCTGAATTTGTTAAAATTACATGGGATTATTTGTTAGCGCATACCCGAAAACATGCAGACCTTTCAGAAAAACACCAACATGAATTTCTGGAATTGGTAAACAAAGCCAAAGATCTTTACACTGCAAAAAAAAAGAAAAAGAAGAAAAAAACGTCGGTTACCGAAGGATTATGAGAACATTTCCTTAATGCGGTCAAAAAAACTTTTTCCGGTTTTATCGGGCTGTGGTTTAAAATTGGGGGATTTGCTTAATTTTTCCAGCATAGCCTTCTCTTCGGGCGTCAGTTGTTGGGGTGTCCAAACGTTTACATAAATTAACTGGTCGCCGCGCTGATACGAATTAACTGCAGGAAAACCTTTACCCTTCAACCTGAATATTTTTCCACTTTGTGTACCGGGGGGGATTTTAATTTTTGCTCTTCCGTCAATTGTAGGAACTTCTACCTGAGTACCAAAAACCGCATCAGGGAAAGACAGGTAAAGATCATATGCAACATTCAATCCTTCCCTGTGCAAATCTTTGTGGGGCTCTTCTTCAATTAATACAATCAAATCGCCGGGCGGGCCTCCCCGTTCTCCAGCATTACCTTTGCCGCTGATGTTTAATTGCATGCCTTCCTGTACCCCTGCCGGAATTTCAATGCTTACCGTTTCTTCCGCATACAATCTGCCTTCACCCTTGCAAACAGGGCAACGCGATGTGATTTGAGTCCCTTCACCACCGCATGCAGGACAGGTTGTAACGGTTTGCATCTGGCCCAGAAAAGTGTTTTGTACTTTGCGAATCTGACCGGTTCCGTTACAGGTAGCACAAGCCTGAAAACTGTTTCGGTCTTTTGCTCCGTTGCCGCCACAGGATTGGCAAACAACATATTTTTTTACCTTGATGTTTTTGGTAACGCCTTTGGCGATTTCTTCAAAGTTTAGTTTTAATTTTATTCTTAAATTACTGCCTCTCACTCCGCGAAATCCGCGGCCGCCCCCGCGTCGTGTGCTTCCGCCGAAAAAGCTGCCAAAAAAATCATCATTAAAAATATCTCCGAAGTTTGCAAAAATGTCTTCCATATTCATATGGCCGCTGTAAGCACCCCTTCCATTGCCGCTCACTCCGGCATGGCCGTAACGGTCATACTGTGCCCTTTTTTCCGAATCGCTGAGCACTTCGTAGGCTTCAGCCGCTTCTTTGAATTTTTCTTCTGCGTTCTTATCACCCGGATTCCTGTCCGGATGATATTGCATGGCTACCTTGCGGTATGCTTTCTTAATTTCATCCGCAGTAGCATTTCGGCTTACACCCAAAATTTCATAATAATCTCTTTTCGACATGTGCAGTACCCTTGTCTATATATAAAATTATTTTCCCACCACAACCTTGGCATGGCGGATAAGCTTATCGTTCATGAAATAACCTTTCATAACCTCATCCACTACTTTTCCTTTTAACTCTTCAGATGGAGCTTCCACTTCGGATATTGCTTCATGCAAATCAGGATTAAAATCCTGATGCAACGACTCCATCACTTTTACTCCCCTGGACTGTAAAGTGCTGCGAAGTTTGTTAAATACCAACAGCACCCCCTGTTTAACATTTTCATCCTGAAGGGTGGATTCAATTTGTTTTTGTGCCCGGTCGCAATCATCTAACACCTCAAGCAAATCCAGAATGATTTCTTTACCTGCCGTTTGAATCAATTCCAGACGTTCTTTAGCGTTTCTTCTTCTGAAATTTTCAAATTCGGCGGCTTTTCGGAGATATTTGTCTTTCATCTCGTCCAGTTCAGACCGCAACTTTTCCAACTCGGTTTCTTCAGGCACCGGCTCATTCAGATGCGTATTGCCGCTGAGATTTTCGTCGGTATTAATATTCAGCTCCGCATTGGTTTCCGGAGTGCCATTTTCTCCTGCTTTAGCTTCTTGTTCTGTCATTTTTTCAAATATTTATTTTGCTAATTGTCAAATCTAAAAAAAATAAATCAAATTTATTATCGTCAAGAATATTGCCAATATTAAAATCAGGACAAAATGACTTATTTAAGATGCTGAATTTTAGAATGTTTTAAGAAAGCCATTTCAAGATTTACTTATTTTGCCCGAATGAATAAGGTTTTTCTCAAAAAACGCATATCCAGAAGAATCGAAAAAGGACATTTGTGGATTTTCGGAAATGAAATAGACCATACCGAAACCTCACTTCAACCCGGTGAACTGGCCGAAGTGTTTACGCATGATAAGAAATTTATCGGTAAAGGATACGTGAATCCCTCGTCTCAGATTGTTGTACGACTCTTAACCTATAACAGGGAGGAAGAAATCAATGATTCTTTTTTTATTCAACGTATTCTGAAATGCTGGGAATTCCGAAAGAAGCTGGGTTATATAGAAAATTGCCGACTGGTGTTCGGCGAAGCCGATATGCTTCCTCAATTGATTGTTGATAAGTTTAATGATTATTTTGTCATTCAAACCCTGGCGCTCGGCATTGACCGGTGGAAACCTGCCATAGTAAAAGCATTGCATGAAATTTTTGCACCCAAAGGAATATATGAACGAAATGATGTGCCGGTAAGAGAGCTGGAAGGGTTGCCGCAACTAAAAGGTTTTTTAAGCAAACCCTTTAACCCGCGAATTCTTATTCATGAAAACGGTCTCCGGTTTCGGGTTGATTTGGAAAACGGCCAAAAGACGGGCTATTTTCTGGATCAGCAGGACAACCGGCGACGAATATGCCATATTGTGAAAGGGGCTGAAGTGCTGGGTGCTTTTTGTTATACCGGCGCATTTGAAGTGCATGCGGCTTACTACGGAGCTCGATCGGTCGTTGGTCTAGATATTTCAGAAACGGCTATACAAACGGCTAGGGAGAATGCAGCATTGAACGGATTATCAGCAAATTGTCATTTCGACACCGCTAATGCTTTTGATGTATTGAAAAAATGGTCTAAGGAAGGCCGTCGGTTTGATGTGGTTATGCTCGATCCGCCGGCTTTTACAAAAAGCAGAGAAACGCTACAAAATGCTGTTACAGGTTATAAAGAAATTAATTTACGTGGCATTAAACTGACTAAGCCCGGTGGATTTTTGGTCACATCATCATGCACCAATCTGATTCGTCCCGAAGTATTTCTCGAAATTTTAAACAAAGCTGCTTCCGATGCAGGGCGAAGGTTACGTCAGGTTACATTTCAGTCTCAGAGCGGCGATCATCCGATAGTATGGAGTATGGAAAATACGCACTATCTTAAATTTCTGATTGCCGAAGTGGAATAGAGTCGCATACAATGAATGATGCAGAAGTATTTTATTTGGACACCTGAAATTTGCCGGATTCAATTAATCTGCCGGAAGCATCGGTAAGGTGATAGACATAAATCCCGTTGGTAAATTCGGCAAGATTGATAGTCAACTTCTGAGGAATATTAAAAGCACTGTACACTTTTTTTCCGAGAATTCCGCTGAAAATATGAAGCGTAAGTCCGGATCTGTAATTTTTCTGTAAGTCGAAAGTTATAAAGGTAGTGGCCGGATTAGGATAAAGCCTTACAAATCTTGTTTGAAACTCAGAAAAACCAAAACTCCCGTTACCCGAGGTGACGGTACATGGACTTATTAACAGTGCAGTAAATAATATAATGTAAAATTTCTTCAAATCTTTATCCGTTAAAGTTTTGTAAGGCAATTTAATTTATATTTCTGTTTTCAGCAAAGTATTTTTCCTGTATTTTATAATCAATTGAAATTCAGGCATTTGTTTTCCTTAATTCGTGTTTTTCAGATTCTGCAATACTTGTTCAATTTGTTTAAAATCCGGCAACTTTGAAGCATCTTCCAGAATTTCGATATATCGAATCACACCCTCTTTATCTATCAGGAAAGCCGCTCTTTTCGATACACCTTTTAATCCAAAGAATTCTTCATACAATACCCCGTAAAGCGTTGAAACTTCTTTATTGAAATCACTGAGGAGTTCAAAGTTTAGTTGATATGTTTCTTTGAATTTTGCCAGACAAAAAATTGAATCAACCGATATACCATACACATCGGCATCGGCGGTTTCATACCATTTCCATTGTTCATTTACTGAACAAAGTTCCGATGTGCATACACTGGTAAATGCAAGCGGAAAAAATAATAAGAGAACGTTTTTCCCTTTTTGTTCTGACAAGGTAAATTTTTCTTTTTTCGTATTCTGCAAGGTAAAATCGGGCGCCGGTTGATTTAACTGAATTTTACTTTGTGAACTCATACGTCTTTTGAATGATTTGTAAATATATCAAGTTTAATTTAAAATCTGGGACACAGCACATACTCGGGTGTATTTTTTCTGAACCCGGAGTAGGAGATTGAGATTTCAAACCCGC
>JAOAGO010000044.1 GCA_026415715.1 Chitinophagaceae bacterium | reverse complement strand
GATTTGCCTGGCTTACATCAAAAGTGATAACTCCGTTTGATCCTACGACTACCGAATGATAGACCGAAGCACAAAAACAAAACGGAAAAGGTAAAGGAATAGCGGAAGAATATCTGTCGTCTGAATAAATTTCCGTTAATTCAGTGCCGGTTGGGTTTGTCCAGGGATAGGGCTGATAAGGAAGAGATATTACCGTGTAATGATCTATGGATCTGATATGAGGTATGCGAAAAGAAATATCCGAACAGGCCTGAGGACAAACGTATTGTTTTATGCTTCCCTGAAAACCGGTTTGAAAACAACTCTGTGATTGTGAAAATTCCGGCAGCACAAGAAATGTAATACAACCGGCTAAAACCCGAAACAGGTTCCGTATGGTTTTTTCAGATTAAAAAATTCACCCCTGAATGTCATGCTGTATTCGTTTAATGGTTATTTGGTTTTCTGGTTCGCTGCTTTACATCTATTTTCAGGTATTACAAATAAATATGATGATTTAAGAGTTGCCGCTCATGGATTGATTTACGCAAATGATTCTTTTTTTTTTATTTTACTGTCAAAATACATTTTACATTTTAAAGGCTAAATCATTTCAATATCCTTAAACAAAACCAATAATTTTTAATAGAAAATGTTTTTACTTCGTATAAGTCTCAACCGTGCTTTTTTTAATTCATTACGTATTGATAAAATGTATAAATCTGCTTGAACAAAAAGTTTCAGCAGGTATTCCTGAATTTTTTACAAGATAATAAAATTTTACGGATAGAGGTGAAATTTCTGAACGGAAAGCCGGCCCGATTTTATTTCGTTTAAATTTTATTAACGAATCAACATTACGGTACCTTTACGGAAAATCGTTTTGTTGTTTTTGTCAACGGCTTCTGCAACCCAAACATAGGTTCCCGCAGGCTGGTCTATACCGTTCCACTTTCCGTTCCAGCCCTCCTGCAGTTTTTGAGTTGAAAATACCAGTTGCCCCCAGCGGTTAAATACTTTAAAATATCGAAGCGATGCGATACCGACCGGGAAAGGATAAAATACATCGTTTTTCCCGTCGCCGTTTGGAGTAAATGCGGTGGGGGTGTACAATTCCGGACCTTTGTAAATTTTAACACGGGTAAAACCTTCGCCAAGGCATCCGGCCGGGTTTCTTGCCGATACCTTAAAAATAATTTCTTCTCCCACAGCGGGCGCCGTGAGTAATGGATTTTGTACGTTCGGATTGTTCAGATATCCCGCCGGGGTCCATAAAAACGTATTTACTGAAGATACCGTTGGAACGGCACGTAACTGAATCTGATCTCCGGAATATAATATGGTATCAGAAGGAAATACATAAACTTTAATCGGCGGCGTAACATCAATCGTGATTTCATCGGTGGTGAGCGACTGACATCCGTTTGCATCGGCAACAACTTGTAAAGTGTACGTGATGGTTTGAGAGGCCGATGAAATGGGATTGGGAATAGTATTATTATTGAGATACGTGGAGGGTGTCCATAAGTAACGGACACCGCCTGAAGCCTGAAGCTGATAGGTTTGTCCGTAGCAGATTTGAACATCGGGTCCGGCATTCGGTATGGGAGCCGGATTCACATGGACCACTACGGTATCTTTTACCTGACATCTGCCCAGTGTAGCCGTAACAATATACTGTGTGGTCGTGGTGGGGTTGGCAGTCGGGTTGGGTATGGAGGTATTGCTGAGTCCGGTTGCAGGCGACCAGGAAAATTCGTTGGCATTCGAAATAAAATTCAATGAAGTGGAGTTGCCCTCACATAGGGTTACGTCTTGCTGCGGGGTAAACGTAAGATTATTATTCAATTCGACAACTACGGTAGCATTGCCGGTACATCCAGACGGGTCTTTAACAGTTATGGTATAATTGCCCGGAGCTACCTGAAATACAGACGATGACTGAAACTGTGTACCATCAATGGAATATGAATAACCACCGGCATTTCCTCCGGTTGCCGATACGGTAATGGTCCCGTCATTTCCGCCGTCGCAGGTTGCGGGCGTTGTTGTTGCACTTACCGATATGGCTAAAGGTTCAGTTACAGATACAGTGAATGATTTTACACATTGATTTGCGTCACGCACCAGAATGGTATAGTTTCCTGCCGGAACGGTAAATTCGTTGCTGCCGACCCATGTGTTTCCGTTGTTCATTGAATATTCGTAAGGGCTTACTCCCCCGTTGGCATTGACTGTAATTTTTCCATCATTACCCCCATTGCACGTTACCGGCGTGGCAGATAATGTGGCCGTAATTTCTGCCGGTTCATGAATTGTAACACTCAGTTGTCCGGTACATCCCACATTATCTCTGAAATAAACGATATAAGTACCTGCTGTGAGGCCGGTAAATGTATTCTGGCTTTGCCAGTTTGTTCCGTCTAATGAATATGAAAATGGCGGAGTTCCCCCTGAAGGAGGTTGTACCTGAATACTTCCGGAATTTCCTCCAAAACAAAGTACATTCGTGACACTTGCCGTAGTGGTAAGTGGCGGGCCCTGGTTAACGGTAACAGGAATCTGAACAAAACATCCAAGTTGATCGGTAATTCTAACCGTATGATTCCCGGGCGGCACACCGGTAAAAGTATAAGGATTGTTACCGGGCACCGGGGGAGCGCCGTTTAGTGACCAGGTAAAGGGAGGAGTTCCATTGGTGGCCGTTACGGTAATGGTTCCGTTGTTTACACCCGGACAACTGGTAGCAGTAGAGGTGGCATTTCCCGTCACACCAGGTCCAACCGATATGGTAACGGGAATCAAGATGCTGCAGTTGTTGTTATCACGGATGGTCACAGTGTGATTTCCGGCAGGAAGATTAGTAAAGGTGAAAGGATTCGGCCCCGGTACAAAAGGACCGCCGTTTAGTGACCAGCTGAAGGGCGGAGTACCCGTGTTGGCCGTTACGGTAATGGTTCCATTACTTACCTGAGCACAGGATGCAGGTGTGGTAGAAGCTGTTCCGCTAACGCCGGCTCCGACAGGAACATTAATACTTATATTTCCTGAATTACAACCGGTGCCAAGGTCATTTACTCGAATTACATGATTACCTGCAGGCAAATTACTGAATGTATAAGGAATTGTACCCGGAACGGCTGCGCCGCCGTTAATTGAAAAGGTATATGGTCCCGTTCCTCCCGCAGAAGTTACGGTGATAGAACCGTTATTTACGCCAACACATGACGTAGAATTTACCGAAGTGGTAATATTGATATTTCCGCTGGCGTTGACATTTACGTTTAATGAACTGGTACAACCTCCGCTGGCATCCGTTACGTTGACAGTGTGCGGACCGGCGGCTACATTGGTAAATGTGTACGGACTGCCTCCGGTTACAGGCGTTCCACCATCCAGAACATAGGTGTAAGGAGGCGTGCCAACACCTGCCGGTACGGTCACGGTAATTGTTCCGTCCGATCCACCGCAACTGGCCGGAGTGGAAGTGGCTGAAGCGCCAAGGCTATTGTCTCTTGTAATGGTTATCGTATCGGATGAAATCAGCGGGGGCTGTCCCGATATACAGGAAGAAAACTGAGTTCTGACAATATATTGGTTCGTTCCGGCCGGCGGACAAAAATTATTAAAACGAAGATCCAGCATACCCGGCACCACGGTTTGGGTATCGGCTACGGCAATCACATTTCCTGCCATGTCCAACAATTCAGAAATAACAAAACGGGACGTGTTGCCTGCCGGTGTAAAACGATATCCCGTGTTGGATTCGCTCCATTGAGTACAGTTCTTGCCCGGTGCAGCCACCGCTTTTGTTCGGGTTTCGTCCTGAATACCCAATATGGCTAATCCCTGATTCCAACCCGGGCAAACGGGTTTATTGACAAGAAACACTTCAATAATTCCGGTACTTTCATGAAGCACCATTTGTTGAGAACAGATCAAACTGGTGCAACTATACATTCGTATATCCAAAAAACTTACCACCAGTTTTCGGCAAGGCGCTGTTCCGAAAACATTATATTCAATCCGGCGGGTGGGTAGCGGAGAAGCGCTGGGGTCAATATCATGGTATGCTCCCATTATGGCCGTACGTGGGTAATAGGTAGTTGCAATCCCGGTAGGTCCGGCACCGCCGTTGTAGGGAATAGGTTGGGGTTGCCCCCCCACGGTTAATGTGTAGGCATTGTTGGCGTTGGCACACAGTGCTTCAAAGGTGATCACTCCGTTTGACCCAACTACCATGTTGTTGTAGGTACTTCCGTAAAAACAAAACCCGAAAGGCATGGGAATGAGTGGTGAATAACGATCGTCAATGTAAATAGAACTGATTACCGTACCCGTCGGATTGTTAAAAGGATAAGGTGCGAAAGGAACGGAAGATACCGTATAATGATCGGTTGATTTTAAATGCGGTATCCTGAATTCTATTGTGCGGCAGGTTTGATTGCATAAAAAATGAATTGTGGTTCCCTGTATTCCTGTAGGGGTACAAGTCTGGCTATTCAAACCATAAATTATACCGAAGCAAAAAACCGTTAAAAGAAATTTTCTCATCTATTATTTAAAAGCTATAACCAAATACCGTAAACGAACAAAAATGCAATTTTTTGAAAAAATTATGAATTTTATTTTTTTTATTGTGTAACCAATTCGGTATCATATCGTTCTACGGATTCTATGCCCGGCAATGCTCTCAGCTTTTTTACCAGTGTGTCCAACTCTTCTTTATCATGAACATATAATTTAATGTTTCCCTCAAAAAGGCCCTCTTTCGCTTCTATCGTCAGGGCAGCTATATTGATTTTCATTTCACCCGAAATCAGGTTTGTAATCCGGTTTACAACGCCTACATCATCCAGCCCGACAATCTTGATGCCGGTAAGAAAAGAAATTTCCTTGTTTTTAGCCCACTTTGTTTTTACCACACGGTGACTGTAATTGGCTAATAACTTGGCCGCATTCGGACAGTTGGTTCTGTGAATGGTCAAACCTTTTCCTGTGGTAACAAATCCGAATACATCATCGCCGGGTATAGGTTTGCAGCAGTTGGCCAGATGATATACAATTTTGTCACTGTTTTCTCCGAAAATTACCAGCTCCGTATCTTTTTTCAAGGTTCCGAGAGAGAGGTCGGGCTTTTCCGAAACGGGTTTGGGAGGGCGGGGAGGTTCCAGTTTATCGCCATAAACTTTGAATTCTTTGAGCTCTTTTAAATCAATATTTTTTACGGCCACCTGATAAAAAAAGTCAAGCGTTGAGGGCAACTTATACCAATTGGTCAATACTTCAATGTTATGCTGTGTATATGATATGCCCAGTTGTTCAAATTTTTTTTGTACGATAGCTTTGCCTTCTTCAGCCGTTTTTCGTTTTTCTTCTTTGAGCGCATCACGGATTTTGGCCTTGGCTTTAGAAGTAACAACAATATTCAGCCAGTCTTCCGAGGCTTTTTGTTTGTTGCTGGTAATGATTTCCACCTGATCGCCGCTCTGTAATTTGTAACTGATGGGCACCAATTTGTGGTTAACCTTGGCGCCTATCGTTTTAATTCCGATTTCACTGTGAATGGCAAACGCAAAATCCAGTGCTGTGGACCCTATGGGAAGCATTTTGATGTCTCCTTTGGGTGTATAAACATAAATTTCCTCGGCCAGGAAACTGGTTTTAAAATCCTGCAAAAAGTCAACACTGTCTGTGTCCTGATTGGCTATCATTTCGCGAATTTGCTGAAACCATTTGTCAAAACGGCTTTCATCATCTTTTCCTTCCTTATATTTCCAGTGAGCGGCCAATCCTTTTTCGGCAATTTCGTTCATCCGCTTTGTACGTATCTGCACTTCTACCCATCTTCCCTGCGGGCCCATAACGGTAGTATGAAGCGCTTCATATCCGTTCGACTTCGGGTTGCTTAACCAATCTCTCAACCGTTCCGGCAGGGGATTGTACTCGTCTGTTATCAAAGAGTACACCTTCCAGCAGTCTTCTTTTTCTCTTTCGGGTGGCGAGTCCAGAATAATCCGGATGGCAAAAAGGTCATACACTTCTTCAAAGCTGATTCCCTTTTTTTTCATTTTATTCCAGATGGAATGAATACTTTTGGGGCGCCCGAAAATTTCAGCTTTCAGGTTGGCTTTTTCAATTTTTTCCTTGAGCGGACGGATAAATTCGTTGATGTAACGGGTTCGTTCTCTTTTGGTTTCAGCCAGCTTGCGGGCAATTTCTTTATAGGCTTCCGGTTCCAGATATTTCATCGAAAGATCTTCCAGCTCTGTTTTGATATTATACAAACCCATCCGGTGAGCCAGCGGGGCATATACATATATTGTTTCAGAGGCAATTTTCAACTGCTTTTCCCTTCTCATACAATCCAGCGTCCGCATATTGTGCAAACGGTCTGCCATTTTGATTAAAATAACCCTCGGGTCATCCGTTAATGTGAGTAGAATTTTTTTGAAATTTTCAGCCTGCTGCGAAACATTTACATCCATTACATAGTCAATTTTTGTCAGGCCGTCCACAATTTTGGCAATCTCACTGCCGAATTCCCTCTCAATATGTTTCAGGCTGATATCCGTATCTTCAACCGTATCGTGAAGCAACGCACATATGGTTGAGCGAACCCCCAGCCCGATTTCTTCCACGCATATTTTAGCCACCGCCAGCGGATGAAGTATATATGGTTCCCCGCTTTTGCGGCGCATGGTTTTATGGGCTTCTGCCGCCATTTCAAATGCCGTTCGGATCAATTCCTTATCGCCCGGCTTCAGTTTGGGCTTCAGGGCCTTCAGAAGCGAACGATATTCGCGAAGTATCAGTTTTTTTTCTTCTGCTTCGTTCAGATTATATCTGGGTATTTTTTCCTGCGTTTCCATTTATCTGTTTGCAATACGAATTTAATGAAAAACTCAATTTATTCAATATGAATTTAGTACCTTTGCAAACTCTTTTTACAGAACTGAATATTTCAGTTTCAAAAAACAGTTTCCTTAATCAGGTATTCGTATTCCGGATGTGGTGAAACTGGTAGACACGTCAGACTTAGGATCTGATGCCGAAAGGTGTGGGGGTTCGAGTCCCTCCATCCGGACTATTTGTTTTAACTAAGAAAGCAATGGCTCATATTTCCAGAGAAAACTTAGGCGTTTTACATGAAAAACTTTCCATTACGTTGGATGTTGCAGACTATATGCCTTCTTTCGAAAAGGCCGTTAAGCAATACAGCAAAAACGTAAACATTCCCGGATTCAGAAAAGGCATGGTGCCTCCTTCCGTGGTAAAAAAAATGTATGGTAACGCTTTACTGGCCGACGAAGTACTGCGTTGCGTGGATGAACAGTTGACAAACTACCTGCAACAACAACAGGTTGAAATTTTTGCCCAACCCCTGCCATTACAAACGCAGCATTTTCATCCCAACGTGACTCGGCCGTCTTCCTACACCTTCGAATTTGAAATCGGTCTCAAACCGGAATTCACTCTTCCGGATTTTAAACAAATCCATCTCACAAAGTATGAAGTGGATATTACCGAAGACATGGTAGAAGATTATATACGGGAAAAAAGAAATGAATTGGGAAAATTAAACCCGGTTCATGCGGTTGAAACCGAAGAAAATGTAATTTCTTTCTCTTTTATAACGCCTCAAGAAGCAGATCAAGGCGCCGGTAAAAAGGAATTCTATTCGGGATTTGAAAAAGTATCATTTTTTTCGGATGAATTCCGTAAACAACTGGTCGGAAAAGAAAAAGACACCGAAATCAATACCTCCTTACCTCAGATTTTTCAGGGAGATAATGTAGAAAGCATCAAAGCAGAAATTGAAAAAAACAAAACTTTTCCGGACGTTCCGGAATCTTTTATTTTCAGAATCGTCAATGTGTACGAATTTGTTCCTGCCGAAGTCAATGAAGAATTCTATAAAGCATTATTTCCCAAGAAAAAAATTGAAACGGAAGATCAACTCAGGGAAAATATCAGGGAAGAACTGCAGGCTTTCTGGCAAAAAGCTACTGAACGAAAACTGGAAAATATGCTGTTGGACTACCTGATGGAAAAAGTAGAAATGAAATTTCCGGAAGACTTTCTGAAAAAATGGCTGAAAGCGGAAAGAAAAAAAGATGATGATTCCCATGAGCCTGACGAAGAATTTCAGCATTTTCTGAACAATCTGAAATGGACTTTAATCTCTAACAAAATTTTTAATGAAAATCAGCTTCAGATTTCAATAGAAGAAATACGGGAGCGCATCATAAGGGATGTAATCCGAAGAACGAACTTTTACCCTACCGATGATAATATGATGGCCATGCTGAACCGGTACGTTGATGAACTGATGAAAAATAACAAGTACGTGGAAAGTATCATCAGCGAACTGGTTGGCAGCAAATCGCTGGCATGGGCAGTAACTCAAATACATCCGGAAGTCAAAAAGGTAACGAGGCAGGAGTTTTTGAGTTTGATGAAGACAAAAAAAGCAGAAGAAAAAGTGTAATGTTTTTCTGTTTTACTTAAAGCGATTTACACTTAAAACATCCGGCGCTATGAGTTTATGAAATTTTAATACGGCTTTAAACAAAAAAACAACAACAAAATCAATTTCATATTATTTTGCTGCCGTAAACCGAATTGTGAAATAATTCGTTTTGCCTGATGTGAATCTGAAAATAAAAGATTATGAGTTCAAAATCTGAATTTGAAAAATTTGCCATTCGTCATAAAGGAATTTCCGGACTTACCCTTCATGACTACCGGAAAAATCTGATTACGGCGCTTACGCCCAATATTATTGAAGAACGTTCGCTGAATGTAGCCGTGATGGATGTGTACAGCCGCCTGATGATGGATCGCATCATCTTTCTCGGCTACCCTATCAACGACGAAGTAGCCAACATTGTAATGGCGCAATTGCTTTTTCTGGACTCTACCGACAGAACCCGGGATATCAATATGTATATCAACAGTCCCGGAGGTAGTGTATATTCCGGTATGGGAATTTACGACACCATGCAATATGTGAGTCCCGACATTGCCACCATCTGTATCGGCGTGGCTGCATCTATGGCCTGCGTGTTACTGGCAGCCGGCACCAAAGGAAAAAGAGCCGCCCTGAAACATTCACGGGTAATGATGCATCAGCCTTCAGGCGCCATCGGCGGACAAGCCAGCGATATTGAAATTACCGTTAATGAAATCAAAAAAATAAAAAAAGAACTTTATGAAGTAGTGAATCTGCATACCGGCAAACCCATTGAACAAATAGAAAAAGATTTTGACAGAGATAAATGGATGACGGCAGAAGAAGCCAGAGAATACGGACTGGTAGATGAAGTGCTTGTCACCAATCCCAAAAAACACAAAAAAGAAAATCTTTAATCAAAAAGATAAAATTTTACAATCTATGAATCCGCTGCATCAGTTGTTGATTTCGCAGGATGAAGAAAATGAGGAGGTCCCGAAAAGCGACAGTGAATTGGGTATGTTTAAAAAAAAGCTGGAAGAATATTTTTTTCAGCAAAGAGCAGTTTTCTTATGGGGCCCCGTTGATGATAAAAGCGCAAAAGATATCGTCAATAAATTTCTGCTGTTAGACGCCGATAAGCCGGGTGAAGAAATTAAATTTTATATCAACAGTCCCGGCGGTGTCGTTACCAGCGGTATGGTGATTTATGACACCATGCAGATGATAAAAAGCCCTGTCAGCACTATCTGCATGGGACTGGCCGCATCCATGGGCAGTATTTTATTAAGCGGCGGTAAAAAAGGAAAACGATTTATATTTCCGCACGGCGAGGTCATGATTCACCAGCCTTCGCTGAGCGGTTATTATCAGGGCGTAAGCGCCGACCTGGAAATTCAGGCCAAACAAACATTGAAAATAAAACAAATCGGAGCAAGCATCTTAGCCAACAACTGCGGAAAAACCGTAGAGCAGATTATGAAAGACTTTGACAGAGACTATTGGATGGATGCAAAAGAAGCTGTTGAATACGGAATTGTAGATAAAATCATCGAAAAAATATAACATTTAGCGGTCAAACAACTTCTCTTTAAAGATTTTTTGATAGAAATCTTTTGAAAACCGGTTTAATTTTGTATTTTGAAATAGAAAACTTATAAATGGCAAAAAACCAACTTCATTGTTCTTTTTGCGGTAGATCCCGCGAAGAAGTGGAAATCCTCATCGCGGGGCAGGAAGGCCATATTTGTGAAAGCTGTGTGGAACATGCATTTGAAATCATAGAACAGGAGTTGGAATACAATCCCGGAAAATCTCACTCTTCTTTCAAGTTTACCGTAAAAAAACCTGTCGAAATAAAAAAGTTTCTCGATGAGTATGTTATCGGACAAGACGATGCCAAAAAAGTACTTTCCGTAGCCGTATATAATCATTATAAAAGACTCCAACAGCTCTCCCTTGGCCACCAGACCCAGGATGTAGAAATAGAAAAAAGCAATATTATCATGGTGGGCGAAACCGGCACGGGAAAAACACTGCTCGCCAAAACCATAGCCCGATTGCTGAACGTACCTTTTACGATTGTGGATGCCACCGTGTTCACCGAGGCCGGCTACGTTGGCGAAGATGTGGAAAGTATTCTTACCCGCCTGCTCCAGGTATGCAACTTTGATGTAGCCGCAGCCGAAAGAGGAATTGTTTACATAGATGAAATTGACAAAATTGCCCGTAAAGGAGACAACCCTTCCATTACCCGCGACGTGAGCGGCGAAGGCGTGCAGCAAGGGCTGCTGAAACTGCTGGAAGGTACAGATGTTTTGGTTCCTCCCCAGGGCGGTCGGAAACATCCCGAACAAAAACTGATTAAAGTAAATACCCAAAATATCCTGTTCATCTGCGGAGGGGCCTTCGACGGGCTGGAAAAAATCATTGCCCGAAGAGTACAAACCAATACCATCGGATTTCATGTGGACAAAGAAAAACAGGAAACCATCAAAAAGAATCTTCTGCGCTACGTAAATGCCAGCGACTTAAAAACCTATGGCCTGATACCTGAATTGCTTGGCCGCCTTCCTGTCATTACCTATCTCGACCCCTTGGACGCAGATGCCCTGAGAGATATCCTCACCAAACCGAAAAACGCTTTAATCAAACAATATAAAAAACTCTTTGAACTGGAAGGAATAAAACTGACACTGGATGAAGATGTGCTGGATTTTATGGTTGAAAAAGCGCTGGAATACAAGCTCGGCGCCAGAGGACTGCGCAGCATTTGCGAAAGCATTCTTTTAGATGCCATGTTTGAACTGCCTTCATCAAAAACTACACGCTTTCATGTAGATCTGGAATATGCCAAACACAAGTTTGATAAAAACAAAATGAGTCTGCTCAAAGTGGCTTAATGACTGAAGTATAAATTCGCAGGGAACCATTTTCCTGAAATCATAACGAAGCTGTTATTCCTTAACAGAAATATGTTTAACCATGAAACGTTATTTCCCGGTTTTATTTATCCATTTCCTGATTTATGCAGATGCCCGGGGATAAAATGACACATTAAAATCCAAAGAGCATAGTGCCGAATATCAGAAAGCAGAACAAAGCAAAACTCTCATGCTAGAGGCAGAAAAAGTAAGACTCGACATGCTGGAGCTGAAATCCTACATGCTCAAAACGTTTCAAACATTAGAAACAATCAGTCAAAACCTGCAGAAAAAAATTGACGAATTAAACCTTTTGTTGCAAAAGGCTAATGCCGGCGATGAGAACGCCATTCTCAATCTATAAAAATCAATTCAGCAAAATACAAGAAATGCTCAAATGGCCGCACCCCTTTTAAACATTTAGACAGCGTCAGAAACGAACTGACAGGAAATTTAAGATAAACACTTCCTTTTGTAAGGAAAACATCTTCTGAAAACAAATTTCTTTGCAGACTAATTTTTACAACGCCAGTTCGGCATAAACCGGACAATGATCGCTGTGTTTGATATCGGGAAAAATATCGGCATCGCGTAGCGCCGGGCGCAGCGCTTCCGTCACGGCAATATAATCAATTCGCCATCCTTTGTTTTGCTCCCGCACCGAGGGAAATCGCTGGCTCCACCAGCTGTAACGATGCGGTTCGGGATGAAAAACCCGAAAGGTATCCACCCAGCCGCTTTCAAAAAAAGCACTCAGCCAGGCCCGCTCTTCCGGCAAAAATCCCGATGAGTTTTTATTTCCTTTCGGATCGTGAATGTCAATTTCCTTATGCGCAATGTTGTAATCGCCGCACAAAATCATTTTCGGATATTTCTTTTTCAGCTTTTTTATCCATGCATAAAACTCATCCAGCCAACGGTATTTAAACTGCTGCCGCTCTTTGCCGCTGGTACCGCTGGGAAAATAGGCATTTATCACCCGCACATCTTTAATATCTATCTGTATTACCCTCCCTTCTTCATCGCTTGGCCCGTGGCCGTTTCCGTTTTCAATGCGGTCGGGTTTAATGCGGGTCAGTACCGCCACACCGCTGTATCCTTTTTTCTTTGCGCTAAACCAGTAATGCGCATACCCTGCCGCTTCTATTTCTTTTACATCAATGTCGGCAGCCGTAGCTTTGGTTTCCTGCAGGCATATAATATCGGCCGGATTCGTTTTCAACCAATCGGCAAATCCTTTTTTCATGGCTGCCCTTAATCCGTTTACATTGTACGAAATGATACGCATGAAACTTCCCCCTTAACTTTACAAAATAGATTTCTCGGCAAGTTAAGCTTTACCTATGGACGAAAAACTAAAAATCAAATCGCAGCCACTGATACCGCCCAGGGCACATATTTACCTGGAAGGTCCCAAAAGCCGCGGTTACGAATTATTATTTGCTTTACGTGTATTTTTTCAGTTTATTAAAGGATTTCGTACACTTCATTTTGTCGGCCCCTGCATCACGGTATTCGGATCGGCGCGGTTTGGTGAAGAAAATCCATATTATGGTATTGCCCGGGAGTTTGGCCGTCGCATCGCTGCTGCAGGTTTTACCACCATGACAGGCGGCGGCCCCGGCATTATGGAAGCGGCCAACCGCGGCGCTTACGAAAGCGGCGGAACATCTGTAGGAATTAACATTCAGCTTCCCTTTGAACAAATGCCCAACCCTTTCGTACAAAAGTCCATCACCTTCGAACATTTTTTTGTACGTAAAGTGCTGCTCGTAAAATATTCGTATGCTTTTATCATTTTGCCCGGGGGCTTCGGCACCATGGATGAATTTTTTGAAATCCTCACCCTCATACAAACCCGTACCGTAACAAACTTTCCCATCGTGTTGTTCGGCACAGCCTTTTACCGAAATCTGATAGAGCAGATTGAAGACATGGCCCGCGCCGGCGCCATTTCAAAAGAAGATATGAAACTGTTGCTTTATACCGACAGTATTGACGATGCCATGGAGCATATCATGCAGTACATCCGTTCAAACTACAAGGTAAAACCACGGCGCAGACTCTGGTGGCTCTTCGAAAAAAAATAATTTTTTTATGAAAAGCTGTCTTTGTCTGTCTCTTTATGCTGCTTTGGCTCCTTGCTTCCTTTCGCGATACATCGGGTTACGGGTTCCGCTTTCGTTCCGGTTTAACCGGAGCTTAGCCCGGCCATGGCGGCACTCCGGGAAAGGGAGTTTCATTGCCGATAACAACTCTGCAGCATTTTTTTATACAAACCCGAAGACAAGGCAAAAAAATTGTCCTGATTCATAAAAAAAGTAACGATTTGTATTTTTCTGCAAAACGGTAACGAATTGCAAAAGATGGCATGAGGGCATTGAAAAGAGTTTAAAATTAAAATGAAGCTTAAAAAAGCACTTAAAAAAACTGTCAGGCTATCATATACATATCAACAATGCCCGAAAGCCTTTCTTCTTTCAGCAACTCTATTTTGTTCTTTTATTAAGGTTGTTTCCATCCCTTTTCTATCTCTTCAAAAATCCGCACTTTTGCAGCGCAAAAATTAAAGTATATATGTCAGGTCCTGATATTCTCGGTTACAGCGCCGCAGCGCTCACGGTTTTTACCTTTCTTCCGCAGGTAATAAAAACCTGGAGAGAAAAATCGGCAGCCGATGTTTCGCTCAACATGTTTATCATTGCTTTTCTGAACCAGACGATGTGGTTGTTTTACGGCATATGGATTAATAACTGGGTCATCATCGTCACCAATTCCCTTATGCTGCCCATGTCGGGCGCCATGATTGCCCTGAAACTTAAATACGGGAAAAAAACATCATGAAGTATCAGGCCATCATCTGGGACCTGGGCGGTGTGCTAATTGACTGGAATCCGCTGTATGTGTTTGACGAAAATTATTTCACCTCCGAAGAGGAACGTCGCTTTTTTTTTGAACAGGTGTGCACCAACGAATGGAACGAAAACCAGGATGCCGGATATCCCATCGCCCGGGCCACAGAAGAACGGATTGCCCTTTTTCCCGAATGGGAAAAACCCATACGTGATTATTACGGTCGCTGGAAAGAGATGCTGCGCGGCGAACATCCCGAAACCGTTCAGCTTTTCAGAAGGTTGAAACAAGTGCCTGCACTCCGTCATTATGCATTAACCAACTGGAGCGCCGAAACCTTTCCCATAGCCCTGGAACGCTTTGATTTCCTGCATTGGTTTGACGGCAGGGTAGTCAGCGGTGAGGAAAAAACCCGAAAGCCTTTTCCCGAATTCTATCAGATTTTACTGCAGCGGTATCATCTGAATCCATCCGAAGCGCTGTTCATTGACGATAATTTACGAAACGTAAAAGCGGCTGAGTCGCTGGGTATTGAAAGCATCCACTTCATTTCGCCCCAACAACTGAAAGAGGAACTGATGCGTCGGGGATTCGGTTCCCATTACGTACATTCGGACTCATAATTTCCGCCATGAACCGGGACTTTTTCCCTCAACGTATCATTTGCTTAACTGAAGAACCGACGGAAACACTTTACCTGTTGGGCGAACAGCATCGTATTGTGGGCGTGTCGGCCCATACGCTGCGTCCGCCTCAGGCGCGGAAAGAAAAACCTGTTGTTACTGCCTTTATCAAAGGAAATCTACAAAAAATACTTTCGCTCAAACCCGACCTCATCATCGGATTTTCAGACATACAGGCCCCGCTGGCCGCCGAACTCATTCAGCACGGCCAGAACGTTTGGATCAGCAATCACCGCAGTGTGGACGAAATTTTTTCTTACATTGTCATGCTGGGCAGCCTGGTTGGCTGTGGAGAAAAAGCCTTAGCCCTGGCAGAATCTTTCAACACACAAATGCAGGTAGCGTCGCAGGAAAACCTTCAGCACCCTCTGAAGCCAAAAATATATTTTGAAGAATGGTTTGACCCGCTTATCAGCGGAATACGCTGGGTAAGCGAATTGATTGAGAGGGCCGGCGGTCAGGATATTTTCCCTGAATTTCGCGAGGCCGCATTGGCTAAGCAACGTATCATTGCCGACCCTTCGGAAGTGGTAAGGCGCAACCCGGATATTATTATTGCATCATGGTGCGGAAAAAAATTCAATAAGCAAGTCCTGTTGCATAGAGAGGGGTGGAGTGAAATAAACGCCGTAAAAAACGGTTTTGTGTTTGAAATCAAATCAGAACTGATTCTGCAACCTGGACCGGCAGCGCTGACAGACGGCTTTAAAGCGTTGTGCAGTATTATAAGGCAATGGCATGACGCTGCCGCAATACCATAAATGGCAAATGGTATGGAAAAACAAAACCACTCAAAAGCTTTTCTCAGCTGGAGCGGCGGCAAAGATTCAGCTATGGCGCTGCATAGCATGCTGTCTGGTAAAACGATTTCTATACAACTTCTGCTCACCACGATGAATGCGGCCAACCGCAGAATCAGCATTCACGGCGTGAGGGAAGAATTATTACGCCGGCAGGCGCAGGCGCTCAACATTCCTGTACGCTTTGTGCCCCTTCCCGACCCCTGTTCAAATGAAGAATATGAAAATGCCATGGAGGAGGCTTTGTGTTTGCTGAAGCAGAATGGATTTCACTACGGAGTATTCGGCGATATTTTTTTGGAAGAAATCAAACAATACCGGATTCGCCAGATGCAGCGGCTGAATATGGAATGTGTGTTTCCTTTGTGGGGCAGAGACTCTCATGCACTGGTAAGGCAATTCATCAGCGAAGGTTTCAAAGCAGTAGTGGTTAGTGTGAAGGCTTCGGTGCTGGATGCTTCTTTTGCCGGTCGCCTGCTGGATGAAAGTTTTCTGAACGATTTGCCTGCCGGTACGGACCCCTGCGGCGAAAACGGCGAGTTTCACAGCTTTTGTTTTGACGGCCCGGTATTCCGCCATCCCGTTTTCTTTACCGTTGGCGAAAGGGTTTATAAAGAATATGCCGGCCCCAACGGGGCAGAAGGATACTGGTTTTGTGATTTAATGTGAGGTAAAAGGTGTTTATGAACACAGATTTTTGGTTGGTATTTCGGAGCAAATTCACTTGCAGCTTTCTTTGACATTTCATTTTCTCTTCTTTAAGCAAAATACCATTTTCGGAATTACAGCGGTAAAAAAGCAGTAAAAATGCAGAGAGAAGCTGTGAATAATATTATTCAGGAATTCATTAAATTAACGAAGGTTTCATCAGTTTACTTTCTTCCTGAGTTTTCATAAAAGAGTAATTACATCATAAAATTTCAGGTCGTTTCATATAAAATTAAAAATACGGATTATCATCTTTTCTTAAACATCTGCAAACAAGTTATCTCCCGGGCAATAATCTTCCGCTATAGACCTGCCCTGCCAGTATAGTATACGAAAGTCATGTGTAATTGTTGATATTGTAACTCTTACCCCTATTTATCGGGGCATGAGGAAGGAAATAAAAGCCAATCAGCGTACCAAATGTACAGCGCCCCCGAATATCATCACCCAAAAAAGACACCGAAGTTTTTCAAACATTACTCAAGTAAGGGACGCAGCCATTTTTCCATTTCGTCCACACTCATTTGCTTGCGGCGGGCATAGTCTTCCAACTGGTCGCGGCCAATTTTTCCCACGCCGAAATAATGGCTTTGCGGATGGGCAAAATACCAGCCGCACACCGAAGCGGGCGGGTCCATGGCCAGGCTTTCCGTGAGCCGGATGCCAATGTTTTCCGTAACCTTCAAGAGACGGAACAGTTTGAGTTTTTCGGTATGGTCGGGACAGGCAGGATAGCCCGGAGCAGGACGGATGCCCTGGTAGGCTTCCTTAATCAGTTCGTGGTTGGTGAAGTTCTCCCCGGGCGCATAGCCCCAATATTCTTTTCTTACTTTTTCGTGCAGATATTCGGCAAATGCTTCCACCATGCGGTCAGCCAGTATCTGTACCATAATTTTACCGTAGTCGTCGTGCGCCGCCGCAAAGCGTTCAGACACATCTTTGGCCCCTTTGATGGTCACTGCAAAAGCGCCCATGTAGTCTGAAATCTGTTTTTGCTGGTTGGGATTAACGGCGTTCAGTGCATCCTTTTCCGGGGTTCCGTTTTCCGAAAAGGAGCCCTGTATAATAAAATCGGCTAACGAAAAACTGGGCTGGCCTTCAGCCTTTTTGATTTGCTGCCGTAAAAACTCCAGCTTCACTTCCCCTTCATCGGTTAGCAACGTTACCGTATCGGCGCCGTTGCTGAAAGCAGGCCAGAAGCCCACCACTCCATCGGCCGTAAACCAGTTTTCTTCAATAGCCTGCCTTAACATTCGCTGTGCATCATTGTATAGTTTTTTGGCTTCGGCGCCGAACTTTTTATCTTCCAAAATATCGGGGTAGCGGCCGGGCATCTCCCAGGCAATGAAAAAGGGCCCCCAGTCAATATAACCGGCAATCGTAGAAAGACTGACGTGATGCATCGTGCGGATGCCTGACCATGCCGGCGGCTTTGGCGTATAACGGCTCAGGTCAATTTTTTCGCGTCGGGCAACGGCATCTTTATAGGAAATAAGCTCTTTACGCTGTTTACCGGAAAACTGATCTTTAAGTTGCTGATACTCTTCCTGTGTTTTTTTCAGAAACTGTTCTTTTTCTTTACTCAGCAGGGCGTTCGTCACGGTTACGCTTCGCGAAGCGTCGGGAACATAAATGACGCCGCCGTCATATTCCGGTGCAATTTTTACCGCGGTATGCAGGCGCGATGTGGTGGCGCCGCCAATCAGCAGGGGTTGCTTCATGCTGCGCCTTTTCATTTCGTGCGCCACATGCACCATCTCGTCCAGCGAGGGGGTAATGAGCCCGCTCAGTCCGATGATATCCGCATTTTCCCTTTCGGCTGTGTCTAAAATTTTTTCGGCCGGCACCATTACACCCAGGTCTATAATGTCGTAGCCGTTACAGCCCAGCACTACGCCTACAATGTTTTTTCCGATGTCGTGTACATCGCCCTTCACAGTAGCTAATACTATTTTGGCTGCTTTGCCGTTGCCGGAGGCTTTGGCTTTTTTTTGTTTTTCAATAAATGGGGTAAGCCAGGCCACGCTTTTTTTCATCACTCTGGCGCTTTTTACTACCTGAGGCAAAAACATTTTGCCGGCGCCAAACAGGTCGCCCACCACGTTCATGCCGTCCATCAGGGGACCTTCAATAACCTGCAGCGGGTCGCCGTATTTGATGCGGGCTTCTTCGGTGTCGGCCTCTATGTAATCGGTTATGCCGTTAATCAGGGCATGTTTCAGGCGTTCTTCTACGGGAGCCTGCCGCCATGTCTCATCTTTTGTTTCGGCTTTTGCTTTTGATTTTACCGTTTCCGCAAAGGCGATCAGCTTTTCGGTCGCTTCATTTTTTTCGTTGTTGCGGTTCAGAATAACGTCTTCGCACAATTGCCGTAGTTCAGGGTCTATTTCATCATATACAATCAACTGGCCGGCGTTCACGATGCCCATGTCCATGCCGGCTTTGATGGCGTGATACAGAAACACCGAGTGCATGGCTTCTCTTACGGGCTCGTTTCCGCGAAATGAAAAAGAGAGGTTGCTGACGCCGCCGCTCACCTTGCACAGCGGCATCCGCTTTTTGATTTCACGGGTGGCTTCAATAAAGTCCACGGCATAATTGTTGTGCTCTTCCATGCCGGTGGCTACGGCAAAAATGTTGGGGTCAAAAATGATGTCTTCGGGGGCATATCCCACTTTTTCGGTGAGTATACGGTAGGCCCTTTCACAAATTTCTACTTTACGGTCTTTGGTGTCGGCCTGTCCTTTTTCATCAAAAGCCATTACAATAACCGCGGCGCCGTAATTCAGGCAGGTTTCGGCCTGTTCAATAAATTTTTCTTCGCCTTCTTTCAGCGATATGGAGTTTACAATACATTTTCCCTGCACGCATTTCAGCCCGGCTTCTATGATTTCAAATTTGGAGCTGTCAATCATGATGGGAATGCGGGCAATGTCGGGTTCGCTTTGCAGCAGGTTCAGAAAGGCGGTCATGGCTTTCACGCCGTCCAGCAAGGCATCGTCCATATTCACGTCCAGAATCTGGGCTCCGTTTTCTACCTGCTGGCGGGCAATACTCAGCGCTTCTTCATATTTTTCTTCCCGGATGAGGCGAGCAAATTTTCGCGAGCCGGTTACATTGGTTCGCTCTCCGATATTCACAAAATTGGTTTCCGGCCGTATCACCAACGGCTCCAGCCCGCTCAGGCGCAGATAGGGTTTTATGACGAATGTTTCGGACATCAATCTTCTTTTCCGGAAAACATTTTTTTCAGGTACGAAAAATTGTTAACCGCCAGAATCAAGAGCGACAATATGATAAGCCATTGCGGAGTTGTCATACGCTACTCGTTTCTTTGATGGGCAAAGCCCTTGGTTTTATATTTTTTACCGCCCGGGCAATACGGCGAATATGTTCAGGCGTGGTGCCGCAGCAGCCGCCCACGATGTTTACAAATCCTTCCCTTGCCCATTCTTCCAGGTGCGCAGCCGTTTGTTCGGGCTTTTCGTCGTATTCGCCCATGGCGTTGGGGAGTCCCGCGTTAGGGTAGGCCGACACATAGCATTCGGCAATGTGGGAAAGTTCTTCAATGTACGGCCGCATTTCTTTTGCCCCCAGTGCGCAGTTCAGTCCGATGCTCAACGGGCGGGCATGCATCACCGAAATGTAAAACGCTTCGGTGGTTTGTCCGCTCAGCGTGCGGCCCGAGGCATCGGTAATAGTGCCCGAAATCATTATGGGCAGCGGTTCTTTGCCGGAAGTTTTGAAATATTTACGAATGGCATAAATGGCGGCTTTGGCGTTCAGCGTGTCAAAAATGGTTTCTATCAGCAGCAGGTCTGCGCCGCCTTCGGCCAGCCCTTTTACCTGTTCCAGATAGGCCCCGGCCACTTCATCAAAAGTTACGGCGCGGTAACCCGGGTTGTTCACATCGGGCGAAAGAGACAAAGTTTTGTTCATCGGACCTATGGCGCCGGCCACGAAGCGGGGTTTTGTTTCTTTTTCTTCGGGGTGTAACGCATAATATTCGTCAATAGCTTCGCGGGCAAGACGGGCAGCCGCCACATTCAGCTCATAGGCCAGCTCTTCCATGCCATAGTCAGCCTGCGATATGCGGGTGCTGTTGAAGGTGTTGGTTTCAATAATGTCGGCGCCGGCTTCCAGATATTGCAAATGAATGTTTCTGATCAGGGCCGGTTGGGTCAGGTTCAGCAGGTCATTGTTGCCTTTCACTTCGCGGGGCCAGCGGGCAAAGCGTTCGCCGCGGTAATCTTCTTCTTTCAGTTTGTGTTTCTGAATCATGGTTCCCATGGCGCCGTCCAAAATCAGTATCCGTTCCTTCAGACAATCCTGAATGGTTTTCATATCTGCTGGTTTGCGAACTATAAACGCCGGGAAACTGAAAGTGAGGGTTTTCAGACGTTTATTAGTTCTGTTTGCACAATCGGCATTTGCCGTGCAGGCCGAACAATAAACAAATCCGCCTGAAGATTTGCCCGGCAAAGATAACAATAACCTTTTCAAAAGTCAAGAAGGCATGACGCTTTGTCCCGGAGGGATTGGGGAAGGAGAGGAATTTTATTATATTGGGACTGTCGGCAGTCGTAACACGGTTCATCGCCTGTTCCCCGCCACCTGCCCCGATTATTCGGGGATCGGGGTCGCTGCCGCTTCGCCCTCCGCCGTAGGCGGAAGGAATTCTATTTTCCTGAACATTTGCATTTCTGTTGAAAATCTTTTCGGGCCTTAAATAATACTTATCTTAGCACACACTCAATAATTACGAGAGTTTAAACCGGATATGGCTAAAAAAGCAACCGTAAAAAAAATCACGGCTACCGAAGAACCTCTTGAAAAAAAACTATGGCAGGCAGCCGACAAGCTCCGTAAAAACATGGACGCTGCCGAGTACAAACATGTAGTGCTGGGGTTGATTTTTCTGAAATATATTTCTGATGCTTTTGAGGAGTTGTATCAAAAACTGAAGGAAGGTAAAGGAGAGTACGAGGGAGCCGACCCCGAAGACAGAAACGAATACATAGCCGAAAAAGTGTTTTATGTGCCACCCTCTGCCCGCTGGACATGGCTGCAAGGCCGTGCCAAACTGCCCACCATCGGCAAAGACATTGACGATGCCATGGATGCCATTGAGAAAGATAATCCCTCGCTCAAAGGCGTACTACCCAAAGTGTATGCACAAGAAAAGCTCGACAAAACTTCACTGGGCGGGCTGATTGACCTTATCGGGACTGCCACGCTGGGCACCCAGGAAGCACAGGCAAAAGATTTGCTGGGTCAGGTTTATGAATATTTCCTTGGGCAATTTGCTTTGGCTGAAGGCAAAAAGGGCGGACAGTTCTATACTCCCGAAAGCGTGGTAAAATTATTGGTCGAAATGCTGGAACCCTACGAAGGAAGGGTGTTTGACCCCTGTTGCGGC
>JAOAGO010000043.1 GCA_026415715.1 Chitinophagaceae bacterium | reverse complement strand
GAATTATGCCCTGTGGCAACAAATTGCTGGTTTGATATTCAAAGCGGATTTCAAATTCCACTTCTTTTGTTTTATCGGGAACAGCCAGTGCGCTGAAAGAATACCGTAAGGTATCAATCGGATTAATACTGTTGGGCGGACGTACCGGAGTATTTCCGTTAAACCATTTATAAACCAGAAATAAACTGTCCAGATCGCCCTCATTATCCGTATAACTTCCTTTTATGCTGAATACATTTCCTCTGGCTATGTAGGTAGGTGAAATGGATATTATTTTCACCTGAGGTTCCGTTTTGAACTTATCTTTGTTGCAGGCGGTAAGTATCCATAATGCAAGAACAAATAAGGCGAGTCGCTTCATTTCGGATGTTTAGCTAAACAAATGTAATGAATTCTATTGAAATGCACATTCCGTACAGTTTCACCCGGAAATCTGAATTTCTGAGACTTCAATCGCATGAATTTCATGAAGCAGCGCTTCAGGTTTTCAGATTTCAGGCAAAAGAAAATCTGGTATATGGAGATTATCTGAAAGCTCTGGGTATTTCGCCGGATACGGTAACTATAATAACTGAAATTCCTTTTCTTCCCGTTTCTTTTTTTAAAACACATGAAGTAAAAACCACTTCATTTACTCCCACGCTGATTTTTGAAAGCAGCCGAACCACGGGCAGTACGCCTTCCCGGCATTTCGTGAAAGACCCCGGTTGGTACGAATTTATTTCGCTGAAAGGATTTGAATTATTTTACGGGGGTGTAAACCGATGGTGTATTCTGGCGCTGCTGCCATCGTACCTGGAGAGAAAAAATGCCTCATTGGTGAAAATGGCTGATACGTTGATTCAAAATAGCGGGCATCCGCAAAGCGGATTTTATTTGTATGATTTTGAAAAACTGTTCCAAACGCTGATAAGATTGGAAGAAACAAAACAGAAAACGCTGTTACTGGGGGTAAGTTTTGCACTTCTCGATTTTGCAGAGCAATTCGGTATGCCGCTTCAACATACCGTAGTGATGGAAACCGGGGGAATGAAAGGACGAAGGAAAGAAATCACCCGGGAGGAGTTGCATGAATATCTCAAAAAACAGTTTCAATTAAACGCTATACATTCCGAATATGGAATGACGGAACTGTTTTCACAAGCTTATGCCGTTGCTGATGGCCGTTTTCGATGTCCGCCCTGGATGAAAATTTTAATCAGAGATGAAGATGACCCTTTAAGCCTGTCTGAAGAAGGCAGGGGTTTACTCTGTATCATAGACCTGGCCAATCTGTATTCCTGTGCATTTATCGCCACGGAAGATATCGGGCGGTTATATCCCGACGGAAGCTTTGAGGTTTTGGGAAGGGCGGATGCTGCGGATATCAGAGGATGCAGTCTCATGTACATTTAGATTTTTCGGATTGAATGCAATAAAATAAATTTGCAATCCGATTGCCCGGATGGCGAAATTGGTAGACGCACCGTCTTCAGGTGGCGGCGCCGCGAGGCGTGCTGGTTCGAATCCAGTTCCGGGCACAATCCTCTAAAAAAAATTTTACACATTTTTTTGCATTAAAACGATTACGTCAGTTCCATTTTGGGGTCATATATAACCCTTTTGTCATTTATTTTTTTTGGCAGAAAAACTATAGATAATAGATACATAATCATCAGAAAAGCCTGAAAATTTTTGAAAATCTGACTTTGGCAGATTCAGAATCATGTTCGTTTATTGAAGAATTATTGCATCATTTTTACTTGTGGCTTTCGAATTGGTTTGTTTTAAGACTTTTACCTAAATTAATTTGATTTTCTATTCTTCTGTTAATGACAAATCAATAAAATCGGGGCATTAAAAATGATTAGCCCAGTTGCTTATTATTTTAATATTAGATTTTACTGCAAGTAAAGGCCTTAATAAACTAAAAATCAGTATTTTAATATCATTATAAAAGAAGTTTGGAGGGTGTTTCTTTTTTAAATTTTTTTTGGGATATGGATAAAATTATTTTCATTTCCATGAATTGGGTTCGAAGAAGTTTAAACTAACAGGATTTGTTCATTTTTGGTTAAAAAATAATTCATTAAAAATTAACTTTAAAGGATAATTTGTAACTTAGCTACGCTTAACGGCATAGAAATGAATGAATTGTTGTTTATAATCATTGCCTATCTTATAGGAAGTATTCCGACTTCAGTTTGGATGAGCAAATATTTTTTTGGAATTGATATAAGGGATTACGGGAGCGGAAATGCCGGGGCCACGAATACATACAGGGTACTTGGCCCAAAATGGGGTACAATTGTGCTTTTTATTGACATGTTGAAAGGATTTGCGGCTGTTCAGTTAGCCTTACTCTTGCCGGAATATACAGATGATTCATCCAGATTGCAGAACCTGCAAACCATTTTAGGTTTGGCAGCCGTATTGGGCCATATTTTTCCCATATGGGCAGAGTTCAGAGGGGGGAAAGGCGTGGCTACTTTATTTGGTATGGTTCTGGGAATTTCTCCATGGACCGCACTGGCTTGTGTTGGTGTATTCCTTCTGGTTTTATATCTCACTCAGTTTGTTTCTTTAAGTTCAATTTTGGCCAGTTTGTCTTTTCCTGTTTTTATTATTGTAATATTTAATGTTGAAAATCCGGTTTACCGCATTTTTGCCATTGCCGTCGCTTTATTAGTGGTTTTCACCCACCAGAAAAATATCGGCCGGCTTTTAAGGGGGAATGAAAATAAAGCTCAGATTTTCAGAAACAGAAATAATCGCAATAAATAAGTGTTTAAAGAAAAAGAGAGATAACCGTGAGGGATTTTGAAATCTTACTAATTCCTTTCATTTCAGCTTTTCAGATAAAAATATTTTAAAATTCGTTCTTTATTTCAATTTTTTTTGAAATATTTTTTTCGGATTATGTGAATTTCACACGGTAAATTATTAATTTTGCAATCCATCTGCTATGGGAACTCTGCAGCATTACCGGTAGGAATGACTGCTGTTAACTTTCATAATAGTTACCAGTTATGTCCAACTCTTTGCTTGAAAAGTTACAGCTGGCAAACGAAAAAAATCTCTTGATTCAGGGTTTGCCCTCTTCAATTGAAAAGTATTTCAGTAAATTATCTTTTGCAAAAAACGTTACTCCGTTGCTGAAAAGCCGGAAAATAGATTTTGCTTTGATATTTGCTGTAAACGAAAATCAATTGAACGGAATCCTGAATGAAGTGATGCCATCCCTGAAAGAAGATTCAAAATTCTGGGTTGCCTATCCGAAAGCTACGTCAAAAATAGTTACCGATTTAAACCGGGAATGTAGCTGGAGACGGCTCACCTGTGAAGGCTATTCCTGTATTGAAAAGGTTGATTTGGATCATGTTTGGATGGCCATTCGTTTCAGCCGTGTCAACGTTCACCTGGGTGAAAAGGCTGTATTTATCAGAGAAAGGGAGTCTGCCACCATGACTGAATAACAGATTATTCAGCTTGAAAGTTATTGACAAAGGTTCGTAAAATAATTTTTTACGAACCTTTTTTGTTTTATTGAAAAAGGAGTTTACCTTTGCAAAAGTTCTTTCATTAAACTTATCCAGAAAGGCGGAGGGAAATGGCCCGATGAAGCCTTGACAACCTGTCCCGAACCGGTTTCGGGATAAGGTGCCAATTCCATCCACAGCAATGTGGGAAGATAAGTCAGATTCAAGCTTGAAATTCTTTCTTCAATTTCTATATCAAAAAAGCTCATCTGATTTGTCGGATGGGCTTTTTTGTTATGCCTTTCCGCCTTAAGGGTACAACTCAAAAAATTTTTTTATGAAAACTAACAGTTGTAAATTTTTCGAAAGGCGGAAAAAATCGGTAAGCCGTATTGATTTATTGCCATTACGTGTTACCTTTGAATCGTTGCTATCATACAGCATCATGCTGAACCAACAGTCATATCACCTCTTTGAATGCCACAACAACCTCTGTTTTTGCTGTTGTTGGTGTTGTATGCCCTCGGGCATACAGTAATCTATTTGCCGAGCCTTGCGGGGCAGGCCTCCTAAGCTAACATTTTCCATCTCAAACTTCTTCACCTTAAAAATTTTATGCCATGAGTCAGTCATTGCATTTTGAAACTTTACAACTTCATGCCGGTCAACAGATAGATCCGACAACCGGCGCAAGAGCCGTTCCCATTTACCAAACCACTTCTTACGGCTTTAAGAATACCGAACATGCAGCTAACCTGTTCGGCTTAAAAGAGTTTGGCAATATTTATACCCGCATCATGAACCCTACCACCGATGTGTTTGAACAACGCATCGCAGCGCTGGAAGGCGGTGTGGCGGCATTAGCTACATCGAGCGGGCAAGCAGCACAATTTCTGGCGCTGACAAATATTCTGCAGGCGGGCGACAATTTTGTGACTACTTCGTACCTGTATGGCGGAACGTATAACCAATTCAAAGTATCGTTTAAGCGGCTGGGCATTGAAGCCCGGTTTGCAGACGGCGATAATGTGGAAAGCTTTGTGCCGCTGATAGACAAAAACACAAAAGCCATTTATTTAGAAACCATCGGTAATCCGAGACTGAATGTTCCGGACTTTGAAAAGTTTGCCGACCTGGCTAAAGACTACGACCTGCCGCTGATTGTGGACAATACGTTCGGTGCGGGCGGCTATCTGTTCCAACCCTTGAAGCATGGTGCTCATGTGGTGGTGGCATCGGCTACGAAATGGATTGGCGGACACGGTAATACCATAGGCGGTGTGATAGTGGATGGCGGCAACTACAACTGGGGCAACGGCAAGTTTCCGCAGTTTACCGAGCCGAGTGAAGGATATCACGGATTGAAATTCTGGGATGTATTTGGCGAAGGCAATCCGCTCGGGCTGCCCAACATTGCGTTCATCATTCGCGCCAGAGTGGAAGGCCTTAGAGACTATGGTACTTCGCAAAGTCCGTTTAATTCTTTCCTGCTGCTGCAAGGCCTTGAAACGCTCTCGCTTAGAGTAGAACGGCATGTGCAGAATGCACAGGCTTTGGCGGAATGGCTGGAACAACATCCGGCTGTGAAATACGTATGGTATCCCGGATTGAAAAGCAGTCCGTATCATGAACTGGCTAAAAAATACCTGAAAAGAGGTTATGGCGGTGTGCTGCAGTTTGGCATTAAAGGCGGCGTGGAGAACGGAAGAAAATTTATTGACTCTTTGCAACTGGTAAGTCACTTAGCTAATGTAGGCGATGCCAAAACACTTGCCATACATCCGGCTTCCACTACGCATGAACAACTTACCGTTGAAGAGCGCAAAGCAAGCGGTGTGTTGGAGAATCTGATACGCATCAGCGTAGGTATTGAGCATATTGAAGACATTAAAGCAGATTTTGAACAGGCATTTGCCAAAGTGTTTGAAAACAAAAGTGTGGCCGTGTAAACAAGTAGAAATGACAGGCAAAAAAATACGTAGCGGGACAGTTGATAGAACAGTCAAAATGGTTAATCAGGTTAACTAATTGAATAGATGAAAAAAAGGCGATGGGCTGCCGTGCCCGTAGGGCCGTAAGGGTGCGCCCCGCAGGGCAACATGATGATCATAGTTAATTTAGGTTAATTATTATCGAGGTTGAGGAAATAGTTTCAGATTATTCATTCGCCCTGCGCAAGCACGGAACCCCGAAGGGCACGGAACTATAGATGAGCAGCGATACAACAGCTGACAGCCCCCAAAAAATAAAAAAATGATGTCGTCGGAATTAAAAGTTTATCGTTGGAATGAGCCGTTTGTGTTGGAAAGCGGGCGCACTGTGCATGGATTGAAGCTGGCGTATCATACGCTGGGCAGGTTGAATGCGGCGGGTGATAATGTGGTATGGATTTTCCATGCGCTGACGGCAAACAGTAATCCCGCTGAATGGTGGCCGGGATTGGTGGGTGAGGGAAAGTTTTTTGACCCGGGAAAATTTTTTATTGTGTGTGTGAACATGCCGGGCAGCTGTTACGGCAGTACAGGGCCGCTGGATACGGATGAGCAAACGGGCAAGCCGTATTATCACGACTTTCCGTGGTTTACCACACGGGATATGATTCGCGCCTACCGGCCGTTGCGTGAGCACTTAGGCATAAAGAAAATTTTTTTGGGAATCGGCGGAAGCATGGGCGGGCAGCAGTTGCTGGAATGGGCTGTGGAAGAGCCGGAGCTGTTTGAACACATTGTGCCGATTGCAACAAATGCGTTTCACTCGCCGTGGGGCATTGCATTTAATACGTCGCAGCGTATGGCCATAGAGGCAGATGCTACATGGGCGCTGCGGCAACCTGATGCCGGCCTTGCGGGTATGAAAGCGGCGCGCAGTGTGGCACTGCTGAGCTACCGGCATTATGAGACGTACGGAATTAGTCAGCCGGAAGAAGACATAAATAAAACGGATGGATTTAAAAGCGAGTCGTATCAGCAGTATCAGGGCGAGAAGTTGGCAAAGCGGTTCAATGCGTTCAGCTATTATTTTTTAACGAAGAGTATGGATGCGCATCACGTGGGCAGAGGAAGAGGTTCGGCAGAAGCAGCACTGAGCCGCATAAAGGCTAAGGCCGCAGTGATAGGCATTGAAAACGATGTATTGTTTCCGATTAGCGAGCAAGCGTTTTTAGCCGAACATATTCGCTATGCGAAGTTGTACACAATACGCTCGTTTTACGGCCATGATGGTTTTTTGCTGGAGTATGAACAGCTCAGCGAAATACTGGAAAATTTTTTGGTAACACAGAACATCATCAAAAATTAAATATATGGGAAATGACAAACAGTTGATTATCGGATTGTTTGGATTTGGCGTGGTGGGCGAAGGGCTGTATCGCATACTGAATCAAACACCAACGCTAAATGCAAGTATCAAAAAAGTTTGTATCAAAAATCCGAACAAAAAACGCAATGCACCTGCATCGTTGTTTACCACGAATGCCGATGAGATATTGAATGACCCGGAAATTAATGTAGTAGTGGAAGTAATCAATGAAACAGATGCAGCCTTTCGGATTGTAAGCACGGCATTGCGAAACGGAAAAGATGCCGTTAGCGCCAACAAAAAAATGATTGCCACATACCTGCCGGAATTGTTAACGATACAGCAGGAAACCGGCCGCTCACTATTGTATGAAGCATCGGCCTGTGCATCCATTCCCATTATTCGCAATCTGGAAGAGTACTATGATAATGACTTGTTGCAGGGTCTTACGGCCATTGTAAACGGCAGCACAAATTATATTCTCACCAAAATGTTTGATGAGCAGTTGGGATTCAAAGATGCCTTACTGCAGGCACAGCAGCTCGGCTTTGCGGAGGCTGACCCGAGCTTAGATATAGAAGGTTGGGATGCATTGTATAAATGGATTATCCTGTTACTGCATGCATACGGCATAGTAGCAAAGCCTGAAGATATTTTGTTTACCGGCATTCATCAAATTCATAATAATGATGCCGTGGTAGGCCGTGAGAAGCAATATGAAATCAGGTTGATAGCGCAAGCGAAAAAATTAAAAACCGGAAAGATAGCCGCTTTCGTACTGCCGCAGTTTGTAAAGCCGAATGAGCATTTGCGGTTTGTAAAAAATGAATACAACGGCACCGTGTTGGAAAGCAGCTTTTCGGATAAGCAGTTTTTTTACGGAAAAGGTGCCGGCTCGTTTCCAACCGCATCGGCCGTGCTGAGTGATTTATCGGCGCTGCGGTACGACTATCATTACGAACACAAAAAGCTACGCTACCAAAAGCCTGCGGAGCTGACGGATGATTTTTACCTGAAAGTGTATGTGAGTTTTGACGACTGGAATTATATAGAAAAAAATGATTTTCTATGGATAGAAGAATGGCACGCAGAGAATGAGCGGAAATATCTGGTCGGAGTGATTCATGCAGAGCGGCTGAAAAATAAAACATGGTGGCGCGAAAACGGAAACTCTTTGATACTAACGCCCGATGCGATAGTGGAAGATGTGGACATTAGAAACCTGAAAAAGAAAAGCCTGGAACTGGCAGGCGTGCAGTTGGGGTAAAAAATGATTTACACATGAAAGAATTTGTAAATGAAATACGCGATTGGGCAGAAAGTTTTAGTCCTCAGGAAGTAATGAAAAAGCTGACGACTGCATTTCCGGAGCAGGTGGTTTTTTCAACCAGCTTCGGACTGGAAGATCAGGTGATTACAGATATGATAGCCGGACTGCAGTTGCCCGTAAAAATTTTCACACTGGACACAGGAAGATTGTTTTCGGAAACCTATAGCGTATGGAATTCCACGTTGGAAAGATATCAGATCAATATCAGGGCATATTATCCTGACGGTGAAGCGCTCAATGCTTTTGTTTCGCAACACGGGCCGAATGCATTTTATGAGTCGGTGGCGTTGCGAAAGCAATGTTGCCATATTCGTAAGGTAGAACCATTGAAAAAAGCATTACAAGGTGCGAAGATCTGGATAACCGGACTGCGTTCAGAACAAGGCAGCGAACGGCAACAGTTACAAAAAGCAGAATGGGATGAAGCCAACCAAATTATCAAATTTCATCCGCTGTTTGACTGGACCTGGGAAGAAGTATGGAATTATGTAAGAACAAATCATGTTCCATACAATGTATTGCACGATAGAGGATTTCCGAGCATAGGCTGTGCACCTTGTACGAGAGCCATTAAACCGGGTGAAGATTTCAGAGCCGGCCGATGGTGGTGGGAAAACAATGCATCGAAAGAATGCGGATTACATAAGCGATAAAAACTAGCAAACATGTACAAACCTGATTTTTTAGACTTGCTGGAATCGGAAAGTATTTACATTCTCCGCGAAACGGCTGCGCAGTTTGAAAGGCCTGCATTATTGTTCAGCGGAGGCAAAGACTCCATCACGCTGGTGCATCTGGCCGTGAAAGCATTTGCTCCGGGAAAAGTTCCGTTTAAATTAGTGCACATTGATACCGGACATAATTTTCCAGAAGCTATGGCCTTCAGAGATGAACTGGTAAAACGCTATCACCTGGAATTGATTGTAGGTTATGTGGAAAATACCATAAAGGAAAAAGGATTAAAAGAGCAAGGAGGCAAAATACCCAGCCGCAACTGGTTACAAACCTACACACTACTGGATGTGATAGAGCAAAATGAGTTTGACGCCTGCATTGGCGGAGGACGAAGAGACGAAGAAAAAGCCAGAGCAAAAGAGCGTATCTTTTCCGTTCGTAACGAATTCGGAGAATGGGACCCGAAACTGCAACGTCCGGAATTATGGAATATTCTGAACGGTAAAATTCACAAAGGCGAAAATGTTCGGGTGTTTCCCATAAGCAACTGGACTGAGCTGGATGTATGGCAGTATATTAAAAGAGAACAGATTGAACTGCCGGCGTTGTATTATGCCCATGAAAGAGATTTACTGGTATATCAGAATCAATTGATTGCTGTATCACCTTTTATCCGTATAGATGAACATGATAAAATAGTACGCAAACGGGTGCGATATCGCACCGTGGGTGATATGACCTGTACGGCCGCCGTAGAAAGTGAGGCACAAACACCTGATGATGTGATACAGGAAATACTCACTACACGTATCAGCGAAAGAGGCGCTACGCGAATAGACGATAAGCAAACCGAAGCTGCCATGGAAGATCGTAAAAAAGCCGGATATTTTTAAAACGACTCAACAAACTTTACATATGAATTTACTACGATTTATAACCGCAGGAAGTGTTGACGATGGCAAAAGCACATTAATCGGCCGGTTGTTGTATGATACGCAAAACATTCATCACGACCAGCTGGAGGTACTTCGAAAAAAACATCAGGGCAACGGGCATGCCGATGTGGATCTGGCCTTGCTGACCGACGGATTGCGTGACGAGCGGGAACAGGGAATTACCATTGATGTAGCGTATCGTTATTTTTCAACCGAAAACCGAAAATACATTTTAGCCGATGCGCCCGGACATATCCAATATACCCGCAACATGATTACAGGGGCAAGCCATGTGGATTTAATCATCATACTGATTGATGCCCGTAACGGCATAACGGAACAAACGCGACGACACAGCATCATAGCATCCATGTTGCGCATTCCGCACCTTATTGTTGCCGTAAACAAAATGGATTTAGTGGATTACAGCGAAACCGTATTTAATGAAATAAAACAAGCCTATGATGCATTTGCCCGACAATTAGAGTTAAAAGATATCACTTACGTTCCGGTCAGTGCTTTGAAGGGTGATAATATCGTGAACAAATCCGAACGTATGCCCTGGTATAAGGAAAATACATTATTGCAATATCTGGAACAGGTAAAAGTTGAAGATGATTTTGATTTGGATACTCCGCGATTTCAGGTACAGTATATTATCCGTCCTCAAAGCGATGAACTTCATGATTACCGAGGCTATGCCGGTGTGATAAGCAGCGGTGTATTTCGTACCCACGATGAAGTACTGGTGTTGCCGCATCACATCACTACCCGCATTCAATCCATTGAAATTGCCGGAAAACAAGTACCGGAAGCATATCCTCAACAAAGCGTAACGATACTTACCACAGATGATATTGACATTAGTCGCGGAGACTGGATTGTGAAAAAAGAGGCAGTTCCTCAAATAGAAAAACATGCTTCGGCCACTATATGCTGGCTTGATGACAAGCCTTTGCGAAGCGGACAGAAATTGCTCATACAGCACGGCACAAAAAGAGTAAGAGCGGCTGTTTCGGCTTTTCATTACAAAATTGACATCAATAACCTGAGCCGCACTACTCCCGAAGGCGAGTTAAAGAAAAACGAAATTGCATCGGTAGAGTTGCGTTTTGCCACACCGTTGGTATTTGACCGATATAAAGAAAGAAAAAAAACCGGAGCAGCTATATTGATTGACGAGAATACCAACAACACCGTAGCCTCTGTAATTTTTGAGTAACTCATGAATAAAAATTTCACATACGGAAAAATCATTATTGCGGGTGCCGGCCCGGGCGATCCCGATTTGATTACGCTGAAGCTTCAAAAAGCTTTGTCGCAGGCAGATGCTATTCTGGTTGACCGGTTGGCAAATAAGGAGATATGGCAACGGTATGCCCAAAAGGAAGCGATTATTCTGGACGTAGGTAAAAAAGCATATAGCTGTTCCTCTACGAGTCAGAAAGAAATTAATGAATTGCTGATAGAATGTGCGGCAAAATATTCACTAACGTTACGATTAAAAGGCGGCGATATTTCCATTTACGGAAATCTTACCGCAGAATTGGAAACTTTGAAGGCTCATCAAATACCTTATGAATTAATACCCGGAATTACGGCAGCATCGGGCATTGCCTCTTATGCGGCCATACCATTAACGGCAAGAGGCATAGCACAGTCTGTTCGCTTTGTTTCGTTGAATCCGCAAACAACGATTAAAGAAGTAGTATGGCGGGATTGGGCAGCAACCGATGACACGCTTGTGTTTTATATGTCTTTACAAAATATTCATCAGCTGGCTGAGTCACTGCTACAATACGGAGCCAATCCGGAAAAACCGATGGCATTAGTATTAAACGGAACGACAAGTGCTCAAAAAACTATTATTACCACACTGGAAGAAAGTTCGAAAAAAGATTTTTCTATTTATCAAGGAATGCCCGGACTTGTAATCATTGGCAAGGTGGCCGCCCTGCATCATCAATACAAATGGGTTACTGAGCAGGAAAAACTCATTTCAATTTTTGATAATTAAAAACATAAACATATGCAAAGCTTCCGAACCGAATTAGAAAATCCTGTTGTTGAAAAAGACATCATTGAGCTGGAGCGAAAAATATATGAATTTAAACACGGTAAAATTCCCGAAGAAAAATTCAGAAGCCTTCGCTTAGCCCGTGGTGTGTACGGCCAACGACAGCAAGGCGTACAGATGATACGCATCAAAATTCCTTACGGCAAAATGTCGTTTCGTCAGTGGCTGCGTATTTGTGAGGTAAGCGATACCTATTCTAACGGCAATCTGCATCTCACTACACGCCAGGACATTCAGCTGCATTTCGTAAGTCTTGACCATACACCCAAGTTGTGGGCAGAGTTAGAGAAAGAACGCATCACGCTTCGCGAAGCCTGCGGAAACACGGTAAGAAATATTACCGCATCCGATACATCGGGAATTGATCCGGAAGAAGCTTTTGATGTATCGCCCTATGCACAGGCCATGTTTGAATTCTTTCTGCGCAAGCCGGTATGCCAGGAAATGGGACGGAAGTTTAAAATTGCTTTCAGCAACAGCGATAAAGATACAGCCTTAACCTTCATGCACGATTTGGGCGCTATCGCAAAAGTGAAACTGATTGACGGGAAACCCGTTCGTGGCTTTAAAGTGGTTGTGGGCGGCGGTCTCGGCGCCCAGCCGCATCATGCCATTTGTGTTCATGAATTTCTTCCGGCGGAAAAACTGATACCCTTTACCGAAGGAGTGTTACGAGTATTCGACCGTTATGGCGAACGAAACAGCCGGCATAAAGCCAGAATTAAATTTCTGATTCATAAGCTCGGTAAAGAAGCATTTCTGCGTTTGGTGGAAGAGGAGCAAAACGCTTTAACGCATCAGGAATATTCTGTGCCCGTAGAGGATACTGAGAAAATCATCTTGCCCGAATATAGGTTGCCACAGGTGAAGCTGCCGTCGGCCGATGATGCCCATTATAATCTTTGGCTGCAAACCAATGTATTTGCGCAAAAGCAAAACGGTTTCTATGCAGCATACATTCGTGTGCCTAACGGAAATATCAGTACCGCACAAAGCCGGAAACTGATAGCATCACTTCAGCATCTTGCGGCAGACGATATACGTGTGACAATCAATCAGGGCTTACAACTCAGGTTTATTCTGAAAGAACATTTACCTTATGTATATGCCATACTCAAACAGGAAGGGCTACATCATGCCGGCTTCGGAAGCTTAGCTGACGTTACATCATGCCCCGGCACAGACACCTGCAATCTGGGAATCAGCAACAGTACGAATGTGGCATTGGCTATTGCGGAGTTGATTGAAGAAGAGTATCCGGAATTTTTAGCCGACAAGGAATTTCAAATCAAAATCAGCGGATGTATGAATAGTTGCGGCCAACATGCCATAGCATCCATCGGATTTCACGGAAGTTCGATGAAAGTAAACGGAATGGTAATGCCGGCACTGCAAGTATTAATAGGCGGAGCGAACAAAGGAAACGGAGAAGGCGTGTTTTCCAATAAAGTAATAAAAATTCCTTCGCGCCGTGCATTGGATGCCGTCAGAATTTTGCTGAACGATTACAAGCAAAATAAAAACGCCAATGAATCTTTTTCAAAATATGCTGAACGACAAGGAGAAAAATATTTTTATGAACTATTGAAAGAATTGGCGAACACTCATCAATATACTGAAGATGAGTTTATCGATTGGGGTGCTAAGGAAAAATTCAGTACGGCAATTGGTGTGGGCGAATGTGCCGGCGTGATCGTTGATTTGGTAGCCACTCTGTTTCTGGAAGCGGAAGAAAAAATTCAGGCTTCGGTAGAGTGTCTTCAGGCTCAGGCCTGGGCGGATGCGATTTATCATGCGTATTCTTCTCAGATTCATGCCGCAAAAGCTTTATTGCTTCAGGCCGGTGTAAGCTGTAACACGCATGACGGCATCATCAGAGATTTTGATAAAAACTTTACCGAAACCGGAATATTCAAATATCATACTTCTTTTCGTGATGCTGTTTTAGAAATGAATCGCCAAACTCCGGGTAAAGAATTCGCCGAGCAATATTTAAGTCAGGCAAGGTTATTCCTGGAGAATGTAAAATCTATAAGGTCTTATTTATTAACAAAGGAAAATGACAACAAATGATAAGCCAACAATCAACCTACACCGAATTATTCCGGCAAAAGCTGAATGATTTTTACGGTAAAGGGTATCGCCGGAATTTCATTACGCTTACCGAAGGCAGTCCCTGCTTTCCTGATATCACGTATGAAGAAGATGAAGAAGAGAAGAGAGCCATTAATTTCTGCAGCAACAATTATCTCGGTATGAGCAGGCATCCTGAGGTGGTGCAGGCGATGATCAAGGTGTTGCTAAGGTTGGGCGCGGGAAGTTGCGGTACACGGAATCTTTCCGGAAATACTTATTATCATAAAGAGTTAGAGAAACGCTTAGCGAAATGGCATGGAAAAGAAAATGCTTTACTTTTTTCAGGTGCGTATCTGGCTAATGTAACCGCATTACAAACCCTTGGCAAAGCTCTTCCAGAATTGGTGTTTTTATCCGACGAATACAATCATGCATCCATGATTGAAGGCATTCGAAACAGCGGAAACCGTAAAATAATTTTCAGGCATAATAATCTTTCTGACCTGAAACAAAAACTGCAACTGCTGGGTGAAGATACACCCAAGATGATTGTATTCGAATCGGTTTACAGTATTTCCGGAACCGTGAGTCCGGTAAGAGATATAGTGCAATTGGCCAGGGAATATAACGCTATGACATATGTGGATGAAGTGCATGCCGTAGGCTTATACGGCTCAAACGGAGCCGGCATTACCGAGCAGGAAGAATGTGCAAAAGATATTGATATTATTAACGGAACGCTATCAAAAGCGATAGGTGTTTTTGGCGGATACATTGCCGCATCATCCGATATTATTGAATTGATTCGGAGCTTTGGCAAGGGATTTATATTCACCACTTCACTGCCGCCAGCCGTTTGTGCCGGCGCTTTACAAAGTATTGATATCATACAGAAAGACCATACGAACAGAAAACGATTGTTTGACAATGTTGTGTATTTGCGAAAGCTGCTTCGCCGGGCACATATTGATTATCGGGAAAACAAGAGTCAGATTACACAAGTACTCATACCCGACATAAATAAACTTAAAGAAACGGCTCGTCAGTTATTACAAAAAGGATATTATGTGCAGCCTGTATTTTATCCTACTGTTCCCGAAGGAGAGTCTTGTTTGCGAATCGTGGTAACGGCTGCTCATCAACAAAATCAGATTGAAGGATTTGTAAACGCATTGGCTACACTGTATCATGAATGAGATCAGAATCATATGTCGCAAAAGTACTTTAAGCCGCTATCAGGCTCAAAAAGTGATGGAAAAACTGAAAACGGTTTTTCCGAAGAATCGCTATCGGATAATCGAAATCAGCACCAAAGGCGATATACATAAAGACGTTCCATTGACTCAGGTTCCGGATACGGATTTTTTCACTAAAGAAGTGTACGACGCTTTACAAAGCGGAAGCGCCGACATTGCCGTTCATTCTTTGAAAGATTTGAGTGCAGAGCACTTCTTCAGTCATGGAGCCTTTGCCGCAATAGAGCGTGAAGATGCAAGAGATTTTGTGATTTTTAATCCTGAAGTGATAAACAAAATCGCCGAGGGTAAGGAAATTATTATAGGCACCTGCTCGCCCCGACGCGAGGACATGGCTTTACAGTTTTTGGATAAAGCGTTGCCCGTTATTCAAGGTAAAAAAGCCAAGTTGAAAGTTAAGCCTATTCGCGGTAATGTGGAACAGCGTTTCAGGAAATTACATGAAAGGGAATATGACGGAATCATTCTGGCGGTAGCCGGCGTGAATCGTTTGCTCACCATAAGTGAACCGGATAATGAAGGATTAGCCCTGTTACAAAACTATCTACCCGAAAAAAGATTGATGTTTTTGCCCTTGATAGAGTGTGTTCCCGCGCCTTGCCAGGGAATAATTGTAGCGGAAGCAGATCCCGGAAACGAACATATCGGGCGAATGATAAGCGCAATCAATGATGAACAACTGATGCATACTGCCATAACTGAAAAAACCTTTTCATTGAAATACGGCAGCGGATGTAATCAGCGTTTTGGGGCAACTACTTTTCTTATTCAGAATCATCAGTTTACTTATGCTGCCGGAACTGACAAAAACGGTACGGCTTTTCAGATTTGGAGCAATTTATCAAACCCAATCGTTGACCCATCGGAAAACTTATTCGACTCTACCGTATTCATGAAAGACTTTTTCATAAACGAACCTTTACCGGCAACTATTGAAAAAGTTGAAGGACAGGTGTTCTTCATCACAAACAAAAAAATAGCAAGCCAGCCGGATTTATTGAATCAGATAAATGACGGCAGAATTTGGACCGCCGGAACGAGCTCGTGGTTTGCTTTGGCTGAAAAAGGGCTTTGGGTGGAAGGTTGTGCCGATGCTTTAGGTATGGAGCAACTGCATTCTTTATGGCATTCGCCGGTATTGAGTTTCCCGAAAGAAAAAATTACAATTCTTACTCATGAAGAAGCGGCACAACGCCGGCGCAATAATGGTTACCGTGCCATAGCTGTATATCGCCTTACTCCAACTTTTCAGGAAAAGGTTACTGATGCCCTGAAACAGGCAAAATATGTTTTCTGGTCAAGCTATATGCAATATCAATATTATAGCCGGTGGGCAAACAGCCATGCGGTACATCTGTGTGCCGGAGGCGAAACGGCAAATCAATTGAAAAAGCATGGCATCGAGCCTGTTATTTTTCCCACCATTAAATCATTTCAGGAATGGAAGGCGTAGTTTACCATAATACACTCAGACGATTGCGGCGTAATCGTATGGTCAGAGAGCTCAGCGCTGACGTTGTGCTGACGCATAAAAAATTTATTCAGCCCTTATTTATATATGAAGAAAAGGTAGATGAAAACACGGTTGAATACGCTGATTTAAAACCTGAAACACTTTCCTCCATACTATATCGGATAGAAAAAGATTTACAATCGGGTATTGATAAGTTTCTGTTATTTCCCGTGCCGGCAAGAAAAGATGATTTTTCCTTTTCTTTTTCGTTACAAGCTGTTCAGCAAATCAAAAACCGGTTTGCCAATGATTTATGGTTGGCTGCAGATGTTTGCTTATGCTCCATCACTTCACATGGCCATTGCGGCTTATTGAATGAACAAAAAGATGAAATAGATAATCACGCATCGGTACAGCTTTTAAGCGATTACGCTTTGCAACTGGCACAAGCCGGAGCAGACTGCGTGTCGCCAAGCGATATGATGGATGGAAGAGTAGCTGCAATCAGAAGAAAGCTTAATGAACAAAAACGGGATGAAGTTGCTATCATGAGCTACTCGGCTAAATTTGCTTCTCATTTTTATGGTCCTTTCAGAGATATCTGTAAATCCTATCCGGCAAACGGTCAATTAACAGACCGAAGAACCTATCAGATTCCGGTAGCAAATAGCAATGACGCGATAGAAAGCGCATTAAGAGACTACCATGAAGAAGCAGATATTCTGATTGTTAAACCTGCATGTTATTCGACAGACATTATTTACCGGCTGAGCCGAAAACTGAATAAACCTGTAGCAGCGTATCAGGTGAGCGGTGAAGTAGCTGCAATAGAATTATTACACCGGCAGCATCAGGATGAGAAAAGAGCGGCTTATCTGGAAACATGGTTCAGCCTAGCCCGAAGCGGCGCGCAGATTATTATCACCTACGCAGCAAGGCATGCCAAAGAGTGGATTGAATCTTTTAAGTATTGAAAATGAAAAACAGACAACACTACATAGTAACTAATATTTTATTCATCATAATGAAGTTTGCTTCCGGTCAGTCGTTGACAACACAAGGATTATTCTGGTATGGTTACAACCTGTCCATCCAATCAAAAAAGAATTGGAGTTTACTCAATGAGGTTGAGGGGAGGAATTTTATGGAGGATATGGGATGGCATCAAAGGTTGGTACGTACTTCACTGAATTTACATTCCGTCAGCCCGGGATGGAATATCGGCGGGGGACTTGCTTTTTTTGACAATATCTCAAACATGCCCGGAGCAGCAAAACAACGGAATCATGAAATAAGACCGCATTTACAGGCTGTTTTCAAATATCAGATTCGTCGCTTTTCGTTTGAACAAAGATTCAGAAATGAATTCAGATTTTTTAAAAATATAGTATCTCAAAACGGAAATCATGTTGATTCCTATCATTTCAGGCATGTGAGATTCCGATACAGATACCTTGTGTATTATCACCCTGTTAAAGGAGAAAGTTCCGAAAGATTTAGTCTGAAAGCAGGTCAGGAACTGCTCTTGAAAATTGCACAATCGGATAATGGTTCAGTGCTGGATCAGAATCGGTTTTATGCGGGTATAACCTATTCCGTTGTACCGGGTTTTCAGATGGAGGCGTCTTATATTCATCTGATTCAACCCGGCAATCTAAATCGCCATTTTCAGCGGCATATTTTCCGAATTCTCCTGATTCACAAAATAAATTTTAATCATGATACACACGACAAATCAAACTAAAATAAATCCTGATGTAAACATAAAAAACCGTCTTTACCCGGTTTTTCTGAAGCTGGAAAAACTGCAACTGCTCATTGTGGGCGGCGGAAAGGTGGCACTGGAAAAACTGAATTCCGTGCTGAATAATTCGCCTTCGGTATCAGTTACTCTGGTAGCGCCTGACATATTACCCGAGATAGAACAACTGGCTTTACAATATAAAAATGTTACATTGATGCGAAGGCCTTTTGAGGAAGAAGACCTGAACCGTGTACAACTGGTGATTTGCGCTGCCGATAACAAAACGTTGCATCAGCAAATAAAAAAAATGGCAAATGAAAAAAATATATTGGTGAATGTAGCCGACACGCCGGAGCTGTGCGACTTTTACCTGAGCAGTATAGTACAGAAAGGCCATCTGAAAATTGCCATTTCTTCTAACGGTTTATCACCCACGATGACCAAGCGACTCAAAGAAGTATTTGACCGGTATCTTCCTGAAGAGCTGGATGAGTCTATAGAAAACCTTCATAAGATCAGGCAGCATTTAAAAGGCGACTTTGCCTATAAAGTGAAAAAACTGAACGCCATAACGCAAAGGCTTGTTGAGAATAAGCGACGCGACATTGACTGGAAAAAAGTCATTACCAATTCATTTCTCTTCTTTGCCGCTATGGTGTTGGGTTATTTTGTTTTTTCTTATGTTCCTTTAGACAAACTTGTTTCGGGGGGAGAAGATATTTTGGTGAATGTAGATCCAAATTTCTTTTGGTGGGTAGTAGCCGGGTTTGCAGCGCAACTGGTTGACGGTTCGCTCGGTATGGGTTATGGAGTAACCTGCATATCCATACTCATGACTACCGGAGTGAGTCCAGCGGCCATCAGCAGCAGTATTCACACATCGGAAATTTTTACTACGGCGGCCAGCGGATACAGTCATTATAAATTTGGCAACGTAAATAAAAAACTATTTCGTATTCTGGTAATTCCGGGTGTAGTAGGCGCCATTGCCGGAGCTGTAGTGTTGGTATGGTTTGGTAATCGGTATTCTGATTGGCTTCGTGCCGCCGTTGCCGTATATACCCTTTATCTCGGAATCAAGTTTGTATTCAATGCGTTTCGGAAAGTAAACAAAAAGAAAAAAATCAGGCGTTACGGATTACTTGCCGTGTTTGGCGGTTTCTTTGATTCATTCGGCGGCGGCGGTTGGGGGCCAATCGTTACAGCCACATTGGTCAATTCGGGAAGACAGCATAAATACGTGGTCGGCTCCGTAAGCATGGCAGAATTCTTTATCACATTGGCCAGCGCTGTTACTTTCTTTACCTTGGTGGGATTGCAATACTGGCAAATCATAGTGGCGCTGATTCTCGGCGGAGTAGTAGCCGCACCGTTGGCGGCCCGGTTAGCCGGACGCATTCCTCAAAAAACGGCTTATGTGGCACTTGGCACAATCGTCATAATCTGGAGTATCAGACTTTTAGTAAAAATATTTTAATTAAAAAATCACACACTCATGGCTGAACCTAAATTCCATCCCGAAACTATTGCTATCCGCACACAAACCCAACGCACACAAGAAATGGAGCACAGTACACCTTTGTTCCTTACGAGCAGTTTTGTCTATCACTCTGCCGAAGAAATGGCAGCGGCCTTTGCTGACGATAGCCTCGACATCAACATCTATTCCCGGTTTTCGAATCCTACCGTTGATGAGTTTGTAAAAAAGATAGCCTTACTGGAAGGCGCGGAAAACGGCATAGCCACCGCTACGGGAATGGCAGCCATATTTGCCACATTCATGACGTTTCTGCAAAAAGGAGATCATATTGTTTCCGCCTCCGCGGTATTTGGTTCCACGCATACCTTGCTTACCAAATACCTTCCCAAATGGGGAATCGAAAGCTCTTATTTTGATATGACCCGACCGGAAACACTGGAGCAACAAATAAAGCCGAATACAAGAATGTTATATCTGGAAACACCATCCAATCCCGGTTTGGATATTATAGATATAGAGTGGGTTTCGCAAATTTGCAAAGCCAGAAACATTTTGTTTGTTGTAGATAATTGCTTTGCCACGCCGGCCGTACAGCAACCGATAAAGTTCGGTGCGGACATTGTGTTGCACTCGGCCACAAAGTTTATTGACGGCCAGGGCAGAGTGTTGGGAGGAGTGGTAGTTGGCCCAAAAGAACTGATGTATCAAATGTATTTATTCGTTCGAAATTCAGGCCCGGCATTGAGTCCGTTCAACGCATGGATCCTTTCCAAAAGCCTTGAAACGTTGCACCTGCGCATGGAAAAGCACGCAGACAATGCTCTTAAACTCGCAAAACATCTACTGGGCCATCCTAAATTGAATTGGGTAAAATACCCGTTTCTGGAATCACACCCGCAATACACAACTGCCAAAAAACAGATGCGCAACGGCGGCGGACTGGTTACCTTTGAAGTAAAAGGAGGTTTGGAAGCCGGAAGCAAATTTCTGAACGCATTGCAAATGCTCAGTGTTACCAACAATCTGGGCGACAGCCGAACCATTGCTTCACATCCGGCCTCTACCACCCATTCAAAACTAAGCCCGGAAGAGAAAGCTGCGGTAGGTATAACGGACGGCTTAATTCGAATCAGTGTTGGCCTTGAGCATGTTGAGGATATTGCAGTGGATATCGTGCAGGCTCTTGAACATTTATAAACACAGGTTTTCATCGAAAAAAGATATCCTTGATGTCAATTTTTTTAAATTTGAGGAAATTCGGAGGACATGAAAATTAAGCTTTCAGCCGTGCGTACGCATGGCGATTACGGTATCACCATCACAGATTCAAATGAAAATAAACTCATTATTGATGTACCGGTGGAACAAGGAGGGGAGGGCCGCGGATTTCGGCCTATGCATACCCTGCTGGCGGCATTGATCGGATGCAGCAGTGTGGACATTATCAGTATTTTAAATAAGCAACGGCAAAATATAAATTCTTTTCGCGTAGAAATACAAGGCGAAAGGGAACAGGGTAAAGAGCCCTCGCTGTGGAAAACCATTCATCTCGACTATTACCTGGAAGGTGAAATTGAGCCGGGTAAGGCCCAGCGTGCCGCCGAACTGTCCATGAATAAATATTGCTCGGTAGCCGAAACGCTGAAAAGGGCCGGCGCCGAAATTACGTTTAAAGTATTTGTGAACGATAAACCCTTCGAACTCAGTCCGTCAAATTAATTGAAAAGCCTCAGGCAGGAATCAAATTCTTGAAAGGCGCCGTTTTACGGATAATTTCATCTCAATTATAAGTCGTTGGTAATTTTCATGATGTTTCATAGATTTTTAAAGAAAAAAAGTTGATTTTTTTGTTTAGCTAAAAGAAAAAACATAATTTTACCTGTCAGTTCTTTTTTCGCAGTACTTATCAAGAAAGGCGGAGGGAAATGGCCCGATGAAGCCTTGACAACCTGTCCCGAACTCTTTTTGGGATAAGGTGCCAAATCCATCCACTCTACAGTGGGAAGATAAGTCAGTAATCCATCGGTATTTTCTTTTTATCAATAAAGAAGGCCCGTCTGACTTATCAGGCGGGTTTTTTGTTTTACCCTCTGCATTTCTTTTCTGAGCAATGTCGTTTTACAAGGCTTTTTTAATATCTATTTCATAACTAAAATGTAAAACTATGACACCAAAAAAGAATGCCGAAAAATCCGGAAAAAACACGCCTTCTAATGAAAATTTATCGGAAAATGATAAGGCGAATGTCAAAGAATTTACTCCGGGAATAGAAGTGATATTTTTCATAAAGCCGAGGAAAACCATTGAAGGCGAATTGAACAATCGGGATTTGACATCAGATGAAAAAAACCGGGACAAAGAACAGGACGTAGAAAAGGAATGAAGAGATCAATGCAGGCGGTTATTGGGAAAATAAGCCTGAAAGACAGCCTAGATAAGTAAAGTCTGTTTAGCTTATTTTCCCTGTTTCGCTTTCCTAACTGATGTCCTTTTATATTAAACTGGCCAAAAACCTGCAAGGAACATCATCCGATTTTGCAGGTTTTTTTTTACAGAAATGTTACGCCTTTATAATAAGAATTTAATATCATATCAACCCTAAACTTACCTCAAACAAACGAAAGTCCTTATGCCATTAATTTTTTCATCTGTCAATCATTTATCCATACTGATATTTCCTTTTTTCAGAAAGAGCAGGGAGAAAAATATAAAAAACTAATACTAAAGATGAAGAAAAAAGAACAAGGGGGGAGAATTTTATAAAAATTATACTTTCCTAAAGCGCTTGATTATCAAAATTGTATTTCAAAGGATTATTTGTATGCAATTATATTATTCTGACAATGAGAATACTTCAGATTAATAAAATTTGATTTGGATTGCATTTTTAAAAAATATTTTTTAATGAATAGATAAAAAAATTTAAGTTTATAAAACTAAAAATATT
>JAOAGO010000042.1 GCA_026415715.1 Chitinophagaceae bacterium | reverse complement strand
GGGGATACTTTTTTAAAAGCTTACATTTGCTATTGAAATGCATTGATTATCAAGCATTCTTTTATCTTCAAAAAAAAACGTTTAGGACACTAATGATTTTAAACATAAAAATTTAAATTCATTTACTCTGGATTTTCGAATAATTCCAACAGTCTGTTTATATTTACCCGGTTATGTAGCTTTTAAACAATTAAAGAATCTAATATGAAACGGCTTATACCTTATATCGGGCTTTTTTTATACTTTTCTTCAAATGCACAATACTACTTTTATAATGATAAATATTACTATGAAGATGTAGTTTTTGAGATTGGACTTACCGGTGGATTTATGAATTCACTCACTGATTTGGGTGGAAAAAAGGGTATCGGAAAAGGATTTATAAAAGATTACCGCTGGAAAACAGCGCGGCCATCCTATGGCTTTTATGCAGCAGCTAACTATCGCGATATTCTTACCGGACGTCTGGAAGGCACTTTCGGAGAAATTGTAGGGTATGACAGTATTTTAAAAAATGTAGCTGCGTCAACATTTGGCAGATACGAGAGAAATTTAAGTTTTCGAAGCCAGATTTCAGAGATCCAGCTTGCCCTTGAATTACATCCTTTGTTTTTCAAAAATTATGATATAGATGAAGAGCCTCCCCGATTGTCTCCTTACGGAGTTGTTGGTGCAGGCTATTTTTCATTTAACCCTGAAGCAAATCTTAATGGTCAGTGGTACTATCTTGCCCCTTTAAGACTTGAAGGTCAGGGTATGGCTGAATATCCTGACAGAAAACCTTATAAATTAAAGCAACTAAATTTGTTAGGCGGTATTGGACTTCGTTATGAAATCAATTCATTCATGATGGTCAGACTTGAATTTTTACATCGCAAATTATTTACCGATTATCTGGATGACGTTAGTACAGATTATATCAATCCTGCTTTATTTGGAAACTACTTATCTCCTTCTCAGGCAGCGATAGCCACACAACTGTATTTTCGCCGTAATCAAATCAACCCTGCCGATGCTCAACCCCTGCCGGGTGATCAAAGAGGTGATCCGAAAGATATGGACTGTTATTTCACTGTTCATGCTAAAGTAGGATTTATTATAGGGCGTAAAAGAAGATAATTCCTCTCTTTCGGGCGTTTCGTTCTTCGAATAATTGCATTTAAATTCCTTTTTGAAGAAAGTATATAAAAATTTGAAGTTTATTTTATCTTAATATGTGATTTCTAACTTTATTTATGTCATTCTTTTAAACAAAATTTTTTTTAATCATTGAACCCGATCAACACACATGAATATTCCTGAAATTAAAAGCTATTTATCATTCAGGCCTTTGATTACCTCTTTGAAAAAAAATATAGCAGAAGGTAACAGGGGCATGCAAAAATTATACGGTCAGGTAATCCGTGATCTGGAAAGCCAACCTGAACTTTCGGGAATAATCACTGATTTGAATATACTGAATAAAAACGCCGAAGTGATTGAAGAACTGCTTTCGGCCGTTTTTCCTCCCACTACGGCAAACTTCATGTATGGCATATCTCTTCCGTTATCGATCAGGATGGTATATGCCTCTCCTCAGTTCAAAAAAAATCTGCTGAATCCAGAAACCTTAGACATGTCATTTCCCGGCAGCGAAACTCAGGAAAAAATTCTCCATCAATTTACACAGTTTGCATACGAATTGATTTTAAAAAAATTCATGGGTTATCACAGCACCGAAACGGCCAGGTTTATTTACCAATACAAGGATAATGAAACGGGGCTGAATCATTATATGGAAATTCGGATGGACGGTCGTTTTATTGATGTGCATCCGTCTGGCGAAATGCCTCATTTTCCTGCCGATCTGGTGGATACTCAGACGCACCGCATGTTGAGTGTGGAGGAATTAACAAAGAAAATTCCTTTAGATAAATTTAGGTTTGAAGGTATCACTGTGCTTCGTATTAACGATGTAACGCAACAGGAAGTAATCACACAAATTAAAAATCAGCTGCTGAATGAAAACTCTATTTCCGGAGATTATCTTTTTGAAGAACTGGAGAAAAGCATGCACGATCTGATCGGAATGAAAGAAATACAGATTGGCATAACTCCCTTTTTTAAAATCAATAACCATTATATCTACTCCGAGGCTCATGAGGCAAACAGCATTTTATTTCGACAGGTAAAAAGCGTTAGTGAAAGAGATGACCTGGGCGACTATTTCAAGGTATTATTCAAAGAGTCTGACAGTCCTTTATTGTTTACTTCACTGAATGACGATACACTTGAAAAACTTCAACCCTTGCCTTATTACTACAACGAGGGCATCCGGAGTCTTATAATATATCCTTTAAAACAAGGCAAAAACCTGATGGGGTTGTTGGAAATCGGCGCTTCTGTTCCGGGACGCTTAAATCCTTTACAAATTACCCGCATCGAGTCGGCCATACCCCTTTTTACCCTCACTCTTGAAAAAAGTCTAGAATCACTTTACAATGAAGTGGTTAAAGTCATTAAACGTAAGTTTACCGCTGTACAACCGGCAGTAGAATGGAAATTTACCGAAGCGGCATTAAATTATATCATTCAACACCGAAAAAAAAGTGATACTGCTATAGAGCGCATCGTTTTTCATGACGTGTGGCCGCTATACGGCGCCATAGACATCAGAAATTCTTCCTCCGAACGCTCGGTATGTGGTCAAAAAGATTTGTCCGAACAACTGCAAAACGTTTCTCAACTGTTTGACCGGTTGAAAAACCATATCAACCTGCCTTTACTTCATGAACTGGATTTTAAATTGAATAAATTTTTAACGGTTATCCGGCAGTATATGCAAACCGAGGATGAGTTAATGATACATGATTTTCTGAAGGTGCAAATTCATCCCTTGTTAAAACACCTTCAGTCCACTGAAAAAAACGTACGAAAGGATATTCAACTGTATTTTAAATCGACAGATGCAGAAACCGGATTATTTTGCCGCCATCGTAAACAATATGAAAAAAGCGTAAGTAAAATTAATGAAACCTTATCCCGACTGATGGAAAAAGAGCAAAATGCGGCTCAGAAAGTTTATCCCCATTATTTTGAACGCTTCATTACCGATGGATTGGAATACAACATATACATCGGACAGTCTATCACGCCGCGAAAAAAATTTGATGAAATTTATCTGCATAATCTGAAAATGTGGCAATTGTGTGTAATGGCAAAAGCTGCCCGGCTTTCGCATCACCTCGAATCGTCGCTGCCGCATCCCTTGCGTACTACTCAACTCATTCTTTCTTATAATACTCCGATATCTATAACATTTCGTACCGAAGAAAAAAAATTTGATATGGACGGGCCTGAAAATGCCCGCTACGAGGTAGTGAAAAAAAGAATAGATAAGGCGCATGTAAAAGACACGCAGGAAAGACTCACTCAACCCGGAAAAATAGCTATTGTTTATTCTCATTCAAAAGAAGCCGAAGAATACCTTGAATTCATAGAATATTTACAATCCAACGGTTTTTTTAAAAAAGAGATTGAACACCTGGAATTGGAAAATCTTCAAGGGGTTGTCGGGCTAAAAGCGCTCAGGGTACAAGTGAATTTTGATGTTTAAAATATTTGTGAGTTTATGAATGAAATCATATAAAATATCCGGTAATTATCCCTCAACGATATTTGTAAATGTGCTGAATGGCCCGAAAAAAAATCATTCCTGCAGATTATTCTATTCTGAAGTCATCTCTTCATAAACAAAACTCAAAACCGCCAATTCATTCCCATCATAGGAATAAAATCTTCTTCCGATTTGGCCACGCTGATATTTAAGGCCAACCGCTTAAGGGGCGAAAACCATATTCCTCCACCAAATCCCATACCCAGATCGGAAACAGCATCGTTGTGCACCCATACACGACCGATATCCCAAAAGGCAAACATTCCGATGGAGGCCGGGAACAAATAAGTTTTGAGATTGGCCCATTTCCATCGCAATTCGGATTGATTGTAAAAACAGGATTTACCCGAAAAGCGCTCCCTGCGGTAGCCGCGAAGATTGTCGTTACTGCCTAAAGTTTGCGCCTGATAAAATTCAAAATTCATGTTGCTGGTCAGGTTTGCTCCGAAACCGGTTCGGTTCACCCATACCAGCCAGTCTTTTGCCAGGCCTACGTGAAATACGAAATCCGTATTGAATTGCGGAACATTTTGGTAACTCTTGTTATTCAGCCCTATCCAGTATCTGAATTGTGTATTCCAATAAATACCTTTGTAGGGCAGCACATTGTGATTTCGGGTATCCAGCATGAATAGAAAACGAATTCCCGCGTAACTTTGATTATGATTCATAGACGAAGTAATGCCGGGTGGCGGATTGAGTTCAATATTTCTGATTTTATTAAACTTGTCTGCCGAATCGTATGTATAAATCTGGATGGCAGGCCCCAGCGAAAATTGAACTTTTTCCGAAAAACGATGGCGAACCATTAACGAGGCTTCACCCATGTTAAAACGAACACGGTAAAACCTGAATTGACCCGGGTTATTCTTGTTATAGACCGAATTCATGCCATAGCCGAAAAAATTGATTGTGTTATTCGGTCCTCTGTAATCTATTTCGCCGGTCAAATCGGTTTTTCGCCCGAAAACACTGCTGAATTCATTGTTATACACAAAACGGAATGCGCCGGTAGAAAATGCTACCAGGGCCTTTGCATAGTGATATGATTTGTATGGGTCTCTTCTGAAGCCATGACGAATGTATTTGAAAGTAGGCCCGATAGAAATACCGTCATCCGGACCGTAACCTAACATAAAGAAAATGGACTGATAGGGATATTTATAGAAAATACGCTGGAAAGAATTTACCGCGGTGTCTCTGCTCATTCTGTTTTTAAAAGGGCCTTTAACTATATTGGGTTCATCGCGCCGGTCATAAATAATAGTGTTATTATTATTGGGAACCGTATTTTCAAACAGATCTTCTCCATCGCCTCCGATGAGCCTTACTTTGATTTTATCGCTGGTTCCTTTAACGATAAAACGATCGTTACCGCCCATACCGTAAAGACAAACTTCTTTGGTAACCTGCGGATCGAATAATCTGTCGTACAGGATAGCGCCTGTTTGTCCTTCCTTATTGATTTTATACATCTGCACCCGAAGTGAGCCGTCATCATTTCTGATAATGTCAATGTGTTCCTGTTTATCGCTGCCCGTAATATTCACTTTTTCGGAAATGAAGCGGTAATATTCCATTACATCTTCCATTAAGTATTTTCTTCGTTCTTTAAGAGTACTAACAATCCGGGGGCCTGATATATTTCTGATTTCCCTCGGCTGCCTTGACAAGGCTTTTTCCAGAACGGCATCAGTCATGGCCGAAAGGAAGCGTTCCGTTTCTTCTCTCCATTCATTTTCCGTTAGCTGATTTAAAAAGAAACGGTCCAAATTTCGGGCCGCGAAATTAAAACGGCCGATATGGTTGGCTTTACTTTTAAACCCTTCCAGCTGAGGCACCAGTGAACGAGCCTTCATCAGCCCGGGCAAAATCCCACGGTTTATATAAAATGCCTGATCCCTGTCTTTTGCAATGGGATAAAATGTTTTGCCTTTTCCGTTATCCCAGGCGCCCCAGTTCCATTGGTCTTCGTGCCGGTCAAAGTCCATGACAAACATATCCAGAATACGAATCCGTAGCAGCGCCCTTTGATCTACGGTATTGTCATTGTCTTTTCTGAGCAAAGTATCGGCTACTTCATCGGTATCATAACCTTTTTTCACGGAATCTGGAAACCGCTCTTCAAAAAGCACCAGCATATTGGCAAATTCGTTTCGGAATTCGCCCAATGCCGGATCATCCGCCACAAACATTACCTTAGGATTTTGGTGCGGAATACCGGCTACTTCGGCCAGATCCGGTATGGATAAAGCTGCATAAGGATATGACGCCGAAACGCCATCAGCTACCAGATCGGCTGCCGCTTCACTTTCAAACTGTCCCAGTGTTTTACTGGTAATATACTTGGCAATTGAACGAATGACATACTGCCTTCCGTTTTTATCTTCCAGACGAAGCGATTTGGTTTGTTTTCCGCCTCCTCTGCGAACAGGGGAGAGGCCTCCTTTTTCTTTTGATAAATACAAAACAGGAACGGTGATGGGTGTATTCCATTCTTTTCGATAGTTGCTCCCCATCCAGATATGTCTGGACTTTTTATCTACAAAATTTCCTCCTGCTGCAGTTGCCGAATCCGTCTGCGGATTTTGGGGGGAAAGAATTGAATAATGAAATAATAATGGGCTGAATAAAAGCCTGTTGAGCAGTCTCATGAAGTAAGGTATTGGTTAGAATTTTTTTATAAAGATTTTATCTAAAGTATGCTTTTTCGTAAAACTTTACAAAGTTTTTTTCAAAATATTCTCAGCTAAATTTTAATTTATACTGATTTCTTGAACCATGAGTTAAGACAAGTATTCTACTGAAAAAACAAATTTTCACTTTTCCCGTTTTACATTAAACCTGATTTATCTATCAAAGCCGGAAATAGTAATTTTGTTGATTTCAAACTTTACATGAAAGTTTGCCTGATACCCGGATGCTACCATGAAGTATTTATTTTTCATACTTATATTCTTTTTATACAAAGCAACGATTTTATCAGCCCAGCCCGACTCAGTTCAACATCGTATCATACTGATTGGTGATGCAGGAGAATTAACTAGAGAGAAACACCCTGTTGTCAGCGCCGTAAAACTTCACATCCCGTTAGATGAAAAAACCACCGTGATTTATTTAGGAGATAATCTTTACAAAACAGGACTTCCGGACGATGAGCACTCTAAATATCTTAAAGAAAAAGCTGTTTTGGATTCTCAGTTAAACCTGGCCGATAATACGCCTGCCCGAATTTTTATGATTCCCGGAAATCACGACTGGAATAACGGAAAGCGCGGAGGATATGAAGCCATTTTACGCCAGCAGAAATATGCCGACTCACTAAATAAAAAAAACGTTCACTATTACCCGAAAGACGGATGCCCCGGCCCTAAAGAAATATTTCTGAATGAACAGATACTTCTCATTATGTTCGACAGCCAGTGGTGGCTTCACCCGCATGAAAAACCGGGTTTAGAGTCGGACTGTAAAAGCAAAACGCCGGAAGAACTGGTGGATAACATTGAAGACATCATTAAACGAAATCCGCAAAAACTGATTGTGTTAGCTTGCCATCATCCGTTTAAAAGCAACGGTATTCACGGCGGTTATTTTACTCTTAAACAACACATTTTCCCCTTTACTGATTTAAAAGATTATCTGTATATCCCGCTACCGGTTATCGGTTCGGCTTATCCCATAGCCAGAAGCCTTTTTGGCGTGCCTCAGGATATTGTTCATCCGCTGTATTCCCGCATGGTTAATGAAATTACGGAAGCCGTTCGCCGCCGCTCCCGTAATGTAATCTTTGTGTCCGGCCACGATCATAATCTTCAGCTCATACAAGAAGATGGCTATAACTATATTGTCAGCGGGAGCGGCTGCAAAGAAAACCGAACGGCCCGTCGAAAAAACAGTTTGTTTAATTCCACTTTTCCGGGTTTTGTAGTGATTGACGTAAATTATTCAAAGGAAGTATATGTTACCTTTTATGAACTGAAAGATTCTTTAGTAAAAAGCAGCCCAATGAAATTGCTGAATTTTTCTGAAAATAAAATATTCGCCGGCTCAGAAAAAGAAGAAAGCAATCCTATCTCTTTTTCCCATTCCGGTTCCGATTCCGTTTCCGTATCAATTGAAAAAAATTTTCCGGAATTAAAGGGGTTACGCCGTTTTGTTATGGGCAACGGGTATCGTTCAGCCTGGACGACTCCGGTAAACATGAAACTTTTCCGGCTTAAAAATGATTTTGGCGGATTTGAAGTGATAACAATGGGCGGCGGAAGACAAACCCGCTCACTGAGAATGAAAAACAATATTACGGGAGAGGAATGGGTGCTCCGCATTATGAATAAGTCGCCGGTGCAAACAATTCCCAAAGAATTTCAAAGTCCTTTAATAAGTAATCTGGCTTTGGAGCTTAAATCAGCTACCTTTCCTTTCGGTTCCTTTGTTGTTTCGGGGCTTTCTTCGGCTTTAGGCATCAGGCATTCAGAACCTAAACTTGTTTTCGTGCCTGATGATACAGCCTTGGGAATGTACAGGCCTTTTTTCAGAAATACGGTGTGTTTGCTGGAAAGAAGGCCTTCGCCGGATGATGATATTCCGGCCGTTTCTACGGCCAAAATGATGGATAAAATTCTGGACGAACATGATCACCGCCCCTGGCAGGAAGAAATTTTAAAAGCCCGCTTGCTGGACTTTCTTGTGGCCGATTATGACCGGCATTTTGATCAGTGGAGATGGCTGAAAGCCGATACCGGCAAAGGAAAAATTTACATTCCTCTGCCGCGAGACAGGGACCAGTCATTCTTTTACTCTGACGGATTTTTACTTAAAGCACTGAGCCGCGGGAAAACGCCTTTTCTCTATGGCTTCCGTAGCAGATTTAAAAAGGTAAGATGGCTGGGATATCAGAGCCGTGATTTTGACCGAATGTTTCTTACGGATTTAGATAAAAAAGATTGGCTTCACATCATTTCTGAGATTCGCTCTGCTTTGAATGATTCAACTATAAAAAATGCCGTAAAAAGTCTTCCGCCAGAAATTTCCAGGTCTTATTACAATTTTCTGGCATCCACGTTAATAAAACGTCGCGATCAGTTGGAAAAACAAGCCTTAAATTATTACCGGTTTCTGTCTCGTTACATCAATATCGTGGGTAGCCATCAGAGGGAATATTTTAAAATAAAAAATTCAGGGAATGGCCTGCATGTAAGAGTTTATGGCATAGGAAATGATAACGATACCCCTTTTATTATGTACGACAGAATATTTTATCCGCAAGAAACCAAAGAAATCCGGCTTTTCGGATTAAATCATCATGATGTATTTGAGGTGGAGGAAAACACTGTTTCACCGATAAAAATCAGAATGATTGGCGGAAAAGGCACAGACACATTTGATATAAAAGGAAATACCCGAACCTTATTATACGATGTAATACCTGCAAACGGCCAGACGAATTATGTTATCAAAAACCATAAACGAACCGTTTACAGATTTTCAAAAGATCCGGCGGCTAATGAACAAAATATTCTCGGATTTCAGTACAACTCGTTACGCTTTCCAGTGATATATACCGGCTATAATTCCGACGATGGTTTTATAATAGGCGCCGGATTAAATCTTACCCGTCATGGTTTCAGAAAATTTCCGTACGCAAGCCGGCAACGTTTTTCTGCTCTCTACGCCCCGTATCGCAATGCTCTGCGGTTGCGCTACACGGGTGAGTTTAATCAAATTATCGGCAAAAGCGATCTGGTTTTCAGGGCTGACTTTTATTCAACCGTGATGAACAATTTTTTCGGATGGGGAAATTCTGCTTCAATCAATACCTCAAAGCCCCGCCGTTTTTATCACACGCTTTATCGCTACGGTGAATGGGAATTTCTTTTCCGAAAAACCTTTTTTGATAAAGTGTTTTTGACGGCAGGACCATGGATCAGTTATTATGCAGCAGATAAAAACAAAAACACTAACACTATTCTGAAACAAGCTGCCGGGTTGGGGTTAGACACACTCTCCGTTTTTTCTACCCTCTGGTACGGAGGGGTAAAAGCAGACCTTGTGATAGATAACCGAAATCATGCTTTGTTCCCCACAAGAGGCGTGTACTGGCGAAACGAATACCTGAATACCCGATTGCTGCAGGGAGACCACCGGGCATTTGTTTCTTTCCGTTCCGACTTCCACCTGTATATCAGTAAAAATGACCCGGCCAAAGGGGTTTCTATTTTGAAATTCGGCGGCGGGAAAATTTACAGTTCCCGGTATGAATATTTTCAAAGTATGACGCTTGGCGCCGAACAGGAACTCTGGGGTTTCAGAAAACAACGTTTTGCGGGAAAATCTTCCTTGTATAGTTCTTTGGAATTGCGCCATCATCTTTTTCATCTTAACTCTTACATCCTTCCCGGTCCGGTAGGAATAACTGGCTTTTACCATGTGGGAAGGGTTTGGCATCCGGGCGATATAAACGGCGCCGGAAAATGGCATAGCGCTTACGGGGCCGGCATTTATTTTTTACCCCTCCATTCTTTTTACATGGCTGCACAGGCTGGATTTTCCGGAAATCAACCGATGTTGTTTTTCACCCTGGGGTCGGCGCTTAATCTTATCTTTTAAGCAAAATATGGTATGAAAATTCACGGCCCTCCCGCAGGTTTTACATACAAACTGCTGATAAAAATTTTTATTTTACTGATTATCGGTATTTTAATTTCATTTATGGTTTTTGTATTCCGATATACCAAACCGGACGAAGTTTTATTGAAAGAAATTTCTCACCGGCGCACCGAAACGCTGACTTTGTTTTTGAAAAATATTACTTTCCTTGGCGGACACAAATTTTTAATACCCGGCTTTTTAACCTTCATCATAGCTTTAACTCTTTTGAAAAAAAGAAAAGAAGCCTTTTGGGTTTTTGTTTTTGCCCTTACGGGATTATGGCTTCAAATGTCCATGAAAAAATGGTTTCAGCGTCCAAGGCCCGATGACCTGTTAATTGCGGGAATTACCAACTATAGTTTCCCAAGCGGGCATGCCATGATGAGTTTGTTGTTTTTCGGCTCACTGATTCTTTTGCTGAAAGACCCGATTAAAAAAGTATGGATGAGAAGAGCCCTTACCGTATTTTTTATCTTCCTCATTTTAGTAATCGGTTTCAGCAGGATGTATCTGGGCGTGCACTATCTGAGTGATGTGCTGGCCGGTTATTGCCTGGGCGCCGTTTTGCTTTTACTGGTTAATTATTTTATCAATCGGGAAAAGTGAATAAAATTTCAGGGCTTGTAAACAAAACGAAGTATGGTGGCTTTTGAGGTAACGCCTTCGTTTGAAATATACATGTCTCCGTTCCTTTTAAACGTAAGCCCTTCGGGTTGAGGAAATAGTTTTTTGCCCAGCTCATATACTCCTTCCGGTTTGCCGTTCAGGTCTGCAATAACAAACTGATTGGATGCCGATGAAATAATAAACAGTTTATTCAGCACAGGATGAATTTCGGCAGCCGAAGGCTGAAACTTAGATGTTTTGTGAGGCGACATTGACCGAATGGTATCTGCATTTATACGATACACGGGATGGTTAACAAAACCGATTGAATCCGGATAAAACGCAAAGGCGCTTACCTCATGCTTACTGTCCATTGCACAGTTTTTGCAGATAATGATTAACGCTTTACGGGCCGTATCGGCATACATGGTTTCAAAATCATTTAATCCGCTGATGGAAAGTTTACCGGCTTCCACGCCTCTTACCCCGTTTCCGTCCCGAACAATTTTTGTAATCATCCCGTCGCTGCGCAGGATATAAGGCGTGCCTTTGTAGATGGCAATATCTTCATAATCGCCTTTGGCGCCGAAAGGATATTCTTTCAGTATCGTGTAGGTGGACTTATCGAGAACATAGAGAATTCCGGCTTCATCATAGTGGGCGAGAAATTCATCACGTTCGGCATCCCATACGATACCCGAAATTTCACGAAGCTTCAGATCGATACTAACTGATTGTACTTCTGAAAAATTGTAGTGCGGCGGCGATTTAATATATCTTTTTTTTTGTTTACAACCGGCTATGGTTAATATGATTAGTCCGTAAATTCCGATTTTGAAAACATCTTTTTTGGAAAAGTTATTGAAAAAAACCATCATCTTTATTTTGGTTTAAAATTATCAAATTTTATCTTTAGGTTATGACGGAACAACAACTTTACATATTACAGGAAGCCCAGACTTTAGTAAGTGACCTGCTCAGAAATCAGTTAAGTAAAGATATACGGTTTCATACACTGGAACATACCCAGGAGGTGGTAGCAGCCAGTCAGCTTCTGGCCGATACAATGAATTTAAGTTCCGACGATCGCTTTGCCTTATTACTGGCCGCCTGGTTTCATGATACCGGTTATGTAAAAGGCACGGCCAAAGATCACGAAACATACAGCGTTCAAATAGCAGAAGAATTTATACAGGCTAAAGGTTTGGATGAGGAAACAAAACAAAAAGTCATCGGCTGTATTCTGGCCACCCGTATTCCGCAAAATCCTACAACCCTGCTGGAGGAAATACTCTGCGATGCTGACCTTTTTCATTTAGGTACGGATACGTTTAAACAAAAGAGTAAACTGTTAAGAGCAGAGATAGAAGCGTTGGAGCATACTGAATACACCAAAAAAGAATGGAGAAGGATGAATATCCGCTTCATGCAAAATCATCGTTATTTTACCCCTTACGGCCAGCAAATGCTTCAACCGGTTAAAGAAAAGCACCTGGCCGAATTATTAAAAAAAGAACAACAAAATGAAGAAACCATGAAACCTGAAAAAAAAGAAAAAAAAGAAAAAATAAAAGATCCGGTAGCAGCCAAAGCTGCTGAAGAAGCCAAACAAAGAAAAGAAAAACTCAAAGAAGTAGATCGAAGTATTGCTACAGTGTTCAGGATTATGGCGCAAAATCATTCTGCGCTGAGCCAGATGGCCGACTCCAAAGCCAACATTCTTATTTCCGTGAATTCCATCATTCTTTCGTTGCTGATTGGCAGCCTGATTACCCATCTGGCAGTGAATCCTGCCTTGCAAATTCCGATGGCAATAATTTCGATCGTATGTGTAACTTCCATCGTGTTTGGCATTCTGGCTACACGGCCTACCGTTTCCAGCGGCCGTTTTTCAAGGGAAGATATTGCAGCCAAAAGAACCAACCTTCTTTTTTTCGGCAATTTTCACAATATGAGTCTGGAAGATTATAACTGGGGCATGACCGAAATGCTGAACGATAAAGAGTATATGAATAACAGTATGATTAAGGATAATTATTATCTGGGCGTGGTGCTGGCCAGAAAATACAAATATTTACGAATTGCCTATAATGTTTTTATGTACGGCCTCATTGTGGCCGTGTTAGCTTTTGCCATATCTTTCATGATTCCCAAACCTGCCGAAGTGTACGTGCCGTGAACACCAAAAACCGGCATAAATTTTTTAAAAGGAAAACAACACTGAAAAAATTTATATTGAGCGGCCTGTTATGTACTGATTTTCTCATCCCCGAAATATGAATGAAGAATTTCGGGCAAAACGATGCCGTTTTCCGTCTGATGATTTTCCAGTAATGCAGCGATAATGCGGGGCAAGGCCAGCGCACTGCCGTTCAGGGAATGAGCGAGCCGTGTTTTTCCCGTGTCCGTTTCTTTGAACCGTATCTTCATTCTAAGGGTTTGAAAGGTTTCAAAGTTGCTGACAGAACTCACTTCAAGCCACTTTTTCTGTGCAGCACTGTACACTTCAAAATCATACGTTAGCGCCGAGGCAAAACTCATATCTCCGCCGCACAATTTGACGATTCTGTAGGGAAGTTCAAGTGTTTGAAGCAGACGTTCCACATGAGCTACCATTTCTTCCAGCGCCTCGTAGCTTTTGTCGGGGTGTGTGATTTGCACTATTTCCACTTTGTCAAACTGATGCACCCGGTTTAAACCTCTCACATCAGCGCCGAAACTGCCGGCTTCTCTTCGGAAACAGGGCGTGTAGCCGGTCATTTTTACCGGGAGCTCTGTTTCTTTCAATATCATATCCCGATAAATGTTGGTTATGGGAACTTCTGCTGTCGGAATAAGATAAAATCCGTCGGCAGGCACAAAATACATTTGTCCTTCCTTGTCGGGAAGCTGTCCTGTGCCAAAGGCGGTGGTTTCATTCACAAGAAGCGGAGGAGAATATTCCGTGTATCCGGCTTTCAGGTTTTCTTCCAGAAAATAACTGATTAAGGCTCTTTGCAACTTAGCTCCTTTTCCTTTGAACAGAGGAAAACCGCTTCCCGTAATCCGGGCGCCGCTTTCAAAATCTATGATATCATATTTTTTTATCAAATCCCAATGTGGCAATGCATCGGACGGAAGTTCAGGTATTTTTCCGCCTTCTTTTACCACTACATTATCCTTAGCCGAATCTCCGGGCGGCACTTTGTCTGAAGGCAGGTTAGGAAGCAAAAGCAACTTTTCTTCCAGCAATTTTTCTGTTTCAGAAAGCCTGTCTCTCAGCGGACCTTGTTTTGCTTTATGAGCATTTACTTCTTCTTTTTTCTGTTGTGCTTTATCTGTTTTGCCGGCCTGCATCAATTTACCTATTTCCTTTGACATGGCGTTGATAGCCGCCTGCAGTTGTTCTGACTCATGCGTAAGTTTTTTTCGTTCATCGTCCAGAGCCAGAATTTCATCTACCAAATGGAGAAAAGAAAACTTTTTTATACTCAGTTTATGTTTTACTTGCTCGGGTTGCTGCCGGATAATTTGCAAAGACAACATGCTGATACAATTTGCGGCAAAGATAAAACTCCTGTACTTTGCGGATTCGGAATAACTTTGCATCGTATGCAAACTGCCTCTCAACTGACACAACGATGGATACATCTGGAAGAACAGTTGCATAAACGTTTTGGCCGTACACCGGACATAGAAACCATTCTTTTTTTAATAGGAATACAGGAAACGGGCAAACTTCATCAGCCTTTCAGCAAAGAAGAAAAACAAGACCTGATGCATGTTGGCCTTTGCTGCATCTTGTTGCCTTCGGGATATTTTGAACCGGAAAAAACAGATGCCAATGGCTGGCCGCATTTTCGTTTGCTGAAGCCTTTGCCGCCAATGTCTTTAGATGAACAAGAACGTTTTCTGAAAGAACACATATTGCTTTATTTTGAAAAAAACGGATTTGGCGTATGAAATACCTGTACTTTTTATATGCTCTTCTCACGCTTTCACAGATGATAGGGGCTCAGCCGGATAGCATTGTTCGCAAAAAAGACAGAAAAAAAGATGTATTGTTAAAAACCAGCATGGGCGAAATCATCATCCGGCTTTCGGACTCTACCCCGCTGCATCGTGATAATTTTCTAAAACTGGTAAAACAAAAATTTTATGACAGCATACTGTTTCATCGGGTTATAAAAGATTTTATGATTCAGGCGGGTGACCCGAACAGCAAAAGGGCAAAGCCCGGCGAGCCTTTGGGCTCCGGCGGGCCGGGCTATACCATACCGGCCGAGTTTGTTGCTTCGCTGTTTCATAAAAAAGGTGCCGTGGCGGCTGCACGTCTGGGCGACCCGGTGAATCCTGAAAAAGCCAGCAGCGGAAGCCAGTTTTATATTGTTCAGGGAAGAAAGTTTACCGATGAAGAATTAAACCAGTTGGAAGCGAACCGGCTCAACGGCAGGAAAATCCCTTCACCCCGGAGAGAAATTTATAAAACCCTTGGCGGCGCCCCTCATCTTGACGACAGTTATACCGTTTTCGGAGAAGTAATACAAGGCCTTGAAGTGGTAGATAAAATTGCTTCTTCGCCTACCAGTAAAGGCACCGACCGGGACAGACCCCTGGAAGATATTCGGATTCTGTCTGCAACACTTATCAAAAGAAAAAAAAGATAACTAAGGTTTAAATCATAAAATTTAAATATTATTGCCCTGTTTTCAATTCAAGTTTGTTTTATTTTAAAACTTACAACATGAATATTCCGGATAATCTTCGTTACACCAAAGACCATGAATGGATACGAGTTGAGGATGGAATTGCCACCGTAGGCATTACCGATTTTGCGCAGCGGGAACTGGGAGATATTGTTTTTGTTGAAATTGAAACGGTAGGGCAAACCCTCGAAGCCGGTGCGGTATTCGGAACGGTTGAGGCCGTGAAAACCGTATCTGATCTGTATATGCCCGTAAGCGGCACCATATTGGAAGTAAATCCGGCGCTGAAATCTGCCCCCGAATTAGTGAACAATGACCCCTACGGCGAGGGATGGATGATAAAAATTAAATTGAGTCAACCCGCAGATGCCGAACAATTACTCAGCGCTGCGGATTATCAGGCGCTGATTGCTTAGCCGTTATATTCACCTCACTTACGTCATGTCATTTTTAAAAAAGACATTTTTTTTCAGTCAGCGATATTCATTTATATCTGCGGCGCTTTGGTTGATGGCAGTTACTGTTTTGCTGATTCTTCCGGGCTCGGCCATACCATCAAATAATTGGTTTGAGAAGATTCGTATGGACTTATGGGTTCATTTCTTCTTATTCGGAATACTGGTGCATTTATGGAACCGATATGTTTACCACTTAAAAAATACTTCCGGTAAATTAAAAGTAATTTTTCTTCAAATAGCAGTTGCAGCATTTATCTACGGAATCATTATGGAATGTGTTCAGCATTTTTTTGTAACGAATCGTTCATTTGACGTAGCGGATATTGCGGCTGACGGATTGGGCAGTTTTTCCGGTTTAATGGTTAGCCGAAAGAGTTATATAAAAAAATAAACCCCTGTGGAAACAGGGGTCGCAACCAAAACTAACTGCTTATGAGAAAATTGACTGCTTTGTGTGTGGGAAAGAACTACACTTATATAAACGCAAAATCATAGCCAAACGTGTACTCAAAAATGTTAATGATTCACTAAAAACGTATTTTTCCGATTCCGAAGCAGGTAAAAAACGAAAAAGAACTGTTTGTCCTCATCTATTCCTAAAAGGAAATAACTTGATTCTTTTTTCTATATAAACTTTAAAATTAATTGCTTTTGAAATTATTTCATAAAGCTTTTAATCAACTCCATAAGTCCGCCAGCCTGGCCGGATTGGAAGCTGCTACGGGCTTTTTCGGCTATATTTCCTATCAGGTCCTGTAATCCGCCTGAATTTCCGTCACCTCCCGTAAAAGATTCTAATAAATTCTGAAGAATTCCGACTCCTGACTGATTTTCAGCCGAAGGGGCTGAATTTTCTGCACCCGTAAGAGAATTCACCAATCGGTCAACCGTGGCATTGGGATTAGACGGATCGAATATATTTTGTGCCAGCGCATGAATGGCATTAGGTATTAAGTTGTTGGCTATGTTTGTTGCTGATGAAGGAGACAGACGGTATTTATTGACAAGTTTACTGATAAAATAACCGACCATCATTACAACAATCAGATTTTTCAGCAAATTACCGATACCGGAAGAAGAGCCGCCCTTTGCCCCCTTGAATAACTCCAGAATGTTTTGAAGTCCCCCGCCTGCCAGTATATTTTGAAAACCGCTGGCAATTGTTTTGGTGGTGTCGGCCATAATTTCCTGATTGTATTCATTAGGAACGTCGGGGTTTTCAACCACGGTATTCTGCCCAAACTATTTAACTATGATGATTAGTTGGTTTAACATTTTTTGTGGTTTAAAAGTGATAAATTTCTTGTCTTAGCTAAGTTTTGGTAAAATCATGAATTGTAACAATAATTATCGGAAAATTCCTTAAAAAAAGAAGCCCAGAAACTTGTTTTCAGTTTTGCTTTGCCAGCTTTTCCGCATTTTCGGCAAGCTGAAGGGCATCTATCAGCTCTTGTAAGTCTCCGTCCAATACATCCTGCAGATTGTATAAGGTAAGTCCGATTCGATGGTCAGTAACCCGGCCCTGAGGAAAATTATAAGTGCGGATTTTAGCGCTCCGGTCGCCGCTGCTTACCAGGCTTTTTCGCATACGGGCAATTTCTTCTTCCTGTTTACGTACCTGCTCTTCGTACAGTTTGGTTCGAAGCATCTGCATGGCTTTTTCCCTGTTGGCCAGCTGTGTTCTTTCCGTTTGACATACCACGACGGTTCCTGTGGGTATATGGGTAAGCATTACTTTGGTTTCTACCTTATTTACATTCTGGCCGCCGGCCCCGCCGCTTCTTGCCGTTTCCATTTTGATATCGCTTTCTTTCAGCTCAAAGTCAATTTCATCGGCCTCGGGCATTACGGCTACTGTAGCTGCTGAGGTATGAATTCTTCCGCTGGCTTCCGTAGCCGGAACTCTCTGCACCCGATGTACTCCGCTTTCAAACTTAAGGGTGCCATACACATCCTCCCCCTCAACTTCCAGCATCACTTCTTTATAGCCTCCAACGGTACCGGGGTTTTCGGATAGAATAGCCGTTTTCCAGCCTCTTTTTTCGCAATATTTTATATACATGCGCAGCAAATCTCCGGCAAAAAGACTGGCTTCGTCGCCACCGGTGCCGGCGCGAATTTCAATTATTGCATTTTTCTCGTCCTGGGGGTCTTTCGGAATCAGCAACTGCCGGATGCGTTCTTCCGTTTCTGTTTTTTTTCGTTCCAGTTCCGGAATTTCTTCCTTAGCCAGATCTCGCAGTTCCTCATCGTCTCCTCTCAAGGCTTCTTCATAAAATGTCAGATCGTCAAGTATTTTTCTGTAATCCGCATACGCATTAACAATTTTTTCAAGACTTCGGTATTCCCGGCTGGTTTCGGCAAATTTTTTATTGTTTGAAACCACTTCGGGATTAGTTAAAGCCACTCCCAACTGTTCAAACCGGGCCTTAATTGCTTCCAGCTTATCCAGAATATCCACCATACATTATTCCGCTTAGGGTTTTGATAATTTTGTTGCAAAATTAATTCAATACCGGTATGGGTATTAAAAAATTCAGCGCTGACAGAATATTCGACGGCTATCGTTTTCTCACTAATAAAGTATTGATAACTGATGACACTGGCCGTGTTGAGGCGATTGTCAATACCGATGAAGCCGGCGACGACATTCGGCATGAAAAAGGAATACTCACGCCGGGATTTATAAACGGCCACTGCCATCTGGAACTCAGTCACCTGAAAAATGTCATTCCGCCGGGTACGGGACTGATTGAATTTTTATGCAGCGTAGTTACTAAAAGAGATTTCCCGGAAGAGCAGATTCAGGATGCCATCATCCGGGCGGAACAGGAAATGCATAACAACGGTATTGTAGCGGTAGGCGATATCGGAAATACAGCTGATACGGCAGAGGTTAAGGCAAAGAGCAAGATATACTGGCATAATTTCGTGGAAGTTATCAGTTTCACCGACGACAAAGCCGAAGAAAATCTTTTGCATTACGAACAAGTGGCCCGTCAAATGAAAACCGCATTGGCCAATTCGCCGCAGAAAAACCGGACCGTACTTACACCCCATGCCCCTTACAGCATTTCACCCAAAACATTTAAAATACTGAACGAGAAAACAGAGCATGCCACTATTTCCCTCCACAATCAGGAACATCCGGCTGAAGATGAATTATATAAATACGGCGGTGGAGAATATTTACGTTTGTTCCGCATTTTCGGAGTTCATGAATCCCCTTTTCCGGTTACAGGGCTGAGCAGTATCCGTTCGGTATTACCGAATTTTAACCGCGGTCAAACCATTTTTCTCGTGCATAATACCTATATGCCCGAGGAAGACATTTTGTGGGCAAACCAATATGCACAAACAAATCATCTGAAATTAGTGTATTGCTTTTGCATTAATGCCAACCTGTACATTGAAGGCCGTACGCCGCCGGTTCATTTATTTCATAAACATAACTGCCATATTGTACTGGGTACCGACAGTTACAGCAGCAACTGGCAACTTAGTATTCCGGCCGAACTTCAAACTTTTAAAAAACATTTTCCTGAGTTGGCGGATGAAACTCTCTTACAATGGGCTACATTGAACGGAGCCCGGGCGCTGCAGTGGGATAATGAACTGGGAAGCTTTGAGAAAGGTAAAACCCCCGGGATAGTTTTGTTAAGTGACGATTTTTCACGGGCCGAGAGATTAAGTTGAAATGCTCAGATACCGGATACCGGGAAAAACTGAATCGTTCCGGGCTATTTCTTTTTCTCAAAATATCGTTTTCCGTATTCAGTCAAATATGGGGTAAGCTCTGGGGCAGGCAGAAAAACCATAAAATGACAAAAGCATTAAATCTTTTTTATACGATAAGACTTGTTTGTAAGGGCTAATTACAGAATCGTAGTTAAAAAAATTTTTTCACCAGGAAATTTTTTTTATAAGTGGTTTATGTAAAATTCATAAATACGGTTCTAAATGAAATTGAATTTACAAGATGCTATAAAATGCCTGATAAAAACCTAATATTCTTCAAAAATTTGCGTAAGAACGCTTAGTGTCTTTAAGCTGCCGAACTCAGGAATATGCAACGCATAATAGGTTTCGTAATGCTGAAGCAAACGGCGACGCAGATCCCGGTGCAGTGAAATATCGGCCAGTAAATCCGGATGAGTAACCGAAAGCAACAACGAAGTGTAGTGTGCCTCCGTTCCTTCCAGATAATGAGGATGAGACGGCTTTTCCTTACAAAAAATGCCTTCCTGCAAATCAAGCACAGGGAACGCATCATAGTAGTTGTTCTGAAGGCTGAAACCGAGATACTGCGGTAAATGCAGAGAGAAATATAAGGGCAGGTTTGCCATGACAGAAGAACTGCACTCGTCGAGCAAACACAACTGGCTTTCGGCAAAACGAAAAAGCGAAGGATTGGCTTCAGGCTGACGAAGACACCGGCTCAATAATTCTGTCATATAAAGAGCTACGGAATTTTTCAACACATCAGAATATATGTGTCGGTACAAATATGCCCAGCGGAATTCACGAATACGGTTCAGATGCTTCAGCTCGTTGTGATACACCACAAGATCCAGCAGGGCAGCGGGTTGGAAAAAATTGGCCTTTCCCAAACCTTTGCGGGAATGCGTACGCACTCCGCTGATGATGTATGACTGCACTCCGAATGCTTCGGTAAATAACGTGACAATAAGGCTGGTTTCACCATATTTTACGGTACGCAAAACAATTCCTTTGGTTTTATGAAGCATTTTGCTCATCGCTTGCTGATAAAAAACAGTTTGGCGGCTAGCGTTTCTTTACCTGCCGTGTTTTGTATAAATATCAGATAAGCGCCGCTGACAACCTTTTCTCCTTTGTAATTGCGGCCATTCCAAACCGCCTGCCCGCCCAGCGCCCTTGTTTGAAAAACAAGACGCCCATCCGTTTCGGTAATTTTCACAACGGCATTTTCAGGAACATTCCTTATGGCAATCTGCCCGGCAAAATCAGGGGGCACCGGATTGGGAAAAACAATGATATGGTTTTCATTCAGCTCTGCCTCGGTAGCCGTGCTTCGGTAAGAACATAAGCCCTTTGCGGTGGCAAAAAATACTTCGCCGCTATAGCCGTCTATGGTTACCCCATGTACATCATTGCTGAGCAACGGACTGTTTTCTTCAGTAAAATACATTAGTATATTATCCCCATCAGTATTGGTGAGAAATACACCTTTTGAAGTGGCAAACCATTTTCTGTCTGCCCCGTCAACGGCAATGCTTCTCACGTCATGTCCCTGCAATAAATAGCCGGCAAATGTTCCGCTGCTTACGATGGGACGATCCGCTTCACAGTGTGTTGCGGAAAATATCTGATTGGCACAACGAAACACGGCCACGCCGTCTGACGTACCGACCCAGATAAAATTATTTTTATCCGCTACAACACAATTTACCCGGGAAGAAGGAAGATTTCCTGAGCCGGTACCTGAGGAAAATTTTTTCCAGCGGTCGTCAGCCGTATTTTCGGGCGAAGGGCCAGAGTCGTAACAAGCCAAACCGTTACCGTGAGGCAAAACAATCCATTTCAAGTTCTGACGGTCAACCGTGATGCGACCCAACGCATTTTGTGAGAGCGGAAAAGGTACGGCTAAGTTTTTCCATACGCCGGCCGAAGTTTTTACCACCAGCGGGAAAGCGGCTCCGCTGTTGGCAATCCACAGGTCATGGTTTTGATCGAATGCTAAACCGGTAACGCTAAATTGATTCGGTTGGTTCATGTTGGCGCCGAGAAATCCTTGTTTATAAACCTGTATTCTGTTGTCTTTCAGCAAATGAATTAATCCGCCTCCATACGATCCTATCCAAAGCGATTCATCGTTTTTGCTCAATACTACACTGCTCAAATCCGGTATTGAATCTAACGGGGGAAGATTTGCGGCGTTTTGAATTTTCCATTGATTATCGGATAAAATAGAAATGCCGTCGCGTATTTGTTGAAGTTGGCCTGCCGGAGTTACGGCTCCGGCAACGGCATAAACTTTTTTGTTGAAAATTGCAATGTCGGCTGTAATAGCAGAGGCGGGCGAGTTGGGAACATAACGTTCAAAAACCCGGTTGCGGTTAAAACACAAAAGTCCGGAAAGACTATCGGCAATCCAAACTTCCTGTTGATGGAGTACAGCCTTTTTTGGGTATCGGATCGGCGAACCGGAAAGCTGACTGAACAAAGAACCATCCGGATTCAACATGATGATACGGGAGGAAAAGCCCAGCTTTTCGCAAATGATAATTTTGTTTTGTGAAGAGGAACTGCTGATAATTTTTCCAGCGCTTGCATAAAAAAAAGACCATGGACCGCCATCGCTGAAAAACAGAGAGTCATTTTTTTGAACATATAATTTATTTTGGAAACCAAATACATGTTGGCAGGCCCCTGCGGGCAATCCCGCAGTACCGCTTATGCTTTGCCAGGTAGAAAAATCGGCAGGATTTGGATTTTGTATTGAGGTTCTTTTCAATCCTTCTTCGGTGGCTGCCCAGAAATGAGATGTGCTTACCGCCATGCCGTACACTTTTTTTTGTGTTCCCGCGGTTCCGATAATCCAGGTGTCTTTTATTTCCCTTCGCAGGCCGTTGATGACTACGATACCAAATCCTGCAGAGAGATAAAAATCATTTTGGTATGGAAAAACATGATAAACCGTTTTGTCGCCGGGAAGATTTCTTCGCTTAAGGTCAGAAATATTAAAGATATTATTTTGTGTCAGCAGGTCAATATTGCTGTTATCATAAGCGATCAGCAGTCTTCCGTTTTGGAAAGCCATGGCAGCCACTCCCGTTTCACTAAGCCCGTTGATTTTGCTGAATCGTTCCATGTTATCGCGACCGACAGAAAGAACAAAGAGGCTGTAGCGTGTGGCGCACACCACCCCGTTATCGGAAACAGCAAGATCCATAGCATTATGATAAGGCAGATGTTCTCTCCAATAGCCTATGGGCTGAAGTATTGGCTGGGCATGAAGCCAGTTGCATAGCGGGATGAATATAAAAAATCTGAAAAGTTTCACTGTTCAAAATTAATGAAAGGAATGGGGTGAACTCTGAAGTAAATAAAAGGTTTAGAGAAAAAGATGGAAAGTTTATCCGAATAATAATGTATGAAAATAAATGAAACGCCTTGACGGACTAAAATATTTCAAAAAAAATAGTAAGCACCAATAAGATTAATAATAATGTAGTAAGTTCAAGTCATAAGTGCAATTTTTTTAAGTAGCACTTGATTAGGAGTTAAGTAATTAAATTTTTTTACGGGT
>JAOAGO010000041.1 GCA_026415715.1 Chitinophagaceae bacterium | reverse complement strand
CCGTAAACCTGCACTTGCTGATGTGTACTTTTTATCGGCCAGCGAAGGAGCGATATAAAATTCTATGTGAGGAAAAAGCCTTTCCTTCCGATCAGTATGCCATGGAATCGCAGGTAAAATGGCATGGTTTCAATCCCGAAGAAGCCATAGTGGAAGTAAAAGCCTTGCCGGGCGAATATTCGCTGCGCACCGAAAACATACTCAACGCTATCTATGAACATGGAAACAGCCTGGCAATGGTTTTATTTGGAGGAGTAAATTATTACACCGGTCAGCGGTTTGATATCCGGGCTATTACGAAGGCTGCCCATGAAGTGGGCGCTTTTGCCGGTTTTGACCTGGCGCATGCTGCCGGAAACGTTGAACTCAAGCTTCACGAATGGGATGTTGATTTTGCCTGTTGGTGCAGCTATAAATATTTAAACAGCGGGCCGGGTGGAGTGGCCGGTATTTTTATTCATGAAAGATATGCGACCGATGCGGGTATGCCAAGGTTAGCAGGGTGGTGGGGTTACGACAAAAGCGCCCGGTTTAAAATGGAAAAAGGGTTTATTCCCATACCTTCAGCGGAGGGTTGGCAGCTTAGCAATGCGCCCATATTATCTATGGCGGCGCACAGGGCTTCTCTGGAAATTTTTCGGGAAGCCGGAATGCAGCGTCTGCACGAAAAGCGAAACATGATGTCGGCTTATTTGTTGTTTTTGTTAAAACAACTCAGGCAAAAGTATGGCGATGAGGTTTTTACCCTGATTACACCTGAACCCGAGGATGAGCACGGATGTCAGGTGAGTTTGCTGATGCATGCAAACGGAAAAAAAATATTTGAAGAGCTGACCGCTTCCGGCGTGGTGGCCGACTGGCGTGAACCTGATGTCATCCGCATTGCGCCGGTACCTTTATATAATACATTTGAGGAAATTTATCAGTTCAGACAATTGCTGGAGCAATCTATTCAAAACAGCAGAACGTCATGAAGAAACAGATTGTTATCATAGGCGCCGGACTGGTGGGTTCTTTGCTGGCAGTATTTTTAAAAAGGCGAGGCTATGCTGTTTTGGTTTTTGAGCGCAGGCCGGATATGCGAAAAGAAAAAATCAACGGAGGCCGTTCCATCAATCTGGCGCTGAGCGACAGAGGTATTCTGGCGCTGGAAGCCGTGGGGGCAATGGATAAAATAAAAAGTCTGTGCATCCCCATGTACGGACGTTCCATTCATCAGGAAGACGGGCATATTGACTTTCAGCCTTACGGTAAAGAAGGTCAGTTTATCAATTCGGTTTCGCGCAGCGAACTCAACAAAAAACTGTTGACGCTGGCCGAAGAAAGCGGTGCTAAGTTGTATTTCGGATACCGCTGTGAAAAGATAAACTGGGAACAACGTCAGGTAAATTTTGTTCTTCCGGAAGGCAAAACGGAAACCCTTGCATTTGATATATTGTTCGGGTCAGACGGCGCTTATTCATCGGCACGGCTGCAGTATATGCTGCAACACGACCGTTTTCAGTACGAACAGCATTATATTGATTTCGGATATAAGGAATTAACCATACCGCCCGGCGAAGGAGGTGCATTTCGTCTGGAAAAAAATGCGCTGCACATCTGGCCCCGGAAAAATTTTATGCTGATTGCTCTTCCGAATACCGATGGCAGTTTTACCTGTACGCTTTTTTTTCCTTTTGACGGCGAACTCTCATTTGCTTCGCTTACCCATCCGGAAAAAGTAAAAGCATTTTTTCAGGAGTATTTTCCGGATGTGGTTTCACTCATGCCTGCTCTGACGGAAGAGTTTTTCCGAAACCCTGCCGCTTCACTGGTAACGGTAAAATGTTATCCCTGGGTAAAAGACGATTCCTTTTGCTTAATCGGCGATGCGGCGCATGCCATCGTGCCTTTTTTCGGGCAGGGCATGAACTGCGGCTTTGAAGATTGCCGGATATTGGATGAACTCATTGTTCAGCATCAACACGACTGGAAAGAAATACTGAAGTCGTTTCAGGAATTGCGCAAACCCGATGCCGACGCCATTGCCGAACTGGCTTTAAACAATTTCATTGAAATGCGGGATAAGGTTGCCGACCCGAAATTTTTACTGCAGAAAAAATTAGAAGCAAAACTGCACGAAAAATATCCAGACCGCTGGATACCGGTTTATTCACAGGTAACCTTTAGTCCGCATATCCGGTACAGTCAGGCTTTGCATAATGGCCGGATTCAGGAAGCCATCATGAAAGAACTGGTAACTCAACCCGATTTTGAAAGGGTTTGGGATAAAGAAGAAACCGAACAACGAATTCTTGAACGCATCCGAAATCAGCCTTTGTATTTTTAAATAAATCAGAAGAATCTTGCCGGAATCAGGAATAAGTAGCATTTTGCCGTATTGAACTGTTTCACATGAACCGGGCCGAATTAATTCGTCAGATATTTTCAAAAAAATCCTGTCTCTGTGTGGGATTGGATACCGACGTAACAAAAATACCGGCATGTCTGCAGGGAAATCCTGACCCGGTATTTGCGTTTAATAAAATCATCATAGACGCTACCCGTAATTATGCAGTAGCCTATAAAATCAATACCGCCTTTTATGAGGCTATGGGCACAAAAGGGTGGGATGTCATGGAGCGTACCTTAGGATACATCGGTAGCGAACATTTTACCATTGCCGATGCCAAACGGGGCGATATCGGAAATACATCGGCGCAGTATGCAAAAGCCTTTTTTAAAACCATTCCTTTTGATGCGATAACCGTAAATCCTTACATGGGAGAAGACAGTGTTCGTCCTTTTTTGGATTATGAAGGCAAATGGGTTATTGTGCTGGGGCTCACTTCTAATTCCGGAGCCGGCGATTTTGAAATGCTGGATGTCGGGGGTGAAAGATTGTACGAAGCGGTCATCCGCAAAGCGAGCCGGTGGGGCACAATAGAAAATCTCATGTTTGTAGCCGGGGCCACGCAACCGCAGGCATTGACTGCAATCAGGGAGCTTGTACCTGAACATTTCCTGCTGATACCGGGCGTAGGCGCGCAGGGCGGTGATTTGAGGGAAATTATCCAAAAAACCAAAATACGGGATGGCGGCATACTGGTCAATGCAAGCCGGAGTATTATTTATGCATCTTCAAAAGAAGATTTCGGAATGAAGGCAGCAGAAGCAGCACAAACCCTGCAGAAGGAAATGGCCTTGTTGCTGTAATTGGTTTGAAGGGATGGGGGATTTGTTTGGAAAAAGGTTTTGAAATGTTTTCAGATAGATTTGTTGCTTTTTCAAATAGGATTTCATTGATGTATTTCTGTTTCGGTTTATAGAACAGGAACGTGATATGTGCTGAACAGAATTACCCTTGGCGAAGGGCTTGCCCTCTGCCTTTGGCGGTGAGAGGAGCTGCAGCGACCCCGAACCCCGAATAATCAGGGCAGGTGGCGGGGAACTGTTGCTGAGGAAAGACGGCGACGATGAGAGCCCCGAATAAATTCAAATCGTGATAAAAAAAATTCTCAGATGTTACCATTCACTTCATCTTTGTTCAGCAGCATATCTTGTTGAAGTTATTTTCTCTCTCGAATTCTGTTCAGAATCTTGTTATGAGGCTCTAATTTTGCAGGCTAATTGAAAAGTTATGGCTGAAGAACGATCTTTAAACTTTCTGGAGGAAATTATTGAGCAACATTTAAAAGAAGGGCGGTATTCGCAAATCATTACCCGTTTTCCGCCGGAGCCGAACGGCTATCTTCATATCGGTCACGCTACGAGCATTTATATCAACTTCAGTTTAACCCAAAAATACCCCGGCTATACGAATCTTCGCTTTGATGACACCAATCCTGAAACTGAGGAAACCGAATATGTGGAAAGTATAAAAGAAGACGTAAGGTGGCTTGGCTTTGAGTGGAAATATGAACGGTACGCCAGCGATTATTTTGAAACACTGTTCGAGTATGCCCTGAAGCTGATAGACAAAGGGCTGGCATATGTGGATGATTCCACTTCGGAAGAAATAGCAGCCATGAAAGGTACGCCTACACAGCCGGGAGTAAATAGTCCTTACCGGGACAGAAGCATTGAGGAAAATCGTGATTTGTTTCTTCGCATGCGCAATGGTGAATTTCCCGATGGCAGTAAAACCTTGCGGGCAAAAATTGATATGGCACATCCGAATATGATTATGAGAGACCCGGTATTGTACCGCATCAAGCATGTGCCGCATCACCGCACGGGAAACAAATGGTGTATTTATCCCTTGTACGACATGGCGCATGGCCAATGTGATTCTATTGAACGGGTAACCCATTCCATCTGCACAATGGAGTTTGTACCCCACAGGGAGTTATACGACTGGTTAATTGAAAAACTGGAAATCTATCCGTCGAAGCAGTATGAATTTGCCCGGAGAAACCTGAGTTATACGGTAACAAGTAAAAGGAAATTGTTGCAATTAGTGAATGAAAAACATGTTAGCGGATGGGATGATCCGCGTATGCCGACCATTTCGGGTATGCGCCGCCGGGGCTACACGCCGGAAAGCATCCGGGATTTTTGTGCCCGTATCGGAGTGGGCAAAAGGGAAAATCTGGCTGATATGAGTTTGCTTGAGTTTTGTGTGAGGGAGCATCTGAATAAGATTGCACTCAGACGTATGGTGGTGACGGATCCGTTGAAAGTGGTGATAACCAATTATGATAAGGAAGAAGAGATGGTACTGAGTGAGAACAATCCTGAAGATCCTTCTTCGGGCATGCGTGAAGTTCCTTTCAGCAGCGAATTGTACATCGAACGGGAAGATTTTATGGAGAATCCGCCGAAAAAATTTTTCAGGCTGGCACCGGGAAAGATGGTTCGTCTGAAAAGTGCATATATTATTTGCTGTGATGAAGTAATAAAAGATAGCCGGGGAAATATTATAGAATTAAGGTGTCACTACATTCCGGAAAGCAAAAGCGGAAGCGATACCAGCGGGATACATGTAAAAGGAACGTTGCATTGGGTAAGCTGCAAACATGCGGTTCCGGTTATGATACGATGGTACGACCGGTTATTTGTGGTGGAAAATCCTGCCGAAGAAGATGATTTTATCAAATACCTGAATCCGGAAAGTTTAAAAGTGATTTATCCTGCCTATGCTGAGCCCTCTCTCAAAAATGCCACCCTGAATGACAAATTTCAGTTTTTGCGAAAAGGTTATTTTGTTTTGGATAAGGAAAGTGAGTCAGACAAACTGATTTTTAACCTGACCGTGGAATTAAAAGATAAGTGGGATATGATTCAAAAAAAGCAGTCAGATAAACATTAAATTTAATGTTAATGTGACTAAAAAAACTCATAAAATTTTGGTAAAAAACTTTTTAGCACTAAATTTAGCGCAAATTTTAACCGAAAGTGAATGCGACGTAAACTGCTTATGATGTGCTTTTCTTTTCCAATCGGTTATCACTTTTATGATTATTTCCTGAATAAAATTACAGGCAAATTTTTTTACTTTAAAAAATTAACATTTATGAAAAATGTATTTACTCTCTTCAACAAATGCTTTTTACTGATTGCCGGAATTGTTATTTTGAGTTGGGATGGTTTTTCACAGCAGGTACAGGAAATTACATCAGTAAAAGGCCAGTTGATCAGGATCACTCCGAAGCTTTCAGAAATTGACCGGAATTCGATGTATGGCGAACCCTTTGTCATCAAAAGAAATGAGAAAGGGATAATTAGTCATCAAACAAAGGAAATTCAGGAGTTTAAAAAGGCATTTAAGGAAATGTTGGCCAGAGAAATTGAAGGCGGTGATCCTACTCCGGGTGTTTTGCCCGCTCAGCCAACACCCAATGTAGCTACAACAACGATTAATTATAATGCCGATGGAATAATAGCTACCGGAATCAGCCCCTCTGATAATAATATGGCTGTCGGCCCGAATCACATCATTCAAATGATTAATCATGCCTCCGGTTCTTTATTTACGGTTCGCAGTAAGACCGGAGCAGTGATAACCCCCCCTACGGTTTTTGCTTCATTAACAGGCCAGCCCGGCGCGGGCGATCCGATTGTGTTGTATGATTATTTGGCAGACAGATGGCTGATGAGCGAATTTGATGATGCTCCTTCTCCCGGAGGCTCTCTTAATATTGCCATATCAGCAACCAACGACCCTACCGGTTCATGGTTTGTTTATCGTTTTTCTGATGCCTCATTCTTTCCCGATTATCCCAAGTACGGAATCTGGCATAATGCCTATTATGCATCATCACAGGATTACAACCTCGGAACGGGAGTCTTTTTCGGAAGTTCCATCTGGGCTTTTGACCGCACGGCCATGCTGGCCGGAAATCCCAGCCCTACCATGGTTAGAGTGAGATTGAACTTGATTAATAGCACAACCACCTGGGGCCTGTGTGTTGTATCGCTGGAAGGAACTACCCCGTCAACACAAGGAGGTTTATTCGCCTATGTTTACGATAATCCGGCGCCATCAGATACTGTTGGAATTATTGAGTTTATCCCTAATTTCTCCAATCCCCCGGCTTCCATCGTGCAGCCTCCTCAGAAAATGGCTACGTTGCCGTTTGCTCTAGGTCCAACCTCGGCGCCTACTCCGGGAGGAGGAACATGGGCTACCTTACGGGGTAAGGTGATGTTTAAGCCTACTTACCGCCGGTTTTCTACGCATGAATCCATAGTGTTAAATGTTACAGCTAACGACGGAACCGGAAGAGCCTGTATAAAATGGTTTGAACTGCGCAGAACCACCGGAAACTGGTTTATACACCAGGAAGGTTTATATGCTCCTCCCGATGGTATTCATCGCTACATGGGAACCATGACGATTAGTTCTACCGGAAATATTGCTTTGATGTATAATGCCAGCAGTGCTACCGTACCCACTTCTTTGCGATATACCGCAAGAAATGATTGTGATCCGCCGGGCCAGATGACTCTACCGGAACAAATAGTGATATCCAGTACGACGAATCCCCCCAGCGGAGCCCGAAACGGCGATTATAATTCGCTGGCCGTTGATCCTTCTATTCCCAATTCTTTCTGGGGAGTTGGCCAGTACAATGCCTCCAACGGAACGTTCCAAAACTGGGCAACACGGATTGTGAACTTCACCATAGGCGGTGGTTGTGCTCCCACACCCAATATTATAGCAGATGGATTTACATTAATTAGTGAAAGTTGTGTGCCGGCAAATGGTGTCATTGATCCCGGAGAAACCGTTACGGTTAGTTTTTGTTTAAGAAATAACGGAACGGCCAATACCTCGAATGCCGTGGGAACGTTGCAGGCAACCGGAGGCATTATCAGTCCCAGCGGGCCACAGAATTACGGCGTTATTGTTGCGGGAGGCACTTCAGTATGCCGGCAATTTACATTTACCAACAATTCCTCAACTTGTCAGGCTACGATTACGGCCTCCATTCAGGTTCAGGACGGGCCTGATAATTTAGGAGTAGTTACATTCCCTATCACGTTAGGAACAACAACAACAGTAACTTCGCAAAATTTTGACGCAGTTACTCCGCCGACACTTCCGGCCGGATGGACTGCCTCGGCAACAGGAGCAGCCGCCACACTTTGGGTGACTTCCAATTCAGGAACTCCTGCGCCTCCGGCATTTTCTAATCCGAATGCTGCTTATGTTCCGAATCCGGCTAATATTTCAGATAACATACTTCAGACACCGGCCTTTACACCTGGTCCCGGCTCCTCCGTTTTATTCAGAAATAATTACACTTTTGAAAACGGCAACTGGGACGGAGGGGTTCTGGAAATATCTGTAAACAGCGGGCCATGGCAGGATATATTGGCTGCCGGGGGTACATTCGTTTCCGGTGGTTATACGGGTACTATCGCCTCCGGATTTGGTAATCCGTTGGCTGGACGTCAGGCATGGACAAATTCCAGCGGCGGGTTCATCCTTACACGAGTTAATTTACCATCCTCAGCGTCTGGACAAAGTGTAAGATTGCGCTTCCGGATGGGTACTGACAATAGTGTTTCTGCTCCCGGTTGGAGGATTGATGATTTTACGGTAACACAACCAGTATGTTGTGGAGCACCATGTACGCTTACCTGTCCGTCAAATATCACCGTAAACGCAAATCCCAACCAGTGTGGCGCCAATGTAACTTATCCACCGGCTACTACCAGCGGATTGTGCGGACCTATAACGTATTCGCATCCGTCCGGTTCCTTCTTCCCGGTTGGTACAACTACCGTAACTGTGACTTCACAGTCAGGAAATACCTGCACCTTTACGGTTACTGTTGTTGACAATACGCCGCCTACGGCAACCTGTCCGGCAAATATTACAACTACTACCAATCCGGGTATATGCGGCGCTGTCGTCAATTATAACCTGCCTACAGTAACCGACAACTGTCCGCTGCCGGGAGCAGTAAGTTTAACTCAAAATACAAACAATACCACAATTACTGCCGGTACCGGTATTGCTTGTAGCGGTGGAGATAATCACTTCTGGAGAGCTTATTCATTGTCTCAGCCAGATCCGTTAACCATTACCGGAGTTCGGTTTGGCGTGGAAGTAAACAGTACGGCTCAGGTAGCTACGGTGAATGTGTACACCAGTGCAGGTCCCTTCCCGGCCAGTCCAAGAACTCTGATTGCGACCGGCACTGTAAATATTACTACAACACCGGCTACATTCTATACCGTCAACTTTGCCAATCCGCCAACAGTACCCGGCAATGCCATTGTAGCCATAGAGGTTGTTGTGCCTACGGGTGGTATGTGGCCCGGCGCCAACTCACTGGGCCAGTCTGCACCGGCCTACATCTCATCGGCAACCTGTGGAGTACCTACGCCTCAAACATTGGCATCCTTAGGTTTCCCGAACTCTCATACCATTATTGATCTCTTAGGTACTGTTCCGGTCACACCTCCGGTAATTACTCAGATAGCCGGATTACCTTCCGGAAGTACCTTCCCGGTTGGTACTACCACCAATACATTCCGCGTGAGAGATGCTGCCAATAATATCAGCTTCTGTTCATTTACCGTAACTGTAAATGACAATGAAGCGCCAACTATTACCTGTCCGGCCAATCAGGTACGGAATACCGATCCGGGTCAATGTTATGCAACCTTCACGCCGCCTCAGCCTACATTTGCTGACAACTGTGCGGTAACAAGGTTAACCTGGACAATGACAGGAGCAACGACCGGTTCCAGCCCGAATACAGGAATAAACTTTGTTCCTTCAACACAATTCCTGTTAAGCGGTACAACAGGTACGGGCGTAACAACGATTACCTATACGGCCACCGATGCTGCCGGTAATTCCAGAACCTGCTCATTTACCGTAACCGTAAATGACGCTTCTATTCCTGTCATAACTGGTCAACCCGCTACCCGTTACTTCTGCGAAGGAAGCAATGCCACCTTCACGGTTACTGCCAGCGCCGGAACGGGTAATCCGCTGGCATATCAGTGGCAGCAATGGAACGGAACAAGTTGGGTAAATATAAGCGGCGCTACCGCAGCCACGCTTACCGTGCCTTCCGTAACGATAGGTATGAATACAAATACTTACCGTTGTGTACTAACGGGGCGTTGCTCTCAGGTTACTTCTTCGGCAGCCACATTATTTGTAAATCCGCTGCCCAGAGTTACGCTGACTACATCCATACCTCCTTCCATTGTACCCGGCCAGTCGCTGAATATCATCTCTTCGGTAAGCTTACCGGGCGGTACGTATCAGTGGTTTAAAAATAATCAAGCAATAACCAGTCCGTTGGCACAAGGTCCGGTTCTTTCCAACCTCACGGTAGATGATATCGGTACTTATCGCCTGGTGTACACCGATCCGAACGGATGTGTCGGAACTTCCAACGACATTGTCGTCAGCGGTAAGCCAGACAGTAAGTTGTGGGTATATCCGGTACCGAATACCGGCCGCTTCCAGGTGAGATTCTTCAATACACCAAATGAATCTGCAACGATAAGGGTATTCGATTCCAAAGGTGCATTAGTGTTTGAAAGAACGTCGGTAACCACAACACCTTATTCAAGGTTGGATGTAGATTTGGGTAAAGCGATACCGGACGGAACCTATGTTGTAGAACTCTACAACTCACAGGGTAATCGTATGGGCTCCCGAAAGATTCTGGTAAAGAAATAACTGAATTAAGCTAATGTTTGTTACTGAGGCTGTTCTGACAGGAACAGCCTCTTTTTTTATAAAATACTTTGAAACGATGTAAATAGGAAAGTGTAAAGGTTTAATAATCGGAAGATTTCATTACATCATTTTTCCGGTTTTTTTAATCCGTGATATAAAATTGTTGTGTATCTCATGTGAGGGATGAATTTTTTCTTACTTCAGGCAATTTCATTACTATGAACAGGCAGTCATGAGTCAAATCAGGTAGCAAACGCCTTCCAGTGCCAGTTCCGTATTCGGAAAAACTTCTCTTGCTTCTGATTCAAATGCTTCCAGACTGTCGTACTTACTGCTGAAGTGTCCGATCAGGAGTTTTTTCACTTCGGCTTTTTTAGCTAATTCAGCGGCCTGGCGAGCCGTAGAATGAAACCGGCTTTCGGCCACTTCGCGAAAATTGTCCAGGTATGTGGCTTCGTGATAAACAAGATCGGCATGACGAATATGAGGTATCAGTGATTCATCATATTTTGTATCGGCACAATAGGCATATTTTCTCGGCGGCGCAGACGGCCTGGTTACCCATTCATTTTTAATGATAGTACCGTCTTCCATCTGAAAATCTAGTCCCTGCTTCAGCTTCTCGTAAGCGCTAAAAGGAAGATTGTATTGCTGAAGTTTTTCGCTGATGAGTTTTCGTGGCGGTTTTTTTTCTTCAAAACAAAATCCATAACATTCAATCCGGTGCAGTGTACGAAAACAACTGACCCGTAAGAATTCGTTTTCAAACAGAATGCCCGGGCCGTTGATATGATGAAGGTAAAGCGGATAGCACATTCTGGCATCGGCCACTGTGAGCTGCATTTCTATGATTTCACGCAAGGGAGCCGGCCCGAAGACATGTAACTCCTGACGATGATTCAGCAGGCTCAGTGTATTGATCAGTCCGGCCAGTCCGAAATAATGATCACCATGAAGATGAGAAATAAAAATATGTGTAATGCGGCTTCTTCTGATTTTGTAACGAATCAGTTGAATCTGTGTTCCTTCCCCGCAGTCAACCAGATAGTGATTCCCTTGATAAGTTACCACCTGACTGGTCGGATGCCGGTCGAATGCCGGTACGGCCGAATTATTTCCCAGTATGGTTACCGCAAACATGAAATTTCCTCATATATTTTTTTCAGACTCTTGTTTTGATGTTATGGCTGCATCTCCTCATCCTCTTCACCAAACATTTCCCGCTCCAGTTCTTCCATTTGCACTATATCAAACGCTTCGCTCAGAGTGGGCGTAATATTCAGCTTATCAAAAAGTTCTTTTTCTTTCAGAAACTGTTCAACCGGCTTCTGCAATTCGCAGATTACCAGGGAAGCATCCTTTTCATAAAACTGTTGATGAACTCTCATCAGTGTTTCGGCTGTATGCTGATTTAATTCCTGCGTGTGCTTCAGCGAGAGAACAATGTTTTTAACCGGTTGTTGAAGATAAGAAAGAAGCAATGATTGCAGCGCCTCGGTTTGCGAAGCGCCAATCTCAGCGTCTGAAATATAAATAATATGAAATTTTTCTTTTGTTTTAATACGGTATTCCATACTCAGCATTTTAATTTCACGGAAATGTATTGAACTTTGTGCAACAAGGATTAAAGCTACGGTATCCTAATTTGCTGCGAAATTCGTTGAAATTAAAGATTTTTTGTTTTTAACATGTCGTGAATATTTAAAATTTATCAAAAAACAAATTTATTTGTTAATATTGTACTGCAACCGGAGATTCAATGGATAACAATTTTTCAACACAGGTCAAAGAAATCATCTCTTACAGCCGCGAAGAAGCACTGAGGCTGGGGAATGATTTTATCGGAACAGAACATTTGTTACTGGGGTTAATCCGGGAAGGAAACAATACGGCCATTAAAATTCTCAAAAGCTTTAATGTGGATTTGTACGAGTTGCGCAAGGAAATAGAAATGGCGGTAAAAGACAAATCCGGAAAAACCATCAATAACATCAACAGTTTACCGCTTACCAAACAGGCAGAAAAAGTAATACGGGTAACCGTACTGGAAGCAAAGGCTTTAAAAAGCGCTACTGTGGAAAGCGAACATCTGATGCTTTCCATTCTCAAAAACAAGGAAAATATTGCCACTCAGATATTAAACCAATTTGAGGTGGATTACGATTTATTTAAACAAGAGCTGGGCATTGTGAAGTCGAATGAATTCCGGGCCGAGTTTCAGGAAGAAGGGGACGATGATTACGACGAAGAAAAAAAGTATTCCCAGCAGTCTCGCTCTTCAAAGTCTTCCGGAAGTTCCAAAAGCAAAACTCCCGTGTTGGACAATTTCGGACGGGATATCACGAAACTGGCCGAGATGGGTAATCTGGACCCGATTGTAGGTCGTGAAGCCGAAATTGAAAGGGTTTCGCAGATTCTTTCACGCCGTAAAAAAAACAATCCGATACTAATCGGCGAGCCGGGAGTAGGAAAAACCGCTATTGTGGAAGGACTGGCGCTTCGCATTGTTCAGCGAAAGGTTTCCCGCGCCTTGTTTGATAAGCGGGTAGTATCGCTGGATCTGGCGGCTTTGGTGGCCGGTACCAAATACCGCGGCCAGTTTGAAGAGCGCATGAAAGCCATCATGAACGAACTGGAAAAAAACCGCGACGTCATCCTGTTTATTGATGAATTGCACACCATAGTTGGCGCGGGCGGCGCCAGCGGTTCGCTGGATGCCAGCAATATTTTTAAGCCGGCCCTTGCCCGCGGTGAACTGCAATGCATCGGCGCTTCCACGCTTGATGAATACAGAATGTACATCGAAAAAGACGGTGCGCTTGACCGGCGGTTTCAGAAAGTTATGATTGACCCGCCCAGCGTGGAAGATACCATCAAAATACTCAACAACATCAAGTCAAAATACGAAGATTTCCATAACGTTATTTACGACGAGGCAGCCATCGAGGCCTGCGTCAAACTGAGTGACCGTTACATTACCGATCGCCTCCTTCCCGATAAAGCCATTGATGTCATGGATGAGGTAGGGGCGAGGGTGCACCTGAAAAACATAAACGTGCCGCAAAATATACTGGATCTGGAAAAGCGCATTGAGGAAGTAAAAGCCGAAAAAAACAGGGTGGTCAAGAGCCAGAAATTTGAAGAAGCCGCCGCATTACGCGATACGGAGAAAAGACTGCAGGAAGAGCTGGAGCGGGCCAAACTCATCTGGGAAGAAGAAAGCCGGCATAAACGTTATCCGATTGGTGAAGAAGATATTGCCGAAGTGGTGAGTATGATGACGGGAATACCCGTAAAAAAAATGGTACAGGCCGAAACGGAAAAACTGCGCCGCATGGCCGAAGACATCAAGTCTATGGTTATCGGTCAGGAAGAAGCTATACAGAAAGTAGTCAAGGCCATTCAGCGAAACCGCGTAGGCCTGAAAGATCCGAAAAAGCCGATAGGTTCATTTATCTTCCTGGGCCCTACCGGTGTTGGCAAAACAGAACTGGCGAGAGCTTTGGCCCGGTACCTGTTTGATTCGGAAGATGCGCTCATCCGCATTGATATGAGCGAATACATGGAGAAATTTACCGTTAGCCGGCTAATCGGTGCACCGCCGGGATATGTAGGATATGAAGAAGGAGGACAACTGACTGAAAAAGTAAGACGAAAACCCTACAGCGTAGTGCTGCTGGATGAAATTGAAAAAGCACATCCCGACATTTACAATATTTTGTTGCAGGTGCTTGACGACGGGCAACTGACCGACGGTCTGGGTCGCAAAGTGGATTTTAAAAACACCCTGATTATCATGACCTCCAATATCGGCGTGCGGCAACTGAAAGATTTTGGTACCGGCGTGGGATTTACCACCAGCGCACGGCTGGAAAAAGAAGATGAGGCAAGCAAAGCCGTCATAGAAAAAGCATTGAAAAAAACATTCTCGCCCGAATTCCTGAACCGTATTGATGATGTGGTCATCTTCAACAGCCTGACGAAAGAAAATATTTTCCGCATCATTGACCTGTTGATGCAAGGAGTGAGAAAACGTCTTACCTCTCTGGGCTTCAACCTTGAACTTTCGGAAGGCGCCAAGGAGTTTCTTGCCGAAAAAGGTTATGATCAGCAATTCGGTGCCAGACCTTTACACCGCGCCATCCAGAAATATCTGGAAGATCCGCTGGCAGAAGAAATTCTGAACCAGAATATCCGCGAAGGCGATGTGTTACAGGTTGAGGTGGATAAAGAAAAAGAAAAACTCCGTTTTGTCATTAAAAACCGGGAAGAAGAAGTTTCCAAAGCCTGATATCCGGTTGTAAAGAAAATATTCCCGTCAGCGTCGCAAGACGCTTTTTTTATTTTTCACAATTCAACGGTTGAATCTTTACTTTTGTCCGTCGGCATGTCAAAAAAAATCATTATTACCATAGATGGTTACAGCAGTTGCGGCAAAAGCACGCTGGCCCGGCAACTGGCCGATGCGCTGGGGTATGTTTATGTGGACAGCGGGGCCATGTACAGGGCTATCACCCTTTATTTTCTTCGCCATCATGTGGACTGGACAAAGGATGCTGAAGTAAAAAAAGCGCTGGCCCGTATTAATATTGAATTTTTATATCGCCCCGAAAAAGGAGTAAGCGAAATTTACCTGAACGGAGAAAATGTAGAATACATCATACGCGATTTGGTGGTAGCCGAAAAGGTCAGCGAAATTTCCGCCCTCCGCGAGGTCAGGGAATTTGCGGTAGAACAACAACGAAAAATCGGAAAAGAAAAGGGAATTGTCATGGATGGCCGCGACATCGGCACGGTTGTATTTCCCGATGCTGAACTGAAAATTTTCATGACCGCCGACAATGCGGTAAGGGTAGAGCGAAGGTTTAAGGAACTGTATCAGCAAAATCCGAATATCACAATTGAAGAAGTAAAAAATAATCTGGAAATGAGGGATTACATCGATACGCACCGGCCGGTAAGCCCGCTCAGAAAAGCCCCCGATGCCCTGGTTTTGGACAACACCCATATTTCCTGCGAAGAACAGTTTAACATTGCGCTGAAGTGGGCAAAGGAGAGAATAAAAAATTAATATATTAATATTTTTTTATTTAAATTACATTTTTGAAACAGAATCACACTCTGATATCTGTTTTCAGATACGGTTGATTTGATATGCATAATTATTTGTTTTTCTTATTCTTTTGAGGAAAAATGTTACTTCCCTCTTTTCAATAAAAATCTTATTGCGTATTTGTTATCATTTTATTATTGTGGTGGCAGACTAAAGGCCAGTGAGGTTTTACCAATATGCCGGGAGGCTCAATTTTAAATTAGCAATGGAAAAACGGGATGGAAAAAATTTAAAAATTTTTTTTAATCAGTTTTTTATTATATCTTAATCTCACCAAAAAAACCAAAACCAACCTGTCTTTTATGAAACGGGTAAGAACTTTATCCGTAATTTTTGATACTGAAATTAACTCTCACGAAACGGAAGCTTTTCGCGGTGCCGTAATACAAAAAGCCGGATTACAACACACTCTTTTTCATAATCATGCCGAGGATGATCAATTCATCTACAACTATCCCTGCATTCAGTACAAACGAATACGCGGAAAGCCAATGCTTTACTGTATAGACCGGGGCGTAGATGAGGTGCATCATTTTTTCAACAATAAAAACAGAGATATTCTCATATCGGGACGAAAACTGGAACTGAATATAGACAGGCTGGATTTAAAAAATCATGTATTTCAGGTGTGGAATCATTCATTTAAATACAGGATTTCTCATTGGTTGGCACTGAATCAATCAAACTATAAAAAATTCATGTTGCTGAAAAATGAAGATGAAAAGCGACAAATGCTGGCTTCCATCCTTACCGCCAATATTCTGAGCATGGCAAAAGCGTTAAGATGGCATGTAGATAAATCTATTTCGCTCGAAATTGAAGCCGTTAAGCGAACTCATACAGTTGTATTTAAAAAAAATAAATTGATGGCATTTGATGTAGATTTTAAAGCAAATGTATCCTTACCCCAATGGATTAGTCTCGGAAAAGGAGCCAGTCATGGTTTTGGTGTGGTATGGATAATTAAAAAAGAGAAAAAAGAAAACGACGGGAAATGAACGGAAACCCTAACTATCCGTTTTCAAGGGAACAAATTGTTTTGGCTGCGCTGCTGCATGATATCGGTAAATTTTTTCAACGGGCCGATCCTAAAGGAGCTGCTGCTTCTGAATTACTTTCAACCAAAATTAAAAATCTGGAGAACAATCTTTGTCCATCTTACAACGGGCGATATTCCCATAAGCATGTATTATGGACAGCTCAATTTTTTGAAAATCATAGAAAAACTTTTTCTAACTTACTGAATATACCGGAAAAAGAAATTGATAAGTTACTCCGCTTGTCGGCCGCACATCACAACCCTCTCAGCTTTGAAGAGAAAATCATTCAAAAAGCAGACCATTACTCCTCCGGTGTAGATCGCAGCACAAGCGAAGAAGCATGGAAAGATGCCGAAGAGGAAAACGATACAGCATGGGATGCTTTTCGCCGCATCAGGATGCGATCCATTTTTGAAGTAATTGATAAAAACAAAGAACCTAATAAAGAATACAAATACCGGCTTCCGGTTATGGACCTGCAACTGAATGAAAATTATTTTCCTGAAGAAGCTGTCTCAAACCTGCCCGACTATGATACTCTTTGGAGAAAGTTTAATGAAGAATTTTCCAGAATAAATCGTCAATCATTTCGTTCGTTCTGTAATACGCTTTTATTTCTTCTGGAAAAATACACCACCCGAGTCCCGGCCAGTACACAACAGTTTCCCGACGTTTCGCTTTACGACCACCTGAAAACCACAGCCGCCTTTGCCGTATGTTTAATTGATTATATCCATCATCATCAACTTCAGCAACTTCCATCAAAAGAAGATCATCCTTTTTTACTGGTTGGCGGCGACCTGAGCGGAATTCAGAAATATATTTATGGCATCATCGCCAAAAATGCGGCTAAGAATCTTAAAGGACGTTCTTTTTATCTGCAGCTCTTAATGGATAATATCGTACAATACCTCCTTGATGAATTACATCTTTTTGATGTCAATATAGTATATTCCAGCGGCGGAGGATTTTACCTGTTGGCTCCAAATACGGAAGAGACACGTGAAAAATTATCTTATGCAGAAAAACATCTTTCTGAAAAAATTTTTGAATACCACGAAAGCCAGCTTTACCTGGCAATAGACTATGTTGCCTTTGGTGAAAAAAATCTTATTGACCAGAATGAATCAGAACATATCGGAATTCTTTGGAGTCAACTGGCCGAAAAACTAAACCTGAAAAAACGCCAGAAACATAAACACATTCTCAAAAACCGTTACGAAGCATTATTTGAACCGGCACCCATTACAGGAAAAGAAGAAATTGATGCTTTTGACGGTAGGGAAATTGTCAAAGATGCAATACAAATTGAGAATGAACTCTACGTCAGTTCTTATAATAATAATATTGTCCGGTTGGGTAAAAAACTGAAATCCACGAAATATTGGATTCTATCCGGGGAAAAACTTAGCTATCTTGAAAAGGACGAAAATAACAATACTATTGGTGTTAATGTAATTGGACTGAATTATTACAATTACTTTTTAAGCCAGGAGGATGTGGAAAGAGCCAGACAATCACTGGCCCTCTCAGCCGATCATGTTCGGATAATCTGTTTCAATAACGAAAATTATTTACCGGCCGAAATTCAGGGAAAAGAAAATGTTTACGGATTTTGTTTTTACGGCGGTAATGATTACCCGGTTAATGAATTCGACCAGCCTAAAGTGTTTGAAGAACTGGCCGGCATACGATTTTGTGATAAAAACCAAACAAAAACTAAAGAAAAGCCAAATCTGGTTCGCCTCGGCATATTGCGCATGGATGTAGACAATCTCGGGCTTATTTTTAAAGAAGGATTTGCTGCCGGCCAGCGCTCCTTTAGCCGATATTGTACCCTAAGCAGAAATCTGGATTACTTTTTTAAAGGGTATTTAAACAGAATCAGAGAAACCGGCCTGTCAACAGGCCCTTCAGATAGTAACCCTGATGCTTTCAAAGAATACACGCAAATCATTTACTCCGGTGGTGATGACTTATTTATTGTAGGTAAATGGGATATCCTGTTACGATTTGCAGAAAGAATCAGAGAGGAATTCAGGAAATGGACTTGTTGTTCTTCCTTTACGCTAAGCGGAGGTATGGCTATTGTACCACCGAAATTTCCGTTATTGAAAGCTGCTTTGCTTTCGGAAGACAGGGAAAAATCAGCTAAAAATCATCGTTACGAAAATTCGGAAAAAAATGCTTTTGCCTTTTTCGATTATGAAGAGTATCATCCGGGAAAAATAGAAGAAATTATATTTAATTTCAATTGGGATAATGAAATGCCGGCAGTCCGTACTCTGAAAGAGGAAATCAAAAAATATCTGGAAGAAAAAAGACTACCAACGGCTTTTGTTGCCAACACTTATTTGTTGATGCAAATGGCAAAATTCAGTTATAATTCCGAAAAGGACCTTTATGAACCTGCCCAACTGCCGTTCATTTGGATTGCTGCATATCAGTTTGGAAGATTAAAAGCTCGGATAAAAAAGGATTCTGAAGTTATTCAGTTTTTAGATAAATGGATAAAATTTATTTTTCAAGGTAGGGTTGGAGGGCTGATTCAGGATACCCGGTATCATGCCCTGCAATTATTAGCGTTTGCTGCCCGATGGGCAGAGTATGAAAACAGGTAAATTTTTTATTCACCATAAAATGCTAAAGCTATGGCAAATGGAAAACATCACAATTTTGACTTAAATAGCTATAAAAATAAAATTGAATCCTGGATTCAGAATGGAATTAAAGATGATGAGCCTGTAAAATTTGCGGATAAGTTTGGTTCAATATTAAAAAATGGAAAGCTTACTACTTCACAACTACGCAATTTTTTTGGGGAACTGAGGCGAATCCAAATGAAGGGCTATGATGCAGAGAAACTGGCCTTTTTAATGGTAAAACCCAAATTGGCATATGCTGTGAAGCGGCACGATAATGATGGACTCTTGCAATTTTATAAATTTTTCAATATTGCTTATGAAGTAATAAACAAAAATGATGGTAAAAATGGAGCCGAGAAATTCCATTATTTCATGCAACTCGCCGAAGCCATTTTGGCTTATCATAAATTCCATGGTGGTAAAGATTAATTTTTTTCATTTTTAAAATTTCAGAATATGTCGCTTAAACTGGTTGAAAAAATAGAAATAACCGGTACCATCACACTCAAAACCGGACTCCACATTGGCGGCAGTACCAGCGCCATGAGCATTGGGGGTATTGACAAACAAGTCATCCGTAACCCCTTCAACAATCAGCCTTACATTCCCGGCAGCTCATTAAAAGGAAAAATGAGAAGTCTTTTTGAAGTGGCAATTGGAATGGTTGATAAGGAAGAAAAGTCAAATTCAAAAGTGAAATATGGTCCTTCTCAGGTTGGAAGACCGGCTGATTTATTTGGTAATTCTTCGGGCAATGAGAATCAAAAACCGTCCCGTTTAATTGTAAGAGACGGGTTTCTGGTAAATGCCGATGAGGTATTAAAACATACGGATATGCCTTATACGGAAGGTAAAACAGAAGTAGTAATTGACCGGATAACCTCGGTAGCGAATCCCCGGCAGATGGAAAGAGTACCGGCCGGTGCGGTATTTTCATTGAACATGATCCTGAACATCTGGGATAAGGACGATAAGAAACAACTTCTGGAAGACCTTTTTACCTCTTTAATGTTGCTGAAAGACGACTATCTGGGCGGGCATGGCTCAAGAGGATATGGACATATCGCTATCCGGATTGATAAAATAATTTCCAGAAAAACAGACGGCTATTATGCTGACCCCGCTCAGGGCGAAGAAGATATAACCCATGAATTTGACACAAAATTAAGAGAATTACACGACTCCAAGCCAGTAAATGATGTTGCACCTGTTTAAAATGCATTTCAATTCTCCTCTGCATGTGAGCAGGGGTTTAGATACCTTCGACAAGTCGGATGTAGTTTTTCACTCCGACGCACTCAAATCGGCTTTGTACGTTGCCGGTTTTCCTTATTTTGAGGAATGGCAACAAAACAAAGACGCTTTCTTTCAATCGTTTCGGATATCTTCCTGTTTCCCCTTTTGCAAAGAGGAGTATTTTTTTCCCAGGCCCGCACTAAGCGTAAAACTGGACTTTGAGGGAGTCGAAATTTCTAAAAGCGCTAAAAAGGCCAAAAAAATTGAATTTCTTTCGCATAGATTGTTTGAAGAATTTATCCGAAAAAGCGTACTGAACATAGAAGAACGAATACTACAACTTTCTCCCGAACAGATTACTCCGGACGGTTTGTTTGTCTGCGAAAAAGCTGAAACAGCATCTCAACGTTTTTTCGTAAGTCAGGTTCAGGTTAGAGTAGTGGTGCCCCGGGATGGTAAAGATGAAGCCGTACCATATTATGTGGACCGGATTTATTTTAATGAAGGTTGCGGATTATTTTTTCTGGCTCAGTTTGATAACGAAACGATTAAACAACAGATCATTTTTGCTCTGAGCCAGCTCAGTCATTTCGGCATCGGTACAGACCGTTCGGTAGGAAACGGGTTTTTTACTTTTCAGCCGGAAAATGATGTGATTCCTTTTGAATTTCGTTTTTCTTCTTCTTCAGGCAAGTACGTGAATCTGGGTCTTTATTTACCCGATAAAGAAGAACTGCCTCATATAGATTTCAGCCAATCGTATTGGGAATTTATCAAAAGAGGCGGATACATAGCTTCCGGCGGGGAACCCCGGTTCAGGAGCCTGAGGAAAAAAACCGTCTGGATGTTTACAGCAGGAAGTATATTCCAAAGCACTGTACCCCTGAAAGGTAAATGTATTGATGTTCGTCCGGATTCGAATGAAAAAGATTTACATCCGGTTTGGCGGGATGGCCAACCGTTATTTGTTTCATTTTAATTCTACATATATGGCTGAATCTCAGAACCTCTCAAAGATGCTTCGCGCTACGCTCACTACCCTGACACCCGTACATGTGGGCAGTGGCGTAATACTCAATAAGGATATTGATTTTTTCATAAAGGATAACAGCATTTACTTTATTGACGACGAGAAAATGCTTCAAGCCATCGGTACGGAAAATCTGAATCAGTGGGCAGATGCTTTATTAAGCGGAAGCACGCTGAGTAATTTTTTAAACCGTATAGGCGGCCCTCGTATGCTTAACCATCCGGAAGCCTTATCCGCTTACAGTGCGGAGCTGAAAACCGGTTCACCTTCGGCAAGCCAGCTCAAAACTCACTACCGTACGGCTATGCAGGGGCCTGCCATACCCGGAAGCTCATTAAAAGGAGCCATCAGTACCTTGTTGATTAAGAATTATCTTAAACCGGAGGAACAAAATGAAACAGATATTTTATTAGTTAGGCGGGATAAAGAAGATAACGTTTTTCTGAGAAATAATGAATATATTCCGATTTATGATAGAAATGGAAAATTACAATTCAAAGATAATCAAATTCAAAAAAAAGTTTTCGGCAAAAACCCAAATGAATCTATCAATCGTTTTGTGAAAATTTATGATGTAGTTTTTCCGGAAGTCAGTACCGAGATTTATGAAATTCGAATATTGAATTTAGTTGATTTTAAAAGAAAAATATGGGAATTAAAAGGACGAGAATCTTTACTCATCGAATGTATTCCGGCGGGCTGTAAGGCTGAATTTTCGTTTAAGTTAGATACTGAATGGTTTTTGAAAAACATAAACAAGGGGGTAATACCAAGAAATGCCAATCAAGTTCCGCATTTGACTAATAAAAAAAATTTTTTTTCCATACTGAATGGAAGCATGAAACAAATCATAGAAAGCGATTTGAAAGAATTAGATACAAATGCTCCCGGAAACAACGAGATATTTGAAAAATTTTATGAAAAATTATATTCAATTTATGACCATATAAATGAATGCGAAAGCCATGAATGCATTCTACGAGTTGGCGGTCATGTAGGGTGGACTTATACCACCGGCGAATGGGTAAGACACACCAGCCCTGAAAAGATTTCAGACGAAGTATTTGAAGAGCTTAGAAAGCAAATACAGAAAAAAGTATATCCCCAAAACTCGATGTGGCCTAAAACCCGTAAAACCACACTCAACGGCGATGTATTTGGTTTTGTTAAAATTTCAGTGAAAGAACAAATATCCTGATATGACTAATTTGGTAGTTATTACTGTAGGTACCAGTGATGTGCAGCTTCGTCTTGAAAACGTAAAAAGAGAAACCGTTTTTTCTGTTGAAACTGAAAATGAAAAAAAATTTTTGTATCACAAAGAAAAGGAAATAAAAATTGAAATAGTCAAAAACCGAAATTATGAAGACTATTATCTTTTCAAAAATCCCCGATCAGCCGGCGAATCTGTTTTAAAGCATTTGAGTCTTTTTAAAGAGGTAATTTGTTTTCCCATAGCCGAACGATTTTTTAATTATTTAAAAAAAAACCAATTCAGCCCCGATGCGTTTATGTGGGTTTACACCAATCAGCAAGACGAGAATTTTAAACATTCGGACACGCTGTATTATAAAGAGATTCTGCAAAACTTTGCCTCATCCATTTTTCAGCAAGCCAAGCATATATCTTACGAGATTAAGGAAAAGGTGCGTGATATAGACTTTCAATATCAGGATTTTTTAAATAAAGCCAAACAGATAATTGAACAAAAAGACCATATACAAAATATATGGATATTACCTCAGGGCGGAATTGATCAAATCAATCATTCCCTTACCCTGCAATTTTTGCGATATTTCAGACACAAGGTAAAGCTGTTTCAGGCAGCCGAAAAAGATGATGTGACGGAGCTGCAGTTTCCCAAATTATTCCTCACCGACCTGATGCGGGAAACTCTGATAAAGCATATTGAGGATTATGATTTTGACAAAGCCCTGCCGCTGGAAGATTTTTTTGGAGAAAATCTGACATGTGTATTTAAACATTGCCGGTACTTACACAACCGGCTAACGCTCAATCATCATTTAAACCTGCCTGAAGAAAATCAGGAACAAACCAATGAAATAGACAAACAGTGGGAAAAATTGCAGGATCTGGTCTATTATATAAAAATACTCATTAACCAAAAAAAATACAATGAGGCGCTGATCCGGCTATATACTTATCTGGAAAATATTTTTAAGCTGATAATAGAAAAGAAGCTGCAGGTATCTACTTCCACATTTTATGATTATAAATATGAAATTACAGTTGAACAGAAGCTACCCCGGCAAGAAGTTATAAATGAAAGATGGGTAAATTTTTTAAAAGAAAAATTTGGGGAAGAGATGGTTGAATATCTCAGAAATGAAAGGGTAAAATTAAACAATCCAAATAATTTTGCATACTTCCGTATTTTGAGAAAACTGACTTCGGACAAAAAATTTGAAGATTTTCAAAAATATGATACTAAAGACATAAAAAAACTGTTTCAGATACTGGATAAATTCCGGAATCTGAGAAATGATATCGTCCATAGACTGGGTGCAGTTGATGAAGAAACCTTTGAAGGGATTTTGAAAGAAAGAGAAATGCAAACGGATGATTTTTTCCGGCTGCTCGATAAGTTAACGGAAACAAGGGACCTGGGAATATATAAAGAAAACCAATTGAAAATATTGAATATGATTCGGCAATAAGCCAGCACATTGAAAATAAATTTTGCGAAAAAGTAAATGATAAATAACTTTACGTAAAGATATAAGGTGAAATACATCTTAAATTAGGCAAGTAGATTTGTAAGTTTATAAAATAATAGAATTTATAAATTTTTTTATAAGCTTGATTACACACAAGCCAGTGATAATATTTTTTTGATTAAACGAAGAAAAAAATGGGAAAAAATACGGTTTTGGGAGGGTTTCATACATATCAGATATTTGATATTCAGCTAATTATAAAAAGTAGAGTCAGAGAGTATCATCCACTATAACAAGGATTAAGACCATATTTCTCCAATACTTTAGTACCTTGGACAACTGGGTCAGAGAGTATCATCCACTATAACAAGGATTAAGACTTTCCTCTTTTTTTGTATGTTTCTGTTATTCCTTCTAGTCAGAGAGTATCATCCACTATAACAAGGATTAAGACGGTGGAGTACTCCACCTTCCATTTTTTATTTCCTGTCA
>JAOAGO010000040.1 GCA_026415715.1 Chitinophagaceae bacterium | reverse complement strand
CACTCAGGCCTCACTCCGTTCGCCCTCCGGGCGGGGCAGCCCTTCGGCTGTGGAATACCTGTCGGCAATAATTTTTTAAACAAACACCTTCACTTTCCTGACGAAAGGAAAGGTTTGAATAAAAACAGGTATTATAATTTATTTAAAGGACCTTTCCACTTCAAAATGTCAATGTTTGTAAGATGTGTATAACAAAGTGAGGTTTTTATCGTACCTAAACGACGTTTCGATGATGATGTGTTTCAAAAGAAAAACTAAGCTCTGATTTATTCACTTCAATATGCGTATTTTGTATTGTCAAAAAAATATATTTCCGGCATTATACTGCGTAAAAGATTACTAAAATAATACCGAATGTGCAACAATATATTTTGTGCAAATAATTAACTATCAAACTCCAATAAGAATACCATAATAATTATTGCTATTTAACTCGAAATTGTGTAGATTTGAGTGTTTGCGGGCATTGTAATGAAAAACAATGACAGACGAAAAATTGATAAACATACTTGAAAGAATTGCAGTAGCACTTGAAAGAATTGCTGGTAGAGAGAATATCATTAATTCAGCATTCAATATTACAAATGGACTAGAGGGGGGACAAACCGATACAATCAACGATTTAAAAACTGAAAATGATCAGACTATACAAGTAAACGACTTAAATCCGATTTTTAGGTTTTTATCAGAGAGAAATATTCAAGTAAAAACATTTCAAACAGATGAAGAAATTGATGATGTATTGGACAATATTGCGTTGTTTATAGGCAACAGATATAATAGAGTCAAAAAGGTTTATAACGCAATTAAAAGCAAACTTAATACTGGAAGTGGGTTTAGACTTGACTTGAAAAACGCAACACAAGAAGAAGTTAGCTATTCTTGTCAATTGTGTAACTCACTATACCAAATTGCTTTTTTATCTGAATACAAATATTTCAAAAGCCCACAGTTTATAATAAATGCTAAACCTAATAGAATTCCAACCGCAATAAATTTCTTTACTGGTCAATGGTTAGAAAGATTTATCAAGACTGAAGTAAAAAATACAATACGAAAATTAGAAAGACCTGTAAAGTTTGCTTACTTGACTAATCCTCAAATTATTCTTCCGAACGGTGATGATTTCGAGTTAGACGTTTTATTTTCCATTGATGACGAAATATTTTGGTTTGAGGCCAAAACTGGTGAATACCAAAACTATGTTGATAAATATTCAAAAATGGCAAAATTAATGAAGTTAGACAGCAAACACTCTTTTATGGTTTTAACAGAAGTAAATGAAACAAATTGTGTTGCATTAAAAAAAATATTTGGGATGGAAGTAGTAAACATTGAAAGTTTTTCAGAGAAATTTCAAAACGCAATAAGTCATTTAAATGAAGAGAAAAACGCCCTATAACAGCGTGTTACCTCAATTGGCGGTGACATTCAAAATTGAAGCTAAGTGCTCCTATCAAACTTTTGTGTAGGTTTACAGCTTTGTGCTTCCCTGCCTGCCGGCAGGCAGGGAAACCCGACCACCCGCAAAGCCTCAGTCCGATAACGGAAACCCTAAAAGAAAGAGAACTCTAGAAAGTTTAAAACATGAAAGTGTATTTAATAAAAACACCGGAGTACGAAATTGAAAACCTTGAAGAGGTTGAGGAATTGCTTAATTCCTTTCAAGGGCCCATGGAGTTTATTGCAGAAAATTACGAATTCAACCCAGAACAATTTCCTTTTTTGGAACAAATTAGTGAGGAAACTCCCTTGAGTTGGTCAGAATTGTTTTTCCTTTGTGATTTTTATAGAAAAACTTTTCAAATCGGAAAATCTGATTTCATCATACTCTTAACTAAAAGAAGAAATTCTTTTAATTTCTTTAGTATATTTAATGAAAATAAAAATGCTTTCGTGCAAACAAGTGGATGGGAATTATTCACGCAAGCGAATTCAAAATTTCCTATTGCATATGAAGTAGTTGCAAATGTTCTAAGATGTTTAATGAAGTTACACCTCTCATTTCCAAATGACTGGATTCATATACAGCCCCTGGGCTGTATGAATGATTTTTGTGGAAACAAAAAAGAAATAATTCTAAAATTAAGAACAGGAGACATTTGTAATGATTGTCTCGCCAAAATGAAAAAGGAAAATATTGATGACCAGATAATTAATCAATCACTCGGAATTTTTGAGGTAATAAGAGATCAACTTTTATTTAAACAGGGATTTACACGAAATATAAACCCAAAGTCAATTCATGTTAATAAGGATGGTAAAATATTCATTGGTAACAAAATGATAAACTTAAATCCGCTTGAGTCAACTTTATTCATTTTTTTTCTCAAGCATAATGAAGGCATAATGCTGAACGATTTACAATCTCATAAAAAAGAATTATTGGCAATTTATAGAAAGCTTCGACCAGCCGGAGAAGAGTCAAGTATTGATGAACTTATCAAGCCTTACTATCAAGGAGGAACTTTTTCTGTGAATAAAACCAGATTAAATAAAAAGCTCAAAGAAGAATTGGGAGAGCCACTAGCCAACTTCTACTATCTTAATGGAAACAGAGGCGAAGCTTTCAAAATCAATATCAGCCCTGATTACATATCATTTGATATCCGTTACTAATACCCCCTTTGCAACCTTATAAAACTAATTTGTAACCTTACAAAGCTTTATTTCAGAATACGGCCATTCTACATTTGTATCATCAAACCAATAAAACGGTTGGATGAAACAAAAAGAACAGGCAAAATGATATCTAAAGAAACAGAAACATTAAGGCTGTTAGCTAAAAGCTGGAACAATCTGGATGTCAGTTTTATAGAAAAAAAACTGGCTGACAATTTTATTTATGAGTCGCAATGGGTTCTTCTACCTATTGAGGGAAAAAGAGAATTTATTTCTTATTTACATTCAAAATTTAACGCTATTAAAAAAGCTAAGCAGTTACAGACAATGATAGTAACCGCAGAAATTGCTACACATCCATCTTTGCAAAACAGACCTTGCATAGTATTGACACAAATCACTTCAGAATGTATTACAAAAGCCTCAGTGTTAGTGAAAGTTCAGAATGATAAAATAAAACGCATTGATGTATGCTTTATTCCAGACCCAACAGTGGCAGTATTAACCGGTGAATTTCCAAAATAACTTTTAAATCAATAAAATATGACAATAGAATATAATACTTTATTAAAAAGTCCAAAATGGCTAGAGAAAAGGAAAACCATTTTGAAAAGAGATAATTACAAGTGTCGTTGTTGCGGAGCAACAACCAGGCTTCAAGTGCATCATAGGCAATATCATGTAAGCAAGCAGACCGGAAATTTCAAACTTCCCTGGAAATATGAAAACAAATACCTAATAACGCTTTGCGAGACATGCCATTTAGCAGGTCATGCAAAATTTAAAGTTCCATCTTTCACAATTTAAAATTTAATACAATGAACATCTTTAAAGGATTTTTCGACAGCTCAAGTAAAAACGGGCATTTAAGTGCAGAAACATTTGCACCACAGGCAACATCAGTAGTAGAATCACTACCTGAAAACACGCCACCTATTGATTTATTTATTGACAGAGAACCGCCTCAGGGTGAGCAAGAAGAAACAGTTTCTCAATCAAAGAGTAAGATTTCGGCCTTCTTGGAACGTGATTTTCATTCCATTGGAGTCAAGGATGGCTTTGAATATCACTCATTTGAGACTCTTGAAACCGGCAAAAAGAAAATTAGGGCAGAATTCCAATTGATTATTGACCAGATGATTCAGGAGAAATTGGAAAAACGTCTGCAACTTAAAATGATGGTAGTTAATGTTGAGAAAATCTCAGATGAAACTCGAAGAAACTTAGAGTTTACAATTGATGAATTAAATAGTTCAATTGAGCTACTTAAAAAACAAAAAGAGCTTTCAACTGAAAATGAAGGTTGGGTAATGAATGCTATTCATAGTTATCATCAAGGTTTTGTTCAAGGCCTTAATGACTTTATAGAAAGCGAAAATTTATTGAACTCTATTAAAAACCTTTAAAATTATATGGTATGTTAAAGTATTACAGCCTTATAATTGGTGAAAACCCGGAATATACCAAAACATTCCAACCGGGTAGTAAACGGAAAATCGCTTTATATGCAAATTGCATGATGGTTCCGGTAATTCTATGGTTTATTAGTACGTTCTTGCTGATTAGGCATGTCTTGGAAGGAAGTATTTTTTATGCATTTATAGCGGCAACAATTTCTAGCTTAATAATATTTCTTATAGAAAGATCAATAATTATGTCAAACGGAAGTAAACTTATTTTTTGGTTTCGAATACTACTTGGTTTCTTAGTTGCGTCCCTTGGCTCAATAAGCATGGATGAGGTAATCTTTAAACATGATATTGATAATCAAGTGGCAAAATACAAACAGGATGAAATTAATAAAGCTGTAAAAAATGTAGAAGAAGATTTTTCTCTAAAAATTGCAAACCAACAAGCAGTCGTTGCACAAAAAAGAGATGAATGGAACCAAGCCTTAAAAGATGCTAAAAGTGAAGCAGACGGTACTGGTGGTAGCGGTAGAAAAGGTGTTGACGGAATTACAAGAATAAAAATGAGTATTGCATCAAAGCTAGAGGCTGATTACATATCTGAGAACTTAAAATTATCTGCTTTACAATCTAATCTTGAATCTGAAAGAAATAATGCAAAATTAAAAGCCGAATCTGATTTCAATGGCAATGCTCTTTTGATTAGAATTAAAGCAATGTTTGATCTCATTGCACAAGACAAATTCATGATGGGTGTATATATACTATTTACTCTATTTCTTTTTTGCTTGGAATTATTAGTGGTGCTTATCAAAGCAGGAAGCAAGAATTCAATTGACGAAGACCTTGAGAAAGCCAGAGAAGCTTTGCTAATAAGAAAAATTGAAAAGATACTTGCCAGAAGTGAATTATTTTACAAGCCAGAGAATTCTGTAACTTCTGTGCAACAAGCAAATGCCATGATGAGACAAAACTCTTTGACTATATTCTAAGAAGGATAAATAATAGAAGGGCATCCGGTAACAGCGGTTTGGCAAAAGTGGCGATGCAGTGGTTCGTATGAAAATTTTTCTTATAATTGAAGTGCGGTTCTTTGTATGAGGTTTAGTGGTGAAAAACGCCACCTTCGCCAAGCCACAAACCTTTGTAGGTTGATGCATTATTGAAAATAAAATAATAATAAACTTGAAAATAAATACACAATGACAGTTATTTTAATCATCTTAGGAATTGCAGTTATTGTTCTAATTATTTGGGCTTTAAATAATCAAGTACAAAAGCAAGATAAAGGTGAACTGAATAGTTTACTCGAAAAAATACATAAAGAAATATTTCCAAATGGGAAGCAAGATATTGATGAAGGAACGAAGGAACTTCTTCGCATTTTAAATTACAGTATTGATGAAAAAACAGCACAAAATATTTTCGTTAAGTCTTCAAGTATTTGCTATATTACAAGCATGAATGGCAGTTTTAGTAAAGAACGTTTAAAACAACATCTTGCGCCTTACGCATTAAAATACTTTGATGATTATACAATAAATCAATTTTATAATTATCTTCTTTCAAAAAATAAAAGAGCAAATGAATTAAACAAGTGGTTTGAAATAACACGACAATTTTCTGAAACATCAAATCCAAAAGGTACAGATAAAGATGAAATGCCCGAAGGTTATGGTGAATTTGGCTTAGAGATAACCAACCCAATTCCAACAAGTTCAATTCCGGACAGTTATTTTTATTTAGATAGTCTAAGAACGAAAAATGGTGAAGAAGTAACTTATAAAAGAATTGGTAGCATGAAAGCACCTAATATAAAACATCCTATTGATGCTTACAGGATTTTTGCAAATGGAAAACAAATAGCCACTATTTATATCTGTCCTTATAACAAGAAGAATAGTACAAAAGCACCTAATGGTTTTAAAATAGTTTGAATTGAATAAATAAATGATTAAATGAAAATATTATGCAATACCTACAACAACCGTTTGCCGCAATGGGGGCTGACGTGGTTAAATCAAGTGCAGTGCTTCTATCAACATTTGTGCAGATTGACAGTTAAATGCTCTTAAATCCGACACTTCGCCAAGCCCTGAACAGTTATATCTAATGTTAGTACTACACTAGAAACGAAAGAATTTTAGAAAATGAACAGGATCAAACTAAAGACATATTACGACTTGACAATCTTAACAACGTAAAAATTCGTTTTAATTTAATGTTCGCTCAAAATTGGAATCCGATCGAACTTTTTAAACGTGGAGAAATTGCAACAATGCTTGAAGGTCATTATTGGAATTATAATAAAAATAAATCCTACAGAGTAGGACAAATTACTATCGGATTCGTAAAAATTAACCCTAAAGAAGATTTTTGGTTATTATTTCATATCGGAAAAGTAACAAGAGACTTGAATGTTTTAAACGGTGTCGGTTACGAATATCAGGAACTACATGAGTATAAAAAATATTCCGGACGTTTAATTATAAAATTTAAAAACAAAGCACAGGCAATGATACGTAATGCCGAATCTGTGATAAATGACTGTTATGTACACCAAATTTTACCGGACATTTTCGAAAATGAAGTATTTCCGGGTTATGAAAAAGTACATATCAGCTGGGAAGAAATGAAACGAGTATTGGAAAAAGATAGCTGGAAAGCCGCATTACAAAATCAGAAAGGCATTTATTTAATAACCGACAAATCAAGTGGCAAAATGTATGTGGGTTCGGCTTGCGGAAAAGAAATGATTTTTGGTTGCTAGAAAGCATATCTTGCAACCGGCCATGGAGGAAACGCAGGACTTAAAAAGCTTTCTTTCGGTTACATAAAGAAAAATTTCAAATATTCAATGCTCGACATTTACAAATCAACAACAGACGACCAAATCATAATGGAAAGAGAGAATTGGTGGAAAGAGGTTTTGCAAAGCAGACAATTCGGATACAATGAAAACTAACAGACCACACGGAACCACCGGCTGTAACAGCAATCTGCATCATTTGACGGTGATTCTAATGCAAGTTCGGGACAGGTTGTGCACCCCGTTGCTTCCTGAGTGCCGGCAACGGATTCATGCTGCTTAACAGATGATTGTTCTGATACCCGCCCAAATGCAAAGCCTGTCACATTGATTTGGATACAACTGCAAAAACGTTTTATTAGCGCTGCGTTATTGAAAAAATATTTAATCTGCTTTAATTTTTTACATTTGCCCGATGCAACGCCATGTGGATGCTTTAGCCGAATTATACCGGGAATGGTCGGGATACCCCCCCGATCAAACCGAAATTTTACCACCCAGCGGCAGCGAACGTCGCTACTTTCGCTTACACGGTCAGGCCGGCAGCATTATCGGTACCTACGGCGCCAATATAAAAGAAAATGAAACCTTTTTTTATTTCACCCGCCATTTTCTGAATAAAAAATTACCGGTTCCTCAATTACTCATCATCAGCAGCGACAAACTCTACTACCTTCAGCAAGATTTAGGAAAGCAATCGCTGCTGACCAGGTTGGAAGAAGAGGGATATGAAAACAGCGTTTATGAATTGTTTCAGAAAAGCCTCCGCTCGCTGGCGCAGCTTCAGGTAAATGGCGATGCGGGCCTTGACTATTCAAAATGCCTTACCAACAAAGAATTCGGCAAGCAGGCCATTATGGCCGACCTGCTTTATTTTAAATACTACTTTCTGGATGCATTGCGAAAACCCTATGACAAACAACTCCTCATAGACGATTTTGAAGCCCTAAGCAACTACCTCACTCACACCGAATACAAATACTTTATGTTTCGCGACTTTCAGAGCAGAAACATACTGATACATCAAAACCAACCTTATTTTATAGACTATCAGGGCGGCATGAAGGGCGCCCCGCAATATGATGTGGCTTCGCTGCTCTGGCAGGCTAAAGCCAACCTGCCCGACGACTGGAAGCAAAATTTACTGGATGATTATATCCATTTTCTGGAGCAAACGATCCGCGAAAAAATTGACCGCCACATTTTTTACGGCCAGTATAACGGTTATGTGCTGATAAGACTGCTGCAGGTGCTGGGCGCTTACGGCTTCCGGGGCTTGTTTGAACGCAAAGCCCATTTTCTCACCAGCATCCCGCTGGCGTTGAACAACCTCAAAACCTTTATCGAAAAGCACAGCGTAGGTATTGCATTAACCGAATTCAGAAAAGCATTGGACATCTGTACTGCCGATGAAATCATCCGCCACTTTACGCCCGTGCAGGCTTCACCCGATTCGCCTTTGGTGGTTAAAATCAGAAGTTTTTCTTACCGACGCGGAATACCGGAAGATACTTCAGCGCACGGAGGAGGATTTGTGTTTGACTGCAGAGGCATTGAAAATCCCGGCCGTATAGAAAGCATGAAAGCGCTCACGGGCAGAGATAAGGAAGTGATAGATTTTCTGGAGCAGCAAACCCGCATGCCTGAATTTTTAAACAGCGTATTCGACCTGGTGGACATCACCGTAGAGCAATACCTGAAAAGAAATTTCGAAAGCCTGATGGTTTGTTTCGGTTGCACCGGCGGCCAGCACCGCAGCGTGTATGCCGCCGATGCGCTGGCCCGTCACTTGCGAAACAAATACAAAGTAAAAATTGATCTGGTACACATTGAACAGGAAGCCCGAAACTGGATAAACGAAGCAACCCCCTCGGTATGAAAGCCATGATTTTTGCCGCCGGTCTGGGTACAAGGTTTAAACCGTGGACAGACAAGCATCCCAAAGCCCTGGCTCCCGTAAACGGAAAATCGCTGCTGCAGCGCAATATTGAATACCTTCAGCAATTCGGCATAGCCGACGTGGTGGTAAACGTTCATCATTTTGCTTCGCAGATTATGGATGCCGTTCGGGAAAACAACGGGTGGGGAAGCCGTGTATCTTTCAGCGATGAAACAGACCAGCTTCTGGATACCGGCGGCGGACTGCTTAAGGCCCGATCTTTTTTTACCCCGGGTGAACCCTTCATCACCTGCAACGCCGATATTCTCACCAACCTGAACCTGAACCGACTGGTCCGTTTTCATCAAAACAAAGGCGCTCTTATCAGCTTTGGCGTGATGGAAAGAAACTCAACCCGCAAACTTCTCTTTTGCGAAGACGACAGGCTGGCCGGATGGAAAAATACAGCAACCGGCGAAGTAAAAATGGCATTGGAAGCAAGCGGCTCGCCGGCGGAAAGGGCATACAGCACCGTAACCGTTATGGAATATCAGGTGTTTTCGCTGATGGAACAGTATGGATTCCGCGGTAAATTTTCATTGATTGACGTTTACCTTGCCCTGACCCCGCAACACTTCATCTGCGGATATGATCATACCGGAGACAAATGGATTGATGTAGGCCGTCCGGAAAGCGTTCCCTTGGCCGAATCCTTGTTTCCTTAAAAAAATGCAAATACAACCCGACCGCTAGTTCCGGATATTTATTTTCCTTTATCTTTCGCCGCTAAATCATGAATATGAAAATTCAACTCAGGGCGATTATTTTTATTTCTTTCCTTTTTCAAATCAGATTTGCCGTTGCACAGTCATCTCTTTATAATCACAAAGAAACGTTTCATCCTCAGTTTTATCCTTATCCCGGCAACAAATATCGCAGCGCTTCCGGCGAACCCGGGCCTGATTACTGGCAAAACCGTGCTGATTATAAAATTACCTGCACCTTAGATACGGTGCAGCATAAAGTAAGCGGTGTTGTAGAAATTTTCTATACCAATAACAGCCCCGATGCGCTTCGTTTTTTATGGCTTCAGCTGGATCAGAATATTTACCGGAAAGATTCCAGAGGTACGGCCACCTCTACCGAGGCCGGCGGCCGATGGGCTAACCGGAAATTTACAGACGGTTTTGTTATCCAGAACCTATCGGCAGAGGCCGGTGGCAGGAATTACAAGCCCAAACACATCGTTACCGACACCCGCATGCAGGTATGGCTTACTGAGCCGTTGAAACCTTCGGGCGGCAAGATAAAGCTGAGTATGCAGTTTGAATTTACCGTGCCCGAATACGGAACCGACCGCATGGGAAGATTAAAAACCAGAAAAGGATGGATATATGAAATAGCTCAATGGTATCCGCGTATGTGTGTGTATGATGATATTCAGGGCTGGAATACGCTGCCGTATATGGGCGCCGGCGAATTTTATCTGGAGTACGGCGATATTGAATTTTGGGTTACAGCTCCGGCCGATATGATTGTGGTAGGCTCAGGAGAATTACAGAATATGGCTGAATGTTACACTGCCGAGCAAATGAAGCGCTGGAATGCAGCCGCGGCTAGCGATAAAACGGTAATGATACGCAGTCAGGACGAAGTGGGACAGCCGTCTTCACGCCCAAATCAGAAAACCTGCACCTGGAAATTCAAAATTACCAATGCCCGCGATGCGGCCTGGGCGGCTTCAAAAGCTTTTATTGTGGATGCGGCACGTATAAAACTGCCCGGCGGCAAAAAGTGCATGGCCATAAGCGCTTATCCCGAAGAAAGCATTGCCAAAAACGGTTGGCAGCGCTCTACGGAGTTTGTAAAAGGAAGTATTGAACACTATTCGGCCATGTGGTACGAATATCCCTACCCGGCTGCCGTGAATGTGGCCGGCATTGTCGGCGGCATGGAATATCCCGGTATTGTATTTTGCGAGTACAGAGCATCCGGCGCGGGTCTCTGGGGCGTTACCGATCATGAATTCGGGCATACCTGGTTCCCCATGATTGTCGGAAACAATGAAAGAAAATATGCATGGATGGATGAAGGTCTGAATTCATTCATCAATGAATTATCTACCGAGGCTTTTAATAAAGGGGAATTCAAAGAGGCCGGCTTTTTTGCCGACGCTAATTCGACCTTTATGGTTCGTTATGCTTTCGGAGAAAACATGGATGAAATGAACACCGTTCCGGAAGTGATAAAGCAGGACAATCTGGGTATAGTCGCGTACGCAAAGCCGGCACAAATGCTGAAACTGTTGCGAGAAGAAATTCTGGGCGTGGAACGGTTTGACTCGGCCTTCCGCGAATACATCAGACGGTGGGCTTTCAAACACCCTACCATGTGGGATTTCTTCCGCACCATGGAAAATGTTTCCGGCGAAGACCTGAGCTGGTTCTGGCGCGGCTGGGTGCTGAACAACTGGAAATTGGATCAGGCGGTAAAAGATGTGAAACTGGTGCGATCAGACAGTGCGCAAAAAATCTACGAAATCACAATAGAAAATCTTCAGAAAATGGCAATGCCCGTTACGCTTTCCCTGAAGCTGGAAAACGGGAAGAGCCAAACCATTCAACTGCCCGTTGAAATCTGGCAGCGCGGCCCTTTGTGGAAGTTCAGAGTAAACACGGAGGCTGAAATTACAGAGCTGATGCTTGACCCCGCCCGAAAATTGCCCGACTGGGACCGCGGAAATAACGGATGGAAGAAAAAGACTTAAAAAAATGATAAGCTTTTGAATTTATATAGATTCAACTTCACTTCAATCAGAGTTAATCTTGATGACCATTCTGAGGGGGAATCACGTTATTTTTTCCCTGAGGGTATTCAGCCAGCCGCTCACTGCATTTTTAAGTCCCATGCATTTTATTAAGTCCGGGATGCGGTAATCAAATGTACCGGCCATTTGCAAGGCGCTGCGAAGCGAAAAATCTTTTTGAGAAAAACTGAGCGCCATCTGTTTTTCATGCAAGCGTCGGGCTAAGTATTCCTGTTCGGTTTGTCCGGGGGTAGGAATTAAAATACATTTTTTTCTGAGGTATAAAGCATCCATAATCGTACTGTATCCGCTTCGGCTGATAAGGTATTCGCTTTCACACATCAGTTGATTCAGTTCTGATGCGTCCAGATGAGGGAAACATTTTACGTTATGGCCCGGACGGAATTCCTGATTTTTCTCCGGCAGCCCTCTTACCAGCACTGCTTCTTCGGGATATCCGGCAAGCTCATCGGCGATTTGTTTTTCAAACAACGAGCGTTGCGGCTCGGGACCGGACAGAAGAATCAGCAATTTCCCTTTTGCTTCGGTAATGCTTTTTCGTTCAAAACGGGTCAGAATACCCAGGTAGCGGCAGGGAATGGGGGGCATAACCGGCGGATGTGCCAGTATTCCCGATAAATTGCTTTCTCCTGCCTCGTCGGGAATCCAGCATTCGGAAAAACGGCTGATAAGGCGGTAATGCAGCCGGCGCAGCGCTTTTTCCGTCACTGCTCCCCATGGTGTTTTAATGTTGAGCTGATGAGTCATAAAAACACAAGAAATGTTTTGATGAAACAATCCGTACCGGTTGTCGCTTACCACGCCGTGAAACCGGAATTTAGATGCAGCATTTTGAAGCCAGTGACGCTCTTCATTTATGGTTTTTATGATACGAGGCAGTTGTTTGAGCAGATGAAGCGTAAGCGAGGCATTTTTTTGGGGATACGTTACGGAATAGCCGGGCAGATGCAGAAAGGGCAAATGAGGAAATTCCTTTTCCAGTAAGATTTTCTGGGTTTCATTACCGGCAAGAAAAACTTCGGCATCCTGTTGCAGCAATTCCTGAATAACGGGAATTAACCGGGTGGTATGTCCAAGGCCCCAATCCAGCGGCGCAGCCAAAATGCGGAGTTTTGGTTTTATATTATGTATCAGGATCGTATCGGCAGACCCGGCAAAAGGAACCATAAAAATTTCGCTAATTTAAACCCGGCGAATATGAATTTTGTTTTAAAATTTATAATTTAGTATCAAAATAACTGATGTTACGAAGCGCCAAAATAGTCACTCTTGCATTTGCGGCGGTTATTTTTTTGATGTCGTGTAGCCGGAATTACTACACCGGTTACGGAAAGCCTTCGAAGAAAAACTGCAGTTGTCCCGGCGCTAAGGTTATGTAAATGAACGAAATGTTTTGTATGAAGTTTCTAAACTACCGTCAGTTTGTGTTTTCCGAAAAGTGGAGCCGGATGAGCGACGCTGAATTACGGGAAATAGACCGTTTACTGAATTCGGCCGAATCAGATTCCATACTTTGTCAATCATTTGAACTGGCCACCCGCTGGGGAATTACGCATAACCGTAAAAAAATTTTAAAGGCGCTGAAACATACGCAAACTCCTCCGTTTAGTTTTCTGATAAATAAAAATTAATTTTTTATCTGCTTCCGTCTTTTCAACTACACTAATTTTTTAATAGAGTCAGCGCCTGCCTTAATGCCTGAAGCATTTCCGGAATTTCTTCTTTTTTACAGGTGCCCACACTGAGCCTGTACCAGGGCGATGATTTTTCTGCGCCAAAAGCATAAAAAGGTACAACTGCCAGCCCGGCCTCATTGAGCAAATAACGTGTTACGTCGCTTTGGTCCGACAGCGTTTCACCCGAACGGGTGGTTTTTCCTTTCAGGTCAAATTTTATGGTGAGGTATATGGCCGCTTCCGGGGCAATGGCATCCACGGGCAGGTCTTCCCGCTTCATGTCCATAATACCCTGATAGATGGATTGCAGCCTGAACTCCAGTTCGGCCTTGAAGCGGTGCAGAAAATTCCGGATGGCGTCACTCATGGGAAGAAAGCGGGCCAGCGCCTTTTGTTCGGCCATAGGCGCCCATGCGCCAAGATGTGTCAGGATGGCTTTCATTTTGGCCATAAGCTCCGCAGGCCCCATACACCATCCCACCCTTACGCCGGTAGCGGCAAATACTTTGCTGATGGCATCAATGTAAACGGTATATGGCCGCATTTCGGGGCGAAGTTGTACCGGATGATGATGCCGGATATTTCCGTACGTCAGCCGCCCGTACATTTGATCATAGATCAGAAACAGTTTTTTCTGATTTGGACCGCGGCGATGGTTCTCTTCCAGTATCAGATCGCAAATGATTTCTAATTGTTCTTTGCGGAAAGTAGTGCCTGTAGGATTTTGCGGAGAACAAAGTGAAATCAATGCTGCATCGGCTAAATGAGGCGCCAATTCATCGGCCGTGGGCATAAAGTTGTTTTCCGGCCGGGTATTAACCACAATATGATGGCCGCCTACAAAATGGGTGTAATGATTATTGTTCCAACTGGGTACAGGATATATGATTTTATCACCCGCGTCACACACTGCCCTGTACAAAGCATAAATCAGCGGCCGCCCGCCGGAGGCCACAAGAATCTCCTGTAAACCGTAATCCAGCCGGTCTTCTTCTTTCAGAAATTGATGCAACGCCTCCCGAAGATCGAGATTTCCTTCGGCTGCCGGGTAGTTGGTGTAATGATGCTGATAAGCATCCACAATTGCTTTTTCCAGTTCGGCAGGAATAGGGAAAACGGAAGGATCAAAATCACCCACGGTGTAATTGTAAATTCGCTTGCCCTGCCGAATCTGTTCTTTGATTTCACTTCCGAGTTTTACAATCTCCGAACCGATTAACGTTTCGGCAAGTTGAGAAAATTTCATTATCCCGGTTTTGAGCAAATGTAGGTACTTGCAATATTTTTAAAAATATTTATTGATTCTTCGGTAAATGAGAAGAGAACAGAAAAACGGATTTCGCAGAAATGAAAAAATGAACAGAGCCACCTTGGGGAATCGAACCCCAGACCTGTTGTTTACGAAACAACCGCTCTGACCGGCTGAGCTAAGGTGGCTGGCAAGTAAAGAAGCCGGCAAATACCGGTCAAAACAGGGCTGCAAATTACGCTAAATTTTATATTGCCGGCGGCATCCTTTTTTCTGATGGGTAAACTTTTCAGAATCCTTTTTTCATAGGCTTCAGTCCGGTTTCTACAGTAGCGCTTTCCGGATATAGCGCCGCTTTGAAAATATCCGGCCCGGAAAGATATTTCACCGCAGCATTTTTAATATCATCGGTTGTCAGCGCATTCACCCGCTCTTCAAACGAAAGCAGAAGTTCCGGATTGATTTTGTTGATACGGGCATTGGCCAGATTGGTAAGCCACCAGTCGTTGTCCTGAAGATTGACTTTATACTGGTTTTTAAACGTTTCTTTTACTTTATCAAGGTCTTTTTGTTCTGGCCCTTTGGTTTGCAGCTCCCTTATCAGCGCAAAAAGTGCATCGGAAAGTTTTTCCACATTTTCCGGTCCGCAGGGTATGAAAGCACTTACAGTGTAATGTTCATAAGGTCTTTTCTCCAACGAACCGGTAATGCCCGCGCTGTAGATACCGCTCATTTCTTCACGTAATCGTTCGGTGATTTTAATATTCAGTATTTCGGTAAGGGCATTTAGCTTCAATCGTTCTTCAGGCAAAAAGGGAGCGGCACCTTCCCAACTGAACAACACCAGACTTTGTTTTTCTTTTCCTTTTTTCAAAATGGCTTCATGGCTTCCGCTCAGCAGCCGGGCGCCGTTGTCTTTGCTTGTTATGTTGGCGGGAGCCGCAGGGAGCGAAGCCACATATTTTTCCAGCAATTTTTCCGTTTGCCCCACATCAAGGTTGCCGACAAAAGTAAAATGAAGGCCGTGCGCATTCCCCCAAATGGTTTGATAAATCATCATCACCTTTCCCAACTGAATTTTATCAAATTCTTCAGGCGATGGTATGGCTGATGCCCAAGGGTTTCCCTTATAAGCTATCTTGAGTACCGTATCGCTGAACCAGGCAAAGGGCGACATGCGGGCAAACTGATACTGTGCTTTGCTTTTTGAAACATAGGATTTGAAAAGCGCTTCATCGCTGCGCGGACCGGTGAAATAAAGATGCATCAACTGCAGGAAGGTTTCAAAATCTTTTACGCTGCTTTTTCCCTCAATTCCTTCTTCATGCTGATTAATGTAAGGCGTAACGGATATGTTTTTTCCCGAAAGAAATTTTTTCAAATCCGTCGGGCTCATATCTTTTACGCCCATATTCTGGATGATTTGAGCACAGTACTGCGCATTTTCTTTATCCGATATATCAAAGCGGTGAAATCCGCCTTCTCTCCAGGCGTCCATCAGAATTTCATCATTTTTAAAACGGGTAGGCTTCAGCGTTACCGTTACGCCGTTGCTCAGGGTATAATCGTAAGTGCCTAATTTTTCGTTCAATATCTTTTCCATAATTTTCCCGGGCAACGGTTCTTTATCCAGTAAAGAAGCGGCCAGCGATTTTTCCTGATAGGGTTGCACGGGTTTTTTGTTGGCAGCCATGAGCAACTTCAGAAAATCGGCATCTGACGGAAACTCGGTTTTTCTTTTTTCCGGAGCCGTCAGCAAGGCAAAGGCAGAAGCCGGTGATGGCATTGCTTTGGCCATTTTATTAATTTCCTGAAGCGTAATGCCCGGCAAAATCTGCTGAAGAAAGCGAAAACGATTTACAGGGCCGGGAATCGGCGTGCCGCTCAGAAAATGATCTATGTAGGATGATATGATTTCAGATGATTCGGTTTTGTCTTTTTCGTTCAACTCATTTTCGGCATTTTTCATCAGGTTGGCTTTAGCCCTTTCCAGTTCTGAGGCAAGAAATCCGAATTCTTTGGCTCTTCTGATTTCTCCCAGCAAAGCATCCATCGCATCCTGCAGCGGCGACTCACCCAGCACGGCATAAGATGCAAATGTAGAATAACCTCTCACCAGAGGTTGATAACCTGTGCCGGCCTGAACAAAAGGCGGTTTTTCTTTTTCAGTCAACTCCCGAAGGCGCTGGTTAATGAGAGCGCTCAGCAATTCTTCTTTTATATCCTCGCGGTATTGTGCCCAGGTTTGCGTTTTCCTTGCGGGTTTGATATAATTGAAAATTTGTAAAACAGTGAATGTGGCTTCTTCATCGGTAACTACCATGGCTTCCGGTTTTGTGCGGCCGGGAATGGGTATCAGTTGCGGACGACTCGGGGCATTTGCCGGATTTTTATATTTGGAAAAATGGCGGATAATTTTTTTCTCGGCTTCGGCCGGTTCAATATCACCAACCACCATAACGGCCATCAGATTGGGCCTGTACCAGTTTTTATAGAAGTTTTTTAAAGTGTGATGCCTGAAATTTTTCAACACCTCTTCGGTTCCAATCGGCAAGCGGTTTGCATACCTTGATCCGTTCATCAGTTTGGGAAAATATTTACGTAACATACGCTCTCTTGAACCTTTGGATAGCCTTAATTCTTCCAGAACCACGCCGCGCTCTTTTTCAATTTCCAACGAGTCAAAGAGGTTGTTAAAAGCCCAGTCTTCAAGAACCAGAAATGCTTTGTCAACCGTTTCGGGATTTTCCGTAGGAACCGGAAGAATATAAACCGTTTCATCAAAACTGGTGTATGCGTTCAGGTCGGCGCCAAATTCCACTCCGGCTTTTTGCAGATAGTCCACCAGTTCATTTTTCGGAAAATTTTTTGAGCCGTTAAATCCCATGTGCTCCATAAAATGGGCAAGGCCCAGTTGGTTTTCATTTTCCAGCACTGAACCCGCATTAACCACCAGTCTTAGCTCCAGCTTTTTTTCCGGCATTTTATTTTTCCGGATATAATAGGTAAGCCCGTTGGCTAATCTTCCGATTTTCACATCAGGATCTGCCGGAATCCGGTCTGTCAGTTTTAGCTTTATCTGAGAAAGAACGGCAACAGGTAGGATGGTCAGAAAACCGAGTATAACCGAAAATCTTCTCATAGATCAGAATTTTCGAAGCAAAGATTCAAAAAACTAATGTTTGTAAATCAGAATATGCCAGGTTAATTTTTCTTTAATTTTTCATCCTGTTTTTTTGTTTCATTTTCATTTTTTTTGAAATCAAGCACTACTCCGTTAATGCAGTAGCGTAAGCCGGTTGGTGGCGGACCGTCTTCAAAAACATGGCCCAGATGGGCATCGCACCGGCCGCATTTTACCTCGGTGCGCACCATGCCGTGAGAGTAATCCGGCGCATAAGTAATGTTATTTTTCCCAATGGGTTCAAAAAAACTGGGCCAGCCGCAACCGCTGTCAAATTTTGTATCGCTTTTGAAAAGCGGATGCCCGCAGGCGGCACAGTAATAAGTACCGGTTTCGTAAAAATGTTCCAGCTTACTGCTCCACGGCCTTTCCGTGCCTTTCATTCGGGCAATGTAATAGACCTCCGGCGGGAGAATCTTTTTCCACTCATCGTTGCTCAGGTTTACTTTAGAAGTATCGGTATGAGAATAAACAGGATTGTTTTTTTTGGATGTATCCATAAGATAAGTTGTTTTTAATTCAGGATTTCCAACAGATTGGCACGCACCGAAATACAGGCTGATAAGGGCAGAAAGAAAAAACAGCGTTGACATATTTCAACTAACAAAAGTACTGTCAGTTAGTTGCATTTTTCCTTTTTATTCGGCTGCTTTTGCTCTTGCTTTTTACATTCATGCATTATATTTGTTGATTTTCATTACAATATGATTTTTATGTTGAATGTGGTCATATTTGGTCCTCCGGGCAGCGGTAAAGGCACACAGTCTGAACGTTTGGTAAAAAAATACGGACTGGCGCATCTTTCAACGGGTGACCTGCTGCGGGCGGAAATTGCGGCACAAACCCCTCTGGGAATGGAAGCCAAAAAACTGATGGATCAGGGTATTCTGGTGCCGGATGAAGTTGTGATTGGTATGGTGGATCATTTTTATGAAAAAAATAAAAACGCATCCGGGTTTCTATTCGACGGATTTCCCCGTACGGTGGCGCAGGCTCAGGCGCTCGACAAACTGCTGGAACAGAAAAATTCAGGCATACATATTGTGCTGGCGTTGGAGGTAGATGAAGAAGAGCTGACCAAGCGATTATTAAACAGAGCCAAATCATCAGGCCGTACCGATGACAGCGACGAGAAAATCATCCGTCAGCGTTTTGAGGTGTATAAAAGAGATACTACACCCGTTGCCGATTATTACAGGGCGCAAAACAAGTTTCACTCCATTTACGGCATGGGCACCATTGAAGAAGTATTTGACCGGCTCTGCCAGTCTATTGACAACTATATACAACGCTAAGAAAGAACCGGATTCAAATCAATGTCTGAAAACTTTATATTTTTTGTAACATGCCTGTATTTTCCATAGGCGTTATAATTACAAAATAACGTCTTCATCATGTTTTATGCTTTAGCTATTTCCTTACTGCTCACAGATACCTGTCGCTCGTTTCGTTATACTTCTTTATATCCGGATTCGGTTATTCAGAAATGCAACACGGCCCGAAATATTCCCGGGCTCTCGGCAGCCGAAAAAGAAGTTATTCTTCTCACCAATCTGGTGCGGTATAACCCACCGCTTTTTCTGGAAAAAATTGCCCGGCCCTTCATTGAAAAGGAATTTCTGAAAACAACAAATATCCGCGACGGACGGAAACATGTGGAGTCGCTTTACAAAGAATTAAAAGAAACGCCTCCCATGCCCGTGCTGAAAACAGAAACCGTTCTGAATGCAACGGCAGCATCGCATGCCGAGTATTGCAGCCGTACCGGTCACATGGGACATCATGATTTTCCGAAGCGATTCAAAACCATTCGCGAAAAACTAGGCCATCTTACCGCAACAGAAAATTGTTCCTTTACTACTCTGGGCGATTGTACAGCCCTGTATCATGTGATCGGGTTATTGATTGATGCAGACCTGCCGGAAACTTACGGGCATCGAAAAGCCATTTTGGACAAAAAATATCAGTACATCGGTGTAGCTATTCGTTTGTTTCCGAAAAACAAAACGGTTTTGGTGCAAAATTTCAGCGCTTCACGAAGTTTTTAATTTTTAAAAACATAGCCTACTTAATATAATTAACGCCACCGATGGCAATAACACTGTTTTCTTCGCCGGGGTAGCGGAAGAAGAAATACTGCTCCCGTTTGCCGTCACTAAATGTAAGGATAAGCTGATTGTTGCGGATTTCGTAGGTTCCGTATCTGAAATTTTCTGAGGACCTTCCCACATTAACATTGGCCGGCGGAGGCGGAGGGGTAATGGCACCGGGCGACTGAACGCTTCCCATAGGCGTACCTTTTGAGGTGGCGCTGAATCCTGAAAATCCGTAGATGGAAAATCGTCCGTCACGGGAAAAAACAAAAACCGTTTCGCCACTGACGTTGCCCGAAGTAACCGAAGAACTGATATCCACAAACGTTTTCCGGCTGAAAGCTCCTTCAAGCCTGAGGTTATTTTCAGCGGCAATTTTTTTAAATATGGTTTGTCCGGTTTGTCCGCTGTACGCCGGTTTCAGTTTGATGATGGATGAGCCGTCAGGAAGCGATACCGGAATATTTTTCCATGTAAATACAATACTACTGCCTTTGTCGGTGTAAGTAGCACAGGCGTCTTCTTTTCTACAGGCCGATTCGTAATCAAAATCTGACGGATTTGGCGGCGGCGGGCCAAAATACACTTTCCCGTTATTGAGAATTACCCAGAATGTATTGAAATTTCTGTAAGTATAGCCAAAGCCATACGTATTGGGTACCATTCTCATGATATTAGCTACATACATCGCCCTTATGGGGTTAGCGCCTGGTGCGGTAACCGGACCCGTCGCTGTTCTACCCGTTTGAACCGCTGCAGGGGCCGTTTGATTTTTTATATTTTTAGATAAAGCGGAATAGGTACTCCATAAATCGGTTTTTAAACAAGGAGAAACAAACTGACTTAACTCTTTATTATATTTCTGAATCAGATTTTCCTGAGAATTCACAATAGCCAGTACACCCCACTTGCCCTCTGCCGGAAAAGCAAAATAGATTCGATCCGCCACACCGGCTGCGGTTTGCACTTTAAGAAAAGCCATCAGGATTTTCTGATCGGAGCAGGAGGAAGGGTGTTGCTTTATTTCACTCATGCCGAGCAGGGTTTCATCGCTTCGTATTCTTGCTTTCAGGTATTGTTCAAATTGCTCCGGCGCTTTGTTGTCCTTACTTTTAAAAGACGGAATGATGGCCACAGCCAGATTTTTTTTATCCCGTGCATTTTCGGGAAAAAAATAACGGGCATCGCTGATATCCTGTGATGTCCACCCCGAAGGCAAGGAGTATTTGACAAGCTGATATTCGTTTTGGGCATAAACAAAAGGAGCAGGCAAGACGGCGGAAAGAAAGAAAAGCGGAAAACACAGAGCCGTCAGCAATCTGAGCGGATTCATAAGTTTTCGTTTTGCTTTCAGGTTTAAAAAGAAGCGGAGATAAAATTAAAAAACATGCGGTGAAATGAAAATAGAAAAAGAATTCTTACCGTTTTATGAAAATTATATCAGCAAGTTCAGAACCTTACGCATAAATTTTGGTTACATTTGTGAATAAATGCTTGTCTTATGGCCGTTATTGATTTAGATAAAAGTTTTGAGCAAAAAATTGAAAATGAAATCAAAATAGAGCCGAAAGACTGGATGCCCGAAGCATACCGCAAAACTTTAATCCGGCAAATCAGCCAGCATGCGCACAGCGAAATCGTAGGGATGCTGCCCGAAGGAAACTGGATTACCCGTGCCCCTTCCTTAAAAAGAAAAGCCATATTGCTGGCCAAAGTGCAGGATGAGGCCGGCCATGGGTTATATCTTTATTCGGCTTGTGAAACGCTGGGCGTAAGCCGTGAAGAAACGATCAATGATTTACACAGCGGAAAGGCGAAATATTCTTCCATATTCAATTATCCTACCTTAACCTGGGCTGATGTAGGCGCCATCGGCTGGTTGGTTGACGGGGCGGCCATTCTGAATCAGGTTATGCTCACGAAAACCTCTTACGGGCCTTATGCCAGAGCCATGGTTCGCATCTGTAAGGAAGAAAGTTTTCACCAGCGCCAGGGTTTTGAAATTTTACTCACGCTTTCCCGCGGCACCAAGGAACAGCGAGAAATGTGTCAGGATGCAATAAACCGATGGTGGTGGCCCAGCCTGATGATGTTTGGCCCTCACGACAGTGAAAGTACACACAGTGAACAAAGTATGAAATGGAAAATCAAACGCAAGTCAAATGATGAACTTCGCCAGCAGTTTGTGGATATGTGCGCCGAGCAGGTGAAAGTGTTGGGAATGACGTTGCCTGATCCCGAGCTGAAATGGAACGAAGAAAGAGGCCATTATGATTTTGGCGAAATAAACTGGGAAGAGTTCTGGAATGTCATTCGCGGCAACGGGCCCTGCAACAAACAACGACTGGAAGCCCGAAGAAAAGCATGGGAAGAAGGCGCCTGGGTAAGAGAGGCTGCTAAAGCCCATGCCGAAAAACAAAAGAAAAAAGAAAAAGCCGCCTGAAAAAGACTACCGCATGGAATTGTCTGTTATAAATATTCAGAATAAAATTTACGAAATCCGCGGGCAAAAAGTGATGATAGACCGCGACCTGGCTCAACTCTATCAGGTAGAAACCCGTACACTGAATCAGGCCGTCAGAAGAAACATCAGCCGTTTTCCCGAGGATTTCATGTTTCAGCTTACCCGGGAAGAGTATAATTCTTTAAAATCACAATTTGTGATTTTAGAAAAAGGAAGAGGTAAACATACAAAATTTAACCCCCTGGCATTTACAGAACAGGGAGTAGCCATGTTGTCCAGCGTGTTGAACAGCGAAAGAGCCATTCAAACCAATATTCTGATCATACGAAGTTTTGTCTTGCTAAGACAGTATGCCCTGAATTACAAAGAATTGCAAGATAAGATTGAAAAATTAGAAAGAAAATACAACAAAGATTTCAAAAAAATATTTGAAGCGTTGGATTACTTATTGGAAGAAAAACAAAAAGCAGAGGATTTTGAAAACCGCACCCCGATTGGGTTTAAAATAAAATAATTTGTTATGGCAGTTGTGATATCCAAATTCCTATACGGTGACATTCCCGACGCCGGCGGAGGCGTTTCCGGGCATGATACGGCTAAAGCCACTGACTGGCCGTTATGGGAGGTTTTTATAAGAAGCAAAAACGGACTGGAGCACAAGCATGTGGGCAGCTTGCACGCCGCCGACGCCCGTATGGCCATTGAAAATGCAAGAGATGTTTATACCCGAAGAATGGAAGGCGTAAGCATTTGGGTAGTAGAAAGTAAATACATTCATGCCTCAGACCCGGAAGAAGCCGGCGAACTGTTTGAGCCGGCAAAAGACAAAATTTACAGGCATCCCACATTTTATCAGTTGCCCGACGAAGTAAATCATATGTGAGGTTTTTATGAATGATTATCTCCTTCATCTGGCTGATACGTCACTCATCCTTTCCCACCGAAACAGTGAATGGTGCGGACACGGGCCGGTGCTGGAGCAGGATATAGCCATTACCAATATTGCGCTGGATTTGCTGGGCCAAGCCCGTTATTTTTATCAATATGCCGCCCGCCTGACCGGCAACACCGATGAAGACAAGCTGGCATTTTTGCGCCATGAAAGAGAATTCAAAAACTTACTCATTACCGAACTGCCTAAAGGTGACTGGGCGCACACCGTGTTGCGACAATATTTATTCAGTCAGTTTCAGTTTTTTCAGTTTGAAAAATTGCAGCATCATTCCGATAAAGAACTGGCGGCTATTGCAGCCAAATCGCTGAAAGAAACCGCTTACCATTTGCGATGGAGCCGCGAATGGGTAATCCGGCTGGGCGACGGTACGGAAGAAAGCCACCGGCGAATGCTGGCTGCACTGGATACCTTATGGCCATACACTCATGAAATGTTCAGGCCTGCAGATTATGAGTTAGCCTGTGAAGTAAATGTAGCTGAGTTGGAGCAACCCTGGAAAGAAGCCATGGCTTATGTCTTTCAGGAAGCCAATTTGCCCATACCGCAGCATACCTGGTTTCAATACGGAGGTAAAACCGGTTATCATACCGAATATCTGGGATATATTCTGGCTGAAATGCAGTATATGCAAAGGGCTTATCCGGGTGCAACCTGGTAGTATCATGAAGTAAATTCAGAAGCGACAAAATCTGTATTGTTCATGTAAAGATGAGTAAATATGGTTTCAGTGACGAATACAAGGGCTGATAATTACTATAATGAAAAAAAAGATGTTTTACTGATACTGGAAAAGATTTATGATCCTGAAATTCCCGTGCTGACCATAACCGAGATGGGAATTGTCAGAGACATTCGCTTTCATTCAGATAACAGTTTGGAAATCGTCATAACGCCTACTTACTCCGGCTGCCCTGCCATGGATGTGATCACATTTCAGATTCGCGAAGCGTTAATTAGTGCAGGTTATTCAGATGTAAAGATAACGCAGCAACTAAGCCCCGCATGGACAACGGATGAAATCAGCGAATCGGGAAAACAAAAATTAAAAGCATACGGCATTGCACCTCCCGACAGGCGGTTTTCGCCGCCGGCAGACGGGGTGGAATGTCCGCTTTGTCACTCGGCAAACACAAAGCTGATCAGCGAATTCGGCAGCACGGCCTGCAAGGCTTTATTTCAATGCTTGGACTGCAAAGAGCCTTTTGATTATTTTAAATGTCACTGATTTGTTTTCTTCTGATATTGTAATTAATTCTTTTCAGAATATACTTTTACCTTTCAATATCTTGCTTGAGTAATTTTTTTTCATCAATGTTTTTCCTTAATGGCTTTAAAATTAAACTACTAAAAAGAGTTTTGTTAAAAAGCAATTTTTTTTTTGGAGTTTGCCGCGATATGGTATTAGTTCAAATGCGTGAACAGATGTCGGATTGTTATAATGAAAAATGTAATTTCATTGAAAATCGGAGTATTGCAAATATTTTGGTTTCCGGTAAATTTCAGCTTCTGGTTAATTGATTTCCTGTTGGAAAAAAAATTCGTACTTCAAATGAAAAAGCTGACACTTATTGATCCTTCAGGATAAGAAGCGCTTCGGGAATCTTTCACGGACTTTGAAGAAAAGAAGCAGTCGTGTTGATTACCGGTTAAAGACACAGACTCAAATTCTAACTTGGCTTTTCAAAATAATAATTTATATAAACAACTGATTAGCTGTGTTCAACAAATAAGTGCAATTTTTTAAAAGGGAAAGGAAAAAAGCTTTTAAGGGCTTTTTTCCTTTAGAC
>JAOAGO010000003.1 GCA_026415715.1 Chitinophagaceae bacterium | reverse complement strand
CTGGCAATTTGTTTTTGTTTCATTCCCGCTTGTATGAGAACCTGTATTTGATATCTTTGCTCTAAACTGAGTTGTTTTTATTTCTTTGACATACGCAATACAAAGATTGTGCTACCCGGTTTAAAGGAAAAAAGCCCTAAAAAGCATTTTCCTTTCTCCTATATAAATTGCACTTATTTGTTGAACACAGCTGATAAAAATCTGAAGAATATTTTTTAAAGCCTCGTTATTTTCCGGTAATCCATCCTTACGGGTAAGTTGCTTACGTCAAAACCCAATCGCATTACCGCCATCTACTCGCAATACTTCACCGGTTATATATTTTGCCGCATCGCTTGCCAGAAAGTATGCCGCCTCGGCAATATCTTCCGGTTGCCCCATTTTGCCCATGGGTGTTCTGCCGAACACTTTCGCTTTACGTTCAGGGTCGGTATCCAGCGCTTTCGCGGTCATGTCCGAATAAATAAATCCCGGCGCAATGGCGTTTACCCTTATTCCTTTTGGGGCTAACTCTACTGCCATAGCACGGGTTATTCCGTCTATTGCCGTTTTGCTTGCCGTGTAAGCAATCACTTTGGGTATGCCGTATTGCGCAGCCATTGAACTGATGTGAATAATACATCCGCTCCCCTGAAGTATCATTTGCTTAACCGTTTCACGGCTCAATACAAATACACCCGTTAAATTCGTTCTGATAATCTGCTCAAATTCCTCATCCGTCACTTCCGTGAATTCTTTTTTCAGATTGATTCCTGCATTGTTCACCAAAATGTCAATTTTTCCGCAACGTTTCACCACCTGATGCACAAAATCCGGCGCCGTCTTCAGCTCACTTACATCGAAAGGAACGGGCAAACAAAGCTCACCCAACCGGGCAGCCGCCTCCTGCAGCTTTTCAGCATTTCGCCCGGCAATCACCGTCATGATTCCCTCTTGTGTGAATTTTGCGGCAATCGCCAGTCCCAGTCCTGAACCGCCACCCGTAACAATGGCAACTTTTCTTTCACTCATATTTTTTTGTTTTTATTTTTTGGGGCTGTCAGCTGCGGTGCATCTCTCACCTGCAGTCCCCCGCCTTACGGGCTTCGGCCTTCCGCCACAGGCGTAAGGCTAAACCCTTCAGGCGGGGCAGCCTTTCGTCGGTACGGCATCATTCATCCATTTGCTGATCAGCACTACCAATGCCCCGGTGCATAATTTATTTTCAGGTTTTTAAAATACTCCAGGGTTTGCTTAGGAGCCTCGTATGGCTTCGGTATCGGCATCTTTGAAAATGTTTGAAAATACAAAATACAGGCATCACGCCACCAGAGGGCTTCATACAACTGCCGTTCCAGTAAATCACTTACCTGGCGGTAAATAGCCGGCTGTATCCATTTTTCCACACTGCGCCACAACTTTATAAACGAACGAACCGAATCCACTCCGGTATAATAACGGTAACATAACTCTTCCCAAACAGTTCTTCCGCTTTTCATTTTATGATGCCAGGGCACACGATGAAACCACAGCAAATATTCATCAGGACAGGTGGCCGGGTTTTCGAATAGCTGTTTTACTTCGGTAAAGTACTGACTTAATGCATTACTTCCTTTTTCCGTACGGTCAAAACCGATACCGTTAGTGTCGGCCCGGTGATAATACACCGGATTCCAGTCAGCCCTTTGAAAGCTGTTTCCCCACGGCATTGGCCCGTAGTGGTGCCCGTCCTGCATGATATGTGTAAGCCCGATAGGCGTCATATAATTGATAAGTGCTTCTGTAGAATGGAGCATGATATGTTTTATTCGTTGTACCGCAAGGCTTTCATGAGTCAGGGTTTGCTTTATCCATTCTTCTGCTATCTCTCCCGCAGGAAGTGTTGCATTCCAGGCCAGCCGGCCAAAGGCATACCAGTTGGCCTGTGCAAAAGGATGCCCGCACCAATTGATGTCATTTCCTATATTACTGACTCCGGCCACACCGGTCAATGTTTTGCCATAAAGGCTTCCGTCCACTACCTTGCTCACTGTTGAACCTTTACCTTTTGCATACGTATCTGCATCCAGAACTTCTTTGTACCAGGGTGCTACAAAAAACAGATGCGTTGCTTGACCGACATATTCCTGAGTAATTTGAAATTCCATCATCATATTAGTTTGAGGCATCGCACCAAACAGCGGAGAGAAGGGCTCTCTCGGCTGAAAATCAATCGGCCCGTTTTTCACCTGAATCAACACATTATCCCTGAACTTTCCGTCTAAGGGCTTAAACTCGTCATAAGCAGCTCGAAAACGGTCGGTAATATCAGGCCTATACACAAAAGCCCTCCACATTACAATGCCGCCATGAGGCGCCAGTGCATCAGCCAGCATATTCGCGCCATCAGCATGGCTTCGATTATAATCCTGAGGCCCCGGCTGTCCTTCACTATTTGCCTTAACCAAAAAACCGCCGAAATCCGGAATCAGCGCATAAATTTCCCTTACTTTTTCCTTCCACCAGTTTTTGACGGAGTCACTCAATGGATCAGCCGTTTTCAATTTGCCGATTTCAATAGGCGCACTGAAACGTGCAGTCAGATAAACTTTTATCCCGTAAGGTCTGAAAAGGTCAGCCAGCGTTTTTACTTTCAGCAACCATTCCCGCGTCAATACGGTAGCATTGGCATTTACATTGGTCAGTACTGTTCCGTTTATTCCGATTGAAGCATTGGCCCTTGCATAATCGGTATAACGCGGGTCCCGGTATTCGGGCAGCGTATGCCAGTTCCATATGCTGAATCCGGCATACCCTCTTTCTACCGTGCGGTTCAGGTTGTCCCAGTGATTGAGCAACCTCAGCTTCACAGCCGGTGAGGTGGTGGTATTCATTTTCTGCGGAGCAAAATGCAATTGCATCATTCGCAAAAGACCAAATGCACCGTAAAGCAATCCGATATCCGACTTTGCGCCTATAATAATTTTCGGTTTTCCCGAAGCGCCGCAATACCGTATGAAATAACCCTCTTCATTCAGCGCTTCAAAAGGTAATGAGCATGGCACCTGATCAGACTTCTCAGAGAGGTTTTTTGTAAATATAACGCCGGCCGAACGGATATCACGGGTATACAACACGTTACTGCCGAGCATTGCGGGGATGGCTTTGTTTAGTTCATAGCGCACGGCGTCAAGGGTAGGCGAGTGACCCGGCAGGTAAACAGCTGATGTCAGTTCTCTGTACTGCTTCGATAGCGTTGGGTTGTTGATGTAATTGTAATTTAACCAAAGATGATATCCCGCTTGCGCATGACAACATGCTGACAGAATTAAGAAGCAGAAGACAGGCAAAAAATTTTTCATCAAACTGCAGTTTTATTTTTCAAGGAAGACTCGCGGATAATCAGTTCTGATTTAATGATGATGCGCTTGGTGTTTTCCAGATTATCTATGCCTTGTAGGTGGTTGATTAGATTTCGGGCCGTAATTTCTCCCATTTCTTTACCCGGATAGTTAATCGTGGTTAGCATCGGCTGCACAATTTTACTGACGGCATCGTTGTTAAATCCTACAACGGCAATGTCTTCCGGTATGCGTATGCCATGCTTTTTGAGCTCCTGCATACATACGGCTGCTTCAAAATCGTTGGTAACAAAAAGCCCGTCGGGAAGAGGATTCATAGCCATAATTTCCCGCGCTGCTTCTATGGCGCTTTGTTCGGAAAGATCTTTAATCATTACATAGTTTTCCTGATAAGGTATGCCGGCATCATATAACGCATCGGCATACCCGCGATGGCGCTGGGCGTACACGTTTCGTTTAAGACTGGATGTAAGTAAGGCAATATTCCGGCAGCCTTGTTCCAGCAGATGTTTGGTGGCCAGATAACCGCAGCGATAATTGTCTATAATAACATGCGTATAGTCGCTTTCTTCATCTACGCGGTCAAAAAAGATGACCGGAATGTTTTTGTCGAAAAACTGCTGAAAGTGCTGCAGGTTTTCCGTGGTGAAGGAAAGGGAAGCTATTACGCCATCCACCCTTTTGTGAAAAAGGTTGTTAGCGTTTGCAATTTCCTTTTGATAGCTTTCTCCGGCGTGTGCTATGATGATGTCATACCCAGCCTCGGTAGTTACTTTTTCGATACCGGATAATACGGAAGTGATGAAGTTACTGTTCAGTTCGTGCAGCATTACGCCAATGGTGTGTGTTTTTTGTCGTCGGAGGTTGCTGGCGAAATTGTTGTGACGGTAGCCCATTTCTCTGGCCGCTTCCTGAATTTTCCGTTTGGTGTTTTTGTTGATGGCCGGATGGTCGCGAAGTGCCCTGCTGACAGTGGCAGAAGACAGTGAAAGCTTTCGGGCAATATCGTAGATGGTGATTTCTTTTCTGTTTTTCATATTTTTATGTAATCGGTTGCAAAAAAATTCAAAGATTGCATAAATAAAAATAGGAAAAAATAAGAAGAATTTCACAAAATTGATAAAAATAAATTATAAAATTGAAAATCAATTTATTAAAATGAGTTTGATTCGGTATTTTTTATAATTATATTTTAAAAAAAATGAATGCAAATGTCAATTTAATTAATTGAAATACTGTGGTGAAAAATTTTTTTTAAAAAAAATTATGTAATCGGTTGCAAAATAAAAAAAATGTACTACATTCGCTTTCACTAACTGATTTCGGGTTTAGATTTTAAACCTTGTTTGCCATATGAGAAGTTTGACTGCACATCAGGTAAATCAACATCTCAGAATCTCTTCTGATACCTTCCTTGCTCCGCGCAATATCTCTGTGGCATTGTTATTACGCCTTATTAAAATTCCCGAAACGGTTTTTGGGTCATTTTTTATTCAATTATTTGTTTACTTAAAACAACGTGTAATGAAAAAGCATGTATTATTTTTCTGTGTCCGGATAAGATTACTTATCCTGCTTTTGATGTGGGCGCCAGTTCTGGGTATGGCGCAGAACATTACCGTAAAAGGTAAAGTGCAGGCACGCGATGGCCAACCTGTTGCTTCGGCTTCTGTTACTGTAAAAGGAACCTCAGGCGGAACCGTAACGGACGATGAAGGAAACTTTGTTATCAATGTATCACCTAATGCGGTGCTTGTTATTTCTGCCGTCAATTTCCAAACGCAGGAAATTGCGGTGAGCAACCGGAATACTTTAACCGTTTGGCTGAATCCCGATGAAAAAAACCTGGACGCAGTGGTGGTTGTTGGTTACGGAACTCAAAGAAAAAGAGATGTAACCGGCGCCATTGTTTCAGTATCAGAAAAAGCGCTTCGTGAAGTGCCGGTGGCTAATCTTCAGCAAGCGCTTCAGGGCCGTGCAGCCGGTCTGGAAGTACAAAGGGTAGGAAATCAACCGGGTGCTGGCGCACAGATTCGGATTCGGGGTAATCGCTCTATTACCGGCTCAAATGAACCTTTAATTGTGGTGGATAATATTCCATGGGATGGCAATCTGAATGATATAAATCCTGATGATGTGGCTTCGGTTGAAATTCTGAAAGATGCTTCTGCTACCGCTATTTATGGTTCGCGGGGCGCTAACGGTGTGATTCTGGTGTCTACCAAAAAAGGCAGAAGCGGCGAAACCACTGTTTCCTATAACGGATATTACGGAATCGGCCAGGTGGCTAATCCTTTTCCGGTATTTGATGCAACAGAATACCAGGCCATGAGAAATATTTCACCCTGGGGTGGAGGATATATGCCCGAAGAATTAAGGGGGATTCAGTTGGGAAGAAATACAAACTGGCAGGAACTGCTTTATAAGAATTCCATCCGAACCGACCATAATATTACGGTAGCGGGAGGGCACAGCGGAAACAATTTTTCACTTGGCGGCGGATATTTCAAAGAAACCACTGTGCTGCCCGGAGAAGAATTTAATCGTTACACGTTGAGAGCTACCATAGACAGCCGCGTTGGCAAAATCATTAAAGTAGGGGTAAATACCCAGAATTCTTTAATCATTCAGCATGGCGCTCAATTTGTTTCCGGCCGTCCTTTGTTTTCACTTCTGGCATTAAGTCCCCTCATGCCGCCTTATGATTCCACAGGGGCAATTTACCTCAGACCCTGGGGTAATGTAGATGATAACAATGCGGCTGACCGCTATAATCCCTTATTTCTGAAAAGAAATAACAACAACTGGGTTGACCGCATCCGGCGCCTCCGGACCTTCAATACTTTGTACGGAGAAATTGAATTTTTTAAAGGGTTAAAATATCGCCTCAATCTGGGGCTGAATTATGTTCAACAGCACAGTGCTCAGTTTCAGGGGGCAGACAATCCGCCCAATAACCCGAGCTATTTCAGAGCGGGTCAGGGCAACATAGCCAGTGTGGATAACGGAGAAACCTGGGGCTATACAGCTGAAAATCTATTGTATTACGATAATGTATTTAAGGGAGTACATAAACTGGGCGCCACACTACTGTACAGTATTCAGGAATCTCAATCGTATAATAATTTCGTGAGAAAAGATTCCATCACCGAAGATTTTGTCCAGTTCTACAATCTGGCTTTATCTACACCCATTACGGGAGCGAACACTTCGTTGGGCGGAAATGAAAGTCGTTGGGCATTACTGTCCTACATGGCCAGAGTAAACTATGCATACGATAATAAATATTTACTTACCGTTACCTTCCGCAGAGATGGTTCTTCCCGCCTGGCCAAAGGAAATAAGTGGTTTAATTATCCTGCAGTATCAGCCGGTTGGGTTATTTCTGATGAGAAATTCTTCAGCAACGTAAAAAATGTTTCTCAACTCAAACTGCGTGCCGGCTGGGGGCAAACGTCAAATCAGGCCATTAATCCCTACGAATCATTAGGTTTGGTGAGTAACTCCAACGGTTTGGCTGCAGGTTCTACGGGCGGAAATATTATCAGATATAATTATGGTCCCACTATTGTAACAGGTTACAATGTTGTTACACTTCCCAATCCCGGATTATCCTGGGAGTTCACTTCCACAACTAATATCGGACTTGATTTCAGCTTATTTAAGAACAGAATTACAGGGACCATGGAGTATTACAACTCTGCAACAGATAAAGTACTTTACAGCGTAACATTACCTGTAACATCCGGAGTTGCCGGCGCTTTCCTGACCAATGTAGGCAAAATCACCAACAAAGGATTCGAATTAACGCTGACGACCGAAAATATAAATACACGTTCCGGATTTAACTGGAGTACGGATATCAATTTGTTTTTTAACAAAAACAAAATTATCCGGTTATCGAGCGGAATTAAACAGGATGTCGGCAATCAGTTGTTTGTAGGTCATTCCATGACTGCCATTTATGATTATAAAAAACTGGGCATCTGGCAAATCAGCGAAGCGGCACAGGCTGCTGCTTTCGGCTCGGTACCGGGGCAAATTAAATTGCAGGATTACAGTGGCCCGGACGGAAAACCCGATGGCAGAATTACCGAATTACATGACCGTTATGTTATCGGTGATCAGGATGCGGATTTGCAGGGTGGAATGACACATCGCATTACATACAAAGGTTTTGATTTTTCTACGGTCATATATGCCCGGTTTGGCGGTTTACTGATCAGTCAGATTCACCAGCCCTTTGCCAGTTATTTGACCGTACTGGATGGCAGAAGAAACGGTTTGAAAGTAGATTACTGGACGCCCACCAATCCGACGAACTGGTTCCCCAGACCTCAGGCCAGTTTCAGTAACATTAGTACGGCGTGGACTACGTTGGGATATTACAGCGGCACTTTTGTAAAAATCAGAAGCGTAAACTTTGGTTATACGTTCAATCGTTCAGTTTTGCGCTATCTGAAAGCCCGTTCGGCCAGAGTGTATTTTACCATTGATAATCTGGCCACCCTGTTTTCGCCCTATTTCCGTCAAACAGGTATTGATCCCGAAGGTACCGGAGTCGGAAATCAGGGAGTGAGTAACCCGGGCAACATCCGAAACAATGCCAGAGGAAACGGCGCCATAACGATTGGTTTAGGTACTCCTCCACGTCGTACATACACTTTTGGGGTTAACCTGACGCTTTAATTTTTTTCAAATAATTGAAAATTATAAGTTATGAAAAATAAACTTTTTTTGATTATTCTGCTTGCCTTGATTCCCGACCTGTTTTTTGTAAGCTGTAACAAGAAACTGGAGGAAAGGCCGTTCACCGTTTTTTCTACTGAATACTTCAAAACCCCTTCCGGATTTCAGTCCGGAATAAATGCCCTTTATTCAGGGTTGCGGTTTCTTTACGGTCCGGAAGGTGCAGTTGGACTTTCCACCGTGGGCACCGATGAATATACCTATGCCGAACAACCCCGAAACGGTGCTGGCGGGACCCAGGATTATCTGACTTTGGGAAATTATACACTGGACGCTTCAAACGGTGCTTTGCTCACCCCCTGGAATCGTAGTTTCAACAACATCAACCTGGCAAACGGTCTGATTGAGTTTGCACCCGTTGTGCCGATTCCGGATGCCCAGAAAAACAGTATGTTGGGCGAAATTCGTTTTCTGCGGGCACTATATTATCTTAATTTGGTACAATATTTTGGCGCTGTGCCTCTGGATTTGGGAAGCGGTGAACTGAAGTTTAACCAAACCGCATTTCAGGGTTTTAACCGTTTGCCGACCGATCAGTTGCTGGTAAAAAATTATCAGGCTATAATTGATGATGCACGGTTTGCTGCGGAAAATCTGCCTGATAAAAGGCCTGCCAATGCATTCAAACTATCAAAGGCAGCTGCATTTCATCTGCTGGCCAAAGCCTATTTGTTTAGAGGTTATTCTGCCGCGGCACAATCCACCGACTTTCAGAATGCCTACAACGCAGCTATGGAGATAATTAATAATCAGGCAAAATACGGTGTGGCTCTGCAACAAAATTTTGCCGATATCTTCAGAGTAGGTAATGACTACAACAGCGAAATTCTGTTTTCTGTGGAGCGGGTACCCGGAAATTTCGGGGCTAATGAAGTGGGCACGCCAAATAGCATCGGCGCAGGAAAAGGCGTGGATGCGCATAACGATTTTTGTGGCGACTATACTGCAGTCAGAGCTCCTTTAAATACATCTACTGCACAACCTTGCCGCACCAGGGCAATTCCCTATGGAAGGCCGATCAGAAGATTTTGCCCCACTCCTTATACTATATTTACTGCCTTTGCAGACAAAATCAATGATAGTCGTTATGAGGGTACATTCAGAACGGTGTATAAAACTACCTCTAATGAAGGAGGCTTTACTACCAATATGCCGGCCGGTCAAACTTCATTTAATATAGAAGGCCCGACCGCTGTGGCCGATACGGCATTTGTTCTGGCGCTGACGAATCAGATAGCAGATTCACTGAATGGAATTTCACCTCCCGGACCCAGATTAAAACCCTACAGAGTGATTGCTCCCCGCGAATTTTACTTCAGCGGAGGCTCGATTGATCCTGTGGTTACTCGGAATATGTATCCCAGCATACGCAAATTTGAAGATCACAACAACCTGGATGCAAACAATCAGGGTACACGGCCTTTTCCTGTATTTCGGCTAGGAGAAACTTACCTGCTGGCTGCCGAAGCGGCTCACAGGCTGGGCAACAATACAGAGGCAATGAATCTGATTAATGTTTTGAAGCAAAGAGCCGCATTTCGTCCTGGTCTTTCCACGGCAGAAGTAACAAACCGGTACAATGCGATTCGTGTCACTTCACCTTCTCAAATTACATTGGACTTTATATTGGATGAAAGAACCCGGGAAATGTGCGGAGAGTGTACCCGCTGGCCGGACCTGGCCGTCAGAGGAAAATTAATAGAGCGTGTACGAATGTATAACAGTGATGCCGCACCCCGTATCCAGGCGCATCATGTTTTAAGACCTATTCCACGTTCACAATTAGATAATGTAAATGATCCCGACAAAGCAAAATATCAGAATCCCGGTTATTAATTATTGGTTTCACTAAAAAAAATGATTATGAAAAAAATAAAATTTATCTGGTTTTCCGCCATCATCAGCTCACTGATTTACCAAACCGGTTGTCGTCGAGTTCCTGATGTAGGAATTTTAAATACCGGAAATTTTACTGATGTAAATACCCCGCTGAAAGAAGCAGCAGATTTTCCTATCGGCTGTGCTATATCCTATAGTCCGTTTCTGAATGATCAGAATTATGCAAATATTGCAAAGCGTGATTTTGATGAAGTGGTTTTTGAATATCAGATGAAACATGGTGCCATTGTTCAGGATAACGGTAACTTCAATTTCACGAATACCGATGCTTTGGTAAATGCCGTGGGCTCTATGGGTATTTTCGGCCACACACTGGTATGGCATCAAAATAATAATGCCAATTATCTGAAAAGTTATGCCGGAATTACGTTACCCGCTCCAACTGAATTGCTGACAAACGGTGGCTTCGAAAACAACCTCTCAAACTGGAGCCAGTTCAACACCGGTAATCCGGCTGGTTCATCCTCATTTACAATTACCACCACACCGGGCGAATTCAGAAGCGGAAGCAGAGCTCTCCGGGTATTCGTAAATCAAAACTACGGTACGCAACAATGGAGGGTACAGTTAGCCAGCGATCCTATTCCGATGGATAACGGCAAAACCTACCGGGCCTCTTTGTGGATCCGCTGTGCAAGTGCAGGCGGGTCTATGCGTATGTCATTAAATCCGGACAACAGCGCATCGCCCAGCTCTTATCAGGCCGATCAGGATAATCTGGGAACCAGTTGGCAGCAAATAACGTTTACATTTACTAAAACTGCTACCGTTCCCACCCGAATTGTATTGGATATGGGAAAAGTAGCCAACACTTATTTCATAGACGATATCAGCGTTACAGAAGTAATCACCCCTCCCGGCGGTGCAGAAATAGCCAACAAATTAGATACCGCCATGAGGAATTTTATTACCGCCATGGTAAACCGTTATAAATCCAAAGTAAGAGCATGGGATGTGGTAAACGAGCCTTTTGCCGACAACCCGGTAGCTATTCGTAATAACAGCAATACATCCACTACGGCAAATGATGTCCTTGTATGGTCGCACTATATGGGAAGAAACTGGGCTTTAAAAGCGTTTAACTATGCCAGAGCCGCCGACCCCACCGCCGACTTGTACATTAATGATTACAACCTGGAATCCAATCCGGCAAAATTAGATTCTTTAATCGCTTTTGTCAACGAACTGAAGGCGGCTGGCGCAAAAGTGGACGGCATCGGTACACAAATGCACATTACCCGCAATACAAGCTATGCCGGTATTGATAATATGATGAAGAAGTTAGGTGCCACGGGGCTTAAAATCAGAATTTCTGAACTAGATGTCAGAGCTGTTCTGGGTAATGCTTCCGGAAAATTGACACCCGAACTGGCCGCTCATCAGGCAGTCATGTATAAATATGTTGTTCAGTCGTACCTGAAACATATACCTAAAGCGCAGCAGGCGGGTATTACCGTATGGGGAATCGTTGATAAATACAGCTGGTTATACAATAATGGAGCCGAAAGACCCTTGCTGTATGATGATAATTATGAAAAGAAACCCGCTTATGCAGGATTTCTGCAGGGATTAAAAGGACAGTAAATTTAGATTTCAGGAAATTAAGATATTTTTATTTATACAACATTGAATCCCGGGGAGAAGGTTTTAAAAACTCCTTCCCCCTTAGCGGATGGGGAAAAGCGTAAGGGAATGTTATTACTCGGCATTGATGTGGGCACATCCTCAGTAAAAGTTTCTGTTCTTGACGCACAGAAATTGAAAAGAGTGGCCTCTGCCAATTATCCCGAAAGAGAAGCCGACATCATTTCGTTGAAGCAAGGATGGGCTGAACAAAATCCGGAAATATGGTGGGAGCACGTTACACAAGCCATTCTGAAATGTCACTCATCCGGCACTTATAATCCTAAGGATATTTGTGCTGTAGGTATTGCATATCAGATGCACGGGCTGGTAATTACAGATAAAGAAAATAATGTACTTCGAAACAGTATCATATGGTGCGACAGCCGGGCAATTGATACAGGTAAAGAGGCTGAGTCAGTAATCGGAGAAAAAGTGTGCCGGTACAGACTTCTCAATGCTCCGGGAAATTTTACGGCAAGCAAACTGGGATGGGTGAAAAAAAATGAACCGGAAACCTACAGAAAGATTCATAAGGTAATGCTTCCCGGCGACTTCATTGCGCTTAAACTAACAGGAAACATTACAACTACCATCTCTGCCTTAAGTGAAGGGATATTCTGGGATTTTTCCGAAAAAAAACTATCTGATGACATTTTGAGTTATTTCGGATTTTCACAGGATTTCTTTCCTGAAGTAAAACCCGTATTTTCCGTGCATGGATGCGTAACGGAAACAGTAGCCGGTCGTTTAGGACTTAAAGCCGGAATACCGGTGGCTTATAAAGCCGGCGATCAGCCCAACAATGCTTTTTTCCTCAATGTGATGAAACCGGGCGAAGTGGCCGCTACGGCAGGAACTTCAGGAGTAGTGTACGCCGTAAGCGACCGTTTAATTTCAGACCCTGAATCCAGAGTAAACAGTTTTGCTCATGTAAATTACAGTTTACAAAATAATTCTATTGGCGTTTTGCTGTGCATAAACGGATGCGGTATATCTAACCGGTGGATGCGTAATTTATTCGGGCAGGCGCTCACTTACGAAACCATGAATGAGGCTGCGGCTACTGTTCCGCCCGGCAGCGACGGTCTGCTGGTATTTCCTTTTGGCAACGGCGCAGAACGTATGCTGGGCAACAAAATTATAGGAGCTGAAATTTTCAATATAGATTATAACTTCCATACTCCCGCTCATCTGTTTCGTGCCACACAGGAAGGAATTGTCTTTGCTTTTCGTTACGGACTGGAAATTTTAAAAGCAATAGGCATTCAACCTGAAGTGATCAGAGCCGGAAAATCTAACCTGTTTCTTAGTAAAGTTTTTACGGAAGCTTTTGTAAATTCTACGGGTATTGCTGTGGAATTGTATGAAGGCGACGGCAGTGTGGGTGCAGCTATCGGAGCCGGAACAGGTGCCGGGATTTACGCATCACCTGAAGAAGCTTTTGCTTCTTACCGACCGGTGGAGGTTATAGAACCTTCAGAAAATGGTATTTATGACGAATTGTATTACTCCTGGAAAGAAAAACTCAATCATTTAATTCTTACAAAAAACAATAATCTGTATGTCAGTACTTACTCATGAAGAAAAGATCAACGTAACAGTCGGCGATCAGGAATATTTTAAAGGAATCGGTCGGATAAACTATGAAGGACCCGAAACAGACAATCCTCTGGCTTTCCGCTGGTATAACCCGGAAAAAGTTGTAGCAGGAAAAACCATGAAAGATTGGTTGCGTTTTGCCTGTGCCTATTGGCACAGTTTCAACGGAAACGGAGCCGATCCTTTTGGATTACCCACACATCATTTTGCGTGGGAAGATAAAAAAGACGTGCTGGAAAGAGCAAAAGCAAAAGCCGACGCCGCTTTTGAATTTATCACCAAACTTGGCATACCCTTTTATTGCTTTCACGATGTGGATGTGATTGATTTTACTGATGATCCGGCAGAAAATGAAAAACGACTGGCTGCCATCGCTGAATATCTGAAAGAAAAACAAAAAGCCAGTGGGGTACAACTGCTCTGGGGTACAGCAAACCTCTTCTCTCATCCCAAATACATGAACGGCGCTGCCACAAATCCTGATTTTCTGGTAGTAGCGCATGCAGCTGTACAGGTAAAAGCAGCCTTAGATGCTACGGTGGCATTGAACGGCCAGAATTATGTGTTTTGGGGGGGCAGAGAAGGATATATGAGCTTACTGAACACCAATATGAAAAGAGAAAAAGAACATCTGGCCATGTTTTTACGTAAGGCAGCCGAATACGGCAGAAGCATCGGTTTCAAAGGAAAGTTTTTTATTGAACCCAAACCGTGCGAACCCAGTAAACATCAGTATGATTACGATTGTGAAACCGTTATCGGCTTCCTGCGTCAGTACGACTTACTTGATGACTTCAGTCTGAATATTGAAGTAAACCATGCAACGTTGGCAGGACATTCTTTTACCCATGAACTACAGGTGGCTGCTGATGCCGGACTACTGGGCAGTATTGATGCCAACCGTGGCGACTATCAGAACGGATGGGATACGGATCAGTTTCCAAACAATATTAATGAAATAACTGAAGCCATGCTGATTATTATGGAACACGGCGGTTTTCAGGGTGGTGGTATCAACTTTGATGCGAAAAGAAGAAGAAACAGTACCGACCCGGAAGACTTGTTTTATGCTCATATTGGCGGAATGGATGTATTTGCCCGGGCATTAATCATTGCCGATAACATCCTGCAACATTCCGAATATAAAGAATTAAGAAAAAAACGTTACGCATCATTTGACAGCGGAGCAGGTGCTGACTTCGAAAAGGGAAACCTCTCTCTTACCGATTTGAGAAATTATGCCCTTTCCATGGGCCAGCCGAAACCCATCAGCGGCAAACAGGAATACCTGGAAAATCTGATAAACCGGTTTATCTGATGTCTGCTTCTTTTTCCATATTGCCATTTGCTGAAATGGATGGAAAAACGGTACATCGTTTTATCGTTACCCATCCTTCAGGCCTGCAAATACACGCCATTAACTATGGTGCAACCCTTACCGGTATTTTCACACCCGATAAATCGGGAAAACCGGGAAATATCGTGTTGGGATTTACGAATCTGGAAGATTATTTTCGTTTTGGCGGACACTACATTGGTGGAATTTGCGGCCGTTTTGCCAACCGTATCGCCGGCAGCCGTTTCCGCATCAACGGAACAGAATACAGGTTAAATCAAAACGGTACATCCTATTGCCTTCATGGCGGAGCAATCGGTTTTGATAAAAAATTCTGGGAAGCCGATATCTTACCGGATAAATCAGGACTGGTTTTTTTTTATACCAGTCCGGACGGTGAAGAAGGATTTCCGGGCAATCTGAAAGTAAAAGTTACCTATCAGCTATTTGACAGGGAGTTGCATATCGGTTTTTATGCCCGTACCGATCAGCCGACGTACGTAAATCTTACAAATCACAGCTATTTCAATCTGTCTGCAGGAACTGAGAGAGATATTTATATGCACGAAATCATGATTCCCGCTGAAAGTATTGTTGAAGTAAACGAACAGTTAATTCCTACCGGAGAAATCAGAGATATACGGAACACTGAGCTGGATTTCCGTTCGTTCAGGTCTTTGGCACCTGCCCTTGGCGCTCCCCGTAATATTGATTACTCCTGGGTAATAAATTGTAAAAGGAAATCTTCGCCTGTTCATGCTGCCACACTCCGGCATAAACCCAGCGGCCGGGTGCTGGATGTGTTCACCACCCAACCGGCAATCCATGTGTATAACGGATATATGTTGTCTTCCGGACAAACAGCTTTATCCTCTGCATCTGCCCTGCACCCTTTCGGCGGGATTTGCCTGGAAACACAGCATTTTCCGGACAGTCCAAACCATCCGCATTTTCCGGAAACCCTGCTCACACCGGATAAAGAATATCATGAAAAAACAATTTTTCGGTTTTCCCTAAATTAAACTCAAAAAAAATATGCAAACGACCTTGCAATTCGGAGACTGGATGGTATTGGCTGCTTACTTTCTTATTTTGCTGGGAATTGCCTGGTGGGTAATTAAACGCAGGAATAAAACGACTGAAGAATACTTCCTTGCCGGCCGTAATGTAGGTTGGTTTGTTATCGGTGCATCCATTTTCGCTTCCAATATCGGTTCGGAACATGTGGTGGGGCTTGCCGGCACCGGTGCTGAATCAGGTGTGCCAATGGCTCATTACGAACTGCATGCATGGATTGTGCTGCTGTTGGGTTGGTTCTTCCTGCCTTTTTATATGCGAAGCGGAGCCTTTACCATGCCGGAGTTTCTTGAAAAACGATTTGATAGCCGGTCCAGATGGTTTCTGTCGCTTTTCTCTATTGCAGGTTATGTTCTTACTAAGGTATCGGTTACAATTTATGCAGGCGGAATTGTTGTGTCTCAATTGCTTGGAATAAGCTTTTTTCACGGCGCCCTGGCCGTAGTACTGATTACCGGAATTTATACCATTTTGGGCGGCATGAGAGCCGTTGTTTATACTGAAGCATTTCAAACGGTTATACTCATTCTGGGCTCTGTGATTATCACTGTTCTTGGATTACATGCCGTGGGCGGCTGGGATGAACTCAAAGCAACAGCCGGTACTAATCATTTCAACATGTGGAGACCTTCGTCCGATCCGAAGTTTCCCTGGACCGGTATGTTAATAGGCGGCACCATCGTAGGAATCTGGTACTGGTGCACCGACCAGTACATCGTGCAACGTACCTTGTCGGCTCATAATATCACTATCGGACGCCGGGGTGCTATTTTCGGGGCATACCTCAAACTCACGCCAATTTTCATATTCCTCATTCCCGGTATTATCGCCTATGCGCTGAAAAAAAAGGGAATACTGCAATACGAAAAGAGCGATGAAGTATTTCCGGCAATGGTTCAATATTTGCTGCCTCAGGGGCTGAAGGGATTGGTGGCCGGAGGGCTTATGGCAGCATTGATGAGTTCGCTTGCTTCGGTGTTCAATTCGGCTTCAACACTCTTTACGGTAGATATTTTTAAAAAAATATATCCTCAGTCATCTGAAGAAAAACTGGTGCGAATCGGCCGGGCGGCTACCGCATTCATTGTACTGTTGGGAATGTTATGGATCCCGATTATGCAGAAAATCGGTGGCGGTGTTTTATACCAGTATCTTCAAAATATTCAGGCCTACATAGCGCCACCGATTACGGCTGTTTTCCTCTTAGGTATTCTGTGGAAGAGAATCAACGCTCAGGGCGCAATTGCTACGCTGTTGTTTGGATTAGTGGCAGCTGCCGTTCGCATAATTGCCGAATTGCAATATTCAGGAGATGATGTTTCCAACGCGGGAAATCTGTTGGTATTGATTGCAAAAATAAATTTTGCACACATGGCCATATACATGTTTGCAGCCTGTGTTGTGGTGTGTATCGTATTCAGCCTGCTTACACAGCCTCAACCGGCTGAAAAAATTCAGGGACTTACAATGGGAACACTCACCGAAGAGCACAAAAGATTGGCGAAAAGCAGTTATTCGAAATGGGATATTTTGGCTTCAGTACTGCTGGTTGCCATTGTAGTATCCATATTGGTTTATTTCAGGGGATGAAAAAAATAATGAATAAAATATGCTGATGCACTACACCATGCGATGGTTTGGACCTCACGACCCGGTTCGGTTAAGCGATATTCGTCAGGCAGGTTGTGACGGAGTGGTTACGGCATTGCATCAGTATGAACCGGGAGCATTGTGGCCTTCTGAAGAGATAAAAAAAAGAAAAGAAATGATAGAAAAAGCAGGTCTGACCTGGACAGTAGTCGAAAGCCTGCCTGTAAGTGAAGATATAAAGCGACGAACCGGAGAATATATTAACCATATCAACAATTATAAACAAAGCATCCGGAATCTGGCACAGCATGGCATCAAAGTGATTACTTATAATTTTATGCCTGTACTGGACTGGATAAGAACTAATGTTTCATACGAACTGCCGGACGGAAGCCGGGCTTTATATTTTGAAAAAGCATCTTTTATTGCCTTTGATGTGTTTATGCTTAAACGGCCCGGCGCCGAATCTGACTATACGGATTCAGAGCTGGCTTTGGCCAAACAAAAGCTTGACTCGCTTGATGAAGAGGGGAAAGAAGCTGTTTTCAAAAGTTGTACTACTGCCTTGCCCGGCACAACCCGTGATTTCACTGCCGAAGAAATATTGGCTGCACTGCAACAGTATCGGAATGTAAGTCCCTCAAAGCTTAAGGAAAATTTATTTCTTTTTTTGAAAGAAGTGGTTCCCGTAGCGGCAGAAGCCGGTGTTTCTTTAGCTATTCATCCTGACGACCCCCCTTATCCGGTTCTGGGTTTACCAAGAATTGTAAGCACCGAACAGGATTTAGCCGATATCCTCGATGCTGTTACTTTACAGGAAAACGGTTTGTGTTTTTGTACCGGTTCGCTTGGCGCAAGGCCTGACAATGACATAATAAATATGTTAAAACGATTTGGCGACCGCGTGCACTTTCTGCATCTCAGAAATACAAAGCGGGATGACAACGGAAATTTTTATGAAGCCGGACATATAACCGGCGACACGGATATGTTTTCCGTAATCAAAGAGGTGCACGAAATACAGCGAAGAAGAAAAATTTCTTTGCCAATGCGTCCCGACCACGGGCATCAGATGCTGGATGACCTGAATAAAACATTTTATCCCGGCTACTCTGCTATCGGTCGATTAAAAGGACTGGCAGAGTTACGGGGAGTGGACTACGCACTGGAAAGAATGGAATCTTAATATTTTAAAGTATTGTTGAAGCATAACTCAAAAACAACCGGTTAATAACTATGAAAGCCAGTTATCTCTTCGTCTTTTTGTTAAGTTCTGCCGTGATTTGGCAGCAAGCATGCGTTACGGGAAAGAAAGTACAAAAACAAAATATTACGCTCAAACAAGCCTTTGGTAACGACTTTCTGATTGGTACAGCCTTGAGTTTAGACCAGATACAGGAAAAAAATCCTGAAGAAACGGCTTTAATTGCAGAACAATTCAATGCCATTACGCCCGAAAATATCATGAAGGCGGAAGTGATGCAGCCGCAATGGAATACCTTCAACTTCGAACCGGCAGATAAAATGGTTGAATTCGCACGAAAGTATAACATGAAGGTGAACGGCCATACCCTGATTTGGCACAGTCAGCTTCCGGCTTTTGTACGCAGCATGAAAGACCCGGACTCCGTCAGGCAATTCTTCGAAAACCATATCAAAACCATTGCAGCCCGATATGATAAAAAAATTTTGTCGTGGGACGTGGTAAATGAGGCGCTGAATGAAGACGGAACCATGCGCCTCTCTGTCTTTCTGGAAAAATTGGGCGAAAATTACGTTACCGAAGCATTTCGCCTGGCACAGGTTGCCGCGCCTCATACCGAACTCTACTACAACGATTACAATATCGAACAACCTGCCAAACGAAAGGGTTGTATTAACCTGCTCAAAAAAATTCAACAGGCCGGTGTGCGGCTCGATGGGGTGGGCATTCAGGGACATTGGCTTGCCGGCAAGGTGCCTTTTAAAGATATTGAAGAAAGCATTTTGGAATTCTCCGCATTGGGGATAAAAGTCATGATTACCGAACTGGATCTGGAAGTGCTGCCGCGCAATGTACAGGGGGCAGATGTAAATCAGCGCCAGGCATCAAATCCCGCACTTAATCCCTACACAAACGGTTTGCCCGACAGTGTTCAGCAACAATTGGCAAAAGATTATGAGGCCCTGTTTCGTCTGTTTCTGAAGCATAAAGACAAAATCAGCCGCGTCACGTTCTGGGGTGTTCACGACGGCCAAAGCTGGCTGAACGACTGGCCGATAAGAGGGCGAACCAACCATCCGCTGCTGTTCGACCGTTCGCTGAAGCCCAAACCGGCTTATTACCGTGTATTAAAAATCAAATCTTAAAATCGCTGAATCTTCTTTTTAACAAATTATTGCTTGCATATGAAACCAACTACGCACAAACTAAGCGCCGGCGAAAAAATAGGATACAGTCTGGGCGACCTTGCCGCCAACCTGATTTTCCAGACACTGGTCACTTATCTGGCGTACTATTATACCGATATATACGGACTTACTGCCGCTCAGTCCTCTGCCATTATGTTCACCGTGGGCATAATAGCCGCCTTCGCCTTCAACCCCATTATTGGCGCCCTGGCCGACCGTACCAACACCCGATGGGGTAAGTTTCGTCCATGGATTTTATGGACATCCTTCCCGCTCGGTATAATTTCAGTGCTGGCCTTCACAAAATTCGGAAACGAAGCCAGCGTAGCCTATGCCGCGGTCACCTACACCTTGTTATTGTTTCTCTACGCAGCCAATAATTTACCGTATGGCGCACTCAGCGGGGTGATTACCGGCGATATGAAAGAACGAAACAGTCTTTCCGCATATCGTTTCATAGCCGTAATGTTTGCCCAGTTTTTTGTTCAGGTGTTTATGCTGCCCATTATTGAGTATGCAGGAAACGGAAATAAGGCAGTAGGTATCAGTAAACTCATGATTTGGCTGGCCATTATCGGCACGGCCATGCTGCTTATTACCTTTTTTAGCACCAGGGAAAGAGTACAACCGCCACCCGAACAGAAAACAGGGCTACGCGACGACCTTAAAAGTCTCGGAAAAAACAAACCATGGTTCATTATGCTCACGCTTACCGTATTGGTATTTATTACCTTGGCTATGAAAGGCGGCGCCTATGTGTATTACTTTAAAAATTATGTGGACAAGCAAAGCCTGGAAAAATTTATCAGCCCTGTCATTGGTTGGCTTTCTTCCGCCGGCCTCAATTTCTTCGGCGCCGAAATCACTTCAGCGGGTTTGGGATTATTCAATGCCGGCGGCATCATTTGCATGATAATCGGCATTTTGCTATCCAAACCCCTGGCCGATCGTTACGGCAAGAGAAATGTCTTTGGAGTTTTCCTGGCTGTTTCAGCGGTCTTTATCTTGTTGTTTTACTTCTTTACCCCTCAGCAAATCGGCCTCATATTTCTGGCTCAGATATTGCACGGTTTTTTTTACGGAATTACCATACCGCTGCTTTGGGCTATGATTGCCGATGTAGCTGATTTTAACGAATGGAAAAACAACCGAAGACTTACCGGATTAATCTTTTCGGCCATGATGGTAGGATTAAAAGGCGGCTTATCCGTTGGCGGCGCCCTGCTCACCGCCTTGCTGGGATGGTATCATTATCAGCCTAACAGCGAAGCGGCACAGCCCGAATCGGCCATTACGGGTATCCGATTGATAGTTAGTTTATATCCTGCCATTCCGTTTTTCATCGGCGCAGCGCTTTTGTTTTTTTATGAAATAGATAAAAACAAAGAAGCGCTGATTGAGTCTGAACTGCTGGCCAGAAGAGCCCGTTTGCAAACCCATCAGTAAAACCAACGCACTATGGAAATCATCAACATCGAAGTATTGCAACAAAACGCCATTTCAAAACCATTGGTTACTCATATTTATACCGCCGACCCGTCGGCACATGTATTCGAAGGAAAAATTTATATCTATTGTTCTCACGACATTGACGCAGGTGATGCATTTGACGACCTGGGCAGCCATTTCGCCATGGAAGATTACCATGTATTGCGGATGGACCATCCCGATGCACCGGCAGTAGATGAAGGCGTTGCGCTGCATATCAAAGAGGTTCCCTGGGCAGCAAAGCAAATGTGGGCCCCTGATGCAGCCGAAAAAAACGGCGTCTATTACCTTTATTTTCCGGCCAAAGACAAAGAGGGTATCTTCCGAATCGGCGTAGCAACAAGTTCCTCACCGGCCGGCCCGTTTGCCGCAGAGCCTCAACCCATTCCGGGGAGTTTTTCCATTGACCCCGCCGTGTTCAAAGATGATGACGGAAGTCATTACATCTATTTCGGAGGTATCTGGGGCGGTCAGTTACAGCGCTGGCGTAACGGAACCTTTAATCCCGCTCAGCCCGAAAGCCCTTTTGCCTTTTTACCCGAAAATGATGAACCCGCACTATGTGCCAAAGTAGCCCGACTGAAAGATAACATGCTCGAATTTGCCGAACCTCCCGCCGATGTGGTAATCCTCGACGAAAACGGTAAGCCCCTCTTGCAGGGCGACAATAACCGCAGATTTTTTGAAGCGCCATGGATGCACAAATACAACGGCAAGTATTATTTTTCCTATTCCACCGGCGACACTCACTTTCTCTGTTATGCCATTGGCGACAACCCGTATGGCCCCTTCACCTATGCCGGCCGCATCCTGGAGCCGGTTGTAGGCTGGACAACCCACCACAGTATTTGTGCCATCGGCAGTCAATGGTATTTGTTTTACCACGACAGCCTGCTCAGCGGCGGCGTCACCCACTTGCGCAGCGTAAAATGCACACCGCTGTATTACGACAACAATGGAAAAATCATCACAATAAAACCGTACGGCAACTGAAATATATTCCGCTTTATGCTGAATCAACTAAATAAGATTTGGGGCTTTCACCTGCAGTGCATCTCTCAACTGCAGTCCCCTGCCTTGCGGGGTTCGTTTCACTCCGCCCACCGCCTGCGGCGGTGGGCCAGTCCCTTCAGGCAGGGCAGCCCGTCGGCGGCAGATATTCTGTCGGCATGGAAAAAAAATAAAATAATGAGTAAGCACAAAACTCTGCATTTCGTTTCTCATTCAAGAAGTGTACCCTTCAGTTTAAAAGATTTGAGAAGCAGACTTGAGGACAAGTTGAATTTTGAGTTGTATATTATGGGTGTGGCGAAGGAATAAGGGCATTTTATCGGTTCATTAGCTTGAAAGTATATACTTTGAATTGATTGGAAGCCTTTACAGAACAAAAAAGAAATATATGGCAGCAAAATCATCAGTATTCCTGAGAAAAACTTTACTCCTTCAGCTGCTGTTATGTTGCGGGGCAAAGGCAACATCGCAGGACTATAAATCATTCCCGATGTGGAATGCATCACTTCCGCCCGAAACACGTATTAACGACCTGATAAGCCGGTTAACCCTGGAAGAAAAAGTTGCGCAAATGCTCAATGCTACACCGGCTGTACCTCGTTTGGGCATTCCGGCATACGATTGGTGGAACGAAGTACTGCACGGTGTTGCCCGAACCCCTTACAAGGTTACGTCCTATCCTCAAGCCATCGCCATGGCTGCTACATGGGATACAAATTCACTCAGAAAAATGGCTGACCAGTCAGCTACCGAAGGAAGGGCCGTTTACGGCCTTGCCATGCAGCAAGGGCGTAATCATGAACGATATATGGGGCTCACTTACTGGACACCTAACATCAATATTTTCCGCGACCCGCGATGGGGGCGCGGACAGGAAACCTACGGCGAAGATCCTTTTCTCACGGCAAAGCTCGGAGCCGCTTTCGTTCGCGGCCTTCAGGGCAATCATCCCTATTACCTGAAAGCCGCTGCCTGCGCCAAACATTTTGCCGTACATAGCGGCCCCGAACCTACAAGGCATTCCGACAATTTTAATCCCTCCACTTATGATTTATGGGATACCTATCTGCCGGCTTTCCGCGAACTGATAACCAAAGCCGGCGTAGCGGGTGTAATGTGTGCTTACAATGCCATCTATGGCCAACCCTGCTGCGCCAGTGATGTGCTCATGACAGACATCTTGCGCCGGCGATGGAAATTTACAGGCTACGTCACTTCCGACTGTTGGGCGCTTGACGATTTCTACAAATATCACAAAACTCATCCCGACACCCTCAGCGCTGCTTTAGATGCATTGGTTCATACCACCGACCTGGAGTGCGGACATGTCGTATATAAAAAACTCTACGATGCCGTAAAAAGTAGCCGCATTGCCGAAGCGCAGCTGGACTCATCACTAAGGCGTTTGTTTGCCATCCGTTATCGTCTGGGAATGTTCGACCCGCCGGCTAAAGTGCCCTATGCCCGAATCACAGCCAATGTGCTGGAAGCTCCGGAACATAAAGCGCATGCCTTGCACATGGCCCGACAGTGTATGGTACTGCTGAAAAATGAAAACCAGACCTTGCCCCTTAGTAAAAAGCTGAAAAAAATAGCCGTAGTAGGACCCAATGCCGATAATCGCATTGCTGTACTCGGCAACTACAACGGCATGCCTTCTCGTGTGGTTACTGTGCTGGATGGCCTGAAGGAAAAGCTGGGAAGCAGTACCGAAATCGTTTTTGAAAAAGCAATAAATTTTACAAATGATACCTTACTGCTATACGACGACATAAGCCGGCTGCTTAGCATAGACGGTAAACCCGGTGTGAAGGCAGAATATTTTAATAATAAGACCCTTGAAGGTAATCCGCAGATAGTGCAGTGGGAAAACGAAATTGACCATTACTGGCCCGAAGGGCAAACACCGGCGCCGGGAATAGGAACCTTAAATTTTTCAGCCCGATATACTACATATTTGCGGCCGGAGATTGATGGTTTGATGCACTTTGAAGCGGAAGCTGACGACGGATATCGTGTTTACATCAATGATTCACTTTGGATAAATGCATGGACACGGAATCGTTGGGGAGCCAGGCAATTCAGCGTGCCGGTGCAAAAAGGTCAACCCATAAAAATCGTCATGGAATACTACCAGGGCGAAGGAAACGCTTTGGTAAAACTGAAATCGGGGCGGTATGTAAAAACCGACTTCAATCAGCTGGCCGAACGGCTGAAAGACGCCGATGCCATCATTTTCGTAGGCGGCATTTCGCCTCAGCTGGAGGGCGAAGAAATGCCCGTTGATGCCCCGGGTTTTCTCGGCGGCGACAGAACCAGCATCCGGTTACCTGCTGTACAAACGCAGCTGATGAAGGCCCTGAAACAAACCGGAAAGCCGGTAATTTTTGTGATGATGACCGGAAGCGCCATAGCCATTCCCTGGGAACAGGAAAACATACCGGCTATACTGAACGCCTGGTATGCCGGACAAAGTGCAGGTACGGCAGTAGCAGATGTGCTGTTCGGCGATTATAATCCGGCCGGACGATTGCCCGTAACCTTTTACAAAAGCGACAACGATCTGCCCGATTTCAAGAGTTACGACATGAGCAGGCGCACTTACCGCTATTTCAACGGCGACGTTTTATATCCCTTTGGCTACGGGTTAAGTTATACACAGTTCCGGTATAGTCACCTTTCATGTCCCGCCACATCGGGCAAAGGAAAAACAATTATGGTTTCGGCTCGTGTAACCAATACAGGCAGCAGAGATGGCGAAGAAGTAGTTCAACTCTATGTCACACATAACGACTACAAAGGGCGAAAACCCATCAGGGCCCTGAAAGGATTTCAACGTATTTTTCTGAAAGCAGGCCAAAGCAAAAACGTCAGCTTCCGCCTGACACCGGATGAACTAAGCCTGGTACATGAAAACTCGGGAGAATTATTTCAGCCCTCAGGAGTTATAACCATCAGTATAGGCGGCGGCCAGCCCAATATGCCACACGCAACGACAAGCAATGTCATTACAAAAAAAATACTGATAAAATGAATACTCTGACAAAAGCCTTTGCAGCGTACAATCCAACCGATGAATTAAAGCCTTATGAATTTCATCGAAGAGTGCCACGTGAAGATGACGTACAGATTGAAATTTTGTATTGCGGCGTTTGCCACAGCGATTTGCATCAGGTAAGAAACGAATGGGGCGGCTCGCTTTATCCCATGGTGCCGGGTCATGAAATTATAGGTAGGGTGGTACAGGTGGGAAGTAAAGTGACTAAATTCAGGAAAGGTGACCTGGCCGGTGTGGGTGTGTTTGTGGACAGTTGCCGCAAATGTCCTAATTGTTTAAATAATTATGAAAACTACTGTGATGAAGGAATGACAGGAACCTACAACGGTTATGAAAGAGATGGAAAAACGCTTGCCCAGGGCGGATATTCCACACAAATTGTAGTGCAGGAAAATTATGTTTTTCACATCAGAGACAACGGCAACCTGGCCGCGATAGCGCCCTTGCTTTGTGCGGGAATTACAACCTACTCGCCTTTACGTTACGCTCAGGTATCGCCGGGAATGAAAGTAGCTGTGCTCGGACTGGGCGGATTAGGGCATATGGGAGTGAAATTCGCCGTGTCGTTCGGAGCAGAAGTAACCGTTATCAGTCACTCGCCTTCTAAAAAAGCCGATGCCTTGTGGCTGGGCGCTCACGATTTCCTGCTGGGCTCGGATACGGCCGCCATGACCGCCAGGAGAAATTATTTTGATGTTATTCTGGATACCGTGTCGGCCAATCACGATTTGGAAAAATACCTGAATCTGCTCAGGCTGCACGGAAAGTTGTTACTGGTAGGACTTCCTGCAGAGCAGCCCGCTTTGAATCCTTTTACACTGATCACTAACAGAAGAAGTATCATAGGTTCCATGATTGGAGGACTGAAGGAAACTCAGGAAATGCTTGACTATTGTGCAGCCAACCACATCACCGCCGATGTGGAAGTGATTCCTATGCAACAAATCAATAATGCCTATGAGCGGCTGTTGAAAAATGATGTCCGTTACCGCTTTGTCATTGACCTGGCATCCCTGAAAAAATAAACTTTCAAAGCGTTTAAAAAACTATCGGAAAATGATTCGGAGGAAAATTACATTATCAGGGTATCTCATGTTAACGGCTCTTTTCACAAACATCCGTGCCGAAGTAAGGTTGCCCTTTCTCATCAGCGACGGCATGGTATTGCAAAGAGATGTGCCCTTAACGATCTGGGGCTATGCAGCGCCTTCAGAAAAAGTTACGGTATCATTCAGAAACAAGAAATATGTTACCGTTACGGCAAACGACGGAGTCTGGTCTCTTCGCATTTTGCCGCAAAAACCTGGCGGCCCCTTTAACATGGTTATTCAGGGCCTGAATCGGATAGAACTGAAAGATATTCTGGTAGGCGATGTATGGCTATGCAGCGGGCAAAGCAATATGCAGCATCAGCTGCAACATCATGATGTGATATATGCCGAAGAAATCAGGCAGGCAAATTACCCGCACATCCGTCAGTTTCTGGTGCCTGAACACTACGACTTTTTTGTGCCGCAAAAAAATACGGCCGGCGGAGCATGGAAAAGTGCGGTGGGTAACGATGTGAAAAACTTTTCAGCCGTAGCCTATTTTTTTGCAAAAGAACTTCATTTAAAATATAAAATTCCTGTTGGCATCATTAATTCCACTGTTGGCGGTACGCCGGTTGAAGCCTGGATGAGTGAAGAAGCCTTGAAAAAATTTCCCGATTTATATCAACAGGTGCTAAATAATCGAGACACCGCGATACAAAACCGAACCAGACCCGTATCGCTGGGTATTACTGCAGAAGCCGGTATCAGCCAACCCGAATGGTTCCGTACTGATTATTTGCCCAAAAACTGGCGAACAATAAACGTTCCCGGCTACTGGGAAGATCAGGGGCTCAGGGCGCTGGACGGCGTGGTTTGGTATCGGAAAGAAATATCACTTCCACCTCGCTTTGAAGGCCGTCCGGCTCAGTTATGGCTGGGCAGAATAGTAGATGCAGATGAAGTATATGTAAACGGTATAAAAATCGGCAATACAACGTATCAGTATCCGCAACGCCGCTACACCATACCGGAAGGCCTGCTGAAATCAGGAACAAATGTTATTGTTGTTAAAGTAACCAATTATGAAGGCAAAGGAGGTTTCGTTCCCGATAAGCCTTACGCTTTGCTTTCGGGAAAAGATACCATAGACCTTAAGGGAACCTGGTTTTACAAAGTGAGTCAGGTATTTCATCCCCGTTCTCTTCGTCCCCAATACAGGCCTCAAACACAACCCGGCGTACTTTTCAACGGTATGATTGCCCCGTTGAAAAATTATGCAATAAAAGGTTTTGTATGGTATCAGGGTGAATCCAATGTTTCCCGGGCCAACACATATGCCGAATTATTTGCAGGCCTGATTCATGATTGGAGAGACCGGTGGAATATGCCTGCAGCGCCTTTTTTGTATGTTCAGCTCACATCTTTTCTGGATTATGATTATGTTCCCGGCGAAAGCCAATGGGCTTTGTTGCGCGAAGCTCAGATGAAATGCCTGAGCCTGAATAATACAGCAATGGCAGTGGCTATTGATTTAGGCGAATGGAACGACATTCATCCGGATAACAAAAAAGAAGTGGGTATCCGGCTGGCTTTGGGAGCTAGGGCGAAAGCCTATGGAGAACACATTGTCCATTCCGGCCCGCTATGGAAATCGGCAGAAATACAACAAGATAAAATCATTCTGCAATTTGATCATACCGGAAGCGGTTTGATTTTCAGAGACTCAACGTTGCATGCACCGGGCCGTGATGAATGGATTAGCGGTTTTGCCATTGCGGGCGAAGACAAACAGTTTGTATGGGCCAATGCCCGTATTGAAGGTAACTCCGTGGTAGTGTGGAGCGAAAAAGTAAACAATCCGAAATATGTACGATATCTGTGGGCCGATAATCCGGTAAATATAACATTATACAACAAAGACGGCTTACCGGCTTCACCCTTCAGAACGGATCAATAAAACACCGAAATATGCTCAGAATACTATTTGCCTTTTTTCTGCTTGGCAACCTAGCCCTTACGGCGCAAAACCGGATTGTGCTTTTTCCGGAAAAAGCAAAAGATACCATCAGTAAAAATATTTACGGGCATTTTGCCGAGCATCTGGGCCGCTGCATTTATGATGGAATTTATGTGGGAGATGACCAAATCAAAATCCCCCATATAAACGGAATACGACGTGATATCATTGAAGCGTTGAAAAAACTTCAGGTTCCGGTGTTGCGGTGGCCGGGCGGGTGTTTTGCCGACATCTACCATTGGAAAGACGGTATTGGCCCGAAAAATCAAAGAAAACATATAAACAACACCGCCTGGGGCAATGTAAGAGAAGACAACAGCTTCGGCACACATGAGTTTCTGAATTTTTGTGAATTAATCGGCGCGGAGCCTTATCTCGCCGTTAACATGGGCAGCGGAACCGTGCAGGAAGCCGTGGAATGGGTGCATTATGTCAATCATCCGGACGGTGCAAGCAGCCTGACCGACCTGAGAAAGCAAAACGGAAGAGATAAACCCTGGAATGTAAAATACTGGGGTATTGGTAACGAGTCCTGGGATTGTGGCGGGCATATGAGTGCGGAATATTATGTAAACGAATATAAAAAGTATGCTACCCTGATGACGACCTATGGCAATTCCGAAAAATTGTTTCGGATAGCTGTAGGCCCGGGTACCGAAGATTATGATTGGACAGAAACCGTAATGAAACAGGTGCCCCTACGCCGCATGGAAGGATTATCCATCCATCATTATTCGGTAATTGACTGGAATAAAAAAGGTTCAGCAACGCAGTTTAGCGAGGCGGAGTATTTCAAAACCATGGAACAAACCTGGCGAATGGAACGGATTGTACGAAAAAACAAAGAAATCATGGATAAATATGATCCGCAAAAAAAAGTGGCACTGGTGGTTGATGAATGGGGCGGTTGGTATGACGCCGAACCGGGAACCAATAAAGCGTTTTTGTTTCAGCAAAATACCATGCGGGATGCGATGATTGCCGGGGTAACACTAAATATTTTCAATAACCATTGCGATAGAGTTCGCATGGCCAACCTGGCGCAGATGGTTAATGTGTTACAGGCCGTTATTTTAACACAGGGCGAAAAACTCATCCTTACTCCAACCTATCATGTAATGGAAATGTACAAAGTCCATCAGCAGGCCGTGATGATTCCCCTCACAGTATCGTGTGCTGATTATGTATGGGAAAATAAATCGGTTCCTTCCCTTTCAGCTTCTGCTTCAAAAGATGCGGCAGGAAACGTTCATCTATCCATAACCAATATTCACGCTACAAAAGCTCAGGAAGTAATTATTGATTTAGGTTTTATACAGCCCCGGCAGGCTAAAGCGAGGATTCTGCGTTCTTCACGCCTGCAGGATTTTAACAGTTTTTCCGAACCGGAAAAAATAAAACCACAGGAGTTTACAGCCTTTCAAATCAGCAATAATCAGTTGAAACTTACTTTGCCTCCCGCCTCGGTAATAGTGGTGGCTGTAAAGTAAAAAAAGCAGAAAGGATAGGGAAGAGAAAACCCATAAGAGTTTCCCTGGCGGAATGAATAAAATGATTTTGCGGAAAGAATAACGCTTTCGTTTCCGGAATTTATGGGATAAACTAATATTCTTCCGTTAAAAACATCATCTTCCCCCCAAGCGCTTCATATATTCCGCATTTTTCCTGACCGCTTCCAGAGGACTGCCGTTGGGGTAAGCTTCCTGTTCTACTATAAAATATTCCATTCCGCACCGGAGGGCGGTACGCAGCAGTTTTCGGAACGGGATACTTCCTGTCCCTAAATCAACAGAATTTTTGGAATTGTCGGCTACAGGGTTTTTACTTCTGTCTTTCACATGCGAAAGGCGGAAACGGTTTTTGTTTTTTTTGAGCCATTCGGCAGGATCAGCTCCTGCCGTTACCACCCAATATATATCCATTTCAAAGTCCACCAGCGAAGCCTCGGTTTCCTGCATCAGAATCTCCTGCGGTATGCGGCCTTCTAACGGTTTAAAGCTGTAATCATGATTGTGATAGGCAAAGCGTAAACCGTTCTTCCGGCATATTTCACCCAACTCATTAAATCGATTGGCCATTTTTTTATAGTCGTCCATCGTTTTTTGCGGGCCAATCCACGGACAAATCAGATATTTCATGCCGGCTTCTGCCGCTTCCGCTGCTTTTTTTTCCATATCCTGAAACACATTGCAGTGGCTGGCAATGAGTTCCATACCCAGGTCGTTAATGTAGTTTTTAAATTCTTTCGGGCGCATGCCCCAAAACATACCATTCGGTCCTTCAAAACTTTCAATCTGCCTGTAACCATACGAAGCCACCTGTGCCAGCACCCCTTTGGGGTCTTTGGGAAAATCTTCCCTTAGTGTGTAAAGCTGCAGTCCGAACAAATTTATTTTTCCGGCAAGTTCAATTTCGGTTTCCGTTTTGGAGAAAAAAAAGGGTTCGCCGGTTAACTTTATTCCTGTAAGATAGAGACTGCTGTTTATTAAAAACTCTTTTCTGTTCATAAGCTCATCGGTTATTGTTGGAAAAAATTATTCTGCCCAGGCTTTTTCTCCGGGTGAGTAGGGAGTGCATCCGTCGTATTTACCCGGCACGGGCACATGACGTAAGGTTTCGGTCATTCCGGTTTTTGAGGTAAAAAATCCAAGCAGGGTCAGTTGTTTCATCATTGTGTAATAATGCCTTGGCTCTGCCTCAAATTCATACCATTTGCCTTTCTTTTTGTATTCTTCCCGCAAAGGTTTCTCTTTTTCGTCCACCTTTTCATTAAAGGCTTTGGCTTCTTTTTCAAGACTTACCAGAAAATCATGACGCTGCTGCGGGGTGCAATCCATAAAAGATTTTCCGTACATCTTGCGGCATGCTTCCTCTAACGCTTTAATACCTTTCATAAAAGCATCCTGTTCTTTTTGTGTGTAACAGTCTGTTACCATTACCTTCATGAATTCGCCCACCCTGGCAGCCTTTGCACCGGGTGTATTTGTGGCAGGAATGATTGTTTCGGCCACTTCGTCCAGTAATGCTATGGTCTTTTCGTCGAAAACGGGTGCGCTTTTATCTGTGGTTTTGCAACCGGTCAGAAACAATTCCCCGCCGGCTACGGCAGCGCCGGTAAGTACCGCAATGTATCTCAGTAATTCTCTTCTGTCCATCATAAAACAATTAAAGGTTTGGAAATAGATTTATTGTTGAAATAAATAATCACAACATAAGTGCCGCTAAGCCATCCTTCCGTCGAAATCCTGAAAACGGATCGGGAAATAATTCTTCTTTCCGCAAGCCGGTATATTTCTTTTCCGTTAGCATCGGCAATTCTGAACGAAAAGACTCCCGGCCTTTTGGGCTGAATGTCCAGATAAACCTGCCGACTTGCCGGATTAGGCATTACGCGGATATATTCCACATCGTTTAATTGGCTTACCGATGTAACTACACAGTTTACGGTATCCGTACCGGAGTTTACCGTTTGCGGTGAAGCGCAGGGCGCATTGCTGGTCATGCGGCAAAATACTCTTGTGCCGTTTACCGGATTGTTTAACGTAAAGGTATTTCCGCTCCCTCGGGCCGTATCATTAACATACCATTGATAAGCTGGCGCCGTTCCTCCGTTGTTTGAGGCGCTAACCGAATAGGTAATGGCCGAAGAGTTACATGAGGTTCTTGAAATCTGAACTGAAGGGGTTACACTCGGATGTATCGTTACCGTTTGCACCTGACTCACCCGGCCGCACGAACTACTCATAAATACGGTCTGCTTGCCGGAAGTTTTTACATAAACAGACGGAGTTGTTGCTCCGTTACTCCAACTGTATGTACAATTGCTGCAATTGTCTGCAGCAGCGGTTAACAATACCGAATCACCCTGACATGCAGATGCCGTTGAGGGCGTGGCATTGATGACGGGATTGGCAGGAGGCGGACATGGTGGGCAACTGTTGATATAATGATTCACTTCCGTGCGTAAGGCGGGTATCGTGGCGTAAAAATTTCCACCCGGGCACTCCGTTGCACATCCGTCCCTGTGCCCTGAAATGTGAAACAGATTTAACCCTGATGCCGGATGTAAACTTTGTCCCAATGGATTAATGGTTGACTGGCAGGCCTTATATCCGAGAATTCTTACCAGGGTCGCTCTTGCCGTATCGGTTACCGGAACCGAAGTATAGGTGCCGATCATGCACACACCCATGGTGGCCGAGTTGGTGCCGCAAAAATGGGCGCCAATCACATTTTCTCCTCCGCCCCTTCCTTCATACAATTGCCCGTTGGGCGCTATAAGCCAGTTGTAGCCTACATCGCTCCAGCCGTTGGTGTTTACATGAAGATTCCAGATGCTCAGCACTACCGCATCCCAGTTGGTTGAGGTATTTGAGCCGGCAGAATGATGTACAATCAAATGTGTAACTGCTGGAGAAGTGCCTACGCCGCTTACCCGTCCCTGTCCCTGCGGACACCCCCACTCGGTGCGTGACTTGTAGGGGGGTAAGTAACAGGGACAGGCCGCTACGTTTTCTTCCCGGTGTTCTTCTTCACTGTTTTTGCCGGCAGGCAACTTTTGATCTTCCCTGATTTTTCCCGGATTAAAAAAATTAAACATCACTTCCCTGGCCGTAATGCCGGCACCGTTTCGGTTGGTTTCAATCCGGTACTGAAAATATCGGGCTTCCTTTTCATAATAAAGCAATCCGGTAGCATGCTTTTCACCTTCGGTGAAATGTTCATCTTCAGCCAGTAATTGCCATTCGTCAAATTGAATACCGTCGGCAGAAAAACGCAGATACAGAAATGTATTTTTTTCCATTCCTTCCTTTTCATACCATCGGGCCGATACGGCAAGAAAAGGCTTTACGTCTTGCAAGGGCAAAGGCAAAACCTTTGATTCTATCAGTACGGATCTGTCTTTTCGCAACACTTCCCGTTGTTTCAGATTTTCCGTACGGCTTATATCCTGATCGGTTTGGCCTTGTTTAAACGTATAATAATAATTCTCTCCCTTAGGCTGTGCTGCCGCCTGCGCAAAGAAAAAAATCCACAGAAAAAGAATTCTGTTTCGCATATCGTTTTTTTACAAATTTCCTTTTTTTAATTCACTTACGGCATAATCAGCGGCCCGTGCTGTAATGGCCATGTAAGTAAGCGAAGGATTTACGCAGGATGAAGAAGTCATACAGGCGCCATCCGTAACAAAAACATTCAGAGCATCCCACACCTGATTCCACTTGTTGAGTACCGATGTTTTGGGATCTTTACCCATCCGGGCCGTTCCCATTTCATGAATACCCATACCAACTTCATAACCGTGATCTACCGGCCTTACGTCTTTTACGCCGGCGGCCTCCAGCATTTCCACCGCATCCTGAATCATATCCTTTCGCATCCGCAGTTCATTCTCTTTCAGTTCCACGTTCATGTCCAGTACGGGAAGCCCCCACTTGTCTTTTACATTTTTATTCAGGGTGATGCGGTTTTCATGATAGGGCAGCATTTCGCCAAATGCCATAATACCGAATCCCCAATGTTCCGAAGGTACGCTCAAGGCCTCTTTCAGTTTTGCTCCAATAGTAAACTCTGGCACTGCAATACCTCTTCCCCGGCCGCCGCCACCCTGATAGCCGAAACCTCTCAGATAATCCCGCTTGTCGCCAAAAACATTCCGGAATCGGGGAATGTAAATGCCCGTAGGCCTTCGTCCGTATTCGTATTTATCACTTAGCCCTTCCACTATTCCTTCTGCACCCACTCGAAAATGATGATCCATTACATTATGTCCCAGTTCGCCGCTGCTGCTTCCCAACCCGTCCGGCCATATATCGGTGGCGCTGTTCATCAGTATCCAGGTGCTGTTAAAAGCAGAAGCGCACAGAAATATCACCCGGGCTTTAAACTCATAGGTTTTCAGGGTTTCCGCATCCAGCACTTCTACGCCGGTTGCTCTTTTTTTATCTTTATCGTACAGCACCCGGGTTACAATACTGAACGGCCTTAAGGTCAGGTTGCCTGTCTTCATCGCTGCCGGCAGCGTGGCCGATTGGGTGCTGAAATAGGCGCCGAAGGGACAACCCAGCCAACAGCGGTCACGAAACTGGCAGTTCGTTCGTCCGTAATGCGGCACGGTAATGTTGGCCGACCGGCCTATAATCAGTTTTCGTTTATTGTTGTATGCTTTTTCAAGTCTTTCCTTTACCACTTTTTCGGCGCAGTTCAGTTCCATCGGCGGCATAAATTCTCCGTCGGGCAATACTTCCAGTCCTTCTTTGCTTCCCTGAATGCCGGCAAAACGCTCCACGTAGCTGTACCAGGGCGCAAGGTCTTCATAACGTATCGGCCAGTCTATCCCGATTCCTTCTTTGGCGTTGGCTTCAAAATCCCATTTGTTGAAACGGTAGCTTTGCCGCCCCCACATCAGCGAACGCCCACCTACATGATACCCCCTGAACCAGGAAAAGGGTTTGGTTTCCGTGTAAGGACTGTCTTTGTCGCTCGCCCAGAAATCCAGATTTTTTTCATTCAGCGGGTAATCTCTCTTCAGTTTCGGATAATCTTTTATCATCTGCTGCGTTCGCCCGCCCCGGTGCGGATATTCCCACAATTCCTTCATCGCATTTTTGTAATCCTTGATGTGCTCAATGTTTCTGCCGCGTTCCAGCAACAGTACTTTCAGTCCTTTTTCGCAAAGCTCCTTGGCGGCCCAGCCGCCGCTGATGCCGGAGCCTACTACAATTGCATCGTATTGATTATCGGCCATAGTTTTATTTTTAGTTTTTAAACATTTTTATTTTTTCCGGGGCTGTCAGCTTCCTGTTCTTTTCTCGGCTTCAGTTCCCCGCCCTTCGCAGTAACCGTGCTTGCGGCCTGCATCAAATTCATGTTTCAAAAATCAGTTAAACAAAATCATATTTCTCTAAAAATTTGCTCGAAGAACCGGGCCGCTGCGCACCTCACTTCGTTCGTGCTCCGGGCGGGGCAGCCCGTAAGCTGTATCATGCTCATCGGCTTTAACGCACAAAATCCATTACGCCGCACGATATTCATCCTCACGTTCCGGAATTTTTTTCACACATCGCAAATCTTTATGGCTTTCTGTAATGCTTTTATTTTTTCGGCGTTGGTTTTTCCGGTAGGGATAAATTCCTGCGCCACAAATCCTTTGTATCCGGTATTTACAATAGCCCGCATGATGGCGGGATAATACAATTCCTGCGATTCATCAATCTCATTTCGTCCCGGTACCCCGGCCGTGTGATAGTGCCCGAAATACACGGAGTTTTCCCTGATGGTGCGGATAATATCCCCCTCATTAATCTGCATATGATAAATATCATACAGCAATTTAAAATGCTCCGAACCGATACGTTTGCACAGTTCAACCCCCCAGGCGCTCTTGTCGCACATATAATCTTTATGATCTACCTTGCTGTTAAACAGCTCCATCTGAACAATAACACCGTGTTTTTCGGCAAGAGACATAATTTTTTTCAGTCCTTCCGTGCAGTTTTTTAATCCCGTTTCGTCATCCATGCCGTTACGGTTGCCGCTGAAACAAATCAGATTTTTATAACCCGCTTTGGCCACCAGCGGAATGGCTTCGGTATAATCTTTAATCAGCCAGTCATGATTTTTTTTGTCGTTCCAGCCTTCGGTTAAGCTGATTTTACCGGCCGTATAACACATGCTGCAGGTAATGCCGTACTTCTGTATCACCGGCCAGTCTTTCGGAGCCAGCAGGTCAATGGCCGAAAAGCCCAGCCGTTTTACCACAGCACACAATTCTTCAAGCGAAAGAAAATTGTATGTCCACGAACAAACGGAGTGCCGGATGTTTCCTTTTAAAGGTAATGCTGAAATTTCATCGGCAAATGTTTCAGCCCATCTGCCCGATGCGGCCAGCAACACTCCGGTACCCAGTAAGGATTTGATGGCGGTTTTTCTTTTCATGAAGCCACGGCAGGTTTTGCTTTTTCATTTTTAAAAAACAAAGTAAACAAAAGGGCCACCCCTGCGGCAAACAGGCAGGGTATCATCCAGATTTTATTCCATTCGTGTGTATTTCCGGTTTTGTAATAGTCCACAATAAGTCCGGCTACATAAAAACCGATATACATACCTACTCCGTAAGTGGCCAGTGTAATCAATCCCTGTGCCGAAGATCTTACCCTTGGACCTGCCGTATTATCGGTATAAATCTGTCCGGTTACAAAAAAGAAATCATAGCATATTCCGTGCAGAATAATTCCCAGATAAAGCATCCAGATATTGGAACCGGTATCGCCGTAGGCAAATAAAGCATAACGAACCACCCAGGCCAGCATGCCGATCAGCAGCATTTGTTTTGTGCCGAAGCGGGCAAAGAACCAGGGCAATAAGAATAAAAATATCGTTTCGGCCATTTGCCCCATCGTCATTTTACCGGCTGCTTTTTCCATTCCCGCTTCATTTAAAAAAACATTTGTTTGTCCGTAATAAAAGGCCAGCGGAATGCATATCAAAACGGAAGCAATAAAAAAAATCAGGTAGTTTTTGTTGGCCAATACCTGCAGGGCATCCAGTCCCAAAATTTCCTTCAGCGACGTTTGCTGTCCTGCCTTGGGCGGCGGTGTATCGGGCAGGAAAAAAGAATAGATGCCGAATACAGCCGCTACAACTGCCGCCACTTTAAAAGTTATATTCAGTTGTGCCGGATTTTTTTCCCAGGCCATCCACCCGATAATCAATCCCGCAACAATCCAGCCAATGGTTCCCCACATGCGTATGCTGCCGAAATCTTTCTCGGCGCTGCTAACCTGTTTTAAAGTTATGGAATTTACCAAAGCCAGCGTGGGCATATAAAGAATCATATACAAAACCAGTAACGTATAAAAATCTGTGAATGTGCTTTGACTGCTCAGCACATACAACAGCACAGCGCCTGCCAGGTGCAACACACCTAAGATTTTCTGTGCGGCAAAATATTTATCGGCAATCAGTCCGATAATAAACGGAGCAATGATGGCGCCTAAACATTGTGTACCGTAGGCCAGTCCGGTTTGTTCGCCCGTGGCGGAAATATTACCCTTCATTAAATAGGTTCCCATGGTAACAAACCAGATGCCCCAGATAAAAAAATTCAGAAACATCATGACAGATAACTGCAGGCGGGTGTTAAAATTCATATCGGCAAGCTTTTGACTTTGTAAAATAAATTTAAAAACGCTAAAATTAACATTTTGTAATTATTATTGTGTCGGTAAATCCTATTTTTTTATTCACAGAAATCACCTCTAAGGTTTGCGATGCTTACACGAAAACTCAGAATGGGAATGATTGGCGGCGGAAAAGACGCATTCATCGGTGCAGTACATCGGATAGCCGCCAACATAGACGGATTGATTGAGCTGACCGCCGCAGCGCTGAGTTCCAGGCCCGACGTAGCCATTGAATCAGGCAAAGCCCTGTTGCTGCCCGATGACAGAATTTACAGCAGTTACAACGAATTGCTGGAAAAGGAATCTGCCCTTCCGCCCGACAAACGTATTGACTTTGTCAGCATCGTAACGCCCAATCATGTACACTTTGAACCGGCCATGCTGGCGCTGCAAAAAGGATTTCATGTGGTACTGGAAAAACCAATGACTTTTTCGCTTCAGGAAGCGCTGCAACTCAAAGCACAGGCAGAACGTAGCGGGTTGCTTTTGTTGCTGTGCCATACCTACACCGGTTATCCGATGGTAAAGCAGGCCAGGCAAATGGTATTGTCGGGCCTGTTCGGAAAAATCCGGAAAATTTATGTAGAGTATCCTCAGGGCTGGCTCAGCACCTTTCTGGAAGGTACAGGTCAAATTCAGGCATCCTGGCGAACTGATCCGGCCCGAAGCGGCAAAGCCGGTTCAATAGGCGATATCGGCACGCATGCTTTCAATCTGGCCGAATATGTCAGCGGATTAAAAGTAACTCACATCTGCGCCGACCTGCACACGAAGGTTCCGGGCCGGAAGCTGGATGATGACGGCGCCATGCTGCTGCGATTCGAAAACGGAGCCAGCGGCGTACTGATGGCCACACAAATTGCCGCCGGCGAAGAAAATAATATAAAAATCAGAGTGTATGGGGAAAAAGGCGGATTGGAATGGAAACAGGAAGATGCAAATACCCTGCTGGTAAAATGGCCCGACAAGCCGACGGAAATCTATCGCACCGGCACCGGTTATGTCAGTTCTTTTGCGGCGCATAATTCCCGCACGCCGGCCGGCCATCCCGAAGGGTATCTGGAAGCCTTTGCCAACCTGTACAGAAATTTTGCACTCACCCTACATGCCCGCCTCACGGGTTTAGCCCCGCAGCCCGAATGGCTCGACTTTCCTTCCGTTGAAGAAGGAGTTAGGGGAATGTTGTTTATTGAAAAAGCAGTTGAATCCTCTCAGTCGGAGAAAAAATGGACGGAGCTGAAAGGATGAATTTTTACAACGGCTTATTGAAGGTAAATCTGTTGCGGGACATTCATTTATTTAGGAAATATTCTTTCATTACAGGACGAAATAAGCCCTTGTTGAATTCCCGGCTATCTGCCATGTCAAAGTATGGCTTAAACAGGACATTTTGATATCTCTGATTCAGCCTTTGCACAAAAAGCTATACACCGTAAGAAACACGAGATAGCCCTGCCCGGAGAATTTTCCGTTTACGATACGATACTGAAATCCGGTTAATTTTTTAAAACTGATATTACATTCCAAATCTGCAAGACTGGTAAAGCGAAGGCATATATTATAACGTGAGTGAAAATCGCAAAATCCGCTCAGAAACATTACATGAAATATTTTCCGGCAATAAAGAGGAAAATTCAATCCGTAAAAAATTTTCTTTCGCTTATTGTATAACAAATCCGTTAGGTAATACCACACCTTTTTTTACCACAACTATTCCGTCTTTCACGGTATAAAGTTCGTTGTCGGTGTTGGGCAAATGGTCTCCGCCGATAATCCGCACATCGTTGCCAATTCTTACATTTTTGTCCAGTATGGCATTGCGGATATAACAGCGGTCGCCGATGCCCAGCAACGGATAGCCTTTACTGTACGACGAGGCAATTTCATCCAGGGTTTCGTAATAATCGCTTCCCATCATGTATGTGCTCACCAGGGTGGTGCCATGCCCTATACGGGAACGGATGCCGATAACCGAATTTTCAATCCGTGAAGCGTTGATGATGGATCCTTCGGCAACAATGGTTTTTTCCAGCGTGGTGCCGCTGATTTTGGCGGGCGGCAGCATGCGGGGACGGGTATAAATGGCATTATCATTGTCAAAAAGATTAAAATCCGGCAAATCTTGCGTAAGCCCCAGATTGGCTTCAAAAAAGGAATTAATATTTCCGATATCCGTCCAGTATCCTTCGTACTGATAACTGGCCACTTTATATTTCTGTATTGACCAGGGGATAATTTCCTTACCGAAATCGGTGGCTTGCGGCATTTCATTCTGAAGAATGTCGAACAGCAATTTCCGGTTAAAAATATAAATACCCATGGAGGCCAGAAATACTCTTCCCTTGCTTTTCATCAGCTCACCGGTATCGCTGACCCAGTCGTTCAGCACTTCTTTTTTGGGTTTTTCTATAAAAGAGGTGATAAAGCCGTCCTGTGTTTTCATGATGCCGAATTCAGGCGCTTCACGCTGGCTTACGGGTATGGTGGCAATTGAAATGTCGGCCTCGCAACGGATATGATTCTGCAACATATCGGCAAAGCTCATCTGATACAACTGGTCGCCGGAAAGAATAAGTACATAATCGCTTTCAAACGGTGCAATATGCCTTAATCCCTGGCGAACGGCATCTGCCGTACCCTGAAACCAGGTGGGATTATCGGGTGTTTGTTCGGCTGCCAGTATATCCACAAAGGCTTTGCTGAAGGGACTGAAATGATATGTGTTTTTGATATGCCGGTTCAGCGATGCGGAATTAAACTGCGTGAGGACAAACATTCTGCCGATACCGTTATTGAGACAGTTGGAAATCGGAATATCCACAAGCCGGTATTTACCGGCTATCGGAACTGCGGGCTTTGACCGCGTGGCTGTAAGCGGATACAACCTGGTACCGGCTCCTCCACCTAATATTACGGCAAGAATTTGTCTGGAGTTGGTAATCTGATTCGCCATAGAGCGCTTATTTATGATTTCAGGCTTTTGTACAAATCTATATATTGTTGAGCGGATTTATCCCAACTGTGGTCAATCTGCATACTGAATTTTTTCATCCAGTCAAATTGTTCTTTCCGGTTGTAATATAAATCAAGGGCTCGCCCTACCGAGTAAGAAATATCCCATACCGACGGCTGATGGAAGCGAATCCCGAAGCCTTGCCATTCGCCCATGTCTTTCACGGTATCTTTCAGTCCGCCAACGCTTCGCACCATAGGTATTGTGCCGTAACGTAGCGCATACATTTGATTCAAACCACAGGGCTCTACGCGGCTCGGCATCAGCAAAAAATCAGACCCGGCATATATCAGGTGGCTGAGGGGCTCGTGGTAGCCGATATAAGAATTGTAAAATCCGCTAAAGCGATGCTTCATTTCATGAAGCGTATGCTCCAGATGCGGTTCGCCCGAACCAAGCACCAGAAAATTTATATCCCCGTTATACTGATAAAGAGCGTGACTGATGGCATCAGGCAACAGGTCGGCCCCTTTTTCACCTACCAGTCTTCCGATAAAAGAGATAATGGGCTTTTGCGGATCTAACCCAAAATGGCCGGCCAGTTCTTTTTTATTTTTTAGTTTGCCCTCGGTTACTATTTCTTCGTTATAGTTGCTGACGATAAGCGAATCGGTTTCGGGATTCCATATCTGCGTATCAATTCCGTTCAGAATACCTGTGCTTTTTCCTTTTTCGTATTCAAACAGTTTTTCCAATCCGTTGGCGTTGCTTTTCAGTTCGTCAAGATAACTGTGGCTTACGGTGGTTACTCTCCAGGCCGATTTAATTCCGGCCGCTAAAGGGTTTATCATATTGTCCCAGTCCAGCATACCCCATTTCCAGGTATCAAATGGCGGAAGCAGATAATATTTATCCCAACTCATCCAGCCCTGATACTGTGCATTGTGTATGGTAAAAACGGTGGGTATATCGGAAAGTTTCTGACGAAATTCCAGGGCATATTTCATAAAAAAGGGAATCAGTCCCGTGTGGTGATCATGACAATGGACCACATCGGTTTTGTGTTGCCATTTATTCAGCCAGTCGCACACGGCCACCTGAAAGGCAAGAAATCGTTCGGTATCGTCTTGATAGCCGTAAACTTTTTCCCTGTCCAGCAACCCGTGAATGTCCAGCAAATACATATCAAATCCCAGCTTGTTGGTTTTTTCTTTGATGATGCTGTAGTGAAAATGATAAGGCCCGATATGCTGTCCGCCTTCATGCACCAGTTCCCACTGATTTTCGTAAAGAAAACGGGTTCGATACATCGGTATAATCACTTTTACAAAATGTCCCGCACGGGCCTGATATTTGGGAAGCGCACCCACTACATCGCCCAGTCCTCCAACCTTTGCTACCGGAAAACATTCCGCCGCTACATGAAGTATTTCCATATTTTCATTTTGTTGAAATGGCCAGCTGATATATTCTTCAGTAAAACAGTCAGATTTTTCCCTTAAAAGTAAGAGGATTTTTTTCAAACGCGGAATTCACAAAACAAATTCTCCTTTTTTTGCAAATTAAATTTTTGTATTACTTTCAACGCGTTAAAATCAAATCGTATTTTCCATGAAATTATTTGACGAGAATCCGGAAAAAAGGATACCTACCAATTACGGAGCGCTGACCACACTGATTACCGTTTTCTTTTTCTGGGGATTCGTAGCCGCCGGAAACGGCATCTTTATCCCTTTTTGCAAAACGCATTTTCAATTGAATCAGTTTCAGTCGCAGCTCATTGACACGGCCTATTACGGCGCTTATTTTTACGGTTCTTTGTTTCTGTATTTCATTTCCCAGTTTCGCGGCATTGACCTGCTGAACCGCATCGGATATAAAAAGGGAATTATCTGGGGATTGATTATTTCTTTGCTGGGGGCCGTATTGCTTGCTTTTATTTCCACACATACCGGCGCCCGGTTTGGTTGGGTATTGGCGGCTTTTTTTGTTGTGGCCCTGGGTTTTTCACTTCAGCAAACGGCGGCTCAGCCTTTTGCCCTGGCGCTTGGCGACCCGTCAACCGGTGCGCACCGGCTGAATCTGGCAGGCGGAGTAAACTCATTCGGCACTTTGCTCGGCCCGCTGATTGTAAGTATAGTTTTGTTTGGCAGCCTGAAAGGAACCGGAAAAGAACCTTCATTGGGAAATATCAAATTGCTCTGGCTTATACTCGGGGCCTTGTTTGCCCTTGTGGCCCTCTTTTTTGCCGTTAGCAAAAAACTTCCAAAAGGAACCAACGAAGAGCATATTGAAAAAAGCCCGAAAGCCACCGTAGCCCTGATCCTGATAGCCATACCGGCGGCCATTCTTCTATTCGCCAATAACCTGTTTTCCGATTCCGTCAGGCCCTATATGGTGATGGGCATGCTGGCCATCACGCTGCTGATTTTATTTATTTCCATGGAAATGGCCAAACGGGACAAAACCGGCTGGGGCGCCATGCAATTTCCGCAGTTGGTGCTGGGCATGGTTGCCATTTTTGTGTATGTGGGTGTGGAAGTAACCATTCAAAGTAATATGGGAGCTTTGCTGAAAACCGAAGCTTTCGGTAACATGGATGAAAAATATATTTCTTCTTTCATCTCGCTATACTGGGGCAGTCTGATGATCGGGCGCTGGACGGGCGCCATTACGGTATTTAACCTGGAAAAAAAGACAAGGCAACTGCTGACCATTATCGTTCCTGTGGTGGCATTCGGCATCATTTTGCTGGTAAATATTTTGCGTGGCAATGAAGTTAGTAATCTTTACCTGTATATCTTTTGCATTCTTGTACTGATTGCCGGCATTTTTTACGGGCAGGAAAAACCGGCCAAAACCCTGCTTACGCTGGGTATCCTGGGTGCCATTGCCATGCTGGTCGGAATTTTTACAAAAGGAATGGTTGCAACTTACGCCTTCATGAGCGGCGGATTGTTTTGTTCCGTGATGTGGCCCTGCATCTTTGCGCTGGCCGTTGCCGGACTGGGAAAATACACCAGTGAAGGGTCTGCTTTTCTGATTATGATGATTCTTGGAGGAGCCATTATTCCGCCGGCGCAGGGAGCGCTGGCCGATACTCGTATCGGCATCCATGATTCATATTATCTGGCTGTTGCCTGCTTCCTGTATCTGGCCTGGCATGCCTGGCAAACCCGTAAAGTACTCAAGCGCCAAGGATTGGATTATGACACACAAATCGGCGGCGGACATTAAACGGTTTACTATGGCAAAATTTGCAATCGGCATCGACATCGGCGGCACCAACACGAAATTCGGTATCGTAAGCCGTGATGGAAAAATTGTTGTGCAGGATCGCCTGCTGACCAGCAAACATGATCAGGTGCAGGATTTCATTGAAGAATTAGCTGAAAAACTGGAACCAATGATAGAAGAAGCCGGTAAAAAAAATATTGCCGGCATCGGCATCGGCGCGCCAAACGGAAACTATTATACCGGCACCATTGAATATGCGCCGAATCTGAAATGGAAAGGAATTATTCCCCTGGCCAAACTGATTTCAGAAAAATTCGGTTTACCGGCCCGCCTCACCAACGATGCCAACGCAGCGGCCGTAGGCGAAATGATGTACGGCTGCGCCAGAGGAATGAAACACTTTATCGTCATTACACTGGGCACCGGCGTGGGAAGCGGTATAGTTATTGACGGAAAAATTTTACTGGGTCATGACGGTTTTGCCGGCGAGCTGGGACATGTGATTGTTCGGCCCGGCGGACGACTGCACAAAGGCACGGGCATCCGCGGTTCGCTGGAAGCTTATGCCTCCGCAACCGGCGTAAGGGAAACGGCCCTCGAAATGCTGACTGAAAATCCCGACGTGGAAAGCCTGCTCCGCGATTATTCCATCAACGACCTGATTACCAGCCAAACGGTGTATGAGTGCGCCACAAAAGGCGATAAAATTGCCAATGAAGTTTTTCAGTTTACCGGACAAATTTTAGGCGAAGCGCTGGCAAACTTTGTGATGTTTTCCTCGCCGGAAGCCATTATTCTTTTTGGCGGACTCACCAAAGCCGGTGATTTGATTATGCGACCCACACGGGAAGCCATGGAAGCCCATCTGATTCAGATATTTAAAGGAAAAGTAAAGCTGATGTTCAGTGAACTTCCCGAATCCGATGCCGCCATTCTCGGCGCCAGCGCACTGATTTGGGAATCATAAACAAAGCTGTGTTCAACAAATAAGTGCAATTTTTCAGAAATTTTTTTCCAAAAATCCGCCCGAAAATGATTACCTACAATTTTTGGGGGCAGGGCTGTTGCGCATTAGCGCTCCATTAGTACTGGATAATGAATTGGTGTAATGGTTAACTTTTTCCTTAAATTTTTTTGTTAATTTTGTAAATAAGATTATGAAAGGATTTGAAGAAATACACGCTATTTTAAAAAAGGTGTCGGAAAACCAGCTAAAAACCGATGCGCAGATAGCGAAATTGCGTGCGGCACAGGAGCGGATTGATGCACAATTAGCCAAGACTAATGCGAAACTACCCAAGACGGATGCGCAATTAGCCAAGACAGATGCACAGTTTTCCAAGACAGATGCGAAGCTGAAAGAAACCGCTAAGATTCTCAGCAATATAGGAATAAACTTGGGGCAAACGGCGGAGGAGCTTTTTTATAATACGTTTAAGAAAAAGCCTGAGTTGGCAGGTATTAAATTTGATGAAGTATTACGGCGTGTGTATAAGAAGTCGGGCAAGCTGGCAGGGGAGTTTGACCTGTTGCTGGTAAACGGCGACAGTGTGGCGCTTATTGAGATAAAGCATAAAGCACACCCGAAAGACATTACCGAACTATACACGAGGAAGTTAAAAAACGTTTCGAGCACTGTTTCCACAGTACAAGCGTCATAAAGTGTATTTGGCCATAGGGGGGATGTCCATTCCGTCGGAGGTGGAGGAGATGGCGGTAGAGCGGGGCATAGGGGTGTTGCATCAGGAGGGGGAGATAGCCAAGATTAAAGCCCGGAATTTAAAAGCTTATTAGTTCTGTTGAAAAAGCCTATAAAACAGTAGATTTCCCCAAACTGCTATCAGAGATTTCTTCGGAAACAGATTTACCTCACCCCCTTAAAAATCATTTTCTTTTAATAAATAATTTCACGTTCTCCCCTCTACTAAAGGAGAGGGGGCAGGGGGGTGAGGTTGATAAGAATTGCTATCGCCGAAAGGCTGCCGGATGCGGAGGGGTAGTACGCCGCAGGCGTACCGAAGCCCGAAGCAGCCGGAACTGCAGCTGAGCAGAGAACCTGCCCGCCGCAGGCGGGCCGCAGGCGGGCCGGAGGCGGGCCGATGACAGCCCCTCAAAAAAAATTCTTCCGGTGTTTTAACGCCAACAAGTCAGCTTTTGCAATTATCCGCTTATCTGTTTGCGGATAAGATTGAGGGCGCTGCCGGCTTTGAACCACTCAATTTGTTGCTCATTGTACGAGTGCAGTGCAGGAATTTCGTCGCGGCTTCCGTCGCTGTGATGCAGTACGATGGTGAGCGGGCGGCCGGGTGCAAATTCCGTAAGCCCCAGAATGTCTATTGTGTCGTCTTCCTGCACTTTGTCGTAGTCGTCTTTGTTGGCAAAGGTGAGCGCCAGCATACCTTGTTTTTTCAGGTTGGTTTCGTGAATGCGGGCAAAACTTTTTACCAGTATGGCTCTTACGCCCAGATGGCGGGGCTCCATGGCGGCATGTTCGCGGGATGACCCTTCGCCGTAGTTTTCGTCGCCTACCACCACGGTGCCAATGCCGGCGGCCTTGTAAGCCCGTTGGGTTTCAGGCACGGGACCATAGTTGCCGCTAAGCTGATTTTTTACCAGATTGGTTTTGTCGTTAAAATAATTCACGGCGCCGATGAGCAGGTTGTTGCTGATATTGTCCAGATGGCCGCGGTATTTCAGCCAGGGGCCTGCCATACTGATATGGTCGGTGGTGCATTTGCCTTTTACTTTAATCAGCAGTTTCAGTCCTTTCAGGTCAGTGCCTTCCCAGGCGGGAAAGGGTTGCAGCAGTTGCAGGCGTTCGCTGTCGGGCCGTACTATGACTTCTATGTTGCTGCCGTCTTCGGCGGGCGGCTGATAGCCCGGGTCTTCCACCGCAAAACCTTTGGGCGGCAGTTCATACCCCTGAGGTTCTTTCAGCATCACCTCTTCGCCCCGGCTGTTTTTAATTTTATCTTTCAGCGGATTAAACGCTATGGTCCCCGCCAGCGCCATGGCGGTAACTATTTCGGGCGAGGCTACGAAAGCATGCGTTGAAGCCAGCCCGTCGTTGCGCTTGGCAAAGTTTCGGTTAAATGAAGTGATGATGGTGTTTTTGCGGTTCGGGTCGTCTATATGCCTGGCCCATTGGCCTATGCAGGGGCCGCAGGCATTAGCCAGCACCACCCCGCCGGCTTCTTCAAACAGTTTAATAAATCCGTCACGCTCTATCGTGTAGCGCACCTGTTCGCTGCCGGGGGTAATGGTAAATTCCGATTGCGCTTTCAGCCCTTTTTCCAGCGCATCTTTTACAATGGAAGCGCTGCGGCTGATATCTTCGTATGACGAGTTGGTACAGCTTCCGATCAGGGCCACTTCCAGGCGCGGAGGCCAGCCGTTTTTTTCTACGGCCTCTTTCAGTTTGGAAATCGGCGTAGCCAGGTCGGGCGTAAAGGGGCCGTTTACATAAGGCTCCAGTTCATCCAGGTTCAGTTCCAGCAGTTGGTCGTAATATTTTTCGGGATGGGCATACACATCGTCGTCAGGACGCAGGTGCTCTTTAATGGCGTCGGCCAGGGCAGCCACTTCTTCACGGCCGGTAGCTTTCAGGTAGGCGCTCATTTTTTCGTCGTAGGCAAAAATGGAGCAGGTAGCGCCAATTTCGGCGCCCATGTTGCAAATGGTGCCCTTGCCGGTAGCGCTGATGCTGTCTGCGCCCGGACCGAAATATTCCACAATGGCTCCGGTGCCGCCTTTTACCGTCAGTTGTCCGGCCACCCACAAAATCACGTCTTTCGGCGATGCCCAGCCGTTCAGTCGTCCGGTCAGTTTTACGCCAATCAGCTTCGGCATTTTCAGTTCCCAGGGCAGTCCGGCCATTACATCCACGGCATCGGCGCCCCCCACGCCAATGGCAATCATTCCCAGTCCGCCGGCGTTTGGAGTATGGCTGTCGGTGCCAATCATCATGCCGCCGGGAAAGGCATAGTTTTCCAGAATAACCTGATGAATGATACCGGCGCCGGGTTTCCAGAATCCGATGCCGTATTTGTTGGAAATGCTGGAAAGAAAATCGTACACTTCCTTGTTGGTTTCCAGTGCGGCGGCCAGGTCTTGTTTGGCGCCCGCTTTAGCTTGAATCAGATGGTCGCAGTGCACCGTTGTGGGCACCGCCACTTTATTTCTTCCGCAGGTCATAAACTGCAGCAGGGCCATTTGTGCAGTGGCATCCTGCATCGCAACTCGGTCAGGCGCAAAGTCCACATAATCTTTTCCCCGCTCATAAGGCTTTTCGGGCAGCGCACCCGAAAGATGGCTGTATAAAATTTTTTCGCTCAGCGTCATGGGTCTGCCCAGCAATCGTCTGGCAGCATTCACTTTTTCGGGCAGCGAAGCATATACTTTTTGAATTACATCCAGGTCAAACAACATAAAAAAAAGTATTTAACTGTTTAAAATGTTTTATGATGATTTGGGGCTGTCATCGTTCCGGTTTGCTGTTCAGCTTTGGTTCGCCGCCCTGCAGGCTTCGCTGTCGCTTCGGCCGGTCAGCCGCAGGCTGACCGGCCTCACTTCGTTCGCCTTCCGGTCGGCGCAGCCCTTCGCCGGCATCACGCTTCCGGGCTTTTTTTCATCCGGCCCTGCCTTTTACCCGGCGGCGCGGCGAAGTTACAAAAAAAGACGCCTTGCGGCATAAGGTGCTTGTTACATTTTCAGTTACTTCATATATTAGCATTATGAATCGCCTGCGACGTATCGTAGAGTGGAATGCCTTTGGCGTATGCAGTGCCATCGGCGAACATCTGGGTATCTCTACCAGCAAAATACGCCAGTATTTTATTTATACGTCCATACTGACCATGGGTTCGCCGGTTATTATTTATCTTATTCTGGCCTTCTGGAAAAATATGCGGCGCTACATGTGGGCCGCCCGAAGAAATCCGTGGTATTATTTGTAAAAAAAGTAGGGTTACCGTAACGATACGGGTTTTCTGTATTAGTTAGTAAAAAAACCGGAACATCCGAATTAACTTCGATGCTCCGGCTTAAATTTTCATGGGGCGGGAATGTGCCGATTTCCGAATATCTTAGTTTTTATTTTTTGGCTACTACCGATATCACCGATTCATTGACCAGCCTGATTTCCCGGTCCACATTGAATACATAGCTCTTTTTTGCGTTGCGGCTATACACCTTGAAGATTAACCGGTATTCTTCTGTTTCGTCATTTTTCAGCATATACTTTTTCGGCAAATCCCAACCGGTAGTCTTTTCCCGGTACAGTTCGTTACCGGCCTCGTCAGTAATTACAATGGTGAACAGGTCGTCTTTTTCGCCCGAAACCATTTTCAGTTCAAAGACCGGATATTCTTTGTACATGCCGATGTGTTGCAGCGTCAAAGCCTTTTCTTGTTTTACCTGAACGGTATCTTTGGCCAGCGCCGGAAAAGACATCAGCATTCCAACGAAAAGAGACATCCATCGGGTCATGATTACATGTGGTTTCATATTGTTTAGTTTTTGGTGACTAAGTTTTCGCAGGCAAGAGTCAGGTTTCCGGCAAACAACGGGCGAAGCAATCCGGAAAAATCAATGAAGCATGAACTAAGAAACTGACGCAAAACTAAAGCGGCACACCGCAGGCAGTCAAATCAATTCTTTGTTTCAGATTTGAAATCAAACTTAGTTTTTGTCATGTTAAGCCTTTGATTTTACGGAAATTAGAACTTAATCACTTATGATGCTCAACGGCAAAAATGAATTTTATGTAAAGAGTATAATTCTAATTAACCTAATAAAATGCAGCAAAAGTTTAAACAAAATCTCTGTTTCCGTAATCTTTTTTTTTCATGATTACCTGAAAATAATCACAACAATCTGCTCAGTTAAAGAATAAAAAATTAATACATGAGAATCTGAAAAACTAAAAATTGGAATTTAATTAATCGTTGTAACTGAAATATTTTATATAAAAAAGATATTGTAACTTCAGACCCGTATTTAACCGTTTCCGTTTTAATTTCTAAGTTTTCCGTTCTTTGCATAATGATTCCATCTCTTCAGGATGCAAAGCATATTTTTTTTATCGGCATTGCCGGAAGCGGAATGAGTGCACTGGCACAGTACCTGCATGAAGAAGGTAAACTCATTTCGGGCAGCGACCGGTTTTTTTCCCTCGGAGAAAATAAAGATACCCTTGAAAAACTGGAAGCGTTGGGCATCCGCTGCTATCCGCAGGACGGCAGCGGTATGGGGGATGATATTGACCTGGTTGTGGCTTCCTCAGCAGTGGAAGATACGGTTACTGAAGTGCAACTGGCCCGGCAGCGCGGTATTCCGTTGCTGAAACGTTCCGAATTGCTTTCTCTGATTGTGAAAAGCCGAAAGACGATAGCCATAGCCGGCACCAGCGGAAAAAGTACAACCGCCGCAATGTTGTTTGACATACTTGATTTTGCAGGGTTACAGCCCGGCATCATCAGCGGGGCGGGGCTTACCCGCATGATACGAAAAGGAAAAATCGGAAATGCCTGTCGCGGCCGCGGCGAGTGGCTTGTCATCGAAGCCGATGAGAGCGACGGCTCGCTGGTTCAGTATGAGCCTGAACTGGGCGTGCTGCTGAACATAGATAAAGACCATTATGAAGTGGAAGAACTGAAAAATATCTTTCACACTTTTCGGAGCCGCTGTAAATCATTTATCGTAAATGCATCTCACCCCGAAGCCGCTACCTTATCGCTAAACGCTTTGTTTGATTTTTCTGCCGAAAAAGAAAAGCCTGCCGGAATAACGGCAACGGAATTTGTTCAGCAGGGTGTACAGATACGGTTTAAAGTGAATGAAGCCCTATTTACGTTAAATGCCTTAGGAAGACACAATATGGAAAATGCGTTGGCAGCTGTGGCGGCGGCGAAATTTGTTGGTATTTCTCCTCAACAATCCGCCGAAGCGCTGAAGCATTATGAGGGAATATATCGGCGAATGCAGATATACGGACAAAAAAACGGCGTATGGCTTATTGACGATTATGCGCATAATCCGGTAAAATGCGCCGCTGCGTTAAAGGCCTGTCATCCCGTGGCGCCCCGAATGATCGCCTGGTTTCAACCGCACGGGTATAAACCCACCAAATTTCTGCGGCACGAATATGTAAAACACATTTCAGCAGCTCTCCGTGATAACGATGAAATATGGATGAGCGAAATTTTTTACGCCGGCGGTACGGCCCAAAAAGATATCTCTGCCGCCGATCTGATTCATGACCTTCGCGAGGCAGGACGCAACGCTTATTTTATTGAAAACCGAAACGATTTTTCCAAACAACTGAAGTCACGCCTTACACCGGATTGCGTGGTTTTACTCATGGGTGCAAGAGATCCTTCCCTGCAGCATTTTGCCGAAACGGTTTGGCAATCGTTATAAAATTTACATTCTTTTTTACTTCATAACGATAAACCCCACACCATTTTTTGTAAAAAAATTTCAGCATTACTAATAATTGTGTATAACATATCATCTCTTTTAAACTGTAATTTTTTCAGTTTTTTTTAATGTAAAATGACTTTCATTCAGTTTTTTATTTTTTTTACTGCCATCCTTTCATTACATCAGTTGTTATAATTACTAAGAATAATTTTTGTAGCTTTCGTTTGGTTTAAATTCAATACAGAATTATGAATCTCGGAAATTTTACGATAAAAGCGGCAGAAGCCATTCAGGCTGCTCAGCAAATTGCTTTTAATGCCGGAAATCTCAACATTGAAACCGAGCATGTGCTGAAAGCATTGCTGGAACAGGAAGATTCGCCAGTTGAGTATCTGCTCAAAAAGAATAATGTGAATCTGCGCTTCTTATCCGGCAAACTGGATGAGATGATCAGCAAGCTGCCCAAAACATCAGGTGATGCCGCTCAGCAAATCAGCCGCGAAGTAAACAATATGATTCTTCGTGCCGGAGCTTCTTTAAAGCAGTTTGCTGATGAGTTTGTCACGCCCGAACATCTGTTGCTGGCATTGGTTCAGGGCAACGATTCTACGGGCCGTTTACTGAAAGATGCCGGTCTGACAGAAAAAGGGCTGGTTGCCGGTATTAAAGAACTTCGCAAAGGCGAACGGGTTACTTCGCAAACTCAATCGCAGGAATTTAATGCACTGAATAAATACGCCAAAAACCTTAATGAACTGGCCCGTCAGGGCAAGCTGGATCCGGTTATCGGAAGAGATGAAGAAATTCGCCGCACCTTACATATTCTTTCCCGCAGAACAAAAAATAATCCGATACTCGTAGGCGAACCGGGGGTTGGCAAAACGGCAATTGCCGAAGGCATTGCACACCGGATTGTGAACGGAGATGTGCCTGAAAATCTGAAATCCAAAACCATCTATGCGCTCGATATGGGATTGCTCATTGCGGGAGCAAAATACAAAGGCGAATTCGAAGAAAGACTGAAAGCGGTAATTAAGGAGGTGACTTCCAGCGAAGGCGAAATCATTTTGTTTATTGACGAAATTCATACACTGGTAGGCGCCGGCGGTGGCGAAGGCGCTATGGATGCCGCCAACATTTTAAAACCGGCGCTGGCCCGGGGCGAATTGCGGGCCATAGGGGCCACTACACTTAATGAATACCAAAAATACTTTGAGAAAGACAAAGCGCTGGAGCGTCGGTTTCAAAAAGTAATGATTGATGAACCTTCCGTGGAAGATGCTATCTCTATTCTGCGGGGGCTGAAAGAACGTTATGAAACACATCATCATGTCAGAATAAAAGACGAAGCCATTATTGCCGCCGTAGAACTTTCGCATCGCTACATTACCGACCGTTTTTTGCCCGATAAGGCAATTGATCTGATTGACGAAAGCGCCGCTAAGCTGCGACTGGAAATGAACAGCATGCCCGAAGAGCTGGACACCCTGGAGCGGCAAATCCGTCAGCTTGAAATTGAAAGAGAAGCCATCAAACGGGAAAATGATGAACAAAAACTGAATGAGCTGAATACGGAAATCGCCAACCTGCTTGTAGAAAGGGATACCCTGAAAGCACGATGGCTGCAGGAAAAGGAACTGGTGGAAAAAATACAGCAGGCTAAAGCCAAGGTAGAAGAGTTGAAGCAACAGGCCGACCGTTACGAAAGAGAAGGAGATTACGGAAAAGTAGCCGAAATACGTTACGGCAAAATTAAAGAACAGGAAAAAATCATTGCGGAACTGACACAACAACTTCAAAATACATCCGAAAAAAGACTGTTGAAAGAAGAGGTAGATGCCGAGGATATTGCCGAAAATATTTCCAGGGCAACGGGTATTCCCGTAAGCAAAATGCTGCAAAGCGAAAAAGAAAAACTGCTTCACCTGGAAGAACCCCCGCATCAGCGGGTAATTGGGCAAGATGAAGCGATCCCTGCGGTAGCCGATGCCATCAGAAGAAGCCGCGCCGGTCTTCACGACCCCAAACGTCCTATTGGCTCGTTCATCTTTTTGGGTACAACCGGTGTGGGAAAAACGGAACTGGCCAAAGCGCTGGCTGAATTTTTATTTGATGACGAATCCATGATGACCCGCATTGACATGAGCGAATATCAGGAAAAGCACACCGTTTCCCGACTGGTGGGCGCCCCGCCCGGCTATGTGGGTTACGATGAAGGCGGACAGCTTACCGAAGCCGTCAGACGAAAACCCTACAGCGTTGTGCTACTCGATGAAATAGAAAAAGCGCATCCCGACGTATGGAATGTGCTGCTGCAGGTGCTTGACGACGGCCGCCTTACCGACAACAAAGGTCGTGTCGTGAATTTCAAAAACACCATTATCATCATGACCAGCAATATCGGCAGCCACATCATTCAGGAAGCGTTTGAAAAAGTGAATGAAAAAAATGTGGAAGAAATAACCGAAAAGACAAAAGTGGAAGTCATGAATCTGTTACGGCAAACCATCCGGCCTGAATTTCTGAACCGTGTGGATGAAATCATTATGTTCAGGCCGTTGATGAAGAAAGAAATCCGGGAAATTGTAAAAATCCAGTTGAATCATTTAAAGAAAATACTAGAAGAATCAAATATCCAGCTCGATTATACGGATTATCTCGTTGACTATTTGTGCGAGCACGGCTTTGACCCGCAATTTGGTGCACGGCCGCTGAAACGACTCATTCAGAAAGAAATCGTGAACAGCCTGTCGAAGAAAATTCTTGCCGGCGAAGTGGATAAAACAAAGCCTCTTTTGATTGATGTATTTGATAATTTTGTGGTGTTCAGAAATGAAAAGGCGGAGAAAATAGAAGGATGAGGAATGGGTTCACAAATATTGTAAAGATGAGATTTAACTTAAAGTTGAGTTTTTAGTCGTAAATCAGCCATCGGTGATAATTTGTAATATTATTCACAGATTACTTCTGCCCGTCTGCAGCGGACAGGCTCATTATACAAATTCATCTTTGCTTTCCGCTCTTTGCTTTTCCTTTGCAGTAAAGCAGGGGCTTCACACCACGATCCGCCCGCAGGCGGATGAGTCAGGCAGTTATTCGTCTTAAATAACTCTCTACTTTTTTTCTCCCCCTTCTCCTCGAAGAGAATGGGGGGCTTGTTTCAATAAATAATTTTCACAATAAATTTTTCCGTATCCTCAACATTCAGCGCGGCTGCCGCTGCATTACTGATGCGGATATTATATCCCTGATTTTGACGGATGCCCGCCATGGCGCCCAGCACTTTGGCGTAAATGGCTTTGTTATTGGCAGGATTTATCACTTTTACAATTGTGCCGGGATTCACCTGATCCATCAGCATGTAATATTTTCCGTCATCCCATCCGCTTAAAGTTTTAAAAATTCCTGAGGTTACGGTTTCGTTTTTAGATACGGGATTCATCTTGATTTGTTGCTCATATTGCGCTTTAAAGTAGCCTTCACCGGTAGGCTGATTTGCACTGACCGCCGGTGCTTCTTCATTTTTCTTCTTATTATCACTTTCTTTCACAACAACGGGCATTGGTTTTTCTTCCGGTTTTTTTTCTGTCGTTTCCGGTTTGGGCTGTGGCGCCGGCTTGATTTCTGTTGTAGGAACCGGCGTGTTTTCCGGTTCATTTTTTACGGTTTCATTAGCCGGAGCCGAACTAATAAGATAACCAATGATAATTGCTGCGCCTTTTTGTAAACGATCGGATGAAAGATTATTCCACTCCCTGAGATGGGAAAGCAATACGTTATTATTTTTTTTACTTACGGAGAGCAGCCCCTCGTTTTCTCCCACAATATAATAAATCGGTATGTTTGTTTTGGCTTTCTGCGTAAAGTTGGTATCCAGCAAAGGAATTCGCACGACCTGATCTTTCTGCAGGCCTTTATTCATGTCCAGATGATTAAAAGCAGCAATTTGCCTTGGATGAAGATTGTACATTCTCCCTACGGAAAAAAATGTTTCTTTCGGAGCAACCTTATGTTCCAGATACAATTGGTTATTCGTGTCTGATTTTACTATGTATTTCGCAGTTTGACAAAATGCAGATGGTGCAATAAAAAGAAAAAGCAAACAGAAATATCTTTTCATCATATGCTTTATTTCGCTTTCAAAGATGAGAATTTTTTGCTTAATCCGGCATAGAGAGGATTCGTAAGTTTTTAGGATAATAATTATTGATGCGTTGAGGCAATACATGTGCCCAGCCCAATGCCTGAGAACCATAGCATATCAATACCCATCCCTTCGGTGAATCAGGCAGTCTGAATTGTTTTTTGCTCAAATAATTTAATGATGTTTCCAAATCAACGGCAATTCGCGGCACTTTATCGGAACAGCGAAGGCTCATGGCTAATGCATGAGATGGAATTAATTTGTTTTTAACGATTTTTCCTGCTTCAAGCGCTGAATAAATACCATTCAGATAAGTTTCAAGAAACTGAAAATCGGGCAACAACCGTTCGGGGTACAAAATGATTTCATCGCTTCGCCGGACGGCTACCAGGCCTTCGCTGTTAAGGACTGAATCTATCGGTAATTTGTGTTTTGATGGGGCATTTAACTTTATTTTTGTTTTTTTCACCGCAGGTTGCGTTTCTTCTTTTTTCCGGATGCAACATAAATAAAATCCTTCTCCGGTTACCCTGTCGGGCCAGAATCGGTATCCGAAACCGGCCGGTATAATACCCCACTCGGCAGGTATGGAAAGCGAAATCTGTTCGGCAGGAAAAGTTTTTAAAATCCAGGACACAATATCTTCATTTTCCTCCTTTGAGTAAGAACACGTAGCATAAATGAGTACTCCCTCTTTTTTCAGCGAAGGCCAGGCGTCGGCAATAATGCGTTTTTGCCGTTGGCTGCACAGCGTTACAGCCGGTTTGCTCCATTCTTTAATGGTTTCCGGCCATTTTCTGAACATGCCGCTTCCGCTGCATGGCGCATCTATCAGCAGTACATCAAAATAACCTGTAAGTGTTGAAAACGCCCTGGGATCGTTTTGGGTTACCAGTACGTTTTCGCAACCCCATCTTATAATGTTTTCTCTTAGAACCACAGCCCGCGAACGGATAATTTCATTGCTCACCAGTAAACTTTGCGGCGAGATGAGTGATTGAAGATGTGTAGATTTTCCACCCGGTGCAGCGCACAGGTCAAGCACTTTTAAAGGCTTATTCAAATCAACGCATTGTTTCAGCGCTTCTTCAAGAAACATACTGCTGGGTTCCTGTACATAATAACTACCGGCATGAAAATACGGGTCGAGCGTAAAGTTTGGTCGTTCTCGAAGCAAAAAACCCTGGGTTGTCCATGGAATTTTTCGGATGGAATCGGGAAGTTTGTCGCAAGTTTTAAAGGGATGTAAGCGAATGGCCGTAATCATTTTTTCTTCCGCATGGGCTTGCAGGAAAGATTCACGATGATAACCGGGCAGTCCTTCCAGCGAGGTTAACAGAAGCTCCGGCAGTTGCACTGTAATTCTCTTTTCAGGGTTTATATGTTTTTGATTTCATTTGACAGTTCCTGCAATACTTTTTTGGCATCGCCGAAAAGCATTGACGTTTTCGGCTGGAAAAATAAATCATTCTCAATGCCGGCGTATCCGGGTTTCATACTTCGTTTTACCACGATACAGTGTTTCGCCGCACCTACATCCAGAATCGGCATCCCGTAAATGGGGGAGGAGGGGTCATTTTTGGCCGCCGGATTCACTACGTCATTTGCTCCCAGTACCAATACCACATCAGTAGATGGAAATTCTTCATTCGCCGGCTCCATTTCCAGCAGTTTATCGTACGACACATCGGCTTCGGCTAAAAGTACGTTCATGTGTCCCGGCATTCTTCCCGCTACGGGGTGAATGGCATATTTAACTTCTACCCCTTTACTTTCCAACAGTTTTTCCAGATCATGACAGGCATGTTGCGCCTGCGCAACCGCCAGTCCGTATCCCGGCACTACCATCACTTTGTTGGCGTAACTCAATAAAACAGCAGCGTCGTTCAGTGAAATTTCTTTATACGTTCCCTGTTCTTTAGTTCCCGCTTGGCTGCCGCCACCTCCAAAGGCGCCTATCAATACGTTCATTAAGGAACGGTTCATTGCCTTACACATTAATACGGTAAGGATGGTGCCCGCCGCACCTACCAATATCCCTGCGGTGTAAACGGCTTTGTTGTTATACAGAAATCCGCCGGTGGCAGCCGATAAACCGCTCAGCGAGTTGAGAAGCGAAATAACAACCGGCATATCGGCTCCGCCTATCGGCATTACAAAAAGTACACCGTACAAAAGAGAAATGAAAAACACCAGCCAGAACAGAACCGAAGCCGTGCCTGAGCGTACATTTGAGATGATAAGCGCTGCCAGCAAAATACCGGCGGCCAGAAGAATAAGATTTACGATATGCTGCCCTTTAAAAATAAAATCTTTTACTTTACCGCTGAGTTTTCCCCAGGCTATTACGCTTCCCGAAAAAGTGATATTTCCCAGTATGATGCCTGAAAAAATAATAGCCAGAATACCCGGACCTGACTGATCTGCCGGAAATCCGGAATTTTTAAGATGTAAAAATTCAATGAGTGCAATAAGGGATGCGCTGGCACCGCCGAGGCCGTTAAACAAACTCACCATTTCGGGCATGGCCGTCATTTTTACTTTTTTGGCCGCCAAAACGCCAACAATGGAACCAATGGCAATGCCCGAAAAAATCCAGATATGATTTCTGAGCAACTCGCCATTGCTGTCGCGAAACAAAAAAATGGTTCCGATAACGGCCGCAAACATCCCTGCTCCCGCCAGTTGATTTCCCTTACGGGCGGTAACGGGATTTGACATGAGTTTTAATCCCAGAATAAAAGTTATGGCAGAAAGAATGTAAATGACGCTGAGAACGGAAACACCCATAAAATGTTTTTGTTGTCTTCTGAATCTTTTGACTTATTTTTTCTTTTTAAACATCTCCATCATTCGGTCGGTAACCACAAATCCGCCCACCACGTTTATCGTGCCGGCTATTACCGCCAGTAAGCCCAGGGCCAGCGCCACATAATTATCAGGTTCCACACGACCCATCACAATGATGGCGCCGATGATAACCACTCCGCTGATGGCGTTGGCATGACTCATGAGCGGCGTGTGTAATATAGTTGGCACTCTGCTGATGACTACAAAACCCAGAAAAATGACCAGCACCAAAATATACAGCAATTGCTCATTGGCCGAAATCCATTGAAGAAAATTTTCCATAATAAAATTTATAACAATGATTTTATTTTTTCATGAACCACTTCTCCGTTATGCGTTATGCAACAACCTGCCACCAGATCGTCATCCCGGTTTATCCGCAACTGTCCGTTTTCAATGATCAGTTGAAGAAAATTCAACACGTTTTTTCCGTACAGCCGGCTGGCATCGTAAGGCATTGTGGCCGCCAGATTTGAATTACCCACAATGGTAATTCCATTGTAGTTAATGATTTCATTGTTTTTGGTAAATGGCGTGTTTCCGCCCGTAGCTGCAGCAATATCTATAATCACAGATCCTTTTCGCATGGTGTTCAGCATTTCTTCCGTAATGAGAACCGGCGCCTTTTTTCCGGGTATCTGAGCTGTTGTAATGACAATATCTGCCTTTGCGATAGATTCGGCAATTTTTTGTTTTTGCCTGCGCTGATATTCTTCAGATTGCTCCACGGCATAACCGCCGGCTGCGCTGGCATCGGCGGCTCCTTCTACTTCTATAAATTTTGCGCCCAGGCTCATAACTTCTTCTTTTACGACAGGTCGGGTATCAAACACTTCTACTACGGCGCCCAACCGACGGGCTGTGGCAATAGCTTGTAGTCCGGCTACTCCTGCGCCCAACACCAGTACTTTTGCGGGTTTAATACTTCCGGCAGCAGTCATAAACATGGGAAAATACCGCGGGTATAGCTGAGCCGCCAGTATGACTGCTTTATAACCTGCAATATTTGCCTGCGAACTGAGTATGTCCATTGCCTGTGCTCTTGTGGTGCGGGGCAGCATGTCTAAGGAAAACACGGTAAGTCCGGCAGAGGCCCAGGCTTTCATGATTTGCGGATGATATAAGGGCTGATAAACACCGACCAGAACTTTTTTGTTAAGCAGTGAAATTTCATTTTCGACGGGGGGATGAATAGATAAAAGCAAATCGCTTTGTTTCAGAATATCAGCTCTGTCATGCAAACGGGCTCCGGCCGCTTCGTATTGTGCGTCTTCGCAAAATGCTTTTGCGCCGGCTTGTTTTTCAACATATACCTGAATTCCTTTTTTGGTTAATTGTGAAACGGATTCGTCCGTCATTGAAACCCTTGACTCAAATTCCGGTTCTCTTAATATACCCAGAATCATGCGTATAGATAATTATATATCACAAATATATATATTCATAGTTGAGAAAAATTTTTCCCGCAAGCAAAATTCATACAAAATACTTTATGATTTACGGAATCGTTGCCGGATATATTTATTGAAAAAAGATTTTGGATATGAAAAAATTCTTTTGAACGGATGTTAATTTTTATCAGCGGTTTATGAGTTTCTGAAAAAAACGTTCAGAAAAAATTATCTATAACCTCACTTTCACATGGCACGGAGCCAGAAAATCTTTTCGGAAAAAAACGATTCCGAAATGAAAAAAGTCAAGAGTGCCGGTTACCAAGGGATGATGTTGAATATGATACCAGGCTTCCGTCATTTCAGCGCTCCAGTAAATATCATCCGTAACGATTATTGTTTCATCAGTAGATTTTTTGGCCAGCATGGTAAAATATTTCAGCGTTGGTTCTTTCCGGTGGTTGCCGTCTAAAAATGCAAAATCCACCTTTTCACAGTTATCGAGAAGCGAGGGCAAGGTTTCGTCAAAACGGCCGGGTATGGCTGTAATATTTGAAATTCCGAGCAATTGAAAATGTTCTTTAGCTATTTCCAGTACTTCTGCTGCGCCTTCAAGAGTATATAATTTACTTTCAGGATTTGCCAGAGATAAATAACAGGTGGTGATACCGAATGAAGTACCCAGTTCAATCATGTGCCCGGGTTTAAAAAATTTTACCAAACGATAAAGCAGTTGAGCTTGTCGGCGGGGTTTCAATGCCGTTCGGGCTATATCACAGATTCTGCGACGGGAATTCAGGGAAAGCCTGAGGGATCCGGCACCAAAGTCTTCTACGGTAATGTGTCTTTTATCGGCCAGCAATCGAAGCCTCAGCTTTTCTATTTCCGTAAATTCCGGGTAATCCGTTTTATCGTTCATCACTTCAGTTACCAGATGGTACATAAAAGGCGAATGAATGCCGTGGCCTTTTTTACTTTTTGAAGAAAAGAAATGCTGCAAAAAACGGGTCGCAAGGTATGTGTTGATCATGCCGAAAACAGGAAGTTAATTTATGCGTTCCCACACCTGAAAGGAATGATTAAACGGATTTTTATCATCTGCTTCGTGATTTTGTTGATGGACAAGTTTCCATGATTTGGGCGAAAGGGCCGGGAAATATGTATCACCTTTCGGCGAGTCATCCACACGGGTCAGATAAATTCTTTTCGCTTTATTAAAAAATAACTTATAAATTTCACCGCCGCCGATAATCATCACCTCTCTGGCATCTGTTTGTGCTGCTACAAACAGCGCATCTTTTACGGTTTTAACAAACAGGGCATTCTCATGGGAATGGTGGGGAGTGCGGGAAAGAATAATATTTTTTCGGCCGGGCAGTGGCCGGCCTAATGATTCAAAAGTTTTTCGTCCCATAATTAACGGCAGTCCCCAGGTGATATTTTTGAAATGTTTCATGTCGTTCGGTAAACGCCACGGTATTTTACCGTTTATTCCGATCACATTGTTATGGGCTGCGGCTACTACTAATGAGATTTTCAAGACAGATTTTTCGGTAAAATTAAGGAAAACTGATTATGGATAAATCAGCGGACAAAGTTGATTGAGGATGAGATGTTTTGGCATAAAATTTGAGCCATTATTTCCTATGATATTTAAGAGTATTTTTTTTGTCTCTGTATTTTTAGTCATAAACCTTGTATCCTGTAAAAAGTTGGACGAACTGACCCAATTTGATCTTTCCGTTGACAGCGAAGTGGTCATTCGCAGTTCTTTTCCGGTACATGTGCCGTTTGAAATTTTTACCCCTGAAATCAACACCGCTTCGGAGACGGAATTTCAGAATAACAACACCAAAAAAGAGCTGGTGGAAAAGGCCGTGTTGAAACAAATTACTTTTCAATTGAAATCGCCATCGGGAGGAAATTTTAATTTTCTGAACTCCATAGAACTTTATATTCAGGCCGAAGGGCTGGCCGAAAGAAAAATAGCCTGGAAACAACCGGTACCCGAAAATACGAACACTTTTACCTGTGATATAGCCGGTGAAGATCTGAAAGATTACATCAGGAAAGATAAATTTAAAATTAAAGTGGTAACCCGTACCGACCAGCTCATTACAACAGACCATGTAATTCAGATTAATACCGTGCTTTTCATTGATGCAAAAATATTAGGGCTCTGATAAAAAAAACCGGTCATGACAGACCGGCACTTCTCCATTTCAATAAAAATTATATTGATTTGAATACTTTCAGATAAATGCTCAACGATAAAACTCCAACTCCGTATTCAATAGGTATCGGTAAACAGCCAAAAATTTAAGAGCGTAGAATGCACTTTCGCTTTCAATACGGTTCACTTTAATGGTTTTACAGCTAAACAACACGACATCCGTGATTCTGTAGCGGCTTTCCTTGACAGGGTCGGAAGATAAAAATGTATGGCTAACTGTATATATTGCGATATTATTTTTATGTAAATGAAAAAGAAATTACGGAATAAAATTACCGTCAGAAATTCTAAGCCACAATACCCTGAATAGGGTATATATTATATTGTCGTGATGTTAAGGAAAAAGAGCCGGAGATACTGTTATAATTTCAGATTTTTTTCAATCAGTTTTTTCTCAAATTCGGGAATTTCATCTTCAGGATGTTCCAGTTGGTGTACGGGATCTTTTTTGGTAAGTATTCTCCAAATCTGAATCAAAGCTGTTAAGGTAAAAACACCGCCAATAATCCAATGAATCATATCCTGATTGTTCCGGATGCTTCCTGCCAATAGTTGGCCGCCAAATATAAATATACAATTTCCGATAAAAGTGCCCAGTCCGATGCCTATGATATAAATATTATAATGATTCGCTTCGGGAATCAGAATTTTTTTGGAAAACAGGACCGTACTCCAGCCAAACCAAAAAGGAATCTGTACCGGATTGACGGCGCTCATGAATAATCCGAGCAGATATTTCGGTAGGGGGCTATCCAACACGATGTGCTTTTGTACTTTTGGATGTAAAGCGGAGTAAAAACTGAAAAAAGCCAAGCTGACGACGATGATCAGGCTGATCCACTCCAACGCCTTTAGTATTTTTTCCTGTTTCCGGATCCAGTCAATGGCTACCAGCGAAATACGAACATATATGATTTCTGCCGTGAGCGAACCGGCAGAAAACAACATAGCCGAAATGATGCCGCTGGATATGGAGATTTGCATGGCAGCCACATTCAGCGTACCCAGCGGAAGCGAGCCTAAAAAACTCACCAGCATGCCAACAACAAATATTCTGAAAAGCGGATGCATAAGCTGTTTTGCAATGTAAGCAAAAATCAATTCAAATCAGATATCAAATTTTTCCAACAGGCGAAAATGCTTTTTGGCATCCGAAAGATATTTCCATCCCTTAAAGAAAGGCCAGTAAGGCGTTCCGTTCAGATGATTGTATCGGCTGATTTTGTACAAAGCTTTCCAGTGGCGTAATATTTCACCGTAGGCCTGCCAGATACTCATTCCGCAGTCATAAATATGATTCGGTTCGGCGCCGCAGCCGTTAAATTCCAGTATCAAAAAATTTTTTCCTTGCTTTAAATCATCTATGGAAGTGGTTTTAATATCATAACGTCCGTAATAAAAGTTGCCGTTGTAGTGGCTGAGATCGTCAAATACCCGACAAAGGTTTTCGTCAATTTCGTTGTTCAGATTTGTAAAATGTGCACCGCGGTTATGATTTCCGGCATAAGACAAATAAAAAATTTCACCGTCCGGAATAACACGATCAAAGCGGTGGCCATGTCTTCTTTGCATTTCTGCCATTCTGAATTTTGCCCGGGGATGCTTCAGTATAAGTTCTTTCAGGGTGGATGTTCCGTCGCCTTTAACCTGCAAAAGTTCCTTTAAAATGAATCCCGATACGGTTCCTTTCTCTTCCCAGGGATAACGAAAGTAAAACACGCTGACTTCTACCGGAAGAGTTACCAGATCCTGTACAATATATTCCACCGGTATCCGTTCATGATATTTTCTGAGCTGTTCTTCACGGTCTATTTTTCGAAACAGAATTCCTTTCATGCCTATATCGGGCTTTACCACAAACGGAAACTCAAATCCTGATTCACGAATGGTTTGGACTACCTTCTCAAAAGGCCAGTCGTGCCGGATATATATAGTTTTAGGTACCAGATGCGGCGGAAGCTGGTCGTATATTTCTTTTTTGCCTTCCCCCTCAAACCCGCCAAAAGTAATAGTGGGATTGGATGTACTGAAAAACCAGAATGAACGGCTCCTGAGGCAATACCATAACCAAACCGGACCCAGGGGAAAGTAAAGAACATAAAAATTCCATAGTTCCCAGTTGAATAGCTTCTGAAAAAATTTTTTCCACATCATAAAAGGCGACAAAATAAAAAAAGATTGCGGGATTTAAAATTTTAAAAAGCCGCTGTTTTACTGCACACAGAAAAAATATCTGCTTTAGTTTCTGTATGTTTGGAAAAAAATTATGCAAATACCCACTCTGGCAAGCCTTGCGGCAGAAGGAAAAACACCGGAAATCCTATTTTGGGTAGGTTGCGCCGGTTCGTTCGATCAAAGAGCGCAGAAAATAACCAGAGCTTTTGCTTATATTCTGCAAAAAGCAGGGATATCGTTTGCCATATTAGGAAAAGAAGAACTCTGTACCGGCGACCCGGTGCGCCGGGCAGGAAATGAATTTTTGTTTCAGATGATGGCATATCAGAATATTCAGATTCTTAATGGTTATAATATAAAAAAAATTGTGACGGCGTGCCCTCATTGTTTCAATATTTTAAAAAATGAATATCCCCCTCTGGGCGGACGATATGAAGTCATTCACCACTCGGTATTTCTGAATCAGTTGATTGAAGACGGAAAAATAAAGATTCGGGAAAATCGCTCTCTGAACGGCGGGGCCGTTACCTATCATGACAGTTGTTATCTGGGGCGGGCCAATAAAATTTATGAGGCCCCGCGAAAATTGATAGAAGCGCTGAAAGCCGAACTGCGTGAAATGAAACATTGCCGATCCCGAGGATTATGTTGCGGCGCCGGCGGCGCTCAAATGTTTAAAGAAGAGGAAAAGGGAATTACCCGCATCAATTTTGAAAGAACGAAAGAAGCACTGGAAACCGGAGCCAAAACCATTGCGGCTGCCTGCCCGTTCTGCAACACTATGCTGACCGACGGTGTAAAGCATGCCGAAAAAGAAAATGAAATTGTGGTGAAAGATGTAGCCGAACTGATTGCCGAAAATCTTGTTGAAGATGATGAACGGTAAGCCTTTTTTAATTTTGTACCATGAATCTTGAATTCCGAAACCTTCTGGATCCTGCATTTTCGTCTGAAGCAAGGGTATGGGTCTATCAATCCAACCGGTTGCTAACCCTGCCCGAAATGTTTCAGATGGAAGAACAATTGAAACATTTTACTGCCAACTGGCACAGCCACGGCCGGCCGGTTCGTTCGGCTTTTTACATTTTTTTTGGCCATTTTATCATTCTAATGGCAGATACACGAATAACAGAAGTAAGCGGATGCAGTACCGACAGTTCGGTAAGATTTATCAGGGATTTAGAAAATCAGTTTTCTGTTTCGCTGATGAATCGCAGCCTCCTGGCATTTTACAGGAACGACAAAATTGAAATTTTGCCCATTTCCCAGTTGCCTTATGCCATTCAAAACGGATTTATCCGGGAAGATACATTATACTTCAATAATCTTGTACAAAACAAAAAAGAGCTGGAAGAACAATGGATTATACCGGTAAGAGAAAGTTGGCTGTTTAAAAAGTATTTTTCGCCGGTAAATTTGTAACTTTAGAAATCCAGCGGAAGTAGCTCACCAGGTAGAGCGACAGCTTCCCAAGCTGTAGGTAGCGGGTTCGAGTCCCGTCTTCCGCTCTGTTGATTTTATGTCATTAAGTATATCCTTACATCAAAGCTGAACTTTCTGTTTTTTTAATCGTTTTCACTGCATGTCAGATTTGATTATTTCCACTCCTTATGGACTCTACTGCGAACCGGCTGACATTTTTCTCGATCCCTGGCAAAGTGTACCTAAAGCAATAATCACCCATGCCCATTCCGATCATGCCCGTCGCGGTTGCGGTTCTTATCTTTGTCATCATCATGCCAAACCCCTCCTGAAAGCCCGACTCGGTGACATTAATGTTCAGAGTGTAGAATACAATGAAAAAATTATCATTAATGGCGTAACGATTTCACTTCATCCGGCCGGACATATACCGGGTTCTGCTCAGATTCGGATTGAATATCAGGGTAAAGTCTGGGTGTTTTCAGGCGATTATAAACTGCATCATGATGGCATCAGTACAAATTTTGAATTAACACCATGTCATGTATTCATCAGTGAGTCTACGTTTGGTCTTCCTTTTTTTCAATGGCCGCCTCCTGATCAGGTTTTTCAGGAAATTCAGCGCTGGTGGATGAAAAATAAAAGTGAAGGAGTAAGTTCCATCCTGTTTGCCTATTCGTTAGGTAAAGCACAACGACTGCTGGCTCATCTTCAAATTTCCGATTCGCCTGTTTTTGTACACGGAGCGGTTCACACCATGAATGAGGCCTGCAAAGCAGCGGGCATCAAATTGCCCGAAACCTTACGGGTAAGCGAAGTATATGATAACAGACTTTTTAAAGGCGCCCTGGTTATAGCTCCCTCTTCGGCAAACGGCACCCCATGGCTGAGGCGTTTTGGTCCCTACCGTACTGCTATTGTGAGCGGATGGATGGCATTAAGAGGAGCCCGGAGATGGCAGGCAGCCGACAGAGGTTTTGTGTTAAGTGATCATGCAGACTGGAACGCATTAAATGCCGTAGTGAAAGGTACCGGCGCCGGAAAAGTTTTTGTGACGCACGGATATACTGAAACGTTTAGCCGATGGCTTTGCGAAAACGGAATACCGGCAGCAGTACTCCATTCCCAATATACCGGCGAACAAACAACGGAAACCGAAACGGCCGAGGAATCATGAAACAATTTGCCGAATTGTTTGAGCGACTGGATCAAACCAACAAGACGTTGGAAAAGATTCAATTGATTGCAGATTATCTTCAGCAGGCTTGCGATGAAGATAAGTTATGGGCTATTGCCCTTTTTACGGGAAGAAAACCGCCCCGCATCGCCCATACAACTCTCATGCGCCAATGGGCGGCCCGTTGTGCCGGTTTGCCTGTCTGGCTTGTAGAAGAAACCTGGCATACCGTTGGCGACCTGGGTGAAACATTAGCCGGTATCATTCCCGATACTTCAGAAAATAACCGGAATCAGGGTACGCTTCACGAAATGATTCATCAGATAGTTACCATTCAATCTCTGAAAGATGATTCCGAAAAAGAACGAAAGGTTACCGCCATCTGGAAATCACTGAGTCGGAAAGAAAGGCTTGTTTTTAATAAACTCTGTGCCGGAAGCCTTCGACTGGGGGTTTCACAAGGTTTGCTGGTGAAAGCCATTCATCATGCCTTTCAGATTCCCGAAGAAGTTATCTCCAGAAGAATCATGGGGCAGTGGGATCCTTTCACCACTACTTTTAAAGAGCTGATTCTGCAGCCCGGAGAAAATGATAATATCGCCAAACCTTATCCTTTTTATCTGGCATATCCTTTGGAAGAGGAAACAGACATTAAAAACAATTTATCCGGGTGGTTGATTGAATTTAAATGGGATGGCATCCGGGCTCAAATCATTCAGAGAAAAAAAGAACTTTTTATATGGTCACGCGGTGAAGAGTTGGTAACTGACCGCTATCCTGAATTACATTTTTTAAAAGACGTTTTACCAGACGGAACCGTGCTGGACGGTGAATTGCTGGCATGGAAAGAAAATAAGCCTCTTTCTTTTCAGCTCTTACAAAAAAGAATCGGAAGAAAAACATTGACCCGAAGCTTGCTTTCCGAAATCCCCGTCATTTTTATGGCTTATGATATCACGGAGTGGCAGGGACTTGACATCAGAAATAAACCCTTAAGCGAAAGAAAAGAAATTCTCTATGGACTGGTCAGTTCCGTTCATTCGCCTGCGCTGCTGTATTCACCGGTTATGAACGCAGAAACATGGGATCAGGTTCTGCATTTCAAAAGTCTTTGTAAGGGAAACGGAAGCGAGGGGCTTATGCTGAAAAAAACAAATTCTCCATACGAAACCGGCCGAAAAAAAGGAAACTGGTGGAAGTGGAAATTGGATCCGTTTACGATTGATGCGGTACTTATTTATGCGCAATACGGACATGGACGAAGAGCCGGACTGCTTACCGATTATACGTTTGCCGTTTGGAACGAACATCAGCTTGTGCCTGTAGCCAAAGCCTATTCCGGTTTAACTAATGAAGAAATTACCGAACTGGACAAGTGGATAAAAAAGCATACGATAGAAAAATTCGGTCCGGTACGCAGCGTTGAACCGTTTCATGTATTTGAACTGGCTTTTGAAGGCATTCAGCAAAGCACCCGGCACAAATCCGGCGTTGCCTTGCGCTTTCCGCGCATTTCACGCTGGCGAAAAGATAAAACCGTAAGAGAAGCCAATACGCTTCAGGATTTGAAAGCATTGCTGCAAACGACCGGACAAATCTGAATCTGAACTTCATCCATGATACAGGCTTTGTTCATCCGGCCATAATAATTTATTTCAGCAACTGTTATTATTCAATGTTTTGCAGATAAACTTTTCAGCAATTCCTTTATTTCACGGATTTCATTTTTTAATTCGTTGATTTCTTTTTCTGCCTTAAGATTAATCTGATAGTCATTTTCTGCCCTGATTTCCGCATGTTTGCCCTGCAGATTCTGGCCAATCATAAGTAAAGGCATCAAGAAAATCTGAATCATATTTGATAAAAACAACCATAAAACAAATGCCGGATAGGGGTCAAACCGCAGATGTTTCGGCGCCAACGTATTCCATCCAAGCCATGTGAGAGTCCAAAAGAAAATTATTGCAAAAAAACCTAAAGTCCCTACTTTCTCGGTAATAAATATGGCAAATTTTTCACCCTTTTTCAAATTTTGTTTATGAATCTCGTTAGTGTTTTTTATTGTCATAACTAATGATTTTAAAAGGAAAGATTCAAAAAAAAATTTATCATCAAATAAGCAGAAATCTGATTCAATATGATTTTTCAGTTTTCAGATAATTGCTTTTATCGGTGCCGTTTCGCTAACACTTTTTCTACATCCCTGATGGAATATCCTTTCGTTTTCAGTAAAATCAAAAAATGAAATAATAAATCAGCCGCTTCATTTAAAAATGTATCCGGGTTGTCATACGGAGACTCCAGAATCAGCTCCACGGCTTCTTCTCCGGTTTTTTGAGCAACCCGTTTTATTCCTTTTGCAGCCAGTCCGGATACGTAGGACTCGCTTTTCGGGTTTTTTATTCTGTCTCCAATAACTTCTTCCAGTTTTAACAAAGAAAACTGCGGGTTTTCTTCATTAAAACAAGTATCAGACCCGGTGTGACAAACGGGTCCTTCGGGTTTTACTTTGATTAATAAAGTATCCTGATCACAATCCGAAAGCATTTCAATCACAGATAAAAAATGACCTGAGGTTTCGCCTTTGGTCCATAATCTTTTGCGGGATCGGCTGTAAAATGTCACCTTTTTTTCGTGCTTCGTTTTATGGTATGCTTCCTCATTCATATAACCCAGCATCAATACTTTTCCGGTATAAAAGTCCTGAATAATAGCCGGAATAAGTTGTTGTTCGTCTTTAAAAAATACTTCACTCATGATCGTACGGGAATTTGATGTTGTTTTAAAAAAGATTTCAACTCCGGAATGGATAATTTTCCGAAATGAAATAACCCGGCTGCCAGCGCCGCATCGGCACAACCGTCGCGGAATACGGTAAGAAAATCTTCCGCGCTTCCTGCGCCTCCGGATGCTATCACCGGCACGGATACGCTTTGGGATATTTCTTTGGTAATGTCAAGGGCAAAACCCTGTTGCGTTCCGTCATGTTCCATAGAAGTCAGCAAAATTTCTCCCGCTCCGTACCGTACAGCCGTTTGTGCCCAGCCAATTGCTGGGATATCGGTAATGCGGGTTCCGGCATGAGTTGCCACCCGCCATTCTCCCTTTTCTCTTTTTGTATCAATAGCCACAACAATGCACTGACTGCCGAATTGTTCGGCCAGTTCTGAAATCAGCGGCGGGTTCAGTACGGCTGCCGTGTTGATGGAAATTTTATCGGCTCCGTTGTCCAGTAACAGTTTCACGTCTTCTTTATTTTTTATTCCGCCCCCCACCGTAAACGGGATGTTGATGTGCAGTGCAATGCGGTTTACCAAATCAGAAAACGTTTTCCGGTTTTCCCGCGTGGCCGTGATATCCAGAAAAACCAGTTCATCAGCACCCTCTTCACAGTATCTTACCGCAAGTTCTACCGGGTCGCCGGCATCTCTCAACTGCTCAAATCGTATGCCTTTTACGGTTCTTCCGTTTTGTATATCCAGGCAAGGGATTATCCGTTTGGCTATCATAAAAAAAGTTTAGTCAAATCTTCAATGTGAATTTTTTGTTCGTATAATGCTTTTCCGATAATGACTCCCTTGCAACCTGTATATATCAGCCGTTCAACATCGTTTACAGAACGTACTCCTCCGGATGCGATTAATTCTATTTCTTTATGCTTTTCCAGTAGCTTTTCATAGAGTTCGAACGAAGGCCCCTGCAGCATACCATCCCGAAAAATATCGGTACAAAGAAATTTATTTATGCCTTGCTTATGATATGCGCCAATGAATTCATCAACCGGAAGTCCGGTATCTTTCTCCCATCCTCTGACGGCGATATGTTCATTTTTTACGTCTGCACTGAGTATAAAAAGCTCGGGTGAATAAATCGAAATCCACTGTTTCATGGTTTCAGGCTCTTCGGCTGCAATGGTACCGATACATAAAAAAGAAGCTCCCGAATTCAACGCTATTTTCACATCATCAAGATGATGAATGCCGCCGCTGAAATCTATTTTCAAAGAAGTTTTTCCCGCTATTTTTTCCAGGGTTTTCCAGTTCAATACTTTTCGTTCACGGGCACCGTCCAGATCTACCAGATGCAATCTGCTGAAACCCGCATCTTCAAAGCGAAGCGCGGCATCTATGGGGTCTTCATCATACATTTTTTTCCGGCCGTAGTCTCCCTGCTCCAAACGTACACACTGGCCTTCCATAATATCCATGGCGGGGATTATTATTTCCCGAAGTTCAGCTTTTGATAATTTCATTTCATGTGTTTTCATAAGTAGTTTTTTTACAACGAAAGAAAATTCTGAAGTATTTTCTCTCCGGTTCGTCCCGACTTTTCCGGATGAAACTGTACGCCGAAAAAATTATCCTTTTCCATGGCGGCACAATAATCAAAAGAGTCAAACGATGACAAGGCTGAGCAGAACTGATTTTTTTCTACAAAATAACCGTGCACAAAATACACATACTGGAAATCGTTTATACCGTGAAATAATCGGGAATTACATTGATAAATCACATCCCATCCGATTTTGGGTATTTTGAAATTACCGCTTGGGCTGATGAATTTTCTGACCTGAATATTACTGAATATGCCCAGGCATTGTGTATTTTTTTCTTCCGAATATTCACAAAATAACTGCATGCCCAGGCAGATGCCCAACACCGGCTTTTGCAGTGAACAGATGACCTGATCCAGATTCTTTCTTTTCAGATAATCCATGGCCGAAGAGGCTTCACCCACACCGGGAAAAATTACTTTATCCGCTTTCAGGATGACTTCGGATATATCGCTGATTTGGGCCGTAATTCCGAGTCGCTTCAGCGCATAATAAACCGAAAGGATATTTCCGGCATTATATTTTATAATTACGACGTTCATTTTGTTTGCAATGCTCTTTTTTATGCCAAAAACTCTTTTGTGCTGGGCAATTCTGTTTCCTGTTCATTTCTTCTGACTGCCGTTTTCAATGCCCTCGCAAACGCTTTAAATACGGCTTCTATTTTGTGGTGCTCGTTTTCACCTTCGGCCCTGATATGAATGTTGCAACGGGCTGCATCGGATAGTGATTTAAAAAAATGAAAAAACATTTCCGTCGGTACATCGCCAATTTTTTCTCTTTTAAAATCCACATTCCACGAAAGCCAGCAGCGTCCGCCAAAATCAACGGCTGCCTGTGCCAGCGCATCATCCATGGGTAACATAAAGCCATATCGCTCCATTCCTATTTTGTTATGCAATGCTTTGTATAACGCTTCACCAAGTGTGATGGCCACATCTTCTATGGTATGATGTTCGTCAATATGCAAATCACCGTTAGCCTCTATCTCTATATCAAATCCACTGTGTCTGCCCAACTGCTCCAGCATATGATCCAGAAAATGCAGGCCGGTACGGATCTTCGTTTTACCGGTCCCGTCCGGATTCAGTTTAATGCGAATAAAAGTCTCTCTTGTTTTTCGCTCATGCTGAATCATCCTGTCATGCGATTTCAGAAAGTAATAAATGTCTTTCCAGCTTTGTGTTTCCAGCACTATCGTTTCTTTCAGCGATGCGGGTTCTGTATTCACTTCTTTCATGCCTAACCGGGGATCATTTTTCAGCCAGATGGCCTTACAACCGGCATTGCGGGCAAGCATCACATCGGTAATTCTGTCGCCGATTACAAAAGAAGATGAAATGTCATATTCCGGATTTTTCAGGAACTGTTGAATTAAACCGATACCGGGTTTTCGGGTTTCTTTTTTTTCTTCCGGAAAGCTGTTGTCTATAAGAATTTTGTGAAATCGGATACCCTCATTTTCCAGTGACTTCAGGATAAATCGCTGTATATTTTCAAATTTTTCTTCAGGAAACGATGCCGTGCCTAATCCGTCCTGATTGCTTACCATAACCAATAAATAAGACATTTCGGCGCATATTTTCCCCAGCCAGGTAAATACACCGGGATAAAACTCCAGTTTTTCGAAGCTATCTATCTGATAGGAGGGGGGCGCCTCCCTGATTAAGGTTCCGTCTCTGTCAATAAATAATATTTTTTTCATTTTACTTTAATTTTTTAAGCTGTTTCATTAATGTTTCGTTTTCTTCGGGCGAGCCCACTGTAATCCGAAGGCAATTTGTACAGTGTATTTCTCTGCTCCGGTCTCTTACAATAATGCCTTTACTTTTCAGAAATTCATACGTGCGGCGGGCATCCTTAAATTGTACCAACAGAAAATTGGCATCCGAGGGAAATACTTTTTCCACACAGGGCAATTCACTGAGTTTTTGTGAAAGTTTTTTTCTTTCGCTGATCAGAACGTTAATTTTCTTTTTTAATTCTTTCTTATAGCGAAGAGCTTTTAAAGCCGCATGGGCTGTCAGGGTATTTATGTTGTACGGATATTTTATTTTGTTCAGATACGAAATAATTTGCTTTTCCGCAAAGGCCATTCCAAGGCGAATGCCGGCCAGGCCCCAGGCTTTTGAGAAAGTTTTCAGCACAATTAGATTTGGATATTTCTCAAGTCGGGTTATCCAGCTTTCTTCGGTTGAAAAGTCGCCATACGCTTCATCTATCACTACCAGCCCGTTGAAAAATTCAAGTATTCGTTCAATTTCACTTTTTGCAATAAGGTTGCCTGAGGGATTATTGGGTGAACAGATAAAAATCACTTTTATATGATGACCGGTAGATGCAGCAATTTTTTCCGTATCAGGCTGAAAATTCCGGTTTAACGGAATCTGAACCACACGAACATTGTTTATTTCGGCGCAAATTTCATACATCCCGTAAGTGGGGGGCATTGTAAGAATCCCGTCTTTTCCGGGTTCACAACTGATTCGGAGAATCAGATCTATGGCTTCGTCGCTTCCGTTTCCCAAAAAAAGGTTTTCCGGTTTTACTTTATATAATCCGGAAAGGGCTTTTTTTAATTTTTCCTGTAAGGGGTCGGGATAACGGTTCAGTTTTTTCTTATTCAAAATACTACCCAGAGAATTTTCATTGGCGTCAAGCAAAATTTCAGCTGCTCCGGAAAATTCATGCCGGGCCGCCGGGTAGGGTTTCATTTTTTTTATATTTTCCCGAATTAGTAAGTCTATATTCATTATTGATCATTTTACTTTAACCGGATGGAAACAGATCTTTTATGCGCTTCGAGTTGTTCGGTTTCGGCCATGGTCATTACGGTATTTGCAATTTGCAACAGACCCTTACGGCTCAACTGCTGAAAATTTATTTTTTTCTGAAAGCTATCCAGCGAAACTCCCGAAAAGGCTCTGGCATATCCGCCGGTGGGGAGTGTGTGGTTTGTGCCCGAGGCATAATCTCCGGCGCTCTCGGGGGAATACTTTCCCAGAAAAACAGAACCCGCATTAGCTATTTTTTTGATTAGTCGGGAGTAATTCCGGCAGCAAAGCATCAGATGTTCGGGGGCGTAACGGTTTGACAAATCAAGGGCTTGCATCATATCGCGTACGATAAGAATACAACTGTTTTTTAATGCTTCGGCGGCAATTTTTTTTCGTGGCAAATCTTCAAGTTGTCGTTTAACTTCTTCTGCTACTTTCCGGGCCCACGTAAAATCAGGAGTAATTAATAGAACCTGCGAATCCGGTCCGTGTTCGGCCTGGGCCAGTAAGTCGGCGGCGATATAATCCGGCGGGGCGCTGTCATCGGCAATAATGAGTATTTCGGAAGGCCCTGCGGGCATATCAATTGCTACCCCTTCCTGCTGTACAAGCATTTTAGCTGCCGTGACATAAGGATTGCCGGGTCCGAAAATTTTATATACTGCCGGAACGGAAGTTGTACCATAGGCCATGGCGGCTATTGCCTGCGCTCCGCCAACCCTGAAAATTTTTTTTATGCCACATAGTGAAGCGCTGTATAAAATTGCCGGATGAATGTCTCCGGCATGATTCCCGGGACTACAAAGTATAATCTCTTTACATCCCGCAATTTTGGCCGGTATGCCCAACATTAAAACCGTTGAAAAAAGAGGCGCCGTTCCACCCGGAATGTAAAGGCCCACTTTTTCAACGGGAGTTACGGCTTGCCAACACCGTATTCCCGGCTGTGTTTGTATGATTTCTGTTTTATTTTTTTGATGTGCATGATATGTGTATATATTCGCATAAGCCTCTTTAATTGCTTTTTTCAGTGCCGGTGACAGATGATTTGATGATAAGCGGATTTCATAAGGCGAAACCACCAGGCGGTCCGGCGCAGCGCCCTCAAATTTCTTGGCATATTTCATTAAAGCTTTGTCTCCCTCTTTTTTTACATCGTTTAAAATTTGTTGGACAATTTTTTTAATTTTAGAAAGATCGGAAACCGGGCGTCGGAACATATCCGCTTTTTTTGGCAGTTTATTATAATGGAGAATCCGTATCATAATATCATTTTTTCAATGGGGAGAATCAAAATACCTTCTGCACCGTTGGCTTTCAGTTGTTCAATCACTTTCCAGAAATCATTTTCGCTGATAACCGAATGAACGGAGCTCCAGCCGGGTTCGGCAAGTGGAACTACTGTGGGACTGCGCATGCCCGGCAAGAGCTTAATGATTTGCGGCAAACAATGATTGGGTGCATTAAGCAAAACATATTTATTGTCTTTTGCCTTGTTTACGGCCCGAATGCGAAACAACAGACTTTCCAGTACAGCCAGCTTCTCTTCATTGAGTTGCGGATGGGTTATGAGTACGGCCTCAGAATGCAGGATGGTTTGCACTTCTCTCAGTTCATTCAGAAATAAAGTGCTTCCCGAACTGACCAAATCACAAATTGCGTCGGCCAGGCCAATGCGGGGCGCTATTTCCACGGAACCGCTTATGGTATGAATGGCGGCTTGTACACCTTTTTCCTTCAGGAATTTTTCCAGAATATTCGGATAAGAAGTGGCAATCCGTTTTCCCTGAAGATCGGTTATATCTTTATACTGTTCATAACGAGGCACGGCAAGGCTCAGGCGACATTTGGCAAAGCCAAGCTTTTCAACAACGGTCACCTTTTTTTGTGTTTCATATACAATATTTTCACCCACAATGCCCGCATCGGCTACCCGGTCCTGAACATATTCCGGTATATCATCATCTCTTAAAAAAAAGATTTCGGCTTCAAAGTTGGAACTACGCACTCGAAGCTGATTGTTCCCGTTGGAAATATCAATTCCGCACTCTTTCAGCAGTTTAAGGGAACCTTCATGAAGACGACCTGATTTTTGAATGGCGATTTTCAGCATAAATTAAGATTAAAAAAATCAGGGGCTTACCGGAGTAAGCCCCTGAAATTATTTATAGTTACATACACATATCAAGGCCTACTCCGGCGGAGTAAAGTCATGATGATGTGTATGTGCAAAAATTTTCATCGTGTTGCAAAAATAGATGATTTTTTTTAAAAAAGAAATATTTGGCCAGACAATTTAATCAGTATTCAACCAAACCTGAACATTTATGAAAGAAAAATGGTGTTGCTTTTAGGAAAATAAACTTTAGGCTGAGGACAGCCATACTTTTGAGTGGCACAGGAAGCAAACAATAAAATGACGCAAGAAAGTAAGACAAGAAATATGGGCTTTTTCATATTTTCGAATTTCTGATAAAACGCAAGTTACAAATAAATTATTGCAGATGAAGAAGAGTAAATGTTTTTTCATTGTAATGAGCGACAGGAAATTTCTGTAGAATTTTTAACTTTTTGTACATATTTTTTTTAAAAATGTAATTTTGAACGGTTCTATTAAATAAATAACGACATGCTGAATCTGAAAAAACCGCTTGCCGTCATTGATCTGGAAACAACAGGCACGAATCCCGGTGTGGATCGGATAGTTGAGATAGCTATAGTTAAACTGCTACCCGACGGAAACCGAAGCATAAAGCGAAAACTGATAAATCCGGAAATGCCAATACCTGCTGCGGTCACTGAAGTGCATGGCATCACGGATGAAATGGTTAAAAATGCCCCGACATTTAAGCAAGTGGCTCATGAAATAAAGCAGATTCTTGACGGATGTGACCTGGCCGGATTTAATTGCAACAAATTTGATGTTCCCATTTTAGTTGAAGAATTTTTGAGAGCGGAAGTTGAGTTTGATATAAAAAACAGGAAATTAATAGACATTCAAAGCATTTATCACAAAATGGAGCCCCGGACGCTTGAAGCTGCCTATAAATTTTATTGCAATAAAGCACTCGAAGGGGCCCACAGTGCAGAGGTGGATGCGGTAGCCGCCCTGGAAATACTTCTGGCACAGGTTGAAAAATATCCTGAAATGGGCAATACGCCGGAGGCTATTCAGAAATTTATCGGAGAAGATAATTATGTGGATCTGGCCCGACGCATCATCATGGAAAACGGAGTTGAAATTTTTAATTTCGGTAAACACAAAGGAAAGCCGGTTATTGATGTTTTGCGACAGGAACCTCAGTATTACGACTGGATGATGCGCGGCGATTTTCCTTTATATACAAAGCAAAAATTAACGGAAATTTATACCCGGATGAAACTCATGAGGAAAATTAATGCATGATTTTGCTCGTTCCAGTTCATAATAAACAAATATCAAATAAAGAAAACGCAAAAAACAAATCATAATATTTAACAGAACGGGTATTTATTTTCATATTATTTTCGGAATTCTATTTTTATATCATTGGAAAAATTAGTTATCATACCTACCTATAACGAAAAGGAAAATATCCCCGTGATGCTGAAATCCATCATGAATCTTTCGGGGAATTTTCATGTTTTGGTTGTAGATGATAATTCGCCTGACGGAACGGCAGAGAGCGTTGCCTTAGTGCAAAAAGAATATCCTGAACGAATTTTTCTGGAAGTCAGAAAAGGTAAACAAGGGCTGGGCACAGCTTATATACACGGGTTCAAATGGGCTTTGGCACGTGGTTATGATTATATTTTTGAAATAGATGCTGACTTTTCCCATAATCCTGGCGATTTACTCCGGTTATTCGACGCCTGTTCCGGAAACGGTGCGGATGTGGCTATCGGCTCCCGTTATGTGAAAAACGGGGGGGTTGTAAACTGGCCCGGGAATCGGATAATTTTATCCAAAGGAGCCTCACTCTACACCCGCATACTTACCTGTATGCCGGTGAAAGATCCTACTGCCGGTTTTATTTGCTATAAAAGAGAAGTGCTTGAAGCAATTCATTTAGACAAAATCCCCTTTGTGGGTTACGCTTTTCAGATTGCCATGAAATATACGGCATGGAAACTCGGATTTAAACTGAAAGAGGTTCCTATCATTTTTCAGGACAGAAAGTATGGTTCATCTAAAATGAATAAAGGAATAATCACAGAAGGCATATTAGGGGTTTTGAAGCTGAAATACCTGAGCATTTTTACCAATTACAAAAAAAGATTCTCAGCAAAATACTCCATCTCTTCTTCTGACATGGTATCTCAGAAATTACCCGATAGAATATTTCCCGAAACAAATAAATAATCTCAGAAACTTATTAATTGTCCTTTAAAAGGAGAACTCGGTTTACAACTTCAAAAATTCTACTCTTCTGTTTTGGGCTTTGTTTTCAGGTGTATCATTTGGAGCCATCGGTTGGGACTCGCCTTTACCCTCGGTTTCCATCCGGGAAGCATCTATTCCGAATATGCTGCTGAGCGCATTTTTTACGGATTGCGCCCTCCGTTTACTGAGTTCCATATTAAAAGCATCATCGCCGTCGCTGTCGGTATGACCAATTATTTTTACTCTAACCTGAGGATTTTCGGAAAGAAGATTGGCGATTTCTTTCAAGGTGCCATAACTTTCGGGCTTAATCTTATCACTGTTCACATTAAACAAAATGCCTACTGTGCTGAACCGGCCTTCCGTAATGAGTTTATTACGGGTGTCCGGTTGCCCTACAGCCAGCCTGATATTTCCTATATAATAAGCATCGTTTTCATTTGACGCGCCGCTATTTCTGAAATACAATGACTTAAAGGACACATTTTCTTCAATAGCCCGGGGCAAATCCCAAACCTTCTTATCATTAATATAAACCCTGATGCGCTGTTTTTGTCTCCAGATGGAAATGTGTGTTTTCGTGCTACCGTCTTTTGTTTTGAAAATATTTTGTTCGACAGACTGATTCAGGATTCTGCTTCCTTTGTTAAACACCTCTATGCCGCTTTCTCCTTGTTGCAAGCCGGCGCTGGTCGGGTCGAAATGCATTTCAATTGTAAAATCATTGTCTCCGCCGTTTCCAAAGCGTCCGAAACGGGCCCAGTTCTTTCCGATATTCGCATTTGTGGTAAATCCTACAGTAAATGACTCTGAGTAATAACTGAATTTATCCGTGCTCATCAAGTCAAACTCAAGGGTAAAATTATCGGGAAGCGATTTGACCCATTCCGGATAAAAAACGGTTTCTTTCCGGGTTTCCAGAAACCGGCCTTCCGCTTTATTCGTTGTAACCACTTCACCGCTTCCATTGGTATTCCAACGGTGAGGAAAATCTCCGATATTGTCTTTGCTGAAGTCTTCAAACAAAACCACTTTTTCACCGGGTACAAAATCAAATTTGCTGTCCACTTTTAATGAAGTAAAATTTTCATTTCCGCCGCTACTTTCTGCACCGGTTTCATTACCCGATTTACTGTTACCTTTTCCCGTAGTCTTACCCTGGGGGTTTGCATTCTCATTTGGGTTGTCCCCCTGTTTGTTGTTTGCATTTTTATTCCCTTCAACGGCGTCTTCGGCTTTGCCTTCTATTTTATCCAATCCTTTATCTATGGTTTGATCCACTTTTCGCTCAGCCCTTTGTTTCACTTTTTGCTCAATTCGTTTACCCATATTTTTGAGTATCTGCCCTTCAGAGGCGGGCCAAATAAAAAGCAGTCCGAAAATTACACCGAGAATTCTCATAAATTTTTTTTTTAAAATTACGCAATTGTATCCGATGACGAAAAATAATTTTCTTTAACAAATCTGAAATTTTTTAAGTATGTTTTTTACCTGATTTAATTTTTGATTATCACAGATTTATATTTGTTTTTAAAAAAACATCTTTTAAAGCTTTCCTGAAAAGCAGAAATTCGTCTGTCAGACAGATGAATTAAAATTAATGGAATTTATAAAAAACGGAAACAAGAATGAGTTCCTTATTTCCCAATGATTATCATCAGCAAATTATCCGGTATTATGAAGAAACGGAAAACTCTTACAAGGATGCTTGGGATTTAAATCATAGCCTGGCTATTCACTACGGATATTCAGATAAAAAAGCCAGGAATTTCAGAAGCTCATTGCAGCGAATGAATGAAATTATGGCAGAGCTGGCTCACATCAAGTCGTCGGATTATGTTTTGGATGCGGGATGCGGTATTGGCGGCAGTAGTTTTTTTTTAGCTGCACAGTTTCATTGTAAAATTACAGGTATAACGCTCAGTGAAAAACAGGCAAAGAAGGCGACAGAGCTGGCAAAAACAAAAAGAACGGAACTGCTTACGGAATTTCTGGTAATGGATTACGAAAACACTACTTTTCCTGATGAAACATTTACCGTGGTTTGGGGGTGTGAAAGCGTATGCTATGCAAAAAGTAAAAAACAGTTTATCAGGGAAGCATACCGTATTTTAAAGCCCGGCGGCAGGCTGGTGGTAGCAGACGGATTTGTCAGCCATTTTGAAAATAACAAACAACCGGTCATCCGGAACTGGCTTGACGGGTGGAACGTAAACTATCTGAAAACACCCGACCGCTTTGCCGAATTTATGCATCAGGCCGGCTTTCGGGATATCCGGTATCAAAATATCAGCTGTGAAGTTAAAAAGTCTTCGCTTCGGTTATATCGTTTTTATTTTTTAGCCCGCCTGTATCTTATCTGGAAAAAAATATTTTTTAATAATAAACCTACCGACTTTCAAAAAAAGAATATTGAAGCTTGTCGTTATCAGTACTTAGGCCTGAAAAAAAATCTCTGGCAATATGGAATGATCATTGGATGAAAACCTTTTTGATTTCACTATATTTACCAAAATAGAAAACAAATGAGAAACGTTTTATTGACGGGGATTTTGCTTCTGTTTTTTTACCATTCATCAGCACAAAAAAAATCTTTGGATCATTCCGTCTATGATGAATGGGAACATGTTGGGGATAAAGTGATGAGCCATGACGGTAAATGGCTGGTTTACACCATTGACCCGCAGGAAGGCGATGGGCGCCTTATAATCCAGGCGTCTGACAATTCCTTTAAAAAAACTATTCCCAGGGGTTACAGTCCCGTCATTACCGAAAACAGCCGTTATGTCATTTTTAAAATCAAACCTCTGTATAAGGATCTTCGCGAAGCCAGAATAAAAAAGAAAAAACCAGCCGATATGCCCAAAGATACGCTGGTTATAATGGAATTAGGCAGTGACAGTATGCTGAAAAAAGCAAACCTGAAAAATTTTAAAATTCCACATAAACAACATCATTACATAGCTTATCAGTTGGACAAAAAACCGGAAACTTCTAAAATTTCTTCTGCTGCGGAGACAGGGCTGCAGAAAAAAGTTGACAGCCTGCTAAAAGTAACGGATTCGTTGAAAAGAAGTATTGAACAACAAAAGCTGAAAAAAAGGATAAAAGATGAAACAGAAGATTTCATGAAATACAACGATTTGTATGAAGCAGCCGATGCTGATCAGGAAGATGAAGCAACCTTAACACAGGAAAAACCTTCCGATTTATTTGTACTTCACCTGGCTTCCGGAAAAGAGATGATTTTTTCAGATGTACTGGATTATGAATTCAGCAAAAACGGCGAATCAATTCTGGTAGAACAACTCGTGTCTGTTTCTGATTCGATTAAACAAAAAAAACTGACCGTACATCATCTTGCGGAAAACAAATCTTTGTTGCTGAGCAAGGGGGGAAATGACTACAAACAATTTGCATCAAGCTACGACGACACTCAATGGGTATTTATAACTGAAACGGAATCTTATCCTAAAATACAGGTAAAATTTCATAAACTGAAATATTACCGCAAAGGAATGGACAGCGCCGTGACCATAGTTGATAAGAATACACCGGGCATGAAAGTGGGCATGACCGTCAGCGAGCATGGACAGGTGTTTTTCAGTAAAAGCGGAAAAAGAATATTTTTCGGTTCTTCGCCAATTCCTGTTCCGAAAGATACAACCATTGAAGAAACGGAAACGCCCAAACTCGATATCTGGCACTATAATGATGATTATTTGCAAACCGTTCAGACTTTTCCTGCTCGTCTAAAAGCCGCAAAGGAGGAAAATTATCTGACCTTATACAATCCGGAAACAAAAACCCTGAAACAACTAGGTAGCCGGCAGATTCCTCAGGTAACCGTAACCGGTGAGGGAGATGGAAACATTTTCATTGGAATAACCGACTTTGGTAAACGAGCTGAGGGACAATGGCTGGGAACTACACGAAAAGATGTTTATGCAATTGATGTAGCTGAAGGGAAAACCCGGCGTATTAAGCAAGATCTGCACGGTACTGTTTATCCTTCTTCAACAGGAAAATATATTTTGTGGTATGACAGAAAAGAAAAACATTACTTTTTGTGGGATGGTAAACAGATTCGAAACCTGACAAAAAATGTTAAAGCTGCTTTTTATCAGGAAAACTGGGATATGCCGGACGATCCGAATAATTACGGTATTGTAAAATGGGATGAAAACGATACTCATGTTTTAATTTACGATCGCTATGGAGTGTGGAAACTTCCGGTTAATGAGGACAAGCCGGCGATATTAATCGCCGGTAACCGTGAAAAAAAGATCCGTTACCGCTATATACAAACCGACCCTGAGGAACTTTTTCTTCGCAAGGGGCAAACCATGGTCTTTTCATCATTCAATGAAAATACCAAAGAAACCGGTTTATGGAAAGCGGTTTACTCTCCGGACGCAAAGGGATTGCTTGAATTTTCGGAATTGACTCCGGTAGGCCCTTATTGGATTTCCGGAGTACAAAAGGCGCGAAACACAGAGGCCTTCCTTTTTACCAAAGAATCCTTTCGGCAATCGCCAGATTTGTATTATGTAAATCTCAACAGTCAAATTGAGCAGAAACTGACATCGCTGAATCCTCAACAGGATAAATACTTTTGGGGCACCGCTGAATTGTTTCGCTGGAAAGCCTATAATAACAAAGAGGGAACGGGAATTTTATTTCGTCCTGAAAATGTACATCACTCAAAAAAATATCCGCTTTTGGTTTACATCTATGAAAGACTGAGCGATAATCTTCATCAGTATCGTCAGCCGGCACCCTCCCGCAGTTCGCTGAATGTAACGTATTTCGTCAGTAACGGATACTTTGTTTTTTTGCCCGATATTGAATATAAAGTGGGTGCGCCCGCACAAAGCGCTTATGATTACGTGGTAAGCGGTGTGAGAGCCTTACTGAAACAGGAAAGAATTGACAGTACACGAATCGGTATTCAGGGACATAGCTGGGGCGGATACCAGGTAGTACAATTGGCCACAATGACCAACTTATTTAAAGCAGTTTGGGCCGGTGCTCCGGTGGTTAATATGACCAGCGCTTACGGGGGTATTCGTTGGGAATCCGGGGTAAGCCGTCAGTTTCAGTACGAAAAAACGCAAAGCCGCCTTGGCGCCAGCTTGTGGGAGAAACCTGAGTTGTATCTGAAAAACTCTCCCTTGTTCCAATTAAATAAAGTCACCGCGCCGATCGTAGTCATGCATAACGACAACGACGGGGCTGTACCCTGGTCTCAGGGTATTGAATTATTTACCGCACTCAGAAGATTGGGTAAAAAAGTATGGATGCTGAATTACAACGGGCAAGGACATGGCCTTACACAACGAAAAGACATGAAAGATTATCAAATCCGCATGCAGCAATTTTTTGATTATATGCTGAAAAATGAAAAACCAGCCCGGTGGATTACACAAGGTGTTCCGGCAGTCAGAAAAGGGCAGGATTTAGGACTGGAGATTGACAAAGATTGAATTACACTCCCTTACGCCGCTACCGAAATATATTTTACTAAACTTCTTTTCGCTACCGGCAACAGGGTTTCATCAACCGGAAACAGTATTTTGGATTCAATGGAATAAACAGCCGGATTGGGCAATTCTTTTCTCCGTCGTATCAGTTCTGCCTTGATGTGTTCATACGTGCAGGCAATGGAACGCATCCACCGGTCTAAATACAACGTGCGTATAGTGCGGTATTTTTCATCATGCTTTTCAAAAAAGGACAGACGGTATTCATAAACATAAGTGGCATGGGTATTTCCCGGGGTAAGGAAAAAATATCCCTCGTGGGTATGAATCGGAATCAATCCTACCGGTTCAATGGTTATATTTTCTTCAACATATTCATAAATATCGGTTCCGCTTTGTATCGTTCCCTTCAGTTTTTTTACCGCATAGTGGATGATATTTTCCAGTTCCTGCATCAGCTCATCATCGTCAATCATTTTTTCATAGAGCAGTTGCAGTTTTTCCAGCTGGATGCCTGATAATTTTCTGGGAAAATGTTCCTGGAGATATTTTTTATTTTCACGAAACGCTACCAGATTGTTGTAATGGAATATAATATCGGCCAGTTGAGGATATAATTTGTTTTCATTAAAATATTTATTAACCTCCTGCAGGTAAGCCAGCAGAATATATTTTTTTAATTCAAAATCAATTCGTCCTTCGGCAAACCAGGTTTCGGATAACGTTTTCATAGTTATCAATTTTTGTTAACTAAATTACTGAAAAGACACTTGATTTACAAATCGGGTTGCTTAAAGAACGTTAAAGAACTAGAAAAGATACTACAATTTGAAACGTTTTTACCTGAAATATTGCCGATTTTTTTGGAAAAAGATAAAGACTTTTGAATATAATAAAATGGCGGTAGGTAGGTTCAGCGCAAAAATGTTTAAAAAGGGAAAACGGAATTTTTAGATAAAAAATGTTCTGATGAAAGGAGGAATAAATAATCCACACACTTTCATTTTCCTGAGCATGAGAAATTCGGAAAAAACTATATCCGGAACAGCATCAGAGTTCTCTGTCCGCATTGAAATTTTCCAGTTCTCTGGCAAATGCGGAAAGAAATGTAGCGCCCAGGCTTCCGTCAATGATTCTGTGGTCGTAACTGAGACTCAGATAAATGATATGACGTATGGCAATGCTGTCGCCTGCCGGTGTTTCCACTACTACCGGCCGTTTTTTTATGGCTCCGGTAGCTAAAATGGCTACCTGTGGCTGGTTGATGATAGGGGTTCCCATCAGGCTTCCGAAAATACCGACGTTCGTTATGGTAAAAGTGCCGCCTTGTGTATCGTCGGGTCTGAGCTTACCGTTTCGTGCATTTTCTGCCAGCATATTTACCTGCCTGGTCAGGCCCACAAGATTCAGTTGGTCGGCATGTTTAATAACAGGCACTATCAGATTCCCGTTCGGCAGGGCAGTGGCCATTCCGATATGAATGTCTTTTTTTACGATAATTTTATCGCCTTCAACTGAACTGTTGATTAACGGAAATTTTTTTATGCACCTGACCAGCGCTTCAATGAACAACGGGGTATAAGTGATTTTGGTTCCTTCTCTTTTTTCAAATTCTTTTTTGATTTTTTCGCGCCACATAACCATATTGGTCACGTCGGCCTCGGTAAAGCTGGTTACATGAGGGCTGATTTGTTTACTTCGCACCATATGTTCCGCAATCAGCTTTCGCATTCTGTCCATTTCAATAATTTCCACATTTCCGGAATATGGTGTCAGCATTTTTTCCTGCGATACCTCTGTCGTTTCCGTTATGGTATCCACTTTGCTTAGCGGAACGACCAGTTCGGTTTTGGGTTTTTCAGGCTGAGGTGCGGAAGTAGCGGCATTTTTCTTTTGGCTTATGTATTGCAAAATATCCTTTTTGGTTACCCGTCCTTCATTTCCGGTGCCAGGAATGGTTTCCAATTCTGCCATTGAAATTCCTTCGCTGGCTGCAATATTTAAAACCAGCGGTGAATAAAATCTTTGTGTTGAACCGGCGCTCTGTTTATTAAAGTTTGTTTGCAACCCGGCACCTCCGATACTTTCTTTTACCTCTTCTTTTTCCTCATATCCCCGGGGTGCCGTTGATTCAAATTGACTTGCCGGTTGGGAAGGATAAATATTCGCTGAAGGTTGATGTTGTGCTGTCCGGATTCGGGCTATTGTGGCGCCCACCGGCACCACATCATTTACTTTGTATAAAATTTCTTCTATTGTTCCGGATACCGTACTGGGCACTTCACTATCCACTTTGTCGGTTGCAATTTCTACTACCGGTTCATCGGCGGCTACCGTATCTCCCGGCTGCTTCAGCCATTTCAGTATAGTAGCTTCCATTATACTTTCTCCCATTTTGGGCAATACTAAATCAACTAAAGACATAATAATTTGATTTTACTATAAAAACTGTAAATCCGGCTTCAAAGGTATAATTTTCCGGACACAACCATTCGTAAGCTTAAGCCTGGTTTTTCAAAATAAAAGATCTCAGGAAATTCAGCGCCTGGATGGCCGTTACCTCAATATTTTTTTTTCTGTCGTAACGAAATTGAAATAATTTCGTTTCCGTTCTCAGCTCACTGTTTTTCATGGCGCCTGCGGCTACCCATACGGTACCTACCGGTTTTTCCGTGCTTCCGCCATCAGGCCCCATAATACCGGATACGGCAAGAGTATAATCACACTCAAGTGTTTTCAGAGCCCCATTCACCATTTCAATTACCGTTTGCTCACTTACGGCACCAAAATTTTTCAATGTTTCTGTTTTAACCCCTAAAACTTTTTCTTTTATTTCATTGGAATAACTGACGATACTTCCTTTAAAATAAGCCGATGAGCCGGGCACTGAGGTAATCAAATGAGCAATATATCCTCCCGTACAACTTTCGGCAGTGCCCAGAGTTAGGTTTTTTTCTTTCAGCATCCGGCCTACAATGTATTCCATATTTTCATCTTCATCGTGTACCAGAATATCTTTTACATTTTCTTTTAACCGGTTAAAATAATGTTCTGTCAGTTTTTGTAAAGCCTCTTTTTCATTTCCGGTAGCCGTAAGGCGTAAACGCACAATGCCGTGCTGGGGAAGGTAAGCTAAACGAATGTTTTCGGGCAATTCATTCTCAAAATCCTTCACTTTTTCGGCCACATAAGACTCGCCGGCGCCGGCCGTGATTAATGTTTTGTGCAAAATAACGGGTAGCTGAAAATGTTTTTTTATCCGGGGTACCACTTCTTCCGTCATTAATGCAGTCATTTCATAGGGCACTCCGGGTAATGAAAAAATCATTTTATGGTCTTTAAGAAATAACATTCCGGGGGCTGTTCCTCTGTTGTTGAAAAGCACGGTGCAGTTATCGGGTACTTCAGCCTGCCTGATGTTTCGTTCAAGTAAAGGCCCTTTACGTTTCAGGACATGTTCAAAAAGATATTTAATATGCTCCAGTACTTCTTCGTTTAATATTAACTTTCCTCCGAAATATTCACAAAGCAAAGGTTTGGTGATATCATCTGCCGTAGGACCTAATCCTCCTGTCATAATCACAATATCCGATTCGGATAATTCATTGTCGAGCGCTTTTCGGATATCCTGATAATTATCGCCTACCGATACTTTACGATGTACCCATACGCCGGCGTCATTGAGCGTTTTTGAAATAAAAGCCGAATTTGTATCTATGGTTTGGCCTATCAGCAATTCGTTGCCTATAGTTATAATTGAACATTGAATCATACATTCAATTTCAGTAATAAAAAAAAACCTAATTTTCGACAAAGTTATCAACCCCGGCATATGAAAAAAGTTTTATTCTTTTTCCTTTATTTATTTATCATTCATACCGTATTCACACAAGAGATTACAGCCCGGCTTCGTAAAGCATTTCTGGATTTTGAAAGGGATGAACAATTGCGTTCCGCCATAGCTTCTCTTTACGTTGTTGAGGCAAAGAGCGGAAAGATTGTCTTTGAAAAAAACGCTGGCATCGGATTGGCGCCGGCCTCTACATTGAAAGTGCTGACGTCGGTAACAGCGCTGGAAATGCTGGGTAAAGATTTTCGTTTCCACACGGAATTCGGCTTTCAGGGTTTCCGGCTTCAAAATAAACTGAAAGGTCGTCTTTTATTTTTCGGAAGCTTTGATCCTACCTTAGGCAGCGAACGATGGCCCTTTACAAAAGACAGTGTTTTGATGAAAACCTGGGCAGAAGCATTAATCCGTAACGGTATTGAAAAGGTTGAGGGCACGGTGCAGTATGTCCATCAGGGTACTACGTTAAAAACCATTCCTGACGGGTGGATTTGGCAGGATATCGGAAACTATTACGGCGCTCCGGCACATTCTTTAAACTGGAAGGAAAATAAATTTTCCGTTCATTTACGTTCAGGGGGCAGGGTAGGAGATTCGGTTCAGATAATCAAGCCTGCTCGTTTATTTAAAAATGAACTTCGGTCAGCACGGGCCGGAACGGGAGATAATGCCTACGTTTATTTTGACGGTTTGCTATCCGGCACCATACCGGTAAATGAAGACAATTTTGTGATATATGCCTCCGACCAAAATCCTGCTCAAACCTTATGTTCTGATTTTTCAAATTATTTGAGAAACAGAGGTATATTGGAACATTCACTGTCGCAAGGCGCTTATGAGTTGGCTGCATTTCAAAAAGAACAGGTTGCAGATTATAAAACGCTTTATATTCACCGTTCTCCTGCACTGGATTCCATCATTTATTGGTTCAATAAAAAAAGCATTAACCTTTATGGTGAAGCGCTGCTGAAAGCCATGGCATTTAAATATAAAAAACAAACCGATACCGACAGCGGTATAGCCGTGATGCAGGAATTCTGGAAATCTAAAGGCATACCCCCTCACGAACTGAATCTGTATGACGGTTCCGGATTATCGCCTCAAAACCGGATTACCACCCGGGCATTAACTCAGGCGCTTTTTTATCTGTATAAGAAAGAAGAATTTTCCCTTTTGCTAAATGCTTTTCCTGAATACAACGGCATGAAGATGAAAAGCGGAACGATAAGAGACGTCAAAGGCTTTTGCGGTTATCACAAGTCAAATTCAGGAAATGAATATCTGTTCACGTTTCTGGTAAATAATTACAACGGCAAAACTTCCGATCTGGTGTTAAAAATGTACAAGGTTCTGGATCAGTTGAAACGATAAATCGCCTGAATTCGGGTTTATTAATCCTGCGGGAGGTACAAACATTCAACCGGATTTTAAAAACCAACCCTTTTGAAAAGAATGAAACTTATATCGGCCAGCCAGGGTGATAATAATGCCAGAATCCATAGCAGTAAAATACCCGTTTTGCCGGCCGGAGAAAGGTCTTGTATTAAATAGCGCTGCAGCAGTCCTTCAATTATCAAGGCTATTCGTTCTTCTTTTTCATGATATACGTAGGGCGGTGATGGCGGTACGTCACGAAGTGACGAAATCTGTTCTATCAGAATATTTCTGATTTTCCAATAGTCTTCATCGGACAAATCTTCATAGTCGCAATCGGTTGAAATGCCGGCTTCGGTTATTTTTTGTTCCGCCTGTTTTAATTCTTTATTTTCAAACAACCTGAACAGTATAAGTAACGGAAGGATCAGTAAAACATAATAAGGCCTGCTTCCGGCAAACAGTGCAAACCATGTAAGCAGTGCGGCGGAAGCGATGATAAATATTTTTTCCAGCAGCCGATGCTCATTAAGAAAAATACGGTTCAGTAATTGTCCGCCATCCAGCGGATAAATCGGCAGGAGGTTGATGAGATTCAGCAAAAGAAAAAACTGCCCGATTAAAAAAAACGGAATTCCGGCAATATGGCCTTCATAATTACTCCAAATGCTCATTTTGTGAAAAAGGATACCCAGAAAAATTCCCGGCAACGGTCCGGCTAAAATGATGACGGCGGATTCTTTTTGAGAAACTTCTCTCTTAGCGCCGGCTACAAAAGCTCCCAGAAGAGGAATAAAAAAAATACCCAGGTCTTGATAGCCGAAATATTTCATGGCCAGAAAATGGCCGGCTTCGTGAATGAGAATGATAACGGTAAGAAGTAACAGAATTTTCGGACTGGGAAAAATGTAAAAACCGATCATCAGATATAGGCCGAGGCTGACCAGCGATCGAAGCACCCGGCCGGATGGATTATCCGTTTTCTGAAATTTCGGAGTGATTTTTTGTTTGCTTTCCGGAATCGGTGAAGATGCAGAGCGCTGCTCTTCCGGCGAAGATTCTTTATACAGTTCCATGTAAATTATTTTTTAAAAAAAGGGAACAAAACCTTTCGCAGCTTTTCCGGCATCTGCACCGGGCGCAGGGTAGCTGCCTGCAGGAAATATAAAGTAACGGAAGCTTTAGCCAGAATATCACCATTTTCGTTGAACACTTCATGTTCAAATGTTATTCTGCTGCCTAGTGGCACGTCATTCAGTTTGGTCTGAATCGTCAGCAAGTCGTCATAACGTGCGGGTTTCAGGTAACGGCATTGCACTTCAGTTACGGGCATCAGAATTCCTTCACGCTCCATTTCCGCATAGGTATAACCCAGTTGACGTATTGCTTCGGCCCGGGCCGACTCAAAGTATGCGAAGTAATGACTGTGATATACGACTCCCATTTTGTCGGTTTCGCTGTATCGCACTCTGATTTTCGTTTCTGAAGTAAACATAACTTATTTTGAAAAACAAATGTATCTGAGGTTTTAAGTTTTACAAATATTTCAGATACACAAAAGAAAGAATTTCGGGCATAATTCAGATATCCAATCGAAATTTATGTTTGCGTAAAGGGCAGAATAAAAACCCATTCAGTTTAATCGCCCTTTTAATTTTTTTTACATTTATTTGCAAAAAACAATTCTCAGAACAAGTGCGCCTGTTTTTAGTTTTACTTTTAAATATAATGTAAATCATCAAACAGAGTATCTCAACCGTTTAAAAAAGGTAATAAAATGTTAAAGCCCGGTTGAGTTATGAATTATCCACACCTGTTTGGAATGAAGTTTGGGGAATGCTGAAATAATTTGAATCTTCGCAACGTCAATCTGAACAATTCAACAGCGGATCCCATGAAAAAAGGCAAGCTACTATTCTTTGTTATTTTGATATTCCCGAAATTTTTCAACGCACAGCAAACCGCCGTTTATACCGATCCTTTGTCGAAGTTTCACGATGCAAAAGAATACTTTCAAAAAGAACAATACAGCCTGGCCTATCCGCTTTTTCTGGAATTATGGAATGAAATGCAGGAAACCCGGAAAGTAAATTTACCGGTTACTGTTCAGGAAATTGAATATTACACGCTGGTTTGCGGACTAAAAAAAAATGAATCCCTGGCAGAGCAACAGGCACTGAAGTTTGTAACAAGCAGGAAAAATACGCCCCGCACGCAAATGATGCATTTTCATCTGGGAGAGTATTATTTCAGGCAGGAAAAATTTCCGGAAGCCGTACGTCATTATGAAGAAACGCATATGGCCAATCTCAGCAACCGTGAAATTGCCGACATGAAATTTCATCAGGGTTATTCCTACTTTGTACTGCAACGGTTTGAAAAGGCCAAACCTTTGTTTCAGGCGATAAAAAGCATTCCGAATGACCCGAATTATGTTGACGCCAATTATTATTACGGTTGGCTTGCCTATCGCGACAGGCAATACCAGGAAGCGTTCAATGCATTTCAGATAGCGGAAAAGGACAATAAATACAGCGCCCTGGTGCCTTATTATATAGCTCAGATTTACTATTTGCAGGGAAAAAAGGAACAGGCCATCTCGTATGTTGAAAATATACTGAGGTCAGGCGGTGCAAAACAATACTATGAGCCCGAACTGAAACAACTTCTGGGCCATGCCTATTTTGAAAAAAAAGAATTTTCCAGGGCCTTGCCTTATCTGGAAGATTATATTCATGTAGCCGAAAAGGTAAGACGTGAGGATTTGTATGAGTTGGCTTACTGTTACTATATTTTAAAAAATTATACTAAAGCAATTGAAGGATTTAAACAACTGAGCGGCGGCCAGGATTCATTGAGTCAGCATGCCATGTATCTTCTCGGCGATGCTTATTTGAAAACAGGCCAGAAAGCCAATGCCAGAAATGCATTTTTATTTTGCGCAACCAACAGCAGCAATTCCGTTCAGAAAGAAATCTCGTCATTTTTATATGCTAAGCTATCCTACGAGCTCGGCTTTCAGGATGAGGCACTGAATAGTCTCAGTCAGTTTATTTCGGCTTATCCGGCGTCGTCTTATCGAAACGAAGCGCAGGAAATCATGATTCATTTACTGGCCGGAACCAACAATTATAAAGATGCCATGGCTATGATTGAAGGGCTTTCCGGTCCTTCGGAAAATATCCGGAGAATCTATCCGAAAATTTTATTCGGTAGGGCTGCCGAGCTGATGAATGACGGTCGGCTTCGCGAGGCCGATGCGCTTTTATCGCAGATTCTGTCGCTGCCGTACAATCGTCAGGTTTTGCCTTTGGTTTATTTCTGGAAAGGAGAAATCGGATATCGCTTTCATCAGTTGGATACGGCCATCCGTTATTTTCATGCTTATCTGGACGCCGGGGCGCCAACTGCCGGTGAAGCCGCTCCGCTTCAGGCCCGATATAATCTGGGATATGCTTACTTACGAAAAGAAAATTACAAACTCTCTCTCAGTTATTTTGAACCGCTGGTGAAAACACCCGCACAGAACAGTGATTTGCTTTCGCAGGATATCTATATGCGAACGGCTGATAATTATTATATGCTGCGGAATTTTGATAAGGCAAAATCCATGTACGAAGCGGCTCTGCGTTTTTCCTGGCCTTCGGAAGATTATGCCCTGTTACAGTTAGCCATGATTGCGGGAATCAAAAATGCCAACGAAAAAATTCAGATCCTGAATCAGCTCATTCGCAAATTTCCCCAGTCGCCGCATTTTCCGGATGCGCATATGGAAATTGCCAAAACCTACATGGCCAATGAAAAATACCGCGAAGCCATTCCATATCTGAAAACCATAATCGGGTATGAGCAAAATACTGCTTTTATACCCCAGGCTTATTTAAAATTAGGTACGGCTTATTATAATCTTGACAACAATCAGGAGGCGCTGACGTATTTCAAAACGCTGGCCGAAAATTTTCCCAACGCACCGGAAGCCGAAGATGCCATTGAAAACATCAAAAACATTTATATAGAAACCGGAAAGCCGGATGAGTATTCTGCCTTTATGCGGAAAATCGGGAAACCGCTGAGCAGAAATACCGAAGATGAAATGGCCTGGGCAGCGGCACAAAAGCTGCACGATGATCAGAAACTTCGCGAGGCTTTACAGGCTTATCAGCAATATCTGCAAAAATTTCCCGACGGCGCTCATATTACCGAAGCCTACTTCAACATAGCTGAAATTTATTATGGACAGAAAGACTGGGCCAACGCACTGCCGTCTTATGAAAAAGTGGTTTCCCTGGCGCCGAATGCTTTTGCCGAAAGGTCTGCCCTGATAGCCGCCCGACTCAGCTTTTTTGAATTTAAAGACTATCAGAAAGCAGAATTTTTCTTTAAAGAACTCAAGCGCTTTGCCGGCACGCAGGAAAACCGGCTCGAAGCCATGCGGGGTTTATTGCGCTGTCAGTATCATTTAAAAAAATGGGAAGAAGGGGCAACCAATGCCCGTGAACTATCTGAAACAAAAGGAAGCACCGCCGATGATAAGGCGCTGGCCAATCTGGTGCTGGCGAAAAGCCATCAGTCGGCTGCCCGTTATCAAGAGGCCATAGGCCATTATCGTTCCGTGGTTCAGCTGAATAAATCGGCGCTGGCGGCAGAAGCCCGTTATGAAACGGCATATTGCCTTTTTCAGCTAAACCGGCTGAACGAAGCAGAAAAAGCAGCTTTTGAAACCATCAATAAATCGGGGTCTTATGATTTCTGGATTGGAAAGGCATATCTGCTGCTCGGCGATATATTCTTTAAACAAAAAGATTACTTCAACGCCAAGGCAACGTATCAGAGCGTTGCTGAAAATGCGGCTTATGAAGAGTTACGGAAAGAAGCATCAGCCAAACTGAATGCAGTGAAGGAAGAAGAAGCAAAATCGGGAAAAATAAATCAATAAATGTTATGTCGGCTATGAATAAACCTTCTTTATTATTATTCATTTTTTTCATTATCTCGCTTCCTTTTTTTGCCCAGAAAAAAGACACAACCGGGCGAGGCAGCGTAGATATCATCTCGGCTTTTAAGCCGGTGCTCAGGCAAACGGCCAAAATCAATTTCAGCGCTTCCCCGGCTCCTGCAGATACGTCGCGCCTGAAATTCAATTACGATGTGCCGAATCAAAATCTGACGTTTTCCTTTCAGCCCGGAACGCTAAAGCCTTTGGCTCTGGATATTGACACCGGCGGTAAATTTCATAACAGTTCATTTGTTAAGGCAGGCTACGGCAATCTGAAAACCCCATTTGTGCAGGCGAGCATTAGTTTAGGAAACGGTTCTACGGCAGGAATGAATGTATATGCCCGGCATATTTCATCGGAAGGAAAACGAAAATTCCAGCATTTTTCAAATACGGACTTTAGTCTGAAAGGATATTTTAAAACCTTGAATCAAACGCTTTGGACAGCCTCTGCCGGACTGAAACAGGAAAAATATTATAAATACGGTTTTATTCCCGCCACGCTGCAATTTCCTGACGATTCAGTTAAACAACGATTTCAAACCATCAGCGCCAGGGTCGGATTCAGGAATACGAAAAAAAATGAAATCGGAATCTCTTACCATCCTGAATTTATTGCCGATATATTCAGCGACAAAAACGGAAATTCCGAAAGCAATGCGAAGCTGAATGTGCCGGTGCAGAAAAGTGCGGGGGAAGCGTTTGCCATACGCGTAGGTTTGCATCTGGATTTTACCCGTTTTTCGCCGGACAAAAAACCCGTTATCAACAACAATATTTTTTCTTTGTCACCTTCATTTATTTATGAGACGGAAAAGGCATCGGTACAGGCCGGTATCCGTCCAACCTGGGACAATAAAAATTTTAAACTGTTTCCGAATGTGCTGGCCGAATTTTCAACAAAGGATGATCGCTTTGTATTTCAGCTGGGCTGGACCGGCTATGCCCGCAAAACAAACTATATGTATCTGGCGTCGCAAAATCCATGGTTATGGGCTCCCGCTTCGCTGAAAAACACTTTGATAGAAGAGCGCTATGCCGGATTTAAAGGAACGGCCGGAAATCATTTTACATACGGATTGAAAGTGGCGTACAATATCCTCAACAATCAGCCCTTGTTTGTGAATGACACCACGGCGGCTCTGGGATTCAAATCGTTTCGTGTGGTAAATGAGAGCCGGATTAATGTATTAAACTGGGGATCTGAATTTGTATATACCCTTCAGGAAAAATTTTCCATTTCGGCAAATCTTCAGGTTAACCAGTTTTCAGGATTAAAAGACAATCTGAAAGCCTGGGGACTTTTCCCTTTAGAGTTTAAAACCTCAATGCGGCTTTTGTTGTTACGGGATTTTTGGTTTAAGACCGATGTATTCGGATGGAGCGCCCCGTTCTATCGCAAAAAAGACGGCAGCGCTGCGAAAACAGAAGGTGTAATGGATTTGAGTTCGGGATTTGAATTCAGGGTACACCGGAATGTTTCGGTTTGGGCGCAATTCAATAATTTGCTGAACAGAGAATATCAGCGCTGGAATCAATATCCTGTTTACGGCTTTAATTTTCTGGGCGGTGTTGTATTTTCGTTTGACCAAAAAGCGCCTTGATGTATCGCGAGCTGGCACAATATCTGCTGACGCATCAAAAAGTTTCTTTACCGGGCCTGGGTACGCTGACCCTTCAACGTTCGCCTGCCCGTTATGATTCATCATCCGGAACCGTTTTTCCGCCCGACTATTCGCTGACCTGGGAAAAGAAAAACGAAATTCCTGAACAACGATTTTTTCAATGGCTGGCCGGCAAAATGAATCTTACGGAAGAAGATGCCGTAAGCCGTTTCAATGAATTTGTACTTAAGCTGAAAATGCAATTTGAAACCGGGCACACGCTTGAATGGAAAGGAGTTGGTGTGTTCAGTAAGGCCAAAGACGGCGGTGTAACATTTATACCTGAGCATATAACTCAGCATGAAAAAGAAATAACCGTTGAGCGAATTATAAAAAACGACAATACATGGATGGCCGATGTTCGGAGGGGGCAAGTTGATTCGGGAAACCAAATTCACCCGGCCAGAAAACATCGAACCGCATATTGGCTCATGGTTTCGGTTTTATCCGTGTTAAGCATCACTTTTATTGTGGTTCATTTCATAAAACATGGAATGAATCCTGGAGCAACCGGCAACCTGAATCCGTTGAAAGCAATAGAATATCAGACCTCCTATCGCAAATAAAATGCAACATCCTCCGGCTTTTAATACCGTTGAAAATTCATTGAAAACAATTACTTACCCTGATTGTCCCTTATGCGGTTCAGAACAAATCAGTCCTGCATTGACCACCCGTGATTTTGCAGTAACGGGAATGGATTTTCCCGTGTGGCATTGCCAGGGCTGCACATTACGTTTTACACAACATGCGCCGGCCGAAACCGATATGGCAAGGTTTTATCATTTTGAAAACTACATTTCGCATACCGAAACCCGAAAAGGGTTAATCAATAAATTATATCATCGCGTTCGCGGTGTTACACTGGTTAAGAAAAAAAAATGGATTGAGCAAAGTACGGGATCAGACAGTGGCCGTTTGCTGGATGTAGGAAGCGGTACCGGCGCCTTTGTTCATTTCATGAAGCGCTCGGGCTGGGAAGTTACCGGCCTGGAACCGGAAGAAGCAGCCCGTGATACGGCTTTAAGAAAATACGGTCTTCGGCTGGAGCCTATGGATTCATTTTTTCAATTGCCTACAATGGCCTTTGATGTCATTACGCTATGGCATGTTTTAGAGCATATCCATGCGGTGCATGATTATCTAAAAAATTTCAAACGCATCCTGAAGCCCGAAGGTAAACTGATTATAGCCGTACCCAACTATACCTCTCTTGATGCCCGGATATACAGAGAATACTGGGCCGCATGGGATGTGCCCCGCCATTTGTATCATTTTTCACCCGAGGCGATGCAAGTTCTTCTTGGCTTGCATGGTTTTCGGATTCGTCAAATTTATCCGATGTGGTACGACAGTTTTTATATTTCCATGATCAGCAGTCGTTATAAAAACGGATATGTGAATTATCCTGCGGCGGTACTTAACGGACTCCGGTCAAACCTCACTGCGTGGATAAACCGTTTGCGGTGCAGTTCGCTGACGTATGTGGCTGAAGCGGGTTGAAAATATTTTTTTTCCGATTATTCGCTGATACGGATTTCGTACAACTCCGGCCACCATTTTCCGGTGATATAAATTTTATCATTGCGTTCATCGTAGGCAATACCGTTGGGTACCTCGGCATAGCGATAAATTTGCTGAGCCCGCTGCCACAGGTTGCTTACATCCAGTTTTCCCGTAACCTGGCCGCTTGCCGGATCAATTTTCAGAATATAAGGATACTGGTATTGGTTGGCGTAAATAAAACCCCGGATGAATTCCAGTTCATTCAGGTTGAATACCAGGTTGCCGTCTTCCGTAACGTCAAGGGTTTTTATCTGCCGGAACGTTGAAGGATCATGGAAAGATAATTTGCTGCTTCCGTCTGATACAATCAGATGTGTTCCGTCGGTGGTTAAGCCCCAGCCCTCGCCGGAAAGGGTATATTCTTTTACTTTTTTCAGGGGCTTTACCGAATATACAAACACTTTTTTTTCTTTCCAGGTAAGCTGATATAAGGTGTCCCGAAGAATAGCGATACCCTCGCCGAAATAATTTTTATCCAACGGAATCTGGAACAGGGCTTTGCCGGTTTTCAGATCAACTTTACGGAGCTGCGACTGGCCGTAATTACCCGTTCCTTCATACAGTTCGCCGTTATATACAGCCAGGCCCTGCGTATAGGAAGATGTATCGTGCGGATAGGTATTCAATATGGTAAAACCCAGCGGTTTGACGGAAGATTTTTTTGAATCAGGATTTTCTTTTTGTTTCCCGGACTTACATCCCACGAACAACAACACGATGATAAGAAACCAAACTCTTTGCATGGAAAAATTATTTTATACAAAAGTAAAATGACCTGCTATTTAAATTGTTAAACATTTGCCATTTCAGGACCATCGTAGATTTACTATGCCCTGTTTTTGTTTTTTATTCAGAATAAAAAATAATTTTGAGCATTACCGTTCATCTGCTTTAGAATTCTCTTTCTCCGATATCCGCCTGTCAAACCTAATCCGGTAAAAAGTTGTTTTGCTGAAAAGCCTGTATCAAAAATAAAATGAATCAGTCAGTACGGAAATATCTTCTTGTTAGCTTATTCTCTGTAGCAGGGTTAAACATTCATGCGCAAAGGAGTTGCGGATTTCAGGAATATGCCGTAGAACGTTTGAAAAAAAATCCATCGTTGTATCATGAACGCCTGATAAATTTTGCTGAGCAAAATGAAACATTACGAACCGATTCGGTTTCGGGTGCGGAGCCGCCGGTTATTCAAATTCCCGTAGTTGTACATGTGTTATATCACTTTCCTTATGAAAAACTCAGCGATTCATATATTATGCGGCAAATTGAGATTCTGAATGAGTGTTTCCGAAGAAAAAATGCCGATACGGTTAATACACCTCAATATTTCCGACCGCTGGCTGCCGATTGCCGCATTGAGTTTCATTTGGCCAAATCCGATCCGCGGCGTCGGTCCACACAAGGAATAGTCAGAAAATATACTCCGGTTAAATACTGGAATAATGATGACAAGATGAAATTTTCCGCCAGTATGGGCAGTGATGCATGGGATTCGAAAAGCTACCTGAACATCTGGGTTTGTAATCTGGAACGAACGGCCGGCTACTCCAGCCTTCCCGGCGATCATCCTGCATTAGACGGCATTGTGATTGATATGGAAGCTTTTGGCCTTACAGGACTTAACAATGGTTATGACCTCGGGAAAACGCTTGTTCATGAGGCGGGTCACTGGCTGGGGCTGAAACATATTTGGGGCGATCGTTATTGCGGCGATGATGATGTGCAAGACACCCCTAAACAATCCGGATATACCGTGGGCTGCCCGACAGGTATTCGTGTTTCCTGCGGAAATGCTCCGTATGGCGACATGTATATGAACTATATGGATTTGACGCATGATGCCTGCGTGAATCTTTTCACCAAAGGGCAAATGGAAAAAATGCGTTCGTTGTTTACGCCCGGCGGACTACGAAGCAGCCTCTTACAATCCAAAGGACTTGAGCCACCGCTTTATTCTGAAATACCTCTTCCGGAAGAAGACCCGAAATGGTTATATCCTCAACTTTTTCCCAACCCCGCATACGACGTGATTCATCTTGATTTGACTTACGACAGCAGGTGGACAGGTAAAACCATACAACTCATAAACAGCAACGGCCGGTTGTTATCCCTTATTCCTGTTCGAAGCTCTCTGGTTTCTTTTTCGGTAAAACACTTGCCTGCCGGTGTGTATTTTCTCAGATCCCGTAAAGAAGACGGCGAGACACTGCAAATCCGCTTTGTAAAACAATAGCAAAAAAATTTTTTACTCAGGATTTTGTGTGAACCGGTGACAGATAAGCATTAAATACCTTTACAAGTTGATCGGGCAGCTTAATTATTTTACGTTGCGTGTAATCGAAACAAACCATTCCTGTTTTGGCAAGGGCCGCAGTTATTTCTTCCGATTCCCGTTTGATATCCAGCTTGTAAAATAAATCGAATCCGTATTTTTCCATTTCGCTGATGCAAACCGAAACAAGCAGTTCGTCGCCGTAAAAGATTTCTTTTTTAAACTGCACGGCGGCATCGGCCATGATGAAACCGAAACCTTCCGGATTTATTTCGCTTTCAAAGCCGGCCTGTCTTAAAAAACGGATGCGGGCTTCGTGAATCAATGAAAACAAGGCATCGTTTCCTACATGTCCGCCATAGTTCAGGTCGGTGATGCGTACGGGAATGATGCATTGAAAAGGAAAAGAAGACGGAACGGAAAGCGAAATTCTTGGCATGGTATTCGGAAATAGCAGAATTTTTTGGTATTGCAGCAAAAGTAGGGGATTTGGTTATGGTAAAATCACGTTAAGGGTATTCAATTTTTTAGTAGCGGTTGGTTTTGCGGGCGAGGAATAAAAGATGAACAGCGAGCTGAGAGGTGAAGGGCTGCGGTGGCCGAAGGGCCTGCCCGATTGGCAGGGTGCGAACGTTGTTCAGCCTTGCGCGGGGGTGTGAGCACCGACAGCCCGAAGGACACCGGACCGGCGATGAACAGCGGACTTGCCCGCCGCAGGCGGGACGATGACAGCCCCAAAAATAAAATCACAACAAAACGAAACGAGTCATTTGCAGGAAAATATGAAGGCTGATTATTCTACCCAATCTGCAATGAAAATATTGGTGTCGCGGGTGCCGCCATTGTTGCGGTTGCTGCAAAAGACAATGCGCTTTCCGTCGGGCGAAAACATGGGGAAGGCATCGAAACCGTTGTCGCGGCTGATTTTTTTCAGTCCGGTTCCGTCTTCGTGAATGATGTACATGTTAAAGGGGAAACCTCTTTTGTATTCGTGATTGCTGGCGAAAATAATGCGCTTGCTGTCGGGCATAAAGACCGGCGCCCAGTTGGCCTGTCCCAGCGAGGTAACCTGCCTGGCCTGTGTGCCGTCGGCATTGGCCACCCACACTTCCATTTTGCCGGGGGCTACCAGATGATCGGCCAGTAATTCTTTGTATTCTTTGATTTCCTGTTCTGTTTTCGGACGACTGGCCCGCCATACGATTTTTTTTCCGTCGGGACTGAACCAGGCGCCGCCGTCGTATCCTAATTCGTTTGTGATTTGTTTTTCTTCGCCGGTTTCCAGATTCATGATGTACAGGTCAAGGTCGCCGTTTTTGATGCTGGTGTAAATCATTTTTTTTCCGTCGGGCGAGAGTGTGGCTTCGGCATCGTAGCCGGGCGAATGGGTGAGTCTTTTGACGATGTTGCCATTCAGGTCGGCCATGAAAATATCATAACTGTCGTAAAGCGGCCAGATGTAACGATTGCCGTATTTTGAGCGGTCGGGCAGGGGAGGACAACTGTCGCCTGCCAGATGGGTGGAGGCGTAAATAATATGCTTGCCGTCTTTGGTGAAAAAAGCGCAGGTGGTGCGGCCTTTGCCGGTGCTGACCCTTCGGAAAGTGAACGGTTCATTTTTCTTTCGGGGCACTTTGCCGACAAAAATCTGGTCACAGGGTATGCCGTCTTTCAGGCTGGTACGCTGAAAGACAAGATACCGGCCGTCGTAGCTCCAGTAGGCCTCCGCATTATCGCCGCCAAATGTGAGCTGACGAATATTTTTAAAATGTATTTCATCGGGATAAATCAATGAGTCAGGAACGGTTTCTTTTGATGTAGAAACCGGGTTTGAACCGGAACATGCGGCAATTAGCCAAATCAGTAAAATAATAACGGCCACTTTCATAACGTTTTTCAAAAGACCGGCAAAGTTATCTTTGGGGCGCTTAGATATTGTCAGAAAATTGTAAATCATGCCCGACAGGAAGATATTTATCACGACGTTTCAAAAAAATCTGCTTGTATTATGCAATAGTGTGATAATACTGGTTTACGGATGTAAAAACCGTAAGGATAAGTCGCCTTATGAAGAAGTGCTCCGGGCTTTGCCATTTTCGGGACTCACCGACAGTATAGCCCGTTTTCCTGAAAACGATGATTTATATTTCCGCAGAGGCCAGTTGTTGCTGGCAAGAAATTACGACGAACCCGCCGCTGACGATTTTAAAACAGCCTGGAGATTAAAACAAAAACCGGAATATGCGCTGTCGGCGGGAGAATTGTTATTGGAAATAAAGCCTGACTCTGCCGTTTCTTTTCTTGAAAAAGCCGTCAACGTGCATAGCAATGATATTGCGCTTATGCTTCTGCTGGCGCAGAGTTACGAAGCAGCCGGCCAAACGGATAAAGCGCTGGCTTTTTGTGAGCGCATCACGTTGCAGCAACCGGCCATGCCGGAAGCGCGGAAAATGATGGCGCGGCTGTATATGCAAAAGAAAGACACGGCAAAGGCTTTTGAGATGCTTGAACAGGCTTTCCGGTTTGCTCCTGCCGACAAAGAGTTGTGCTATATGCTGGCTCTTCAATGGGCAGAGGCGGGAAATAAAAAAATTCTGCCGCTGTGCGACTCTTTGATTCGCACCCAGTCTGCCAATCCCGAACCTGAACCCTATTACTATAAAGGCATTTATTACGTTCGCATTAACGATAAAACCAAAGCGCTGCAACAGTTTAATGAAGCTATACGGGCCGATTATCATTTTGTGGAAGCGTATATTGAAAAAGGGGCTTTGTATTTTGAAATGAAAAACGTTGCCGAGGCGCGGAAAACCTTTGAACTGGCACTTGCGGTTTCGCCGGCTTATGCCGATGCCTACTATTGGTTAGCGCGGTGTCTGGAAGCCGAAGGAAAAAAAGAAGAAGCCCGCCAAAATTATCTGAAGGCGTATCAGTTAGACAAAACATTCACCCGGGCCAGAGAAGCGGCCGACAAATTGCAATGAAACGGAAATAATTACCTTTACGCCATGCCAATTGTAGCCCCATCTTTGTTATCAGCCAACTTTCTGAATCTGGAAGCCGAGTGCCGGATGCTGAACAAAAGTGAAGCCGACTGGTATCATTTGGATGTGATGGACGGGCGCTTTGTGCCGAACATCAGCTTTGGCCCGATGCTGGTGGCTTTTTTTCGCAAGGCTACTTCAAAAACATGCGATGTGCATTTGATGATAGAAGAGCCGGAGCGCTATGCCGAAATGTTTCATCAGGCCGGTGCCGATATACTTACGGTTCATGTGGAAGCCTGCCGGCATCTGCACCGCAACATTCAACAAATTAAAAATCTTGGCATGAAGGCCGGAGTGGCCGTAAATCCGCACACGCCTTTATCAGCCATTCAGGAAATTTTGAACGAAATAGACCTGGTTTGCTTAATGGGTGTAAATCCCGGTTTCGGGGGGCAGCAATTCATACCGCATACACTGCATAAAATAAGACAGCTTCGCCAAATGGTTGCCGAACGCATGCTGAATGTGCTGATAGAAGTGGATGGCGGCGTGACGTTAGAAAATGCGGCCGAAATTGTTTCGGCCGGCGCCGATGTGCTGGTAGCCGGTAATACGGTATTTCGTTCGCCCGATCCAATAAAGACCATCTCTGCTTTAAAATCCGTTTGCCTCAACGTCTGATCATTTTGTTGTCAGGAATTTTTCAGGCAGGTGAGAAGAAAATCCATCTTCGTGATACCACAGGACTTATCATCTGCTGATTTTCTGTTCAGCTTCAATAGCCTGATGCGGGTTGGATTACATCAGTGAATTTTCACCTCACCCCCCGGCCCCCTTTTCTTCAGCAGAGGGGGTGAAGGGAGATATACTTTTAAATGATGACTGCCGGCATATAAGGTTTACCGGCTTCAATTCTTAATGAAAGGGAGAACGAAGGGTGTTAGGGTTACTTTATGGGTTTTTCCCGGATGATGCTCTTTGAGTTTCTGAATCACATTCAAAGCCATTCCGGTGTACCGGATTTTATCGGCAAAGCTTTCTATCACATAAGGTAAACCATAAAACAAAAAAAGTTCTGATGTCTCAGAACTTTTGTAGCCCGTACGGGATTCCCTGCCTGCGTGACGCAGTCAGGCAGGGAATCCGTATCGCCTCCGTGAAAGAAGAAGAGTTTTTGAACATAAAGCAAAGTAGCGAACTGCTTTTCGGGTCAAAGCAGGGGGTGAGCAGCCAAAAATTTTTTCAACCATTTTTTTCCTGCAGCCGTTTTGAGATATTTTTCTTTTTGTCTTGCTGATTTCCAGTCGGGAAAAGCTTCCGTATAAATGATTTTCCATGGCCGGTGTCCCTTGGTAAAACGGTTTTTCCCTTTATTATGTTCCTTAAGTCGGTTGTTGACATCCCGGGCCATTCCCACATACCAAGTTGTATCGGCCAGGCTTTCTATGACATACACATAAACCATAAAACAAAAAAAGTTCTGATGTCTCAGAACTTTTGTAGCCCGTACGGGATTCGAACCCGTATCGCCACCGTGAAAGGGTGGTGTCCTAGCCCTTAGACGAACGGGCCATGAAATTTTTATTCAATGGCCGGCAAAGATACGTGTAGAAGTTTGCACCGCCAAAACTTTTTGCCATTTCTCTTATGTTTCTATTTAACCACATCTCATTATTTCTTTAAATAACGTTGCTCATTTCTTACCTTCGCACCCGAATTTTTTAAAAGTAAAATCAAACCACCATGAGCACCATCAAAGTCGCCATTAACGGTTTCGGCCGTATCGGTCGTTTGGTATATCGTCAGATATATAATATGCCCGGCATTGACGTAGTTGCCGTGAACGACCTCACCAGCCCCAAAATGCTGGCCCATTTGCTGAAATACGACAGCGCCCAGAAACGATTTGATGCCGATATAAAATACACGGAAAACGCTATCATCGTAAATGGGGATGAATTACGCATTTATGCGCAGAAAAATCCCGCCGATATACCCTGGAAAGACCATGATGTGGATGTGGTCATTGAAAGTACCGGGTTCTTTACCGACAAGGAAAAAGCCGCGGCACATCTTACGGCCGGAGCCAAACGGGTTGTTATTTCCGCACCGGCCACCGGCGATCTGAAAACCATTGTATTTAACGTAAATCATGACATTCTTGACGGTTCGGAAACCATTATTTCCTGCGCCTCCTGCACGACCAATTGCCTGGCCCCAATGGCTAAAGTGCTGAATGATAACTTTGGTATCATTGTGGGAAGCATGACCACCATCCACGCCTACACCAACGACCAGAACACGCTGGATGCTCCTCATGCCAAAGGCGATTTGCGCAGAGCCCGGGCGGCGGCAGCCAATATTGTGCCCAACACTACCGGCGCCGCAAAAGCTATCGGACTGGTTATTCCAGAGCTCAAAGGAAAATTAGATGGCGGTGCCCAGCGGGTACCAACCATCACCGGTTCGCTCACCGAATTAACATGTGTTTTGGCCAAAAAAGTTACGGCCGAAGAAGTCAATGCCGCCATGAAAGCAGCCAGCAACGAAAGCTTTGGATATACCGAAGATGAAATTGTCAGCACCGATGTCATCGGCATCACCTACGGCTCACTCTTCGACGCCACCCAAACCAAAGTGATTTCTTCAGGCGACATGCAACTGGTAAAAACCGTAAGCTGGTACGACAATGAAATGAGCTACGTGAGCCAGCTGGTGCGCACCGTAAGTTATTTTGCAAAGCTTATCGGAAAATAAGCTTCAGTCACTGCAATACCTCATCTTAATTCCATGAAGATGTCTGCATTTTCAACCTATAATTTCAAACATCAGAAAGCCCTCGTTCGTGTTGATTTCAATGTTCCGCTCGACGAAAACTTTCAGATAACAGACGATACACGAATACGGGCAGCCGTGCCCACCATTAAAAAAATTCTTGACGACGGAGGTATGGCTATCCTGATGAGCCACCTGGGGCGCCCGAAAGACGGCCCTTCCGACAAATATTCGCTCAGGCATCTGGTGCAACCGCTCAGCAACTTGCTGGGGGGCATACCCGTGTTTTTTGCCAATGATTGCATTGGCGAACAGGCCTACCTGACAGCCTCCATGCTTCGTCCCGGCGAAGTGCTGCTGCTCGAGAATCTCCGTTTTTACAAAGAAGAAGAAAAAGGAGATGAAGCCTTTGCCCGAAAACTTTCCCGTTTGGGCGATGTATGGGTAAACGATGCTTTTGGCACAGCGCACAGGGCACACGCCTCCACGGCTGTCATCGCTCAGTTTTTCCCCTCTGAAAAGCGCATGTTCGGCCTGCTGATGGAAGCGGAAGTAAAAGCGGCAAACCACGTATTGCAGCATGCTGAAATGCCGTTTACAGCCATAATCGGCGGCGCAAAAGTGAGCGATAAAATTCTCATACTTGAAAATCTTATTTCCAAAGCCAGCGACATTATCATTGGCGGCGGCATGGCTTACACCTTTATTAAAGCACAGGGCGGCCGCGTCGGAAAATCGCTGGTAGAAGACGACCGCCTTCAAACAGCTACTGACATTCTGCAAAAAGCCGAAGAGCAAAATGTAAAAATTCATTTGCCTTCCGATTCCGTTATTGCCGATGCTTTCGCCGATAGTGCAGCCAAACAAACTTCACCCAGCCATGAAATTCCCGAAGGCTGGATGGGGCTGGATATCGGTTCCGGAGCCGTCACACAGTTTTCTTCAGTCATTCTGAAATCCAAAACCATTTTATGGAACGGCCCCATGGGCGTTTTTGAAATGCCGTCTTTTCAACAAGGCACCATACGCATAGCCGAAGCCGTGGCCGAGGCTACGCAACAAGGCGCATTTTCGCTGGTGGGCGGCGGCGATTCGGTGGCAGCCGTCAATCAGTTCGGATATGCGGATAAAATCAGCTACGTTTCCACCGGCGGCGGCGCCATGTTGGAATTTTTTGAAGGAAAAACCTTGCCCGGTATAGCTGCGGTTCTGGGAAGTTGATTTTTTTGGGGCTGTCATCGTCCCGCCTGCGGCGGGCAACTTCGCTAATCTGCTGCAGTCCCCCGCCTTACGGGGTTCGTTTCACTCCGCCCTCCGCCTGCGGCGGCGGGCCAAGCCCTTCAGGCGGGGCAGCCCTTCGGCGATATATCGCTCATCAACAGTTTTTAAAGTAAAGTCTAAAGCTGACCTCCTGATTCATAATTCCAATCTTATTGTTTCATTATACTTTATCTACCTGTCAGCTCTCACCTCTACAATCACATCATTATTTCCGCCGTTGCTGGTGCATATATATACTTTACCCTGAGGCGAAATACATACATCCCGCATCCTTCCGTATTTGTTTCTGAAGTATTCATTTGTTTCGGAAATTTCACGGCCCGATGCGTCTAATTTCATTTGCCACAATCGGGCGTCTTTCAGCGCCGCCATCAGCAAAGAATTTTTCCATTGCGGTATCAGCGGATGATTATAGTAATCCAGCCCGCAGGCAGCCGTCGTGGGGGTCCATATCCTCATCGGTTCTTTTACATTGTTGGCGCTGCAAAAAGTTTGTTCCGAGGGGCGGTCGCAGAAGCCTTCCACCTGCGGCCACCCGTAATTTCTTCCTTTTTCTATGATATTGATTTCATCGTCGGTGCTGGCGCCGTGCTCGCTGCTGTACAAGATATTGTTGGCAAAAACCAATCCCTGGGCATTCCGGTGGCCAAAACTCCATACAGGATTTCCCGGTATCGGATTATCTGACGGTACAGAACCATCTAAATGAATCCGCAGCACTTTCCCGTTCAGAGAGTTTATATTTTGAGCCAGGGAAGGATTTGCCGCGTCTCCGGTTGTAATGAAAAGTTTCAGGTCAGGAGTAATCACCAGCCGGCAACCGTTGTGAATACTGGCAGCAGTTATATTATCCAATATGGTTACGGGCTGAGTCAGTGTGGCTCCGTTGTATGTGTAACGAACAATCTTTTCTTTATAGCCGCCGGAATTATAATTATAAGCAACAAAAACATGGGGCGTAGCAGAGAAATTCGGATGAAGCGCCATACCCAGTAATCCCCCTTCACCCTGAGAAACCACTTCGGAAATCGTCAGCAAAGGTATAACCTGACCCGTCGCAGGATTTACTCTGCTGATGCGGCCTCCTCTTTCCGTCATCCAGATGTGGCCGTCCGGCCCCCATAAAATTTCCCAGGGATATTGAAGGCCACGTACCAGCACGGTATCTTTTATCTGTACCGGCCCCGTGTTGTCTTGAGGTTCACCTTGACGTTTACAACCAAAAGCAATTAAAGCAAATAAATAAATCAGTTTATAAAGCATGTACATTTTTGATGGCATCAGAATGCTGAATATAAAAGCAATAGTGGTCTTAGTAATATGAATTTTAAAAAATTACCATAAAATCATACGGTTTGTTCAACCCGGCAAATAAAATAACGAAATGCCTCAACAGAAATTATCAGTACTGATTCTCAATAATGCCATCTCAAAAAAAGCTTCCATGGCGGCATAGTGCGTAAGGCCTAAATCTGCATAAAGCCTGGCTGTGTTGGCATTGCGCTCCCCGGCCCTTTGCCGGAATTCTCGGGTGTCGCTGCCCTGAAAGGGCACAAGGTCTTTTTGCGATTGATGAATGAAAATGCCGTATCGTTTTTTCATCACCTGGTCGGGACTCATGGGTATGGCCATTTCAATATCTTCAATATTCCATTCTTCCCATGCGCCTTTGTACAACCAAAGCCAGCAGTCTTTAATCCAGTCGGCACCCTGTTCTTTAAAGCGCAACAGCGATTGCAAAACAATATTGAAACAAACAATATGGGTTCCGTGGGGGTCGGCAAAATCGCCTGCACAATACACCTGATGCGGTTTTACCTGATTCAGGAGATCCATAGTGATTTTAATGTCTTTCTCGCTCATCGGTTTTTTCTCAATGGTTCCTGTTTCATAAAAAGGAAGATTGAGAAAATGTACATTTTCATCTTTTATTCCCACATAACGGCAGGTGGCTTTGGCCTCACAGCGGCGTATCAGTCCCTTGATAGACCTAATGATGGGCGTATCAACCTGATTTGATTTTTTATTGGCCAGAAATTTTCTGGCGTCATCCAGAATTTTCCCCGATTTTTCGGTATCTATTCCCGCAATTTCTTCAAAGCCCACGGCAAAATCCAGAAACCGGGTTACAAATTCATCGCTCACGGCAATGTTACCGCTGGTCTGGTAAGCGACGTGTACATCGTGCCCCTGATCGTGCAGGCGCTGAAAGGTGCCGCCCATACTGATAATGTCATCATCGGGATGCGGGGAAAATATAATAACCCTTTTCGGGTAAGGTTCTGAACGTTCGGGGTGTTTGGGAATTACCGCATTGGGTTTTCCGCCCGGCCAGCCCGTGATGCTGTCACGCAGCATGTAATACACCTGAAGGTTAATTTCGTATGCATCACCTTTTTCAACCAGTAAATCGCCGAGTCCGAATTCATTATAGTCGCTGTTTGTCAGACTCAGAACGGGTTTTTTCAGCTTCAGGGCCATATTTACCACGGCTTTCTTTATCATCTTAGGTGTCCATTCGCAGTCGCCGGTTAGCCAGGGCGATTTGATGCGGGTCAGTTCCGAAGCCGCCTGTTCATCAATGACAAACGTTACATCGTCATGCGCCTGTAATAATGAAGCGGGCACATGCTCCGTGTCATCGCCTTCTACTGCTTTTTGAATAATGGATGCCTTGTGGCTTCCCCAGGCCATTAAGATGATCTTTCTGGATTGCAGAATCGTACTGATGCCCATGGTGATGGCAAGACGCGGAACACGGGATATGTTCGCAAATTCATAGGCATTCGCCAACCGGGTAGAATTATCCAGTGTTACTAATCTGGTTTTGGAATATATGCCCGAACCCGGTTCATTGAAGCCGATGTGGCCATTGTGCCCTATGCCGAGAATTTGCAAATCAATGCCGCCGGCGTCTTTTATTTTTTGTTCGTAAGCCCGGCAATATTCTTTTATTTTTTCTTTTTCTACTTCCCCGTCAGGGATATGAATGTTTTCAGGCCTGATGTCAATATGATCAAACAAATGCGTATGCATGAAGCGGTAATAGCTTTGTAAGGCTTTTTTTTCAATCGGATAATATTCATCCAGATTGAACGTAATTACGTTGCGAAAACTCAGTCTTTCTTCTTTATGCATACGCACCAGCTCGGCATAGAGGGTTTTGGGAGTAGAGCCGGTGGCCAGTCCCAATACGCAGGCCTGTTTTTTTTTCTGTTTTTCACGGATCAGATCCGAAATCATTCTGGCTACATAGTGCGAACCTTCTTTCAGAGAAGGAAATATTTTAACCGGAATTTTCTCAAAACTGTCTGAAAGATCAACGGAGCGGGAATGTTTTGCCATGTAAAATAAAATCTTGGCTCAAAGATAGCAAAACCCGAAAAAGATGTATGCCGGTTTTTGCAGGTTCATCATCAGTTCACCTCAATTTCATCTACAAATAACCATGCCCTGGAATTTTGTCCCGGAAAGCCTTCCGGAATTTTTCCGATGTTTTGGATATGAATTCTTACAAATCGTGCATGCAGTACCGCAGCGCTTTTACAAATGATTGTTCTTTCCGCAGTTTCATAAATATCGGGTTTTACTTCATCAAAATCTTTTCCGTTATGTGAAATATACACTCTAACCGTATCCGGATGATGAATCCAGCTTACCGGCAGATGCAGCGAATGTACTTTAATGGCCGAAAAACGCTCCGCTTTTCCAAAATCAATGGTAGCAATGCAATCTTCACCACTGAATCCCAGAAATTCTCCCGAACGGAATCTGCCGTTCTGATTCCGGATTCCGTCAACTAAAGTAAATGCTCCGTTTCCGGCATATTGAGACGAGGGCTGATGTTGCAGCGTGATTTTCTTTGCCGTTGCTTTATGGAAATGAAATGTTTGCCTGTATTCATAACCGCTGTCCGAAGTCGTGATGAGCCTGGCAGTGATTTCTGAGGTTTCGGAAAGAGTGAAACGGTATGGTGGTCTCACCGTAATACGTTGTACTTTTTTTATTTTCCCGTCCCCTGAATTCATGCTTGCTTTTAACAAACATCCGGAACAGGGGTTTGATGAAGTTAACCGGACGGACAGTTTGTTGTTTTGTTCGGGAAGTATTTCTGCTTTTACGTCCAGATACGCCTTGCTGTAGTTAATGTTCCATAGGCGGTAGCGTTGAAGTTGTGTTTGAAGCCGTTTTCTGAAATCGTCAAAATTCTTGTTCTCTTTCTGAGTCCATAATACTTCGCTTATAGCAGCTATCCGGGGAAAAACCATATATTCAACCTTTCGGGTATTGTTCATGTATTCCGTCCATACATTAGCCTGCGCGCCGAGCACATATTTAGCTTCTTCGGGTGTCAGCGCTTGAGGAACGGGATCGTAGGCATAAACTTTTTCCAAAGGATTATACCCGCCAATGGTAACGCTGTCTTCCTGCAAAGTTTGTGAATGGTCAAAATATACCGGATTGCCCGGCGTCATAATCACGTAATGTTTCTGTTTGGCTGCTTCTATACCGCCGGTTTCGCCCCGCCAGCTCATCACCACGGCGTTGGGGGCCAGCCCGCCTTCCAGTATTTCATCCCAGCCGATTAAGATTTTTCCTTTGCTGTTCAGGTACTTTTCAATTCGTTGAACAAAATAACTCTGCAGTTCATGTTCATCTTTCAGGTTCAGGGTTTTTATGCGCTGCTGACAACGGCCACATTGTTTCCAGTGTGTTTTCGGACATTCATCTCCGCCGATATGAAAATATGTTGAAGGAAATAATGAAATCACTTCATCAATTACATCCTGCAAAAATTGAAATACCGAATCATTTCCCGCACAAAGTACGTCGTCAAAAATGCCCCAGGTTTCCTGCACCAGCTTAATACGTCCCGCTTGTTGTTGCTGCCTGCTTTGCGCTGAAATCATCTTTTCCGGAATGGAAGTAGGTTTATCCGGAAAACAACTCAGCCAGGGATATGAGGCAATGGCCGCACTGCTGTGCCCGGGCATTTCAATTTCGGGTATCACTTCAATAAAACGTTCCTGAGCATAGAGTACAATATCCCGTATTTCCTCCTGTGTGTAAAAACCGCCGTAAGGTGTATTGTCATTTCCCGAACCCGGATATCTTCCGATGATTGTACCGTTTCGCCGGGCGCCGATACGGGTCAGTTCGGGATATTTTTTTATTTCAATCCGCCATCCCTGATCTTCCGTAAGATGCCAGTGAAATTTGTTGAATTTATGAAGGGCAAGATAATCTATGTATTTTTTTATAAAAGAAACGGGCCAGAAATGCCGTCCGCAATCTAAATGCATGCCCCGGTATTCAAACCGGGGATAGTCAAAAACATAAACCTGAGGAATGCGTAGCGCAGACTTCATATCTTTTGGCTTTTCGGCCGGCAGTAACTGAATCAGGGTTTGCATGCCGTAAAAAATGCCTTCCGCATCACCGCTGATCGTTATTTTGCCGGCCTCTGATTTCAATTCATATTGGCCCCTGTTTTTTCCATTACCTGTATATTTCAGCACAATTACATTTTTCTCCGGATATGCCTGCGTGGTGGTGGTAAGTGAAATTCCGAAACAGGTTTTCAGATAATCATTAAAATAAGAGGCGGCGCTTCGGGTTACGTCATCATGAACAAGTGTGGTTTCATTATTTAATAAGAAAAAACCTTTTCCTGCTTTCATGCTCACCGGTTTCGGTATCAGGGAAGGCGACTGAGAGAACAATAACGTGGTAAAAAATTGCAGTAAAAAAAGAATCCGATACTTCATTTTTCAGTTTTTGTTTGAAGAATTTAATACCGGCAGAAAAACGGCCGACGGGTGTTCGGCACTGTGATGAATACGTATGGTTGCTTTCTGAAAATCGCTGCGTTCGGCTTCATAAATATTTACAAAGGTCTGTGGATTCATGTCGGCCAGCGGAAACCAGCTGCTCTGAATTTGTATCATAATACGGTGGCCTTTTTTAAACGTATGCGCTACGTCGGGCAATTCAAATTTAACCGTTTCGGTTTTCCCGGGTTTAAACGGTTCGGGTTTTTCAAAGCTGTTTCTGAACCGTCCCCTCATAATTTCGCCGCGTACCAGCATCTGATACCCTCCAAGAATGACAGAATTGTTTTCAGGATTTTCATTTTCCGCATAGCGAAAATCATACGGAAACACATCAATCACCTTTACCACAAAATCGGCATCTGTTGTACTGAGGCTTACCTTCAGGTCGGCAATAACCGGTCCGGCCAGGGTAACATCTTCTTCCAGAATATCGCTCTGAAAAACCAGGATATCCGGCCTTCGGGCCGCAAAACGTTGGTCGCCCACCATATATTCAATCGTTCGGTTAAAATGAATTTCAGGCGTGTAGGGAACAGGTTTGTCAGGGTCGCTGATGTATTCTGAAAATTTTTGTTTGGCATTACGGGCCGGCGGGCGAAAACTCAGTGTTCCGCCTTCGTTCAAATAAACAGGCCGCCATTCCATCTCTTTCGGTGGCCATTGGTCAAAACGTTTCCACTGATTTTCGCCGGAAAAAAACACCGTGGCTTCCGCCAGGGGCGGCTCTTCTCCTTTCCCTTTCAGAAAATAATTAAAAAAAGGAATTTCAATGTTATTCTGATACCAAATGGCCGTGTTGCTTCCGAATCGTATCGGCCCTAATTTGCTGCCGTCGCGGCTGGCCCACTGCCCGTGATACCAGGGTCCCATCACAATTTTATTGTATATACCCGGATTTTGTTTTTCTATGGCTTTGTATAAATTCCACGCACCCCAGCAATCTTCCGCATCAAAAGTGCCTCCCACTACCAGCATAGCCGGTTTTATGTTATACATGGCTCGCCGCGCATCACGGGCTTTCCACCAGTCATCATAATTCGGATGTGCATACATTTCTTTCCAAAACCGGATACTGTCTCCCATAAGACCAGCCAGTTCTTTCAAGGTTTTATACTCTATGTGAAACTGATAATTGTCTCTGATGTGAAAATCAAATCCTTTCGGCGGAACGGTTGTGGGCTTCGGCCTGGGCTTACCGAAAGAAGAATAAAAACGAAAACCGTCTAACCGGAAAAAAGCGCCGTTATGATGAAAATCATCTCCGATAAACCAATCCGTAACGGGCGCCTGCGGACTCACCGCTTTCAGCGCCGGATGGCCCGATGCTGCGGCCATGGTAGAGTAAAAGCCGGGATAGGAAATGCCGAAAACGCCCACACGGCCGTTGTTGTTGGGTATATTCTGAATCAGCCATTCAATGGTATCGTACGTATCACTGGCTTCATCCGTTTCGTTACCTTTTTTATTGGCAATAAAAGGCCTTACATCCATAAATTCCCCTTCACTCATCCACCGCCCTCTTACGTCCTGCGTCACGATGATATAATTTTCCCGCAGGTAATATTTTATATGCCTTTGCCAAAGCCGCGGCGAAAAGGCAGTGCCGTAAGGCGCACAGGAATAAGGGGTACGGGTAAGCAATATGGGATGTTTTTCACTTTTATCTTTGGGTTGATAAATGGAAGTAAACAACTTTACCCCGTCACGCATGGGAATGTACACCTCGGTTTTGGTATAGTTATCCAGTATCCAGGCCGAGTCCTGGTCGGTTTGCGAAAAGGAAACAACCGGAAAAAACAAAATAAAGAAACGGAGAATACGCAAAAACATAAAACGGATTTTAAAAAGTTAAATTACTATTTCTTTCACGATTCAGAAAAAAGGTATGAAAAACCGTGACATCCTGGAACATTTCTTTTCAGCTCTTCAGCGGGCCGACACGGATGCCCTTTCGTATTATTATGACAGCGAAGTGCATTATAACTGCCCGTTGTACGGGCTGCTTCAGGGTGATGCGGTTATGGCCAGATGGAAATTGTTTTTTTCGGAAGTGAGCGACTATTCATTTTCCTTTGGCAACATTCAGTTACTGGATGAGGAATATGCTACGGTTGACTGCGAAGCATCTTATCTGTTTATACCTTCAGGTAAAAAAATTATTCATCCGTACAAAGCCTTTCTGCGCATTCAGCATGATAAAATAACGGAACAAAGCGATGCTTATTCATTGCAACGCTGGGCCGCACAGGCTTTCGGATTTAGCGCCACACTGATTGGATGGACAGGATGGTATCAGCGCCGACTTCAAAAGAAATTCAGAAAAAAATTACAATCAAATAAGGCAAATCATCTGTAGTACTCAACTGCATCAATACATCGGTACTTCCATCAGCAAAATTTCCGAATCTGTCAAAGCACGGACAGAAATGCTTTCCGCATCGCTCACTCCCAGGCCGTCCCTTCGGTTCAGTGTCATATCATTTACTGAAATATCTCCTTCCATAACAAAAACATACACCCCGTTGCCTTTTCTTTTCAGGGTATATTCTGTCGCAACATCTTTATCAAATTTTCCGATGCTAAACCATGCCTGCTGGTGAATCTGAACGGATTGCCCGTCATCGGCGCCAATAGGTGATACAACGGTGAGAAATTGATTTCTTTTTAATAAGGGTGCATAATGTTTCTGGTCGTACCGCGGCGTTACATTCTCTTTATCGGGAAAAACCCAAATCTGAAAAAGCCGCACTTCTTTATCCGGATTTTTATTTTTTTCGGAATGATAAATACCCGTGCCGGCGCTCATAACCTGAATGTCTCCCGGCCCAACCACCATCCTGTTTCCCATGCTGTCCTGATGTTCCAGTTCGCCAAAGGTGGGAATGGTGATGATTTCCATATTGTCGTGCGGATGCATACCAAATCCCCTGCCGGCAGCCACGGTATCGTCGTTTAACACCCGAAGTGCGCCAAAATGAATTCGCTCTTTGTCAAAATATTCGCCGAAACTGAACGTGTAATATGTATTCAGCCATCCGTAGTTGGCATGTCCTCTGGTTTCGGCTTTATGTAAAACCGTGTTCATAAATATTATTATGAAGAAGGAATCAATTTTACTTCAGAAATTTTTTCTGCAAGCCATAAAAACTCAGTGAGAAATTGATGTACCGGATGCTCAAAACCTGCATCAGTCAGCTCTCCCTCTGCATTAAATTTTTTTTCCACCTGAGGAACGATGAGCAGGGATGGAGAGGCAATGCCGAACAATGCAGGGGTCAGCAGCAACAGTTGTTGAGCGGCCCGCATTCCCCCCATGGCCCCCGGCGAGGCCGTGACTAACCCAAACGGTTTGCGCAATTGTTTGGGAAAATGGTCAAACAAATTTTTCAGCGCCGGCGAATAACTTCCGTTATATTCCGGCGTAACCAAAATAAAGGCTTCGGCTTCAAACATTCTGCGGGCCAAAGGTTGAAATTCGGCAGGCGCCTTTTCAGGCGCCGTCCATACATGTTGCACAAAAGGCAATTCCCAATCCCGTAAATCAATCAACCCCGCTTCGGCGTCTGCATATGAATCCAACCTTTTTTTCAAATGAAGGGCCACCCTAACGGTTACGCTTTCTTTTCTCGGACTACCTGAAATAATTTCAATTTTCATAATTTTAAATATTTACTGGATAAGTTGCACAAAATAACGACGAAATCCATGATTTCCTGGCATCAAGATTTACTTTGTTTCAATTAAAACAATTAACATGTTGAATCGCAGAAAGTTCATTTTGACTTCTTTGGGCGCTTCGGTGGCTGCATCGCTGTTTCGTGGCGTGGCAAAAGCCTCTGCACCGCAAACGTCAGCAGGTAAACCTGTTGTAGTATCCACCTGGGCGCCAAACGTAAAAGCCAACCGGGCGGCATGGGAAGTGTTATCATCCGGCGGTAGGGCGCTCGATGCGGTGGTAAAAGGCGTACAAATACCCGAAGCCGACCCCGAAGACAACAGTGTAGGCTATGGCGGTTTGCCCGACCGCGACGGGAGAGTAACCCTCGACAGTTGTGTGATGGATGAATTTGGCCAATGCGGCAGCGTGATGGCCCTGGAGCATATCATGCATCCCGTACTTGTGGCAAAATTGGTGATGGAAAAAACGCCTCACGTACAACTCGTCGGCGAAGGAGCGTTGCGTTTTGCTCTGGAAAACGGATTTCAGAAGCAAAATCTTCTCACCCCCGAAAGCGAAAAAGCCTGGAAAGAGTGGCTCAAAAGATCGCAATACGACCCCATGCGTTCCGTACATGAACTGGAAGAAAAAATAAAAAAGCTACAACTAAACAATATACCCTGGCCTTCGGCATATCTCAATCACGACACCATCGGGATGATAGCCCTTGACCGGAAGGGAAATCTGGGAGGCGCCTGCACCACCAGCGGCATGGCATTTAAAATGCACGGCAGGGTAGGCGATTCGCCCATCATCGGCGCGGGTTTGTATGTAGATAATGAAGCAGGCGCAGCCACCGCAACGGGCATTGGCGAGGAAGTTGTAAAAATCTGCGGCGCTCATACCATCACCGAAGCCATGCGCCGCGGGCTTTCACCCGAAGCGGCCTGCAAAGAAGCCATCCGCCGCATCGTGAAAAACAACGGCGAAAAGGCAAAAAACATTCAGGTGGGTTTCATTGCCCTCAACAAAAAAGGTCAGGTCGGCGCCTTTGCCGTACGCAAAGGATTTACCTATTGCGTCACGCTGAATCATCAAACCAAAGTGTACGAAGCAAAAAGCTGGTTTGTGTAAGTGATGATTTTTTTTATCAGGGGCTGTCATCGTTCCGCCTGAGGCGGGCAAGTCCGCTCATCGGCTGCAGTCCCCCGCCCTCCGGGGTAACCGTGCTTGCGGAAAGCCGCTGCGCACCTCACTTCGTTCGCCCTCCGGGCGGGGCAGCCCGTCGGCGAGAGTAACTCTTATCGGCTAAACTTTTTTCGTACAAAACTCAACGCTTTATGCAGTTCGTTCCAATCGGGTGAAAAACGATTCATAATATAAAACCTCATCTCAATCCTTTATCATCAACATATGTGTAAGCAAATCAATGCTCTGCCCCCCAAAAATTTATACCGCAGAAAATAAAAAATTTTCAATATTATGCTTCAAAAGCTATCTTGTGTTTCATGAAATACGTTTTGGAAATAGCAGTATCTGATTTTTCAGGCGCCGAAGCGGCCGTTGCCGGCGGGGCCGACCGTATTGAGCTTTGTGCCAACCTGACCGAAGGCGGCGTTACGCCTTCATTGGCTACCATAAAAAAATGCCGTGAACGATTTCAGGTTTTACTCTATCCCATCATTCGCCCCAGAGCCGGCGATTTTCTTTATACAAAAGATGAATTTGATATTATGCTCAACGACGTAAAATTATGTAAGCAACTGGGCTGCGACGGAATCGTTACCGGACTTCTGAACATGGACGGCACCTTAGACATCATCAGAACGGAAAAACTCATAGAGGCCGCTTACCCCATGGGGGTAACCTTTCACCGCGCATTCGACCGCTGCCGCAACCCGTTTGAAGCGCTGGAACAGCTCATTGAAATCGGCTGCGAAAGAATATTGACTTCCGGACAAAAAGTTACGGCCGAAGAAGGCATTGAATGTATTGCAGCGCTTCAGAAGCAGGCCGGGCAAAGAATTATCATCATGCCGGGTAGCGGAATCAGGCCGGAAAACATAAAACAGATTCAGCACAAAACCGGTTGCACGGAATTCCATGCATCGCTGAGAGTAAAAACCCAAAGCCGCATGCAGTTTATACACCCGTCTTTTGCAGGGCACGACGAAAGTTATTCCTGGCATTCGGTTACCGCCGCAAACGTCACGGCGCTTAGGCAGGCGTTGGAAAATTAAAAGGCTGATTTTACATTCCAGTCTTTCTCGATAAAAATCTGCCATCGTCCCTTAACCAGTTTTAACAGACTGATTCGGGACACCGTAAAATACATTTTCATATTCTTTGAGGAGAAATATTCCCACGCCTCAAAAAAATGAGAGGGCTTCATGTCTCGGGTGGCTATGGTTACATGCGGATGAAACGGACGTTTTTCTCTTTTAATTACATCTGGAAAAAAAGAACGAAAATGCAACTCCGTTTCTTTCTGAATTTGCGCAAGGCCCGCATTTTCTTCTACCGCCACAAATAACACTCTTTTTCCGAAATGCCCGAATCCGTTCAGGCCCACCGACAAAGTTCCTGTACCGCTGTGAAAGCGCTGAAGCGCATCAACCAGTGCATTTTCTTTTTCCGTGGAGTGCCAGAAAGGAGGAATCAAAGTGATATGTGCCGGCGATTTCAGCGCAGCCGTACAGCCGAAGCGGTCCCTCATCCGGATTTTGTATTCGTGAACCCGTTCATTTACTTCTTCAGGACATACTATCGCTACATAATACATAGAGTGAGATGGCTCACCGCTTCTATTTTTCATTGCCTTTTCGTTTTCAACATAAAATTCGCTTTTTAAATTTTCTTATCAAGACGTTAGGAAAATTTTAAAACAGAAATACAGGCTTTAACAATTTCTTTTCGTTTTGTTTTGGAAGGCTGCTTGTCTGTTCGTAACTTTGCAGCGCAATTTAAAAACACTGAGTTTCGTACCCGGCTTCTTTGTTCCAGATGACTTTTTAGTCTATTTTCATCCACGATTGCTTCCAAAGAATTTTCCGAACGACTCAGATGAAATTTTGTTAAACAGAAAAAGGAGGAATATATGAAGAACACAGTTTTGCAGAACAGCGTACAGCTTAACGATGAAGTTGTTACGAAGTTAAAAAAGGAAAAAGAAGCAAAGGAAACCCTGGTTTCCGAAAAAAAACCTGAAAGGGTAAAAAGACTAACAGTGGTTGACATGTGGAACATCCATAAAAACGGACGTTCCGCAAGTGCCTTGATTCGAAGGTGGAATCTGAATTAAAGGATTTTTTGCCCGTTTTCCGGGCATCCGGTCAAAAAATTCACTTCAACAACTTCAATAAAGGATCTCTGTTAGCCGTAAAAAATTATGCCTTCATTTACCGGTATCCGGAAATGAAGGCATTTTTTGTGCCCGGGACTGGACTCGAACCAGCACATCCTTGCGGACGGCAGATTTTGAGTCTGCTGCGTCTACCAATTTCGCCACCCGGGCTTGCGGGCAAAAATAACGACAGTTCCTTAAATGATAAAATTTCAGAACGGCTGATTTGATAATTGCTGCCGCAGCCTCTGTATGTACTTTTTTTTGAAGTAGTATTCTTTTACCCTGAGCAACTCCTGTTCGGATACAGCATTGTCAATGTAATTTTCAATGATGTCTTTAACCCGATTGTACGCTTCGGCCTCCAGCCGGTTTAATGATTCAGAAATGTTTTTTTTCTGTTCTTGCTCTTCCGCCTCTGATACCGTTTCATTAAGCTCCATCATGGTCATCAGAAATTCAGGCGGTAACTGATATTTTTCCTCCTCCTCTAGCAACCCTTTCAGTTGTAAAACATATTTTATGGTTTCGTCTTCATTTTGCAGAATTTTATAGGCCTGATTCAACATGGCCGACATGTCAAGCGCTTTGCTTTGTTGTTCCGCATCTGCATGAACGAAATAATCGGGGTGATATTGTTTGCTCAACCGAATATAACGGGCCGATAATTCTTTTTTATCGGTTTTTAATTGAACGGGTAAGCCGAATAATTCAAAATAATTCATTTTTTATTTACAAATATATTTATCCTGATTTATTTGCATCCTGAATGAAATAAAACCAAACGGTAAAAAATGACCTAGTAGTTTTACTGAAATAAATATCCCTTCAAAACAAATAATCTTTTTTTACTTTCCTTTCAGGCTCCAGAATTTCATACAAACATTACCACACTATGTGCTAAGGCACACTATCTTTGGGCAGCCTTGTAAAAGCCGTATTACCGGCCAATCATATTTTCTGAACATATTTGCAAATGTCAATGAAAATAGGTCTTATCAAAGAAGGAAAAATACCGGCTGATAATCGGGTAGCGCTAACGCCTGCACAATGCAAGTGGATTCATAAGCATTTTAATAACGTAAAAATTATCGTCCAGTCATCCAACGTGCGCTGTTTCAGCGACAGGGAATATCTTATGGCCGGGGTTGAGGTAAGGGATTCGGTTGAGGACTGTGATATACTTCTGGGAATAAAGGAGGTGCCTGTTGCGCAACTGATTGCCGGAAAAACATACCTTTTTTTTTCACATACCAAAAAGAAACAACCCCATAACCAGTCTCTTCTTAAAGCCATTCTGGATAAAGGGATAACACTGATTGATTACGAATGCCTGGAGCATGAAGACGGACAGCGGGTCATCGGCTTCGGTTTTTTTGCCGGCGTGGTAGGTGCGCACAACGGTATGATGGCTTACGGGCATCGCACCGGATTGTATTCGCTAGAAAGGGTGTATAAACAGCGCAGCTTTCGCGAATTGATTCACAGTTATTTCGGGTTACGTTTGCCGAATCTGAAAGTTGCGGTAACCGGCTCCGGCAGGGTGGCGCATGGCGTTCTCGAAATCATGAACCTTATGGGCATTCATGAAGTAGAACCTGACGATTATCTCAAGCGTCGGTTTTCCTATCCGGTATATACTCAATTAAAAGGGGCTGATTTGTATCGGCACCGGACCCAAAAACATTATATCCGCGAAGAGTTTCATGAACATCCGGAACAATATGAATGTCTCTTTTTACCCTATGCCGCTCAAACCGATATTTTGATGAATGGTGTGTACTGGGATATAAATATTCCCCGATTATTTGAAAAAGAGGATATTCAGCGCGATGATTTTATCATTCAAACCATTGCCGACATCACCGATGATAAAAACGGTTCAGTACCCATCAATCTCGGCGATCAGATCATCGAAGACCCGGTATATGGGGTAGATCGGCAAACCTTTCAGAAAACGGCGCCTTACTTGCCCGGTTCAATTGACGTGATGGCGGTAGGCAACCTGCCTAACGAATTGCCCCGCGATGCCAGCCGGTATTTCGGAGAGCAGTTGATTAAGCATGTTCTCCCCCTGTTAATCCGAAATCATAAAAATGAAATGCTGGCCAGGGCCACCATTACGGAAAAAGGAAAACTTACACCTTACTATGAATATCTGAGAGATTATGCGGAGGGTAAAGGAATTTCAGAGAATTTATGAAAGATATAAATAGTAATCTTTCAGCAACCTCATAAATTCTTCGGAATAATTTCCGTTTATATCCTGAATGTAAATTTCTTTGATTTCCGTTTGCTGAACTTTATTTTTCATGAACCTGCATTTCAGAACTGCCCGAAAATAATTTTTGTGAACGGCCGGCTTGATGAAAATAACTTGTTCCGGATACAGCCTGTTTTCCTGAAACTTACCCGTTGCTTCCCGAAAACGCTTATAGGGCAACAAAATAAAAAAATACCCATCCGCATGTAAAACGTTATTCACAATCAAAATCAGTTCATTCAGTGTTAATGCATCCTGATGTTTTGCAATATTCATAAGCGGGTCGGGGGATTTGATTTCCTTTTCATAAAAAGGGGGATTGCTGATGACGAGATGATATTTTTTTTCAAACCTGTAGCTTCTGGCATCACCGAGTATTATCTGAATTTGTCGGTTCCAGGGCGATTGGGAAATGTTTTCTTTAGCCTGTAATGCCGTTTGATTATCAATCTCAATAGCATCAATTTGCCAGCCGGGATTTTTTTGTGCAAACATCAGGGAAAGCAAACCCGTTCCTGTTCCGACATCCAGCATATTTTTTTCAGGAATTTCCGAAAAAAAGTGATGAGCTGAAATAAGGTCCGCCACCAGGGCTCCGAATAGACAGGCGTCGGTCGTTACTTTCATGGAACTCTTGTCCTGCCTGACACAAAACTGTTTAAACCGGAAAAACGGATTCGCCATGGGAAAGGGATTTTACCATTCGGCCCGTGCCGAGGCAGTTAGGCTAAGGTCGGCAAATTGGCCTTCCAGGTATTTGTAATATGCCGTAATGGCTATCATGCCTGCATTATCGGTGCAATACTGAAACGCGGGGATATATGTATTCCAATTGTATTTTTTTCCTGTTTCTTCAAAAGCTTTTCGAAGACCGCTGTTTGCCGAAACTCCGCCTGCAATGCATACTTCTTTAATTCCGGTTTGTTCGGTGGCTTTTATTAATTTGTTTAGTAAAATGGTAATAATCCGATGTTGAACTGAGGCGCAGATATCCGGGAGATTTTGCTGTATGAAGTTTTCTGTTTTTTTCGGTGTGGCAAAATATTCCGGTTTGTAGATTTGGCTTTTACCGGCATTTTTTAAAAAATATAGAATTGAAGTTTTTAGTCCGCTGAAGCTGAAGTTGAGCCCCGGAATCTGCGGTTCGGGAAAGGAAAACCGATGCGGATTTCCGTTTCTGGCATATTGATCAATCAGCGGGCCGCCGGGATAGGGTAAGCCCAGTAGTTTTGCGGTTTTATCAAAAGCTTCGCCTGCTGCATCATCTATGGTTTCTCCGATAACTTCAAGCTGAGTGGGGGAGTGGCATATCACAATCTGAGTATGTCCGCCGCTTACCGTCAGGCACAGAAAAGGAAAAGAGGGCTTCGGGTCATCAATCAGATTGGCCAGAACATGCGCCTGCATGTGATGTACGCCGATTAATGGAATATTCAGTGCAAGGGCCAGCGACTTCGCAAATTGTACACCCACCAGCAGCGAGCCGATGAGTCCCGGCGATTGTGTTACGGCTATGGCATTAAGATCTTTTAAGGTAAGGCCGGATTTTTTTAAAGCCGCTTCCGTTACGGGAATGATATGTTGCATATGTGCACGGCTGGCCAGTTCGGGAACCACACCACCGTATTGCTCATGTACCTTCTGGTTTGCGGTAACATTGGACAGAATTTTTCCCTCTGCACACACGGCAACCGAAGTTTCATCACAACTGGATTCGAAGGCCAGAATTTTTATTTTCATAAAGGTTATTGATTCTCCATTTTTGTATTGTATAGTATTACAATATAAGCTAAAAATATGCTAATAATTAATTTTAACGACAATAGTTTTATTAGAGAGAATCAAAAGCAATTTTTTTAACTATTTTTGCAGGTCTTAAATTATGAAGAAAAAGACATTGTATCTGATTGTTTTGTTCAAACTTTTATTTTCTTCAGGGTCTGCACAGCGTTATGTTGATGGTTCTGGAGTCTGCGGCGGCAACTCGCCTTGTTATACTACTATACTGGCAGCAGTTACGGCAGCTTCTTCCGGCGAAATAGTAAATGTTTATCCCGGAACATATAATGAACTGGTCACCATCGACAAGCCGCTAACTTTACAATCTGTTTCCGGCCCCTCAGTAACTACTTTGCAATATACAACACCGGGTTATTATATAGCACCGATCATGATTGTAGCCGATAACGGCTCTCACAGTGCAGGTGTTACAATAGGAGGTGCATCCGGTAAAGGTTTTAAAATAATCGGGTGTGATGTGACAAATGATGCAGCCGGCGGCAATTTTGAATCAGCAGCCATTATCATCGGAAGTACTTCTTCTAATACCATATCCAATATCACTATCAGTTATAATGAAATTGAAGCAGGCGGCGATTTAGCTTTGCTTACTTATTTTAAACCTGATGATACCTATACAAATCTCATAGTCACGAACAATAAATTCACGGGAAAAACATACGTAGGAACCCCTCAGTCGGGTGGCTATTTTTCGCATGGGAATGTTCCTCGATATGTTATAGGTGTGAATCCCGGTACCACAAACTTTGTGTTTGAAAAAAACCAAATCTTAACTACTTCGGGAGAAGTAGTAAGCGGTACCGATATAGGGCGAGGTTCGGTATATGCAGCTCCAAAAGGCGGAAGTATTAAAAATAATATTTTCTCGCCTTCCTTTGCCAATAATACCTCAAACCATTCAATTTTACGCCTTGGCGGCAGTAATATTGTGATTGAATGTAATTATTTCAGTATGCAAAACAGCAATAACGCCCCTCTATATATATTGCCAGCTTCTTCTCCTGTTTCATATAATGTTACCACAACAGCGGCTTCAAATACATTTGTGAACCCCGGTGGAGTTATTGTCAGCGATTTCATTGTAAAAAATACACTTTCTACAGGTACGCCGGCTAATTCATCTTATCCTGCTCCGGGATGTAGTTTACTACCGGTTGGGGGTATACGGCTTACCATTCAAAAAAGAGATGCATTTTCCTGCATTGTGCTATGGAGCTCAATCAATGAACTAAATATTAAAGAGTTTGTGTTAGAAACCAGCACAGACGGAATATCATTTTTTGCTGAAAGGGTAGTTCCTTCAAAGGGAAACGGAAATCAGGAATATACGGTTATCTATGAAAGAAATCATCAATCATTGCAAACTTTTTTCAGGATTAAAGCTATAGATGCAGATGGCAAAACCGCACAATATTCGTCCGTCTCAAAAATAAGCTGGAAACAGCAACGTACCCACGTTTACCCCAACCCGGCAGCAGATTATCTAGTTATTGAATCGAAAGATTTCAGTCCTGGTGATATATTTCTCATTTTTGATCATGCCGGGAAAATTGTTCTTCAAAAAAATCTCACTCATTCCGTAGAAAGGATTTCTGTCAATTCACTTTCTCAGGGTATTTATTACTATAAACAGTTAAACAAAGAAGGAAATCTGCTGAACACCGGAAAGTTTATTAAAATTTCGGATTAGAAGTGAGGTTTTCGGAGATCACATTTACCGGCTACGGATGGCAACAACCGGGTCCATTCCGGCAGCCTGACGGGCAGGGATGTAACCTGCTAAAATGCCCACAATAATGCATACCGTAATGGCAAGAATAAAATTAAATACGGATATATAAACCGGAAAATTCAGCACGCCGGATAATATGCGGGTCAAAATAAAAACAAGTGCTAGGCCTATCAATCCACCCAAAATACACAGAAAAGCAGACTCTAACAGAAACTCGGTAAGTATTAATGAATTCTTTGCTCCGATAGCTTTTTTTAATCCTATCTGGCTGGTGCGCTCCCTTACGGAAACGAACATGATGTTGGCCACGCCAAACATGCCCACAATCAGTGATAAGGCTGCTATGGCCCAGCCCCCGATGTTCAGGCTGACAAACAAAGAACTGACGGCACTGCTGAAATCATTGATGTCGTTCAGCGTAAAATCATCTTCTGCCAGGGGCGGAAGTTTATGAATTGCCCGCATAACTCCCGTCAGCTCATCTTTGAGCAGGCGGCTGTCTATATTATTTTTTCCCTGCACCATAATGACGGGCGAGGAAGATTTTTCTTCCATGATATTTCGGGCAAAGCGATAAGGCGTTAAAATACTCTGGTCAAATTGCCAGCCGCCTAAAATGGTATTCCCCTGTTTTTTGATAATACCGGTAACGGTCAGGTATTTGCCTCTTACGTTTATGCTTTTCCCGATGGCTTTTTCCGGCTCGCCGAATAATTTTTCGGATACCTGATGGCCGATAACCGTTACGGGACTGCCCCGGTTAAATTCCTCGTCGGAAAAGTATCGGCCATAAGCCAGTTCTACGTTTTGAATGATGCTGAAGTCTTCGGATATTCCGTAAATATTTACGCCGGATAATTCATTGTCTTCATATTCCACTTTATCGGTTACGTTCATTTTAAAGGCAACATACCGTGCCAGGGCTGAACGTTCCTTTATCAAGGCTGCTTCCTTAAATTGAGGAGAAGGTCTGTTTTGATATTTCCACCAGGGATAATCCGAACCGCTTCCGGCGCCGTAATCCCATTTGTCAATGTAAATGGTATTTGTGCCGAGATTTCTGATTTCATTCTGAATGTTTTGTTCCAGGCTATTTACCGTGGCCAGTACTCCAATGATGCAGAAAATGCCGATGGTCACACCGAAAAGCGACAAAAAAGTACGCAACTTGTTTTTCAAAAGCTCCTGCACTGCCATGCGGAAGCTGCTCGCTACAATTTCTAAAGTGCGGCCAAACATTTCACAAATGTACAACTTAAATCCTGCATTTGTTTTAACGATGGCCAATTACCTTTGCAACTTTTACAAAAGAAAAGCTTTAGACTCGGTCAAAAGGATTTGAATTATGAAATATCTGAATGAAATACAACGGCGCCGCACATTTGCCATCATCAGCCACCCCGATGCCGGAAAAACCACGCTCACGGAAAAGTTTCTGCTCTTTGGCGGTGCCATTCAGGTGGCCGGTGCCGTAAAAAGCAATAAAATAAAAAAACATGCCACCAGCGATTTTATGGAAATTGAAAGACAAAGAGGCATATCGGTGGCTACATCGGTAATGACTTTTGAATACAAAGGAATACTGATCAATCTGCTGGACACTCCCGGCCATAAAGATTTTGCCGAAGATACTTACCGTACTCTTACGGCGGTGGATAGTGTAATACTGGTGGTGGACAGCGTAAACGGCGTGGAAGAACAAACCCGAAAGCTGATGGAAGTATGCCGGATGCGGAACACGCCGGTTATTGTATTTATCAACAAACTTGACCGCGACGGAAAGAACCGTTTCGACTTACTGGAAGAAATTGAAAAGGAACTGAACATTTCCCTGCATCCCATGACATGGCCCATCAACAGCGGCAAAGATTTCAAAGGAGTGTATAATCTGTACGATAAAAGTCTCCTGCTCTTCAGTGCGCACACCAAAGGGGATGTGGACGGGCTTCATATTCAGGATTTGACAGACCCGTTGGTGGATGATAAGCTGGGCGAACGGGATGCTGCTCAGCTGAGGGAAGACATTGAGCTGATTGAAGGCGTGTACGGCGTTCTCAACACGGAAGATTATCTCAAAGGTTTGGTGGCGCCGGTGTTTTTTGGCAGCGCTATCAACAATTTTGGTGTGAAAGAATTGCTTGATACATTTATTCGTATAGCGCCGCCGCCGCAAAACCGAACAACCACTATCCGCGAAGTAGATGTTCATGAAGATAAACTCAGCGGTTTTGTTTTTAAAATACATGCCAATCTTGACCCCCGGCATCGCGACCGGATTGCCTTTCTGCGCATCTGTTCCGGAAAATTTGAACGAAACAGATTTTATTATCATGTGCGACTGGATAAAGAACTCCGTTTTTCCAATCCCTATACGTTTATGGCCCGTGAAAAAAGCGTGGTAGAGGATGCCTACGCCGGCGATGTGGTAGGATTGTTTGATACGGGAAACTTCAAAATCGGCGATACGCTGACGGAAGGCGAACGGTTTTATTTTACTGGCATCCCGTCGTTTTCGCCGGAAATTTTCAAAGAAGTGGTAAATAAAGATCCGATGAAAACCAAACAGCTGGAGAAAGGTTTGCTTCAGCTTACTGATGAAGGCGTGGCACAGTTGTTTACTCAGTACGGGGGCACAAAAAAAATTATCGGATGCGTGGGCGAACTGCAGTTTGAAGTTATTCAGTATCGGTTGCTGCAAGAATACGGCGCGTCGGTTGAATTCAGAACCTTGCCTTACTACAAAGCCTGCTGGATTACCGCAAAAGATGCGGCGAAAGTGGAAGAATTTCTCCGTTTTCGTCAGGCCAATGCTGCCCTTGACAAAGACGGCCATCCCGTTTACCTGGCCGAAAGCGAATGGTACCTCAATACCGAAATGCGCAATCATCCGGACATTGAATTTCATTTTTCTTCGGAAGTGCATAAGGGCTGAGAATTTTTTTGGGGAAAAACCTTTTTTTTACGTTCTGAAACCGTGACAAAAATCTTCTTAAAAAAGATGAGGAGAGGTGCTGCCGTTCACGGGCTGCCCCGCCCGTAGCACGAACGAAGTGAGGTGCGCAGCGGCGTTAATCAGTGAACAAATTTTTTGAGCAATATGACTTCGTTTAACTGATTTTGAAAATTGAACTTTATATAAGCCGCCAGCACGGTAACTGCGAAGGGCGGGGGACTACAGCTGATGAGCGGACTTGCCCGCCGCAGGCGGGAACGATGACAGCCCCGAAAATCTATCTCATGCGCTTGTAGTAATATGGGTATGTACATAATTGTTCAGGTTACTTCATACACATCCGAAAAAATGAGTCGGCGTTGTTTGCGTTGTAATACGGGATTAGCCGCAAGATTTTTTTTCTTATTGTCAGCTTGCATCACTTCGTACTCCAGAATTTTTATGCGATAGGGTTTGTCGTAATTCAGGATGAATTCTTTCGTGTGAAAAAAGGTATAATTTTTTATATCGGACTGCTCGAGAACATATTTATAATGTTCAATAGGCTTTTCATCAACGCTTACATGAATTCCCAGTTCAGGTTGAATTGTTAAAGGCTCAATAATAATTTCAATCTGATTCTGATGGTAATAAAATATCTGTTTGTCGGGGTCTGCTTCAAACACTACATTGGAAACCGATCCGGTGATGGCGACCTGGATAACGTTTTTTCCCTTTTTAAACTCTAATGAAGTAGCTCTGGGCGCCGGAATCTGAATATAGTCTGCCTGTACAATAGGCGAGAGGCAGCAATCCTTTCCGTTT
>JAOAGO010000039.1 GCA_026415715.1 Chitinophagaceae bacterium | reverse complement strand
TGTTGTAAATTTACAAAAATCCGCCGTAGGCGGTCATGTATCCGCTTTTTTTCCGTTAAAACTTTTACGGTTTTTACTGAATGGTATTTCGTTATTGCCCGGAGACTCATACCGCAGCGGGAGACTTTGGCGGGAACGGGTATGGGTGGGAAGATGGAGTCTGCGGGTGGGAAAAAAACTTCTGCAAACCTTGCCTAGAAAGGATTACAGCCAATTTGGTATAATGGAAAACTTTTTTTTAAGCTAAATTTTGGAGATAAAAAAATTCGCTTGTGTGGTTGCATCTGCGGTGAAGCTGCAAACAACTCGCAAAAAAAATAAACGTATTAACAACAAAAGCCCGGCGACGCCGAGCTTAGTTTCTTAGAATATTTGCAATTAATAAATTGGATACTTTTTGTCAACGAAACTTAATTTATCCATCCACTTATACTTTGGTTCATTCTCAAACGATGAACGTATTTTATAATAATCCAAATTCTTATCATAAGAACACTTTAATTCCAAAAACATTTTCTTCTCTTTAATTTTTTCGAACCTGACATTTGTTAACACGTATGTGTTAGGATTGATTAAAACAGGAACAGCGGGGTATCGTACTGAAGAACCTTCTAATTCAGATTTAGTGTAGTAAAGAGAAAAAGTTACTGAAGAATCATTTGCAGGATAAATATTTTTGACTTCAACTGTGTCATTTAAATTAACTGTAAACCCAAAAGATAATGATACAGGAATGCAAATCGGACTATTAGTGTTATTAAAAAGTTCAAGCCGGTATATACATTCATCCAAACCGCTCTTAGATTTTGATTCGCCTAATTCCGTAAACTTTACATCCTGACAAAAGCCAATAGTGTAAGTAATAGTGATTATAAGGCTCAAAAAAAACTTCACTCGCATTTGAATAATTTTTTTTGATTAGTAATCTTTGTCTTTAGGGTGATCAGTACCGCTCCTTAATGGCATACCACGTAGCTGCCTGATACTATTCTCATAATTTATGGTCTGCTGATTTTGGGTGCAACTGTTTTGGATATAGTGATAAACAAAATGTCCAAAAGCTTCATGAAAGAGAACCACAAAATTTGGCATTTCAATCTCGGCACCACTTATTCCTGCAACTGTTGCATTATTAGGTTGTCTCGCAATCTGGGATAATAGATAATTAGAACCCAGGCCATTTCCATTAATAACTGGCGGCATCAATCTTCCTCCTCCATAATCTTCAATGGTTTTATTAACCACATCCCCATCTTTGTAAGATCTACCTCCAATTATCACTGCGATTTCATTTCTTCCCAATTTTATAGTTTCAGTTTCTAATATTTCTTTATTATCGACAAGTTGAATTTCAAGAAGGTCTTTAGAGTTGATTGCATCAACAATATTCTGAGCAATCTTCTTTTGTGCTTTGGAAAGTTTATTAAATGATTTTTGATTTACCTGTAAATCTCCAACTTCGTTAAATGAAAAAGGATTGGTCTGGCCCTTTTTTAAATTAAGCCCTTGAGTAATCCACTTCACAATAGCTGCATCATCTGCAGCATTCGCATTATAAACCGTATCACCCAAAGCATCAAATTTAAATATGGGGTTGTTGCTCATAGCAACATAAAGGCTTTCATAGTCTGTAGGCTTGGGGTCTATCTGCCACCATCTTCCTACTTGCGGGTCTGCATTTCTGAAAAACGCATCGTAGGTATTTAAATCAAATTCAGTAGTATGTTCAATGCCGTTAAATTTCTTCCGGTTTTCAGGCTCTCCGAATTGGAGTGCTTTACTACTAATCCCTTGTTTGATGAACCCAAACGGATAATAATGCGTTTCCTCCAAAAATGGCCCCCGGATATGAGTCACCCCGAAATAAATTCGGGGCAGGCTCTGTTAATTGTCAAAGAACATCCCGCATCGCGCCGCTATCGGGACAGGCGTCAATGTTAGCAGCTTCATTGCTGTTGTAAATTTACAAAAATCCGCCGTAGGCGGTCATGTATCCGCTTTTTTTCCGTTAAAACTTTTACGGTTTTTACCGAATGGTATTTCGTTATTGCCCTGAGGCTCATACCGCAGCGGGAGATTTGGGCGGGAACGGGTACGGGTGGGGAGATGGAGTCTGCGGGTGGGAAAAGTTGAACCGAACCTCCCCATGATGGAAAAAATAAAAATGATTGATGCTCTCGGCAAAAATGAACAGTCTGCCATCTTCACCATGATTGATATGGCTATCGCTAATAAAAAAACTTAAAGACAACCTTACACAGTTGATTACTCAATAAAGCAAAAGCCCGATAGTGCAGGGCTTTATTGCTTTAAGTTTATATTGCTGAATGTTTTCGTTTTATAAAAACTCCTTATTAATAATTAGCTGCTTCAAATCCTCAAAACTACCTGGCTGTTTTTTTAAAATGAGACTTTCCATTTGCATTACGTTATTTCTTTTGATTCTATAGTATGTAAAGTAACACTGTGAAGTGACTCCTTTTACTTCAAACAATATGAACCCCAAATTATTTGCAGCTTTGCCCGAGAATAATAACATGCCGATAGGTTCGTTTTTATAGACTACATCCGTTTTGTTATAGTCAGACCCGGGGTTCGATAGATTCAGAGGGACATTAAACTTCTCTTTGAATTTCGCTTTTACTTTCTTAGGAATTTTGTTGACAGAGAAGTTTAATTTCGGTTGAGATTCTATAATTTCCTGCAACAATTCTTTATCTTCAATTCGCTGGGTTGTTCGAGAGTTAATGCACCCCAAAAATGCCAATGCTAAAATGTATTTCAAGAACATTTTATTCCTCCTTTTTTTCTTCCGTGCTTGTAACTGAAACAGGTTTAAAATACTCCAACTTTAACCCCGCAGGGTGATAACTTGTCCGGATAAACTCACCGAGTTTTCGTGCAGCTGGAGCCTCGAAAAATCTTACTACATTATTTTCTTCTTCAAACCGTTCCTTCATTTGTTTCGCCGGAATATAAACGCCATGAAACTTTTCCCTATAAAAATGTCCCATCTCATGTAACAAGCCTAATGCTGCAGATTGGCTTCCCACCACTTTCCCTGTTTTTTCATCTACAAATCTGTGGCCATGTTCGTTATCAAAACTAATACTATTGGATTTGGGTACAAAAAGTGAAATAGATCCCTTAAATATTTTAAGCTTTGTCGAACTTTGTTGAATTTCCTTAACTATGCTTTTACCATCCATGCTGTTTTTATCAGCATCGTTAGTTTGTATATAGTCAAGCGATGCTTTTGTATCAAGTACAAACTTATTATTCCCCGTATATTCATTGCCTTTACTATCGTAAAGTTTGCCATCCTCTTTATACTCCACAGATTTGGTGACCATTTTTGCTTTTCCATTCTTTTTGTATTGTATTTCTCCATTCTTATTTCTTTTCTCCTCCTGGTAGTAAATCCAAATTTCTCTGCCATCAGGGTCAATGTACTTTATAGGATTATTATAAACATAATTGTACGGCGACCAATCAACATACTTTCCAACTAACGGGTCTGGTGTATGCCATCTCCCTACCTGCCCATCATACATCCTCGCCCCGTAATCCAACCATTCCAGTCCGCTGCCGTCATTAAACGCTTTGCGTTGCTCCTCCTTGCCGTTATATTTATACTTATTCTCCGCCCCGCCAAAGGCCAACGCCTTACTGCTTATCCCCGCCTTTACCAACCCAAACGGATAATAATGCGTTTCCTCCAACAATGGCCCGCGGATATGGGTAACCCCGAAATACATTCGGGGCAGGCTCTGTAAGTTGTCAAAGAACATCCCGTATCGCGCCGCTCTCGGGACAGGCGTCAATGTTGGTGGCTTCATTGCTGGTGTAAATATACAAATCCGCCGTAGGCGGACAAGTATCCGCTTTTATTTATTTTTAAATTTGTTCGGGTGTGTATGGTGGTGGTTCCGCTTGTGCCTACCTGCTCAAACTGATAGACGGCTGGTGCTACTTCTTCATCCGTTTACAGTTACAAACTCTTCGTCTTAATCCATCCTCCGGCCCGTAAAACGCCGGAAACCGATTTTTTTTTACGCCTTCCCTTTCCTCGCTAAATTTGAACCATGGCTACTCAACACGATACCGCTTCCCTGCAGGAATCTTTTGAATCTCTTATCCTCACAAACGATAAAATCGCCATCCGCAAATTTCTGGACAGCCAAAACATCAGCGCCGTGGCCAACCTGGTGGAAGAATATCCCGAATACGAAGACGCCATCCTGGCCAACATGTCGGTACACCGCGCCGTCAGCGTATTCAAAATGCTTGACATTACCACTCAGAAACGAATCATCCAAAAACTGCCCCCCAACACAACCGCCGAATTGCTGAACCAACTGCCCCCCGACGACCGTACCGATTTTCTGGAAGAACTTCCCGCCAACGCCGTGCGGGAACTGCTCAAACTGCTGGAACCCGAAGAACTGAAAATTACCCTCTCGCTTCTCGGCTATCCCGAAAACAGCGTAGGCCGCCTCATGACCACCGACTATGTGTACGTGTACCCGTGGAATACGGTAGAAGAAGTGTTTGCCACCATCCGGAAATTCGGAAAAGACAGCGAAACCATCAATATCATCTATGTCATCAACGATAACGGCGAACTGATTGACGATGTACGCATCCGCGACTTTATTCTCAGCGACCCCAAAAAAAAGGTGGAAGACCTGATTGACCGGCGGTTTATAGCCCTGCATCCGGAAGACGACCAGGAAAAAGCGCAGGAAATCTTCAAAATGAACAACAGGGTGGCGCTGCCCGTCGTCAGCCAATCCAATAAACTGCTCGGCATCGTAACCATTGACGATATGCTCTGGGTGGCCGAAGAAGAGTACAGCGAAGACATTCAGAAAATGGGCGGAACCGCAGCGCTCAACGAACCCTATCTGGATGTGCCCCTGAACAAAATGTACAAAAAAAGAATCATCTGGCTCTTCCTTCTCTTCATCGGCGAAACCCTCACCATCATGGCTATGAGCCGCTTTCAGAAAACGCTGGAACAGGTGCTCGTGCTGTCCACTTTTATCCCGCTCATCATCTCCAGCGGCGGAAACAGCGGCTCGCAGGCAGCCACGCTGGTCATCCGCGCCCTGGTGCTGGGCGAAGTCAGCATGGCCGACTGGTGGCGTATTGTACGGCGCGAAATTTTTTCCGGCTTCCTCATGGGCGCCACCCTCGGAGCCGTCGGATTTTTCATCATCGTGGGCGGGCATCATTTCTTCGGCGCCTTCGGCCAGCATTACCTTTTATTCGGCATTACCATCATGCTGGCCATCATCGGCGTGGTCATGTGGGGCACCCTCATGGGAAGCATGCTGCCGCTGATATTGAAAAAACTCGGCGCCGACCCCGCTGCGTCTTCCACTCCTTTCATTGCCACGCTGGTGGATGTAACCGGCCTGCTCATCTACTTCGGCACTGCCATACTCGTTTTAAAAGGTATTCTGCTCTGAATCTTTTTCATAATATCGTTTGCGGTTTTTTGCAGGTTTTTTCCATCTGTAATGAAATCCTTTTACATTTGCATTTTTACATTATAATGCGTTGAAAATTAATAACTATGTGCGGCATAGTAGGTTATACCGGCCCTAAAGAAGCCTATCCTATCCTCATCAAAGGTTTAAAAAGACTGGAATATCGCGGTTACGACAGCGCCGGCATCGCCCTGTTGAACAGTGCCGGACTGAATATTTACAAAAAGAAAGGAAAAGTAGCCGACCTGGAAGAATTCATCATAGGAAAAAATACGCACGGCAATACCGGAATCGGCCACACCCGCTGGGCTACCCATGGCGAACCCAGCGACCGTAACGCTCATCCGCATCGCTCAGCCGGCGGAAAACTTGCCATGATTCATAACGGCATCATTGAAAATTACAACCAGCTCAAACAGGAACTGCTCAACAAAGGATACTCCCTTCAAAGCGATACCGACACCGAGGTGCTGCTGAATTTTATTGAAGAAATCAAAAACAAAAACCAATGCAGTCTGGAAGAAGCCGTCCGTATAGCCCTCAAACGGGTTACCGGCGCCTACGTCATCCTTATCCTTGATGAAGAAAATCCCGATACCATTCTGGCCGCCCGCAAGGGAAGCCCCCTCGTCATCGGTATCGGAAAAGGAGAGCATTTTCTGGGTTCAGACGCTTCGCCCATGCTGGAATATACCCGCGAAGTGGTGTATGTAAACGATTATGAACTGGCTATCGTAAAACCCGACGAACTCATCCTCAAAAACCTCGGCAACGAAACCATTACCCCTTTTGTGCAAAAGCTCGACATGGAGCTGGCCGCCATCGAAAAAGGCGGCTATCAGCATTTCATGCTCAAAGAAATTCACGAACAACCCCATACCCTTTACGACTGCTTTCGCGGGCGACTGGATGCCGAAGCCGGCCTTATCACCATGAGCGGCGTTCAGCAATATGCCGATGAACTGGTTCATGCCAAACGCATTATCATGGTAGGATGCGGCACCAGCTGGCACGCCGCGCTGGTAGCCGAATATCTGTTTGAAGAACTCTGCCGCGTACCTGTCGAAGTGGAATATGCTTCCGAATTCCGCTACCGGAATCCCGTCATCCGGCAGGGCGACATCGTGGTAGCCATTTCCCAAAGCGGAGAAACCGCAGATACCCTCGTCGCCATTGAAAAGGCCCGCGAACAGGGCGCTATAATCTTCGGCGTAGTAAATGTGGTAGGCTCTTCCATATCCCGCATCACACATGCCGGCGCCTATACCCACGCCGGCCCCGAAATCGGCGTGGCCAGCACCAAAGCCTATACGGCACAGCTCAGCGTGCTGACCATGATGGCTCTCAACATTGCCCGCATGAAAAACACCATTTCAGAAGAAAATTTTTTACATCTGCTCAAAGAACTTCAGCAAATACCCGAAAAAGTGTCGTGGACCCTTCAACACAACCAACACATCAAAGACATGGCGCAGAAATACAAAAACGCCAAAGATTTTTTATACCTCGGCCGGAATCTCAACTTTCCCACGGCGCTCGAAGGAGCGCTCAAGCTCAAGGAAATTTCCTATATCCACGCCTCAGGCTATCCCGCCGGAGAAATGAAACACGGCCCCATCGCACTGGTTGACGAACACCTGCCCGTCGTCTTCATTGCCACAAAAGATAAGGTGCATGATAAAATCATCAGCAACATGCAGGAAATCAAAGCCCGCAAAGGCCGCCTCCTCGCCGTCATCACCGAAGGCGACACCGCCACGAAGGAAATCTGCGAAGACACCATGGTGGTTCCCGAAGCAGACGAACGGGTAGCCCCCATCCTCAACGTCGTACCGCTCCAGCTCCTCGCCTATCACATCGGCGTGGCCAAAGGCTACGATGTGGACAAACCCCGAAACCTTGCCAAAAGCGTCACTGTCGAATAATGAATCACCATGAACCCGTACAAGAATGAACATATTTTTTTCAGGGGCTGTCGCCGTCCCGGTTCGCTTATCAGCGCCGGTCCCGGCCTTCCGCTTTTACTCCGCCGCAGGGCCTACACGCAAAACCCTCAGCGGGGTAACCGCTGCAGTCCGGCAGCCCTTCATCTGCACAAATGCTGTGCAACGTATAAGCGTTTCCGCATGCAATGCATTTTACAAATACAATCATTCGGGCTGCAAAGCTCATTTCCCTTACGCTAAACCTTAAACGATGAACCAGATACGAAAACAAAAAGTTTCCGAACTCGGTTACGGCTTCATCGAACCGCAATATCTACCCGAAGGAAAAGACGAATACTACCTGCGTAATTTACAGCACCGCACCGATGTTCGGTTTCGCCATTTAACAAAAGATGAAATTGCCGTGCTGGAAAAAAACGACAACAGTTCCGACAACTGGAATAATGTATTAGTCAGCGACCTGTTTGACCCCAACCTCATCAGGCGTTGTTCGTTTTTCGGCCTTGTACGTATCGGTCATCTGGAAGCGCAATACCACGAGTTCAACAACCTGCGCATGGCCGTAGGCCTTTACAACAGCGTCATCATCAGCAGCGATATCGGAAACTATCCTGCCATTGATAACGTAAACTACATGAGCCATTACATCATCGGCAACGATGTTATGCTGGCTAACATTAACGAATTGGCCACTACCAATCACGCCAAATTCGGAAACGGAGTGGTAAAGCAGGGTGAAAGCGAGTCGGTTCGTATATGGCTCGAAATCTGCAACGAAAACACCGGCCGTAAAGTGCTGCCGTTTAACGGCATGCTCGCCGCCGACGCCTGGATTTGGAGCAAATACCGCGACGATGAAGAACTGATGGAGCGGTTCAGATATTTTACCGATAAAAAATTTGATACCCGGCGCGGCTACTACGGCAAAATCGGCGACCGTACCGTCATCAAAAACTGTAAAATCATTAAAGATGTATGGATTGGCAGCGATGCCTACCTGAAAGGCGCCAACAAACTCAAAAACCTCACCATCAACTCTTCACCCGAAGCCAAATCGCAAATCGGCGAAGGATGTGAACTTGTAAACGGCATCATCGGTTTCGGATGCCGGATTTTTTACGGCGTAAAAGCGGTGCGCTTTGTAATGGGCAGCAACTCGCAACTCAAATACGGCGCCCGGCTCATCAACTCTTATCTCGGCGACAACAGCACCATTTCCTGCTGCGAAGTGCTGAATTCGCTCATCTTTCCGTCTCACGAACAACACCACAACAATTCCTTTTTATGCGCCGCTACCGTGCTGGGGCAAAGTAATCTGGCTGCCGGCGCCACCATTGGTTCCAATCACAATTCCCGCGGCGCCGACGGCGAACTCATTGCCGGAAGGGGCTTCTGGCCCGGCCTCTGCGTAAGCCTGAAACATAACTCTCGCTTTGCTTCCTACACTCTGATAGCCAAAGGCGACTACCCCGCCGAGCTCAACATCCCCCTTCCCTTCTCCCTCGTCAGTCAGGACCTTGCCCGAAATCAACTGCTCGTTATGCCGGCCTACTGGTTTATGCATAATATGTACGCCCTGGCCCGCAACGCAGCCAAGTATGATCAAAGAGATAAACGAACAGATAAAACGCTTTACTACGAATACGATTTCCTTGCCCCCGATACCGTAAACGAAATGTTTGAAGCGCTGAAACTGCTGAAGCAATTTACCGGAAAAGCAGTATTAAAAAACAAAACCAAACAACCTGCCGCCAAAGAGGAGTTCAAAGTCGGCGAACAGTTGCTGGAACACGAACCTGAAAAAGCAGCTACGCTAACAATCCTAGCCGATGGATTTGAAAACAGCAAAAGAGAAACCCTTCTGCAGAAAGTACCTCTGGCGTATCAATGGTATAAAGACATGATTCTTTTTTACGGCATAAATGAAATGCTGCGCTTTGCCACGGAAAGGGAGTTTTTTTCGTGGGATGATTTCATCGCTCAGTTTACCGTAAAACCCGAGCGAAAGGAATGGAAAAACGTCGGAAGCCTCCTCATGACGCAGGACTCGCTGAACGAACTGAAACAACACATCAAAAACGGAAGCATCAACAGTTGGGATGAAGTGCATGAGTTTTATAAAACCCAAAGCCGAAATTACCCTCACGAAAAGCGTTCTCATGCCCGGGCTTCACTGCTGGAATTGCTGAACATTCCACCCTCTTCGTTTTCCAAAACGCTTTTTATTCAGCTGTTGAAAAAATCTATAACCATCCGCGAAAAAATAACCGAATGTATCATCCGTTCCCGTGCCAAAGATTACGAAAATCCGTTCCGTAAAATAACTTTCGACTCCGTTCGCGAAATGGAAAAGGTGGTGGGGCGCCTGCAAGACAATGAATTTATCCGCAATCAAAAAGAAGAAACGGAGAACTATCGCCGCAACGCCGAAAAACTCATTGCGGCCTTGTCTGAACAGGAAGTGATACGCCGGTAATATCATCCCGACATCAAAGTATGCCCTGCTCTGTCCGGCTTTACAACGGATAAATCCGGATGCTCGTGCGCTGTCAGGCAGTTTTTATACTGAAGAAATGATGTGGCAAACCGGAATACTTTGTTTGTGGCAAATCAAAATTTTATCTAAGATGGAGATGAACATTGAATAAGAAATAAAGAATTTAAACTCCCGATAACAAATCATTGAAAAAAAGGACAAAAAAAATAACACACAAGAAAATTTTCATGCTCAGGGTTTTATTGTATTTTTTTTCTGCGTCGGCAGAAAACGGACAACTGTAAATACTAAAAAAACTGCTGTGATGATTTTTCATCACAGCAGCTTTGAATGATTCAGCTTTCTGAAAACCAAACGAAAATTTCTTTTCGCGCAGTTGATTTCGTTATCTGATGTGTACTTTCCCCTGTATAATTCTCGTTCCGTTGCCATCTCCCAGCATCAGCATATGAATACCCCGGCCGGCATTTCGTAAATCTATCCGCATCAGGGTGTAGGGCCCGGCAATATTAAACTGCTTATCATAAATCATGGCGCCTTTAGCGTCAAACACCACAATCCGACGGGTACCCGGCGCCCCGGACGCATTGTAATACGAAACCGTAAACCGTCCGTCATTCGGATTGGGGAAGATAAACAACTTGTCGCTCGGCTTAGCCGTAATAACCACATCGGCCGACTGGTTGGAGCAAACCAATCCGCTCGGGAAGGTTTCCTGAATGGTAACCTTGTATGTCCCCACCTGCTCTACGTTCACCACTCTAGTATTTCCTGAATTCGTGATGGGATTATTATTAAACAACCAGTTGATGGCCTGAACTCCGCCGGTCGGAGCCGAAGGGGCAGCCGTAAGCGTTGTCGTCTTTCCGGGCAACAGTTCGGTTAAAGGTGCTGCATTCAGGGTAATAGTCGGCAACTGACGTACATTCAGCAACGCAGAATTTGAATTTACGGGAGCCGTGCAGGTTACATTCCTAACCTGACAACGATAACGGTTTCCGTTCAGGCTCACAGGCACGTTGGTCAGTGACAGCGTAGCCGCAGTGGCGCCCGAAATATTTGTCCACGTGGTACCGCCGTCTGTACTTACCTGCCACTGATAGCTGATGGGTTCGGTGCTGGTGGCCGTAATGCTGAACGAGGTATTGCTGCCGGAACATATTTCGCGATTGGCCGGTTGAGAGGTAATCGTCACCGGATTAATCACCGTAAGCGTAGCGGCAGCCGAAGTAGCCTGTGGCGGACATACGCCTGAAACCACACAACGGTATTGATACCCGTTAAAGGCCGATGTCGGGCCGTTCAGGTTCAATACAGGCGAGGAAGTGCCGCTGTACACTCCGCCATCGGTCAGATTGGTGAATCCGCTTCCGGTATTTACCTGCCACTGGTATGTTATTCCCGTACCGCTGGCCGTTACACTGAACGACGTGTTGCTGCCCGTACATATCGTTACCGACGAAGGATTGGATGATATGTTTGGCAAGGTATTAACCGTTAGTGTAGCCGCATTCGTAATGGTTGGCGATGTGCACACGGCATTACTCATCAGGCAACGATACTGATAACCGTTCATGGATAGAGTAGCCCCCGTTATGGTCAGGGTAGCAGTGGTGGCGCCTGAGTAAACACCGCCATTGGTTACATTCACAAATCCGCTGCCTGTGTTTACCTGCCATTGATAAATAACTCCTGTTCCACTGCCAACGGCTGTAAAGCTGGCATTTCCACCGTCGCAGGTTGTGGCATTGGATGGTTGCTGCGTAACACTTACCGGCGCTACTACCGTTAGCAAAGCATCGGAAGAGGTGGCAGCCGGCGAACAGGTTCCGGACACCACACACCGATACCGGTATCCGTTCATGGTTGCGGGCACTCCGCTCAGTTGCAAGGTAGCCGTGGTGGCTCCGGAATACACACCGCCATTGGTTACATTCACAAATCCGCTGCCTGTATTTTCCTGCCACTGATAAGAGAGCCCTGCTCCGGTTGCGCTTACGGAGAAGCTTGTATTTGTACCGGCACAAATGGTGCTGTTCTGGGGTTGTGTGGTTATAGCCGGAGCGGCATTAACAGTTAATACAGCCACAGATGATGTAGTGCTTCCGCATTGGATAGAAGCAATACACCGGTAGCGGTAGCCGTTGAATCCGGTGGGAACAGAGCTGAGGCTGAGGGTGGAGGTTGTGGCTCCGGAATACACACCGCCATTTGTTACGTTATTGAAAGTAGTTCCGCCATCAGTGCTCACCTGCCACTGGAATGAAGTAGCAGAAGGCGATGTGATGGAAAACGAAGTGTTGGTGCCGGCACAAATGGTTTGATTGGACGGCTGGCCGGTAATCGTGGGCCCGGGTCCGGTATTAATGATATAGGACAAGTTCACTGTTTGATTCGGTGCACCCGATGCCGTTCCGGTCACGGCTATTACATAAGTTCCGGCAGAAAGAGTATTGGTACCGTTTAACGATACGGTAATCGGTGTTCCGGGCGCCGGCGTGGGTGTTACCGGATTAGCAGAAAAGCTTACCGTAGTGCCCGAAGGATTTCCGCTGGCGCTTAAGGTAACCGGATTGCTGAAACCACCTGTCGAAATAACGTTCAGGGTTATACTCATGCTGGCCGGAGCCGGACAGGATGAAGAGGCCGGTGCAGGATTATTAAACGAAAATCCGCTCACCGGCAAAGTAATCGTGAAATTATTATTGGAAATGTCAAAAAACACATTCCCGATAGCTTCTATTTTTACCCTAGCCTGTGTGGTAGGAGGTACATTAGGAATGGTGACGGTTTCAGAACCGTCGTTGGGTGTACTGGCAACCACAACGGTCGGATAGGTTACTCCACCGTCAGTGGATAACAAAATGCGAACATTTGACACGTTGAAGGGTGCAGCATCGGTGCCGGCTACATTCCAGGTTACGGTTTGGGATGATAAGGCGGGATACGATTCACCTCCGTTTGGTGACGTAACCGTAAAGGGCTGCGTGCCTGCTACATTGATTACATAAGGGCTTGACGTTTGACAGCCGTTGCTGCCGCTTGAAGCTACACCACCGCCGCCGGCACGGTTATCCCTCACAGTTACTTTAAATGTCATGGAACGGGACACCGGCGATAACGTTTCTCCTTTTAATCCCCCCATGGTAGGCGGTGGATTAGGCGGATAACCGGCTAGTATGACCTGAATATCAGGGAATGTACGTTCTCCTATGGTTTTGGGTATTCTGGACTTAAATAAAGGTACTGTGTTGCCGGGCGGTGCAGTGGCCCCTGCATTCCATGGCACATTGCCCGAAGGCGGATTATCCCATTGTTCCCAGCAATACGTAATGGGGTGCCCGTCAGGATCGCTGGCGGTGGCCGTTAGTGTAAAAGGTGTGCTTATGGGAATGGTAACCCCGTTGTTCGGCAATGCATTAATAACCGGTACATTATTTCCTGTAGGTGTTACCTGAGCGCAGGTTGAGCCGTTTCCGGTGCTGATAAAGTTGCTGATTTCATCAAAACTATAAGCATGGAAAAAGGGGTCGCTGTTGGGTTGAATATTTTCGGTTCCGCATATTCCCGCATAAGCCATAATGGTGGTGCCGCTTCCCGGTTCTTTTTTAGAGACTATCGGGGAACTGCCGCATCCTGCCATGGTATGGTTGGCCCCATATTGATGTCCCATTTCATGTGCTACGTAATCTATGTCAAACGGGTCGCCCCAGGGTTGCGGCTGCCCGGTAACTCCTCTGGCTTTCTGGCCGTTTACACAAACTACGCCCAATCCCGCAATTCCACCCCCTCCGGTACTGAAAACATGCCCTATATCATAATTGGCCGAACCGATGATGGCATCAATGGTGGTCTGATTCTGAGCCAACATGGCAGTTCCGTTATTATTGGTATAGGGATCGGTATTCGGATCCAGAAAAATTAGGTTATTATTATCGGGAACCAAAACCATTCTTACTGAAACTTCTGTTTCATAAACGCCCACTACACGATTTACCGATGTAGCCATTGCCGCGGCTGTTTGAGGAACATTTGGGGGGTTCGGAGCACAAACCGCAATAGCATATTCGCCGGTACAGGCCAGCGCCAGGCGATAGGTTCGCAGTGATGTACCCAGGCAAGGTGCAGCAACCCCCTCCGGCCTCAGGTGCTTGTAATAATCGGTTACTTCACATTCAAATAGGTTACCTTCTTTAGTATAGTCTTTGGTGTAATAACTCATGTAAAAACTCAGATCCCCTTTGGCGTATGGATCTATAAATATTCTTCCGGTTTTAGCCGACAAAATCTGAGCATGAAATCCGGTAAACGGATTGTAATCAAAACGAATACTGGCATAAGGATCATCTATGCCCTGGCCCAGAAACTGTTTCATCTGAGGAAACTTTGCCTGAAGCCCCGGCGACATAATGCTGCTTTCCCAAACGCGGAATCGGGCCATACTCCCGTCCGGCATGGGAATTTCCATAACGGGGGCTATATCTCTGTTATGATTGATGTTTTTTTCTTCCGGCAAAGACCATAAAAATGCTCTCAGCGAGGAAATATCGGCCGTGAATCCGGCATATTTCTGAGGTTTGATTTCCCGTTTGCCGTTTGTGGGACGAGTTACATTTTCACCCACAAAGCTGAAAAACCGGTTTTGTGATAAAGAAAAATGATACAAAATGATTGTAAAAACAAAAACGTAAAATTTTCGCATAATCAGGGCTTTAAATTCTGCCCTAAAATAGCATTTTTTTTCAAACCTGATTTTTTTGTTAAAAAGAAAATTCCCCTCCGTGTCAGAGGGGAATTTTTGCTCATATTTAAAATACGGTTTTTTAATCTTTTCATTAGTAATCCATGCCGCCCATTCCGGGTGCGCCATGAGTGTGCGGCTCTTCTTTTTTCGGCTTGTCGGAAATGACACACTCGGTAGTCAGCAACATACCGGCTATGGAAGCGGCATTCTCCAACGCTATGCGAGCCACTTTTGTAGGATCGATGACACCGGATTTGAAGAGATTCTCATACTCTTCCGTTCTGGCATTGAATCCGAAATCACCTTTTCCTTCTTTCACTTTCTGCACTACGATGGAGCCTTCAAGACCCGCATTTTCAACAATCTGACGAAGCGGCTCTTCCAATGCTCTTTTAACAATATTGATTCCGTTGGTTTCATCTTCATTGGCTCCTTTCAGTTTATCAATGGCTTCAATAGCACGGATGAAAGCTACGCCGCCTCCGGGTACTATACCTTCTTCTACGGCAGCTCTGGTAGCGTGCAGTGCGTCATCTACCCTGTCTTTTTTCTCTTTCATTTCTCCTTCAGTGGCCGCACCAACGTTCAACTCGGCTACACCGCCACTTAATTTTGCCAAACGCTCCTGTAATTTCTCCTTGTCGTAATCGGAAGTGGTAACTTCAATCTGAGCCTTAATCTGATTAATCCGGGCCTGAATGTCTTCTTTCTTGCCTTTACCGCCAACAATGGTGGTATTATCTTTATCTATGGTTACAGAGGCAGCCTGACCCAGATAACTCAAATCGGCATTTTCCAGTTTATAACCCTGCTCTTCACTGATCACGATACCACGGGTCAGCACAGCAATATCCTGAAGCATTTCTTTTCTCCTGTCGCCGAATCCCGGAGCTTTCACGGCAGCTACTTTCAGCGTACCGCGCAGTTTATTCACAACCAGTGTAGCCAGCGCTTCACCCTCCAGATCTTCTGCTATGATCAGCAACGGACGACCGGCCTGAGCCACTTTTTCCAGAATATGAAGAATATCCTTCATATTGCTGATTTTCTTGTCGTGGATCAGGATATAGGGATTCTCCAGCTCGGCTTCCATTTTTTCGCTGTTGGTCACAAAGTAGGGAGAAATGTAACCGCGGTCAAACTGCATACCTTCTACCACTTCAACGGTAGTTTCGGTGCCACGGGCCTCTTCTACAGTAATTACTCCCTCTTTTCCAACCTTCTTCATAGCCTCGGCAATCAGTTTACCGATTTCGGCATCATTGTTTGCGGAAATGGTAGCTACTTGCTGTATCTTATTGCTGTCGTTACCTACATTCTGCGACTGCCCTTTGAGGTGCTCTACTACTTTTGCTACTGCTTTATCAATTCCGCGCTTCAGATCCATCGGATTGCTTCCGGCAGCTACCATCTTTAACCCTTCGTTAATGATAGACTGTGCCAAAACCGTGGCGGTTGTAGTTCCATCGCCGGCAATGTCAGCAGTTTTAGATGCTACTTCCTTTACCATCTGAGCGCCCATGTTTTCAACCGGATCTTCCAGTTCAATTTCTTTAGCAACGGTTACACCATCTTTTGAAACAGCCGGCGCTCCGAATTTTTTCTCAATAACTACGTTTCGTCCTTTCGGACCTAAAGTAACTTTTACGGCGTTGGCCAGCGTATCTACGCCTCTTTTCATCCGGCTTCTTGCATCAATATCAAAGAAAAGTTGTTTTGCCATACGAATACGTTTTAATGTTTAATGTTTGAAATAATTTTTAACACTTGAAAATGATTTCTTCATCAGATAATCGCCAAAATGTCACTCTCTCGCATGATCAGGTAGTCTTCACCATCAATCTGAATCTCAGTTCCGGCATATTTTCCGTACAATACTGTATCGCCCGTTTTTACGGTTATGGGTTCATCTTTTTTGCCGGGACCGGCTGCTACGACAACACCACGCTGTGGTTTTTCTTTTGCCGTATCAGGAATGATAATTCCGCCTGCAGTCTTCTCTTCGGCGGGAGCAGCTTTTACAATCACCCTGTCATGAAGGGGAGTTACATTCAATTTTTTAGCCATAGATGTTGAGATTTAGAGTTTTCTAATAATTTAAAGAAGAGAATTCAGAAGCTTTTCTGAGCGGTCTAATTACCGTAAATAATATGCCAGTTTAATTTAAAAGACAAATTTTCATATTCTTGGTATAAAACTTGTCAGTTTCGTTTATATACCTTCGGTAGGCAGACAAAATTTCATGAATTTTTAAAAAGCCGGTATGTTGTAATAAGCCTTTAATTAGATTTTTGTAATTCAATTATTTAATAAATATCTGTCTCGAAAATTTTTCATTTCCGATTCTGCACTGCAGGGTATAAATTCCGGCTGCCAAATGAGGTAAATGTATATTGAATAACGGCTCCCCACGTCGGAGATTCCTTCTGTAAACCAACTGGCCTGAATTACTCAACACGATGAATTCTCCGTCCGAAACAGGCAGTTGTGCAAAACGTACGGTCAGTTCCTTACTTCCTGCTGCATGATGAACAAACATAAACTGACCGCTTCCGCTGCGTTTAAGTGCTACTACTTCGCTGTATTTTACGCTGCCATCTGTGCTTACTATTTTCAAACGATAAAAATGCGTTTCTGCATAGAATTGATTATCGGTGAACTGGTATTGCCGGATAGCAGAACTGTTACCATAAGCATTTACCCTGCCGATGACCTTAAAATAAATTCCGTTTGTAGAGCGTTCCATATCAAAATACCAGCAGTTGTATTCGGCAGCGGTTTTCCATTCCAATAAAGCGGAATTGTTAGTTAAAAGCCTTCCTTTAAACATCAGTAAATCGGCAGGTAGCGGTGTTGTATTTAATGTTGTCCTCCACATAGCATATCCGTGAGTACCTACCAACAAATTGGCGTCTGAAGGCCGGTATGCCAAACTGGAAACCACCGCATTTCCGATGACAGACGGCCCTTCCTGAGTCCATGTAATCGTTCCGCCGGGAAGTCCTGTAGCCCGATACAAACCCACTGAAGTGCCTACGTAATATTGTACCTGATTGGTATTGGGCACTACATGAATAGCCGAACTTCGGAATGACGGTAAAGTGAGGTTACCTTCCACATTTTGCCAGGTAGGCGTTGCTGAGTTTGCATTTCCTGTCCAGAATACGCTGGTTACACCATAGTTTGAAAAAGTAATAAGAATCGTATCATCGTTACGTGGGTTTACGGCTATGCTGCTCACATAGGCGTTTACGGCACCGGGAAATCCCCCCGAGGGAGTTAAATCCACGGGAGTCGTTGAGGGGCTAACATTTATAGGATCATCTAATCGGTAAACTCTGCCGTTTGAAGTGCCGATAAACAAACTGGATGTTGAAGGATTATAATTACCTCTTGTTAAGGCAAGTGCCGTAATGTCGTTGGCAGCGCCTACGCTCGACGCAATGCCGGTCATTTGTGTCCAGGTAGTACTGGTTACCGTTGAGGCCGATGATGTCCGGTAAAGCACATTATCGTTAGCATAATAGAGATATTCTGAGTTATCAGCATCCAGTTTAAACAAAGTGACGAATAATCCGGAGCCCGATTCGCCGGATGGGGTGATGGTAGTGGCAGAGCCCGGGGAGGAAGTCGCTAAGCGGCGATAGATATTTCCCTGTTGCGAACCTACATATTCCCGTTGTGTACCTCCGGTAAGGGCCGGGTCATTCAGTCCCACAGAAACACCGTCGCCTCCGAAAACCATTTCAAAATTCACACCGCTTCCGCCAATATTACGGGTTGTGCCGTTGTCCTGAGAGCCGCCAATAACTTTTTGATTTCCGGTTCTGGGATCAATATCTACATAATAATACTGGAAGGTGCGGAATCCGACATTGATTTGTGTCCAGCTAACCGATGAGGCCAGATTATTTGTTGTACGCTGAATACCCCCGTCGTTACCGCAGAGCATTATGGTGGTACTCGTAGGCGGAAAAACAATGGAATGAATATCCGGATGTGAATTAGGATACAAAGCATAATTTGCAGAACTATTATACCCGCCGATTCTTGTCCAGGTAGTTCCGGCATCGGTTGACCGGTAAATATTGGTTCCGCCCAGGAAAATCGTGTTCTGATCATCCGGTTTTACTGCTATAACCATATCGTATCCTCCTTGCACCGCAAAAGGATCATTGCCGGCCAAACAACCTGTTTCATCCGGTAAATTGGAGATTTGCGTCCATGTCGAAGCGCTTTGATCCCAATAAAAAAGTTCGGCTTCTGGACCTGCCGGACTACAGTTATTGGTGAAATTATTATGATATAATACATAAATCCTGTTTTCATTACTGGGGGCTTTGGCTAATACAACCCTGCCATATGCGCTCCCGGCGTTCCAGCCGGAAGGAGTAGAAGCCGAACCTGTACCTGCAATTTTTGTCCAACTACCCGGATTTCCGGTAGTAGAAGTATAAACCCCGTCCATATTTCCGGAAGCCATCCCGGAAAAAGCGGCATATAATCTTCCGGTTGAGGTAATTAGTATATCTGTAGGCATATTCGTACCAAAGGTGGGTCCGTTTAAAACCAGACTCCAGTTATTTCCTCCATCTGTGGAACGATAAATACAATTCAACGCTGCCATATAAATGTTTCCGTTAGTGGGGTCAACAGCCAGGTTCATAATATAATCGGCAGGATGGTCAAACGATTCATAAACCCCTGTATTGGAATTCGGCAGAAATGTCCATGTTTCTCCGTTATCGGTTGATTTATACACTCCTTTTCCTCTGTACGGTGCGCCGGAAGCGCTGGCGCTGTTTCCCGTCCACTCGCCTGTACCGTAATACCAGGTATCCTGATGTCCCGGACGAGGATCCTGAACAATGGCCGTTACGGAATGTAAATCGGCTATCGGGCTTTTTCTTACCCAGGTGGCCCCGTTGTCGGTTGATTTATAAACCCCTCCGCTTACACCGCCGGCTAAAATAATCTGATTGGTTGTGCCGTTAAATCGTACATCATAAGCTACAGCACGGGTACGCCCCCCCATATTTTCCGGCCCCTGAAAAGTATAAACCGAACTGGTTGGACCATTCATTGTAATTTGCTCGTTCAGTATTTGCCTGGCTTGTTCAAGTTCCAGTTCACGAATGCCTTCGGGAATTTTTCCGGTAGCCGGATTTTTCAGCATATTGAATTCAAATTCCAGGGCGCCCCGAATGTCGGTCATACCCTTACCCTCAAATTCCTCATTAGCAATGGTAAAAGAAGTCTGCTTCTCGGAAGGCAAAGAACATCCGGTGTAAATAATAAAGTTCAGTAAAAAAATTCCGGAAATGGAACGAAGCATTTGAGGTTTCATGGTAAGGTTAATTATAATGTAAAATTAATTTTTTTAAAAAACCAACACAATTAAATTTGCAAACCGAAGCTCTTTCCCCAATGATTAGCCGAAGAAATATACGCATCAAGGTTTTACAGACGCTCTATTCTTATTTCTGTCACGATAACGCTTTAACCGTTCAGGAACTTCAAAAAACCTTGGATAAATATTTTCAGCAAACAGAGTCTCTCCTTTCTTACCTGATCTGGTTTCTTGCCGAAATTTGCCGGTATGCGCTTACCGATGCCCGAATCAGGGCCTCTAAACTGCTTCCCACAGCCGAAGACCTGGCCGTAAGTACAAAAATTGCAGAAAATGAGTCGTTGACTAAATTGCTTAACGACCCGCAGCTTCGCCGGTTCTTTCAAAAATGGAAACCTGAAAAAATTTTTGAAGCCGATAAAATTTTAAACACCGAACTGATTCGGAAATTATATCACGAGCTGACGGAAACCGGGGAGTATAAAAATTACTGTTCGTCAGAAGAAAAAAAACAACCGCAGGAGCAGGAAATACTGGAATTCATTTATGATACTTTCATGCTGAATCATGATGATTTTGTTTCACATGTGGAGGAGTATTTTCCAAACTGGAATGATGATGCGGAAATGCTGAGTCAGATCCTTGTTTCCTGCATCCAAAAACCGGGACAGTATCCGTTTCAGGATATGCTCTCGGAAGAAAAAAGAGCATTCGCTCACTCCCTGCTGCAAACCGTGGTGGAAAAAAACGAATTCCTGCAATCTTTCATTATTCCGAAACTAAAAAACTGGGAGCCGGAACGTATTGCGCTGATGGACATGATTATCATGAAAATGGGAGTGGCCGAATTTCTGTTTTTTGAAACCATCCCCCCGAAAGTCACCCTCAATGAATGTATTGATTTGGCCAAGGAATACAGCACTGCCCAGAGCGGGCAATTTGTGAACGGTATTCTGGACAGCATTCACAAAGATCTTGTGGCTCAGGGTAAAATGATTAAAAAAGAATATAAAAAATAACTGTTTGGCGGTAACAATATTTAAAATCTGATTTTCGCTAATTTTGCCCGCCAAAAAGTTCAGGCATGATAAGACTTTTTTCTTTAGTTACGGCTTTTGCGATGTTATTATCATGCAATCCGAAAGATAAAAGCGCTTCTGCCGGAAATAATCCGGTTGCCGGATTAACCGAAGAGCAGAAACAGTCAGCCATGGCCGACTCGGCCAATTATACCACAATTGAGTGGTTAGACCCTACTACCCTGAATCTGGGCAAGCTGGTGAAAGACCAAAATATTGATGTGGTGTTTCGTTTTAAAAACTCGGGAAACAAAAACCTGATCATTAAAGATGTTTCAGCCCCCTGCGGATGCACCATTCCTGAAAAACCGCATAAACCGTTTGCCCCCGGAGAAGAAGGTGAAATCCGCGCCAAATTTAACGGCAGTGGCCATGGAACCATTACCAAACAAATTCATGTAAAAGCCAACACCAAACCCGTAACCGATCATACCCTTACCTTTACCGGCGAAATTCAAGATAAAAAATAAAAACACCTTAAACTCACAACAATGAAACTTACCCGTATTTTGCTCTCTGTATTTTCCGTTTCTCTTCTTGTTGACTCTTGCGTACCCCCACCGGCCCAGCAAGGCGGTACGGGCACTTCGGCACAGGGCGGCGGTTTTACTGGCTTTTCTTTTATTTTTCTCATCTTAATGATTCTGGTATTCTGGCTGTTTTTTATCCGTCCGCAAGCCAAAAGAGCCAAACAGCAAAAGAAATTTATTGAAGAACTTCAGAAGGGAGACAAAGTCGTAACCATTGCCGGCATACACGGCACGGTGAGCAAAATCAATGAAGACGGAACCCTGCAAATTGAAGTAAGTCCGGGCAGTTATCTCAAAATCGAAAAAAGCGCCGTCAGTATGGACTGGACACAGGCGCTTCAAAAAAATACACTTACTGAAAAAGCAAAATAATCTTTCTCTGATTTGAATTACCGGATTTTCGTCCTGTAAGTGTTTTTAACCGTACCCAACGCTGGTTTATTACCGCAATCAATTATTTCTTCAGAGATTCAACTGATTATGGCATCCGGAAAATTTTTGACTGATGATGAATGATTCTGAAAATAAAGCGGTATTTTTTCGCCTATGTTAAGAATCGGCCTCACAGGCGGAATCGGTTCGGGAAAATCAACCGTGGCGCGGATTTTTGAGCTGCTCAACATTCCGGTGTTTTATGCCGACCATGCTGCAAAACATATTTTAAATACAAATGCTGAGGTCATTCAAACGGTTATAACACTGTTGGGCGCCGAAGCCTATCAAAACCAGAAATTAAATACATCTTATGTAGCACAGATAGTATTCAAAAATCCGGAAAAGTTACTTGCTCTGAATGCTATTGTGCACCCGCCCACTTTGGCTGAAGCGGAAAAATGGATGACTCAGCAAACAGCACCCTATGCTATTCTGGAAGCAGCGCTTCTTTTTGAAAGCGGCGCCGATAGAATGCTCGACAGGATCATTGTGGTTACCGCACCGGAAGCTTTGCGTATCCGTAGGGTTACAGAAAGAGATAATTGTTCTGCTGAAGATGTGAAAAAAAGAATACTTCGCCAGATGCCCGAAGACGTCATGACCGCAAAAGCCCATCATATCATTCGCAACGATGAAACAGCGCCGCTCATACCTCAGGTATTGTCATTGCATACATTGTTTTCACAACCGGCAATAAATTTAGCCGGGAAGTAAAACGGAATTAGTTTAATCGATTCAGCGCTTCAGCAATTCGCTTCCACCCTTCTTCCAGTTTAGCCATGCTGTTGGCAAAAGAAAAACGAATACAGGCCGGCTCGCCGAAAGCATCTCCGGTTACTGAACTGACATGCGCATGATTCAGCAAATAAAAACAAAGGTCAGAGGCATTTCCTATACGAGTGTCACCAAATGATTTCCCGAAATAATAACTTACATCGGGAAAAACATAGAATGCGCCCTGCGGTTCGGGACATTTTAGCCCGGGAATCCGGTTTACCCATTCCACTACCTTGCTTCTTCTTCGGGCAAATTCTTCCACCATGGCAAAAGTGGGTTTCAGCGAATCCGTTAACGCAGCAATAGCTGCCCGTTGTGTAATGGAATTGGCGCCGCTGGTAAACTGTCCCTGAATTTTTTCACAGGCTTTGGCTATGCTTTTCTCCGCTGCCATGTAACCTAACCGCCATCCCGTCATCGCAAATCCTTTGCTCAGCCCGTTGATGACAATTACTCTGTTTTTCAATTCCGCAAAAGAGGCTATGCTGGAATGACTGCCCGTGAAATTTATATATTCATAAATTTCATCTGAAATTATGTAAACCTGCGGATGGCGGAGAAAGACGTCTGCCAAAGCAGCCAGTTCATCATAATTGTAAAAGGCGCCGCTGGGATTGCATGGGGAAGAAAATAAAAACAATTTCGTCTTTTCGGTTATCGCCTCCTCCACCTGTTGAGGCGTGAATTTGAATCCGCCGGCTGCATCTGTTTTTAAAAACCGAAGTGCGCCACCGGCAATTTTCACCAGCTCGCTGTAGGTGACCCAATACGGTGTTGGAATTATCACTTCATCTCCCGCATCTACCAGTGCTAAGATAGCGTTGGCCAGACTTTGTTTGGCTCCCGTTGAAACTACAATATTTTCTACGGAATACTCCAGGCCGTTATCTCTTTTCAGCTTTGTACACACGGCTTCCCTTAATTCAGGATATCCTGCCACCGGGGGATAATGTGTCCAGTTATCCCGAATAGCCAATATGGCAGCTTCTTTTATGTGTTCGGGTGTATCAAAATCCGGTTCACCTAAACTTAAATCAATGACATCAATACCCTGAGCCCTCAGTTCACGACCCAGCTTTGCCATCCTTAAGGTTTCCGGCTCGTTAAATCTTTCCAATAGCGTTGATAATGACATGAAAATTTTTTTCGGCAAAAGTATTAATTTGAAACTGGCAACAAGCGTTAGTCTGAATAATTCATTTGAAAAACCGAAAGATCCGGACGATGAGCTTTTTTTCGCTTTAACTCATAATCGTAAATGACCCGGCCCAGATGTTTTAAAAAAGGAAAACCCACAGTGTCATAATCATACTGGTTGTCGTTGTAAATTCCGTCTTCATTGCAGTGAATCACGGCGCTGAGGAAAAACTCAACCCCGTTTTTGAAATCAGCAAAATAAGCGGCATCTATTAAAAATCCGTACGCTTCTCCCACTTTGTTGAATATCCGCAGATATGGCAACGAAGCGTTTTTTTCTGAACCGTAAAACAGAAATTTTACATAAGTATCCCAAAACACTTCAGGATCATAGGCAGGTGATCGGGATTCAAATGGCATCATAGACATATACTTTCGTAAAAAGGCATAATCTTCTTCCGTCAGCAAAAACCTTTTTTCCTTTTCCACAAATTCAGGAAACAGAATGCTTTTGACAATCTGGTGCAATGAAGAAAGCGAGATCCGGTTTTTAGCTGAAAAATCAAAAGGTTGATGAATCAGCACGCCGTCTTTCATAAATCCTTTTCCCAGCTTAATATTTTTTGAAGGAATCGTCAGTTTGATTTTTTCGGCCGGTTTTTCATAAATCAGCTTACCGGCAGTGTCATAAAAATAAACGGGATTGGCGGTGCGGTTTTCTTCATCCGAAAGGCTTACCTCCAGCCGGTGTGTTATGCTTACTTCTTTAAATCCCATCCGATGAAGGGTTTTGTTTATGTATTCCTGTCCCAGAAATTCATAAAGCCGGTTATAAGCGTCATTATCGCTAACCAAAAGAATTTTCTTGATATAATGCGCAATGGTAGGCCGTCCGTCCGGCGCCGAAGGATCGTTATGAACTTCCGTGAGTCTGCCTCCGGCAGAACCGGTTATCATGGTTGTATATTTATCCAGTCCCGGGATTTTCAGCTCATTCAGCTTTTGAAGGGCAAGTATGGCGACCGGCAGCTTTACCGTTGAAGCTGGGTAAAAATAGAGGGTATCTTTCACATTAAAATTATAATTGGTAAATTGAGGTTTTCTGTTTTTATCGCGGTTAATTTGAGTGTAAATAATTTGAACCCTGTATTGGCCTTCATTTTTCAGTATGTGGCTGAAATGCTCGGGATATTTTGAAAGAAGTCTGAAGAGAAAATCATCCTTTTTCCGTTTCTGTGCAAACAAGGCGGAAACCATAAGCAGAAATATCAAAATATAACCAACACGTTTATTCATAAAAATATGAAAATCAAAAAATCCGGTATTCCGGAAGCCCTTTACCGGGTGGCCGGGCCTTTTTTTGTAAACATAAGATATGTTTGGAAATTTTCACCTCTCAAAGAATATTCACCGCTTATAAGCGTATGCAAACCAACTGCAAACGGTTAAACTAACGAAGTGAAACCCCTAAAAATTCTTCCTGATTTTACCGCCTAAAGCACTATCTTTGCCCGCCCAAATTAAAGCTCAACCCTGTTCAGGGTTTTGAAAGTTCAAGAATTTGAGCATCATTCCGGTGTAGTGATAAATTATCCGGAAAAAAAGTAAAATCATTTTTATGCAACTCAAAGGCCTGGTTCGTTTTTTTACCTTTTTGCTGATCATTTATTCGCTTTATCAGCTATCCATCACCTATTTTGTCAGAAAGCATGAGAAAAAAATGGAGGCAAAAGCGCGGGACTATGTGAGAAAAAATTTCCCGAGCGCATTGCAGAAATTTCCGAATCAGCCGGATTCACAACTCATTTATCAGGAATATCTGGATAAAGTATATAATGACAGGCTTCGCCGGCTGTTAGACAGCACCCGCGATGTGGTAATCACTTACGGTATCAACGGCCCGAAATCATACAAAAAAGCGAAGGAAGAGGAATTGAATTTAGGTCTGGATCTTCAGGGAGGCATGAGCCTTACGCTGGAAGTAGATCTTCGGGGCTTACTGCGTTCTTTATCCGGCTATTCCAAAGATTCAAGTTTTAACAAAGCTTTGGTAAATGCCGAAAACCGGAAAGCCAACAGCGGCGCCGACTTTATCACTCTTTTTCTTGAAGAATACAGAAA
>JAOAGO010000038.1 GCA_026415715.1 Chitinophagaceae bacterium | reverse complement strand
TGCGTCCATCAGGCCGCTTAGCAAAATTTTATCCCAAAAGAAAAACTCCCGAATCCCAAAACCAGGTTTTGGTCTTCCCGTTTTTCTTTTGGAACTTTAACAAGCGGCCCGTACGATGTAGGTAATGCTATGAAACCCTCAGCCATCATAATCTTACTTTTGACAATAAGTAGTTGCAAAGGACAAGTAACCATGCAGACCAAAGAAGATTTGTTTGACGTAAATCATGGAGTGTCTTTACTGAGAATTGACAGTAATCTCATAAAAGATATACGCTTTGTCCATTTTGACAGTTCTGTTGGAGTTAATTTCCCTGCAGAATATGCCAAGCAAAAATTTGGCAAAAATATATATTGGCAAAAGCGTTCTTTTTTTACACCAGACACAAATCTTATAAAACGAATTGATACAGCGATAACAAAACAATACTGCATTGCAACCATTAAATTCATTACTGAAGGATGGCAAAATACTCTTGAAAATTTAAAAGTTGATAATGACAAAAAAAGTTTGAAAAGAGCAAGAAAGCAAATGGCTACTCAAAAAAAACGTTTCGAAAAATTTTGCCCGCAATGGCAACATGATTTAATTTATCATGATAGACAGTATATCGGTTTCATAACACAGGATGGTGAGAAAATAATTTACATTCAACTTCTTGACTTCCGACAAGACCCATACAACCTCAAGCCGGCTTTCAGTACTTCATGGATAGACGGCTGGCATGGTTGGTTTGAAACAAATACAAATAGACTTCATTTTCACGTTGAAAAAGGCCTTTTGACAATAAATGAAGACCTTTAGTGGCGACAGAGAGCACTACCTGCGACATTGGTATTGCCAATAGTGGTGCTTGACATTGAAGCAATCAGTCCCGAAAGCTTTCGGGATAATTCTGCTGTACTGCAGTTCGGAGCTTGACGAACCTGCCTGCCGGCAGGCAGGTAAAACCCGCCCGAACACAAAGCCGAAAAACGTTAGGTGCAAGCGTAGGACAACAGACAAACTTCGAAACAAAGTGACATTTGTAACAAACTAAAAGTTTCAATAAACAGAAATTCGTAAGAAAAAGAATGAAAGAAAATATAAAACTCGGACTTAAAGAAAATTGGAAACAGTTTACCATTTTGGTAATCGTAAACGCCTTTGTAGGGGGGATGTTAGGAATGGAACGGACTATTTTTCCGCAGTTTGCGGAATTGGAATTTGGTGTCTCTTCAAAAACGGCAATTCTTTCATTCATTACAGCTTTCGGTATCACAAAAGCAATTGCAAACTACTATACAGGACGACTTGCAAACAAATTTGGACGCAGAAATTTACTTCTGTTTGGTTGGCTTCTCGCCATTCCAATTCCGTTTATACTTATTAACGCTTCAAGCTGGGGTTGGGTGATTTTTGCCAATGTTTTGTTGGGAGTTAGTCAAGGACTGACCTGGAGTAGCACTGTGGTAATGAAAATAGACCTTGTTGGAGAAAAAGACCGTGGATTTGCAATGGGCTTAAATGAATTTGCAGGATATTTTGCAGTTGGTTTGGTCGCCTATTTGACGGGATTTGTGGCTAATAAATATGGAGTAACACCATATCCATTTTACATAGGTATTTTCATTTCAGTAATTGGTTTCATTCTGACAGCATTATGGGTTAAAGACACAAAGGTTTTTGTACGTAAAGAGAGTGCAACTGATAACACAGCACCACTTGACAATGTGTTTTTGGAAACTACTTTTAAAAACAAAACTTTAAGTTCAGTTACACAGGCAGGATTTGTAAACAACCTGAATGACGGAATGATTTGGGGTTTACTTCCTGTCGTTCTGTTTTCACTCAACTTTGACAATGAAAATATTGGTATCATCACAGCTATTTACCCAACTGTTTGGGGTATCGGGCAACTTTTTACAGGTAAAATGTCTGACCACTACTCAAAAAAGGCAATGCTTTTTTGGGGTATGCTTTTACAAGGTTTAGTCATTTTACTCATTCCGTTCAGTAGCGACTTTTATGTTTTCGCTTCCGTTTCGGCAATTTTAGGTTTGGGAACCGCATTGGTTTACCCAACTTTCTTATCCACCATTGCACAAGCGACAAGCCCGAAACAACGAGCTGAAAGTATCGGAACTTTCAGGCTTTGGAGAGATTTAGGTTATGCTTTTGGTGCAGTAATTTCAGGAGTTACTGCGGACTTATTCGGTATTGAACACGCTGTTTTTCTAACTGGTGGACTGACAATAATATCGTCACTCATAATCAAATTCCGTATGCCCGAACAAATAAAAATAATCAAGAACTGTATTGAAGTGGACGAAGTAAAACAAACACTTCAGTCAAACAAAAAAAATCAAATCATTGACGTAAGAAGCAAAGAAGAATATGAACAAGGACACATTCCAAATGCCTTGAACATTTCACATCAAGACTTGAAAGAATGTAAAATAAAACTTGACCAAAGTTTTTCTGTTTGTAACCGCTTGTGATGAAAGTAGCGGACGGTCAGCAGACGGAGCAAAACTGTTGAAAGAGGTCGGACTAAATGCAAAATGGCTTTGTGGCGGGACAAACAAATGGTTAAACATAAACGTATGACAAGAATGCCAGCACCTAACATCAGTAGCCGTTGCACAATGCCCTCTGCAATAAAATAACCTGGTCGGATAAAAATTTTCCGGGTTTGTAATGGATTTTCTTTATACCATGCTCAGTGGAGTGTTGGATAGCCGAAAAAAGAAAAGCAACTGATTTTGGAGTGTTTTTTCGGCATTTACAGGCAGTTATTGTTTTCTATCTTGCTTGGGCTAAGAGCATCTTCTAAAAGGAAAAATAAAATATCCTTATAAACAAATGGTGAGTTTTGCAACAGGCGCACAGATCCCCGCTCTACAAACCACAAAAAGTCAACTTTGTATTTTTATGGCGATTGAAATACCTTGAATCTGTTAACTACCGGACTAACATGGAAAGCAAATCGTCCCAATCAGCATAAACTGTAACTCTTATTCTTCAACAAAAAATACCACCGCTCCATATCTGAATTGAATTCCGCTGATGTGTGCTTCGCCGGCTACAACTTCTCAGCCACCTTATTCCAGTCCACCACATTCCATATGGCGGCTAAATAGTCGGCTCTGCGGTTCTGGTATTTCAGATAGTAAGCATGCTCCCACACATCCACGCCAAAAATAGGTTTTCCTTTTACTTCAGCTACATCCATCAGCGGGTTATCCTGATTCGGCGTGCTGGTAATTTCCAGTTTACCGTCGGCCGTTACAATCAGCCAGGCCCAGCCGCTCCCGAAACGGGTCATGCCTGCCTGTGTGAATTTTTCCTTAAACGCATCAAACGAACCGAATGCGCCGTTAATGGCATCGGCCAGTTTTCCGGTTGGCGCTCCGCCGCCCGAGGGACTCAATATTTCCCAGAAAAAACTGTGATTCCAGTGGCCGCCGCCGTTGTTGCGCACGGCTGCTGAAATACTGCCCGCATTTCGCACCAGTTCTTCCAGCGTTTTGTTTTCATGTTCGGTGCCTGCAATGGCTTTATTCAGGTTGTCCACATAAGCCTGATGGTGTTTTCCGTGATGAATCTGCATGGTCATTGTATCAATATGCGGCTCCAGCGCATCGGGAGCATATGGTAATGGCGGTAATGTAAATGGCATAACTGAAGTTTTTTACTTATAACGGCAAATGTACAAAAAGGTTGTTTTGTAAAACGGCATCGCTGAAACTTAACCAAAAGAAATTTTTGAATGCTTTTTCAGGCAGGGCGTTTGGCGCCTTAACCTCTGGCTTACCTTTTTTTCAGAAAAAACTCCTTCATCAGCAGTGCACATTCTTCTTTGAGTACCCCCCTGATGAGTTCGGTTTTGGGATGAAAAGGCCACTGTGGCCCTGTCGTTTTCCGGAATCCGTTTTTTTCATCCTCGGCGCCGTAAACCACCCTCTTTACCTTGCTCCAGAACAAAGCGCCGGCGCACATCAGGCAGGGTTCCAGAGTTATATATATGGTAGCTTCGGTAAGGTATTTTGCACCTAAATGATGAAAGGCAGAGGTCAGCGCAATCATTTCCGCATGTGCCGTCGGGTCTTTCAGCCTTTCGGTCATGTTATAACCTCTGGCAATAATTTTTTCCTGTACCACCACTACGGCACCCACCGGCACTTCGTCTTCTTCAAAGGCTTTCCTTGCCTCGCGAAGCGCCTGAGTCATAAAATATTCATGCGTCATGTTGTAAATTTATGGTTAAGTTTGATGATGTGTTCAGTCAGCATACGAAATTTCCGAACACAAGGTCATTTAAATAATTTTTCTATGTACAAACCCATGCTGGAAAAACTCCGGAGTTTTTTTTCACAGAAGCATACCTTGCCATATTCTTTCCGCAAAGAGCAGTTGTTGAAACTCAAAGAGGCGCTGTTACGCTACGAAAACAGGTTTTACGAATCTCTTTATACCGATCTGCGCAAAAGTCCGGAAGAGGTTTGGGTAACCGAAACCGGCATGGTACTTTCCGAACTTCGTTTCACGCTCAGGCATTTAAAGCAGTGGATGGAGCCTGAAGCTGCATCTACCAATTTGCTGAATTTCCCGTCCCGCAGCCGTATTGTGAAAGAGCCGCTTGGCGTAACGCTGATAGTTGCTCCGTGGAATTATCCGTTGCAATTGCTGATAAACCCGCTGATAGGAGCCATGGCAGCAGGAAACTGTGTGGTATTAAAGCCCAGCGAACTGGCGCCTGCTACTTCTGCCGTGATGGCCGAAATGATAAAGGAAACCTTTGCACCCGAATACATACTTTGTGTGGAGGGAGAAGGGAAAACCATTTTGCCCGAAATGCTCAGTCAGTTTCGTTTCGATCATATCTTTTTTACGGGCAGTCCGGCCGTAGGTAAAATCATTTATTCCATGGCGGCTGCTCAGCTTACTCCGGTTACGCTGGAGCTTGGGGGTAAAAGTCCCTGCGTGATAGAACGGGATGCCAACCTGAAAGTGGCGGCCCGGCGCATTGCGCTCACCAAATTTTCCAATGCCGGACAAATGTGTGTGGCGCCCGATTACGTGCTGGTCCATGTATCGGTTTATGAAAGATTTCTGCAAACGATGTCCGGAGTAATTAAAGATTTTTTCGGAGAAGATGCAAGGAAAAGTTATGACTACGGCCGTATTGTAAATGCAAAACATTTTGAACGGCTGGAAAAGTATCTGAATGAAGGAACCGTGTTTGCCGGAGGCGAAAAAGACAAAAGTGATTTATATATTGCTCCCACCTTACTCACCGGCATTACGCCCGGAGCATCCGTGATGCAGGAAGAAATTTTCGGCCCTATACTTCCGGTAATTCCTTTCCGCGAAAAAGAAGAGGCAATGGCCGTTATTCAGCAACATCCCGATCCGCTGGCTTTTTACGTATTTACATCAGACCGTACAAAAGAAAAAGAATGGATTGAAGCGGTGCCATCGGGAGGCGCCTGTGTCAATAATGCCGCGTTGCATGTAACCAATCATTATCTTCCGTTTGGCGGAAGAGGCAACAGCGGTATCGGGCGCTATCATGGCAAATTCAGTTTTGATACGTTTTCTCATATAAAGGCCGTTATGAAAACGCCGGTATGGTTTGACCCCCGATTCAAATACCCGGGATTTCGGGGAAAGCTGAAATGGTTTAAAAAAATGATACGATAAAATTTTACAACTTTTTTGTTTATCTGCCGTTTAAAACAAAAACAATCTGAACTATGTCGTGGCGAAGAAAACTGTTGTTCCGGCTTTATCCCGTACTGATGCGGGCCGGTCGGTTTTTGAAAAAAAACGCCGAATCACTGAAAGGAAATACTCCGCCGAAGGTTTCTTTTTTTGAACTGAAAGCGGTAACAAACAACGGCACGGTGCTCGACTTTGGCACGCTGCGCGGAAAAAAAACTCTGATTGTGAATACGGCCAGCGATTGCGGATATACCCGCCAGTATGAAGAGTTGCAGCAATTATGGAAACTGTACGGCGCTTCGCTCACGATTCTGGCATTTCCCTCCAACGATTTCAAGCAACAGGAAAAAGGCAGCGATGAAGAAATTTCAGCTTTTTGTCAGACGCATTACGGCATACGTTTCCCGCTGATGAAAAAATGCGTGGTGGTAAAATCTCCCGATCAACATGAAGTGTACCGATGGCTCAGCAATGCTGCATACAACGGATGGAATGATCGGGCGCCGGCGTGGAATTTTTACAAATATCTGGTTGACGAAAACGGAGACCTGAAATATATGTGGGGCTCCTCTGTATCTCCGCTCAGCCGGGAAGTGATGGAAGCTGTCAAAACCTGAATTCAAGTCCAAGTAAACGCGACCGGAAAAGTCCTTTTCGTGAATACGACTTTCGGTATTTTTTTTGAGAAAGTACAAATAATTCGGCCATGCACGATTTCGTCTCTACGATGAAGTATTCTTTCAAGCCGGCTTTTTCGTACAGTTTCTTTTTCAAAGTGCGGTCTCGGGTATCTTTTCCCGAAACGACTTCAATAATCAAATCCGGCGTGCCATGCGCATAGCCGTCTTCTTTTAAAATGTTCATGTTTTGGTGAGAGATAAAAAGAATATCAGGCTGAACGGCTGACATCTGTTCTTCCAGATACACATCAAAAGGGGAACAAATAACAATACCGTTGTTTGTTTTTTCAACATGATTGTAAAGCTGATTAAATAATTTACTCACGAGTTTTTGATGTTCAAATTTCGGAGAGGGCGACATATACAAGGTATTAAACAACACTTCAGCCCTCGTGCCTTCGGGCAGCATACGATAAACATCCAGGGCGGTAGCCGGCGTTTCGGTTATGCGAATAAATGATTTCATCTCATCAAATGTAAGAAAAAATCAGAAAAGGGTTTGCCGTTTTCAGAAGCTGATGCTCAAATGGCATATCAGATGGCGAAGGAAAATCGAATAGGATAAGAATTTAATTTGCGGGGCATTTTTCTTCAAACGAACATTCCGTGGTATAAACAGGCTGCGGCACAAAGCCTTTATAGGTTTTTTCAATTTCAGAGAGGGTTTCTTCTATTTCTTCAAGGGTTTTCAGGGTAACCAGTTTTTGCCGGTATTCTCTGATGTTCGGCAACCCTCTCAGGTAATGGGTATAATGCATTCTCATTTCATGAATACCGGCTTTTTCGCCTTTCCATTCCACGGATAAGCGGAGGTGTTTTCGGCAAACAGCCACCCGCTCTTCCACACCGGGAGGCTGAAGAAGTTCGCCGGTTTTGATGTAATGCTTGATTTCTCTGAAAATCCACGGATAACCGATGGCCGCTCTGCCAATCATGATACCGTCCACTCCGTAGCGGTTTTTATATTCCAGCGCTTTCTGGGGCGAGTCAATATCGCCGTTTCCGAAAACAGGAATGTGTATGCGGGGGTTGTTTTTCACTTTTCCAATCAAGGTCCAGTCGGCTTCTCCTTTATACATTTGGGTACGGGTGCGGCCGTGAATGGTCAGTGCTTTGATGCCGGCATCTTGCAAACGTTCGGCTACTTCTTCAATGTTTTTACTTTGTTCATCCCAACCCAGTCGTGTTTTTACCGTTACCGGAAGCGAAGTGGATTTTACGACAGCCTCAGTAAGTTTTACCATCAGCTGAATATCTTTCAATACGGCAGCACCTGCTCCTTTTTGCACCACTTTTTTCACCGGGCAACCGAAATTGATGTCCAGCAAATCGGGTTGTGTCGCTTCCACAATCTGCGCCGCCAGAGACAAACTTTCTTCATCGCCACCAAAAATCTGTATGCCGATGGGGCGCTCATGATCAAAGATGTCTAGCTTTTTCCTGCTCTTGATGGCGTTTCGGATGAGGCCTTCGGATGAAATAAATTCGGTGTACATTACATCTGCGCCGTTTTCCTTGCATACGGCACGGAAGGGCGGGTCGCTCACGTCTTCCATAGGCGCCAGCAGCAGCGGAAATCCGATGCCTTCCGGATCGGGAAGTATCAGGTTGCCTATTTTTACCATCAGAAGTTTAGCTTTGCCGAAAAAAATAATCTGCAAAGTTAAAAAACAAAAAACAACCGACATTCATGCAGGGGGCTTATAAAACGGAATCTGTTTTTAAACAATTGCTCATTTTCGGGGGAATTACCCTGGCTTCCTTTTTTGTTATCGGTGTGCTGGGCACGTTGCTTCTGGCTGCAGTTACCGGCACTTCGGTGAATGAACTGAATAATTTAGCTACGCTCAGTGCAGATAAATCCAGAGCCATCCCGCTGATTCGCGGCATGCAACTTGTGCAGTTTGTCAGCCTTTTTCTGATTCCGGCACTGATTTCCGCAAAACTGTTCAGCACATCAGTAAAGAAATATCTGGGATGGCGTCGGCCTTCTCACCCCGAATTTTTTTTTACGGGGGCGGCTGTAATGTTGCTGGCTTTACCCTTGGGAAACTGGCTGGGTGAAATCAACCGCAGCATTCCTTTTCCTGAAGGAATTTCCCGATGGATTAATCAGAAAGAAAATGAAATTGCCGGTTTAATCAAGTTGATTCTGTCGCAACGAAGTATTAAAGATTTGCTGCTGAACCTGATTTTTATTGCGCTGCTGGCCGCCGTCGGCGAAGAATTGTTTTTCCGCGGCATAGTACAACGCCTTCTCATTAAATGGATAAAGCATCCCATGGCGGGCATTGTGATTACGGCCATACTTTTTTCGGCGCTGCATGCACAGTTTTACGGGTTTTTACCCCGTTTGGCGTTAGGTATTTTGCTGGGCATGATGTATTGGTACAGCGGCAGTTTGTGGGTGGCCATCACGGCGCATTTTGTATATGACGCCGTACTGATAGTGGCTGCTTATTTTTATCCTAATCTGCTGGATGTCGAAAACATAAAACAAAGTAAAGAGCTGTGGGTATCTTCTCTGCCGGCCGCACTGGTCAGCTTGTTGTTGGTGCTGATGCTGATGTTGCGTATGCATAAAATGTCGCAAAACACTTATGAATCGGTGTATGCCGATGATAACGTTCCCGTAAAAAATCATCCGTTTGACTTTCCGGAAAACACGCCGGAATAAATTCTACTCATCCCATGGCGCTCAATCTTACCGTTTTTAAAAGAAGAACCCTTACCGCCGTTTTTTTTGTTATCGTGATGCTGGCCGGACTTTTGTGGAACCGGTGGAGCTTTCTTTTTCTTTTCACTCTTATCCATTTCGGCTGCTGGCACGAATTTCTGAATCTGATAGAAAAAATCTTTTCGCTTCGCTTTCATACATATCTGCGCATGGGACTGATGACGGCCGGCTACGGCATGATGTTATGGTTTTGCAGCCATGATTATGTAATAGACGAATATCGCCTGAAGGAAAATTTTTCTTTTCCGGTTTCGTTAGCGGGATATGTGATTGTAGTAATGGGTATATTCCGTCAGCCGCTGCCTTCCGTTAAGCCTGTACTGGCTGCCATGGGGGGCTGGTTATACATCTCCATCAGCCTGGGATTTATGCTAAAACTCTATGATACGGGATTATTCATTTGTCCAAGGCAAAATATACTCATTCAGTTTCCGTTGCTTATAATTATTACCATCTGGATTAATGATACCATGGCCTATCTGACGGGAGCATGGTTTGGCAAAACGCCGCTTTCCAAAATTTCACCAAAAAAAACAATAGAAGGTACCCTGGGCGGAATTTTGTGTTCGGTGATACTGGTTTCGCTACTTTATTATTCCCTTTGCAGTCCGGTGAACCGTAAATCCGCCCTGCTTGTTTTTATTCTGCTCACAGCAGTAACTTCGGTGGCCGGCGTGGCCGGCGATTTGTTTGAATCGTGGCTGAAACGGCTTGCCGGCGTAAAAGATAGCGGCACCATACTTCCCGGCCATGGCGGATTTTTAGACCGGTTTGATTCCATGCTCTTTGCCATTCCACTTGCGGGACTTGCCTGTTCACTTCTTGCAAAAACTTTTTAGCACCCTGAATGAAAAGTTGTATGAGAAAAGGACTTTTGATTTTTTAACAAGGCGGTGATTTTGCTGTGGAATCGCTATTTTCGCAGCCATCCCGAATATGAAAATTCACAAGGAAGGATATAAAACTATTGCATGGTCGGTGATTTTGTTTACGCTGGTCAACCTGATTTCTTTTTATGCCTTCAGTTATGTGGTACCGTGGCTTTCGTGGCTGATATTTTTGGTGAGTTTTCTGTTGCTTCTTCTCATTGTTTATTTTTTTCGCTCGCCCCAACGGCATTTTGTCCGGCAGCCGCAAGCCATACTGTCGCCGGCCGACGGAAAAATTGTGGCGCTGGAAAAGATATTTGATGATGAATTTTTTAAAGACAAAAGAATTCAGATATCCGTATTCATGAGTCCGCTGAATGTACATCTGAACCGCATCCCGGTAAGCGGAAAAGTGATTTACAGCCGGTATCATCCCGGGAAGTATCTGATGGCCTGGCATCCGAAATCGTCAACCGAAAACGAACGGCATACGGTGGTGATTGAAACTTCGGGCAAACAGATTATGATAAAACAAATTGCCGGTTTTCTGGCCCGGCGAATCATTAATTACCTGAAGCCCGGAATGGAAGTTGCTCAGGCGCAGGAACTGGGCTTTATTAAATTCGGCTCAAGGGTAGATATATTGATACCGAAAGAAGCTGTCATTAAAGTAAAAAACGGCGACCAAGTGAAAGCCGGGTTGTCGGTTATTGCCGAGTGGTGACCGGCAGGCTAAAAAATATTCTCCAGTTCTTTCAGAGAATAAACGGTGTAGGTGGGAAAACGTCCCAGCACCTGAACCGGTTCGGAAGCCCGATGCCGGACATGAACCTGGTCAATCCCTGCCTGAATAGCGCCGAGAATATCCACATCGGCCGTATCACCAATCATAATACTGTGTTCGGGCATCGCACCTGACTTCCGGAATGCATATTCAAAAATTTCTTTTTGCGGCTTCATGCTGTTGCTTCCTTCCGAGGTGATAACATGCGTAAAATAGTGTTCAATGCCTGCATGGCGGATTTTCCGGCGTTGCGTTTCTTCAAAACCGTTTGTCAGCAAATGCAACTGATAATTTTTTTCTTTCAGATAGCCTAGGATTTCCTTAGCGTGGGGAAATAATTCCGTTCGGGTGGGTAATATTTCCAGAAACCGGTAGCTTAACGCCCTGGCCAGCATTTCGTCGGTAATTTTAAAATCAAGCAAAGTAAGCCACATGCGCTTCCACCGCAGTTCATCCACTTTCATTTTACCGTTCCGGTATTTTTCCCAAAGAATTTCATTGTGGCTGATGTATTGCTGATAGAACGGTTCAAATTCAGAAATACCCCGAAGGGGTAACGAAAACAGGTGATATAACTCTTCCAGCGTGGACCGGCTGTTGGCTTCGAAATCCCACAGCGTGTGGTCGAGGTCAAAAAATAAATGTTTATACTTCATAACAGCCCGTAGCTTTGCAAAGAAAACGAATTCCGCCTGCTTCTTAATTAAAACTTTTGTTATGCATGTGTTGATTACCGGCGCTTCAAGAGGTATCGGAAAGGCCATTGCAGAAGCATTTGCCGCACACGGCCATTCACTTTATTTAACATCCAAAAATACCGATAGGTTAAAAAAAACCGTTCAGGAATTGGCTGAACGATATCCAAACATCGCCATTATATCGCATGCGGCCGACCTTTCGCGAAAAGAAGAGGCTGTTTCGGCCGGCCGGTGGTGTCTAAACCATTGCACGCCGGATGTTATAGTAAACAATGCCGGCTATTTTGTGCCCGGCTCTATCGGCGAAGAGCCCGACGGCATTCTGGAAAGTCAGTTGGCCGTTAATGTTCTCAGCGCTTATTACCTTACGAAAACGCTGCTGCCTTCCATGAAACAGAGAAGAAGCGGCCACATTTTCAATATTTGTTCCATTGCTTCGCTTCATGCATATACAGACGGGGGGGCTTACAGTATCAGCAAATTTGCACTATACGGCTTCAGCAAAAATTTACGGGAAGAGCTGAAACCGTTTCATATCAAAGTGACGGCGGTACTGCCCGGTGCAGTACTGACTGACAGCTGGGGCAATTTTGACAACAGCGGACATCGGATTATGGTGCCGGAAGATGTAGCCCGTATGGTATATGCCGCATCGCAACTTTCGCCGGCCGCCTGTGTGGAAGATATAGTAATGCGGCCGCAATTGGGGGATTTGTAGATAAGAGAAGCTAAACAGAATTCCTGTCCGCCGCAGGCGGGAGGAAAAGAGCTCCAAAAAATAACACCGGTATGCCGGTTTGCCTTCTTGGAATGTATAACAAATGCTTTTCATTCGGTAAACTTATAGCCAACCCCTCTGACGGAATGAAAATAGCGGGGATTGCGGGTGTCTTTTTCAAAATACTTGCGGAAGTTGAGAATGAAGTTGTCAATGGTACGGGTAGACGGATACACATTGTACCCCCACACGGTTTGCAGAATTTTTTCGCGGGGCACCACCTGATTTTTATTTTCTATTAACAGACGGAGCAACATGGTTTCTTTTTTAGTCAGCTGAATACGACGCCCGTCCGGCGCTACGGCTTCCTGAGCGCTGAAGCTGATGGTAAATTCACCGATGGAATAAGTGTCATCGAGGGTTGACTTCTCTTTGATTTTACGGTTTTTTTCTATCAGCTTATTGATGCGGAGCAATAATTCTTCCAGGTTGAAAGGCTTGGTGAGATAATCATCGGCTCCTTTTTTCAGTCCCAGCACCCGGTCGGAGCTGGTATTTTTTGCGCTAAGGATGAGAATGGGTATTTCGCGGTTGCGCAGGCGGATGGATTCGAGCGCCGCAATGCCGTCCATTTCAGGAAGCATGATATCTAATATAATGAGGTCAAAATATTCTTTTTGAATGGCCGCTACGGCGTCGGTACCGTTGAAGGCTGAGGTTACTTCGAAGCCTTCCAGTTCCAGATTCAGCTTCAGGGCTTCGTGCAGGTTTTCTTCATCTTCAACCAGCAGTACGGAAAGTTTCTGCAGTTCGCTCATGTTTTGAAAGTTACGACAAAGGTACTGCCGGCGGGTTGATTATCGGTAACCTGAATTTGGGCATGGTGATAATTGGCAATTTTTTTACAGAGATAAAGTCCCAGGCCCGTACCTTGATGTTGCCGGGTGTTTTCATTGCCGATTCTGTAAAACCGCTGAAAGATTTTTACTTTTTCGTGATCCGGAATACCGGGTCCCTGATCAGACACTTTGAGAAGGATTTGGCCGTTATGCCGATGCAGTTTTATGCTGATAACGCCTTTTCCGCCCGAGTATTTGACGGCATTTTCCATGAGATTACTGGCCAGAATCTGTAACAGTAACGCATCGCCTTTCAGGTCGCAGTCGGTGGCAATTTCTTCTTCAATTTGTTGTTCGGGATAACGGCTTCGAAATTCTTTTACGCAATCTTTCAGCAGCTCGGAAAAATCAAGTTCTTCGCGGCTCCATTCATACTGACTTCCTTCCAGTCTTGAAGCGATGAGCACGTTGTTAATCAGAAAATTCAGCCGGCCGGTTTCGCTTAAGGTGGCTTTGAGCAGTTTTTTTGTTTTTTCCGGTTCCAGTGTGTGTTTGATAAGGGTTTCAAGATTCAACCGCATCACCGAAAGCGGGGTTTTGAGTTCGTGGGTTACCGCCATCAGAAAATTTTGCTGCTGATGCTGCAGTTGCAGTTCGTTTCGTACGGCGCGAAGAATAAAGTATGCGCCGGCCAAAATGATAAATAAGAAAACGATACCTTCGGTGATATACTTCACGGTGTTTCTTTTCTGTATTTTTTCGGCTTCCTTTTTTTTAATTTCTGATACCGGTTGAGACAAAGAGTTGTTCTGATACTGAAGTAAAATGTTTTGTTGCCGCAGTTCAGTAATCTGACGATTTTGTTTTTCCAATGAAATAAACCACCAGATGATGGCTGCTACGATATACACAAAAAGCAACCAGAAAAGAAAGACGGGCTTTTTGATTTTTTTATCTTCCCCGTTTGGCATAAGTTTATTTTTTTTCCAACCTGATGCCTGCTGCCAGTACGTGTTCCAGCGGGTCTTCCCGCATAATCTGTTCCACGATGAAACGATAGGCGCCGGGTTTCCATTTCTCAGGCGCTTCCAGCCTTACGCGATGGTCATAGATATCGTCCATACCGCTGCCGAGCCAACCGGTTTCGTCCGAACCCAGCTTCACATCATATATGCGTGAAAATACCGTATCGTTTTTTTCATTCAGTGCAGTAAGCTTAATGTAAATATTGTTATATGCATATTTGTCTTTATGACGAATGGTAAAATAAAGCTGATAGGGGCGGGAGCTGTCTTTAATAATAAATGAAAACTGCGGCCTGAATTCGCTTTTCCACCGGTGTTTCGGGATGATAACGTTTTTTTCATAGAGATCCAGTGGGCCGCAGCCGGCCACCCACATGGCTGAAGCAATAAAGAACAATAAGAAATGGCGTCTCACGGATTTTTTTGCAAAAGTACAAGGTTTCGCCGTGCGGGTTTATTTGTTTTCGGTATGGGCTAAAGAACATTTGAAATTTGTTCTTTGGCTTTTTCCAGTTCGTCTTTCATCATCACTACCCGTTTCTGCATTTCGGCGTCGTACGCTTTTGCGCCGAGGGTGTTGATTTCGCGGCCGATTTCCTGCAAAACGAAAGAGAGCTTTTTCCCTTTCATGTCGTCTGCATCCTGAAGCAGCGACAAAAAATAATCACAATGGCTGAGCAGCCGCACCAGTTCTTCACTAATGTCCATTTTTTCAATGTAATAAATCAGTTCCTGTTCCAGGCGGTTGGCATCATATTTTTCTTTTCCTGCATTTTGCTCCAGCAAGTTTTGTAAGTGCTCGCGAAGCTTTTGGATGCGCAACGGGTCTCTTTGTTTGATTTCGTCATGATAAGCCATGATGGAACGGATGCGTTGCACAAGATCGGCTTCCAGCGCTGCGCCTTCGCTCAGGCGATGCCGGTTCAGGCTGTTCAGCGCGGCGAACAGGCCTTCACGAAAAATAATCCATTCATCATCTTGAAGGGTTTCGGTGCCGGGTACAATTACTTCCGGCAGCTTCAGCAACGCATTCAGTATTTGAGAGGTGTCTAACTTCAGCGACTCCGCCAATTCGGCAAGAGATTGATAATAAGCTTTCGCTAACTCGGTATTGATCGTTACGGGTTTTGCCTGTCCGTTATCTTTCAGACTGATCATACATTCAGCGGTGCCGCGCCCCAACTGATCGGCAATGATTTTTCGGATTTCAAACTCGTAAGGTTTCAGTAATGCCGGAATTTTAAGCATCAAATCAAACTGCTTTCCGTTCAGTGATTTTATTTCAATGATAAAGGTATAGGCATTCACTTTCACTTCTTCACGGGCAAAACCGGTCATGGATTTAATCATAAGGCAATTTATCTTTTTGTGATGAGATGCTTTGTTGTATGATAAATTACGGGGCTGAAAAAAAAGAAGCAGATATTCATTGCTATGCTGAAAATCTTTTGAATAAAAATCCCCCTTAACCGAAGGGGGACATTTATATGGATGGGTTAGTAAGTACAGGGAATAAAAATTCCCGATGCAATATTAATAAGAATTTTTTTGAAATAAAAAATATTTTCAAATTATTTTATCAACATTTGTGACAAACATGTGGAAAACGAAAACGTAATTTTCTGTTTACAAAAAGAAATTTTGAGTGGTATGCGAATCAAAAACGGGCTGAATGCATTCTGTTTTTGCGGAAGAAAAAATGAAATCAAAAATTCAGTTTGTCCGAAATGATGTAAGCGACGTAAATTTTCATTTTTAAAAAATTATCAGGATATGCGATTTGAAAAACCGATTCCCGTTACGGAAATAGCATCTTTAATTGACGCGGAGATAAAAGGCAACCGAAACGGTTGGGTGAAAGGCATCAACGAAATTCACCGTGTGGAAGAGGGCGATATTGTATTTACGGATCACCCGAAATACTATGCCGCATGCATTCATTCGCCGGCGTCGGCCATCATCATCAATGCCGAAACGGAATGTCCGCCCGATAAAACCCTGTTAATTACCGAACAACCGTTTGAAGCGTACAATCAGTTGGTCAGTCATTTCAAGCCGTTCCGTCCTTCATTGCAAATGGTCAGCGAAACGGCACAGGTGGGCGAGGGCACCGTGCTGATGCCGAATGTGTATCTCGGGCATCAGGTTCGCATCGGACGACATTGTATTTTATATCCGAATGTAACCATTCTGAACGATTGCATTATCGGCGATCATGTGATTATACAATCCGGCACCGTCATCGGCAGCGATGCGTTTTATTACAATAAAAAAACCCATCGCGAAATTTTTTATAAAAAAATGAACAGTTGCGGACGGGTAGTCGTGGAAGATTATGTTGAAATCGGCGCAAACTGCACCATAGACCGCGGCGTAAGCGGCGACACTGTAATAGGGGCCGGAACAAAAATTGACAACTTAGTGCATCTGGGACATGATGTAATGATCGGAAAAAACTGTCTGATAGCCGCCCAGGCGGGAATTGCCGGGGCAACCGTGCTCGAAGATGAGGTAACGGTATGGGGACAGGCAGGCATCAGCAAAACATTGCGCATAGGAAAAGGGGCCGTGATTAATGCCCAGAGCGGTGTCATGTCATCGCTTGAAGGAAACAAAATTTATTTCGGATATCCGGCCGAAGAAGCCCGCGAAAAATTAAAACAACTGGCATGGATAAAACGGATTCCGGAAATTTGGGATAAACTGAAAGCACGGAATATTTAATCGGGCCAGTAGTCATACGGAAGCTGGTCGGCCAGATTTTTCCAGCTCCAGTATCCTTCGTTCATCCATTGGGCTGGGTTATAATAATATCCGTTTTCCGTGATGGTAATCCAGTCTTTCATTTCGGCGAACGAAATCTGATACGGCACATTCATCGGATAATTCATTTTTTTCAGATATTCTTTTTCCGGTGCAGCGCCTTTATAAGTGATGCTGATTTTGCGTGGGAAATAAATCTCTACCTCCGTGGTTTTAACCGCCGAACTGTCGCCCGCCTGATTTTCGGAAACAATGACATTGTAATGTGCCGTATCATATACATCGGCCACCCTGTTAAATTTTGCCGGGCTGGCTTCATCCTGCATTTCTATCATCCAGCCTTCTTGCACCAAAGCGCTGTCGTAGTAGCTGCGCATAAAGTGCAGCAGCGAACCAAAGTAGGCTTTTTTTCTGGCCAATGCCCATACATTTTTCAAACTGTCGCTTCCCTGCATTTCCGAAAACAAACAATAGCCTCTGTAAGAACTGATATCGGTATTATAATGATAAACAAACGAATCCAGCTGATATTGCAGATGATAGCCCAACGCATAGTTGTCAATGATGAGCGGAGCAGTTGCCGTTACTTTCAGCCGGTTAGAGCGTTTGAAAAAGTAAAATTTCAACACGTCCGGATTTCGTAAAATACATTGCCGGGCATTCGGCGTTGAACCGATAAAATGAGCAAGAAAAAACTCGCCGTATTTTGTAAAACCGTCTTTGACTTCGTTGGTGTTGCGCACCACCACTTCGCCCATACTTTTTTCTTCCTGAATCATCAGAATTTCCAGATGTTTGCTTTCCGTAATCCGAAACAGTTGGGTTTGAAAGCCTGTATAACTAATGACCAGGTCATAGCCTCCGGGTTTCAGCGTCAGGGAAAAATTTCCGTTTTTGTCGGTTGTGGTTCCCTGTGTGGTATTTCGGCAAAACACCGATGCGCCGGCCAAAGGTTCTCTGGATGCCGAATCAAGCACTACGCCGGTCAGGATAATCTGGGCATGATGCGAAACCGCGGCCAACAATAAAACAGAAAGAAAAATGCTTCGCACGATCATGATGTAATGTTTCGGAGTAAAAATAGTCAGCGAAATCGGTTTTTGATGTTTTTTAATTTTAACGTTATGTTTCGGGAAATGATTGTACAGTATGATGTTATTTTTCCGGGTTTCGTTGCGTTACGGATTTTGATTGGGCAAAAATTTGGGTAGAAATACGAAGGGTATTTAAAACAATTTTTTTGAGCGGGTTTATGATTGTTCTTTTAACCCGGGCAATATCCGGCTTATTTCAACTTTTTTCTGCATCATCAAAAAACCATTGTGGTTTAGAAACAGGCTGAATAAAAATCAATCTTTCAGCTTCAGGTGTTCCAGGTATTTTTTGCATGCTTTTTCAATCGTTATCTCCAGCGGCGTGAATTGAAATTCGGGAAAATATCTCAGCAGCTTTCCTGAATCAAACCAGGTTTTACTTGAACCGACTCTGGCGCTTTCCCGTGTAAGAAAAGGCCTTTGTCCGGTCAAAAGGGCTTTCAGCATTTCCACTCTCCAGCCTATACTCAGCAAAAAAGGGCCGGCCTTCCACCCTGGCTTTCGGACGCCGAAACATACCGCAATGGTATTTTGTAATTTCCGGAAGGGCCAATTGTCGCCGTTCACGATAAACCGTTGCCCGGTAATTTCGCTTTCTATCATCATGGCGGCGCAGCGGGCTACATCTTCCACATCCACAAAACCATTCATTCCTTCAGTATAAAACGGGAATTGTTTCCACACGGTTTTAAAAATGGCACAGCTTCCTTTGTTCCAGTCGCCGAATCCTAAAATGGTGCTGGGATTGAGAATGACGCCGTTCAATCCTTCGGCAAATCCGCGCCACACTTCCAGCTCTGCTTTTCGTTTGCTGATGCCATAGTGTGAGTTGAGATCGGCGCTTTGCCATGGGGTTTCTTCATCCACCCGTCCGCCTTTTCGGGTGCGGCCCAGTGCGGCTACCGAACTGATATGAATAAAACGCGGCACGCCGGCTTCCAGCGCCGCATTCACCAGATTAGCCGTTCCCTCTACATTGATTTGATACATTTTTTTTCTTTCGGGCCGCCAGAAAGAAACCACGGCCGCCGAATGAATAATACATTTCACATCCTGCAATATATCCCGCAACAACACCACATCCAGCACATCGCCTTCCACCCATTCCGCTTTTTTCAAAATGTTGTCTTCAATGAAAAAAGGAAGCGAAGAAGAATGACGCATGGCTTTTACGGAATACCCTTTCCCGATCAGCTCTTTTATGATATAAGCTCCCAGAAATCCCGATGCCCCGGTAACCAGAATTTTATCTTTTTGCATTGGCAAATGGAATTCAGCGCGGTTTAATACTTATAAAATCCTTCGCCCGATTTTACACCCAGCTTTCCTTCTTTAACGTTTTTCTCCTGAAGGGCGGAGGGTTTCAGGCGATCAGGTTTTCCCAACTGCTCATACACCGAACAACTCACGGCATAATTCACGTCGTTTCCGATCAGGTCCATTAAGCGAAAGGGGCCCATACGAAAACCCGTGGCTTCCATGATGCGGTCTATTAGCGTATAATCTGTCCCCAGTTCTTCGGCTATACGCAAAGCCTCCAGATAATAAGGACGGGCCACACGGTTTACGATGAATCCGGGTACATCGCGACAAATGACTGAAGTTTTTCCCATCGTTTCCGCAAGATGCCTTACGGTATCTACCGCGTAGGGCGCCGTAAACGGAGTAACCACCACTTCTACAAGCTTCATGATGGTGGCGGGATTGAAAAAATGCATGCCGATAACCCGTTCGGGATGTTGTACCTTTTCGGCAATGCGGGTAACGGAAAGGGAAGAAGTATTGGTGGCAAATACCACTTCGCTGTGGTTGATTTCTGCCAGTTGGTTCATTAAGGCCACCTTGTAATCTTCTTTTTCCACAATGGCTTCAATAAACACATCGGCCAGGCATTCTTCAAAATGATCGGTAAACTTCAGCCGAGACAGAGTGGATTCGGCCAGTTCGGCTGTAATTTTTCCTTTTTCCTGTAATTGCCTGAGCCGGTTACTGATTTTTGATTCCGCCTGCGCAAGGGCAGAAGATTGAATATCGTAAAGCAAAGTATAATAACCCGATCGGGCTGATAATTCGGCGATGTCGGTTCCCATGGTTCCGGATCCGCATACGCAAACCGTATGAACTGGATTCATCAGAATTTATCTATTTTTATTGCCAAATTTCGGATTATTTTCAAATCATCATTTCGGGCTTTCATAATTTTATCAAATGGAAAATCTTAAAGCAGAAACATCGGGTGATATTTTCAACATTCAGGAAAAACCTGTTGATATCCTGAGCACCCCTCTTCCTTCAAGAATTGCTTTCATAGCCGGTCTTTTCCTGTTTTTCATGCCCTTTATCCACATCAAGTGTAATGAATTTACCCTGCGATCTGTTTCCGGATTTCAGCTGGCCACCGGGTTTCAAATCAAAAAGGGATTGGAAGATGTGGGTGAAGCAAAATCCGAAGGAAAAGAGAACATTGCTGCGAAAAAAAATAATTCAGAGAAAAGCGAACCGAACCTTTTTGCCCTGGCAGCCCTGCTTTTGGCATTAAGCGGAACCATACTGGCTTTTTTGAAATACAAGGGGGCCATCCCGGCTGCATCAGCGGCTGCTCTGGGTGCTGCGGCAAGTCTTGTTTTACTCTTGTTTGACTTGAATGAAAAAGTAAAAGCCCGCTTTCCCGGATATCCCTCATCAAACCGAAGCGACACAAAAGAAAAAATTGAAGAGGTCGGCTCGAAGCTGGCCGACAGCATAAATATTCGTCTTGAATACACGGTTTGGTTTTTTCTGACATTACTGCTTTTGCTGGCCGCAGCATTGTTTGGATTTTTGTATTACAGACAGATGCAGAAGAAAAAGGATTACCCGGCAGCAGAAAGTTGATAAATGATGTTAATGACTGAGAGGTGATGTTAAAACAGACAACAGAATGTTTTAAAGCAGCATGCCCGAATACATTTTTATTTTTTGAAGAGCGGCAGTGACATGAAATCCCGTTTTTTGTTTTGTTTCCTGCTGATGTTGGCAGCTTTCTGTTATCCTGTAAAAGCTCAAACCCTTCAGCAGTGGGCGCAAACCGTACAGTGGGACGGAGTTACTCACTGGTCAAGATATATCCGCATGAAACCGTTATACCTGGGCCCGAATGCGCTGCCCATCCCCTTCTGCGGCAACGGAGAAGTTGCCAATGAGATTTCGGTATATGCGGGACTCAACGGTCATTTCATGAAAGGCGACAAGACCCAAAATCTGTTTTTGCGGGCAAACTATGGAGTAGTAAAAGATCTGGTTTCTGTGGATTTACAGTACATCCCCCTTGAATTTTATCAAATGAGCGATGCCATAAAAAAAGAAAGGCGGGTGTATTATACCCATTATTACGACAATGTAGCCCGCGGCGACCTGATGATGCACATCAACTTCCGCCTCAGAAAAAAATGGGAGCGTTTTGTTCAACTGGTTTTGCGGTTTGGCTTCCGTTATCCTTCGGGCTCTGATCTGGAAACGGCCCGTTATACCGACGGTATGGGATATTTTTTTGATATCTCCTTCGGCAAACCGCTTAATGATTCATGGAAAATTATCGGCATGGCCGGCTTTTACGTGTGGGAAATGAATGAAATCAACAATCGTCAAAACGACGCTTTTTTGTTTGGCAGCGGGTTGGAGTGGCAAAAAAAAGACTGGAAAATGCAAATCTATACCGCAGGATATCTGGGATACCAGTACCGCAGCGGCGATAAGCCAATTGTTGTGCGGGGTTTGGGCGAATGGAAACGCAATAAAACAGCCTTTCACTTTTTTTTACAGCAAGGCCTACATGACTTCCGCTATTTTACGACCGGCATAGGATGTCGCTATCTGCTGAAAGGAAATTAAAAATTACACGGCAGAACAAAAGGATTTCAGAAAACGGATATCGTTTTCGCTGAATAAACGAATATCCTGAATGCCGTATTTCAGCATGGCCGGACGTTCAATGCCCATGCCGAAAGCAAAGCCCGTATATTTTTCCGGATTGATTCCGCAGTTGGATAACACGTTGGGATGCACCATGCCGCAACCCAGAATTTCCACCCAGCCCGTTTTTTTGCATACGCTGCAGCCTTCGCCGCCGCAAATAAAACAGCTCACATCCATTTCGGCGCTGGGTTCGGTAAACGGAAAATACGAAGGCCGGAACCGCACCCGGGCCTCTTTGCCGAACATTTCCTTTACAAAAAAATACAGCGTTTGTTTCAGGTCGGCAAAAGAAACGTTTTCATCCACATACAATCCTTCTACCTGATGAAAAAAACAGTGGCTGCGGGCGCTGATGGTTTCGTTGCGATACACCCGGCCGGGATAAATTCCCCGGATGGGCAGTTTTCCTTTTTCCATTTCACGAATCTGTACGTTGCTCGTGTGGGTGCGCAGCAGCACGGCCGGATCCTGCTGAATGTAAAACGTATCCTGCATGTCGCGGGCAGGATGATGTTCAGGAAGATTCAGCGCGCCGAAGTTGTGCCAGTCGTCTTCTATTTCAGGACCATCGGCTACCGAAAAGCCCAGCCGCCGGAAAATGGAAACAATCCGGTTGCGCATCAGCGATACGGGATGACGGGCGCCGAGCGGAATCTCATCGCCGGGCAGCGTAAGGTCGGCCTCAGCGCTTTGAGCGGCGGATATCTGTTGTGTTTTTGCTTTGAATTCCTGATACTTCTGTTCGGCCAGCTCTTTAAACGAATTAATCCATTTTCCCGCTTCCTTTTTCTGCTCGGCAGGAAGCGCTTTCATTTCGGCCATCAGCGACTTCACGATTCCTTTGGTTCCCAGAAATTTTATTCTGAACTCTTCCGTCTGCGAAGCATCAGAAGCGTCAAATGACAACAACTCTTTTTGATACTCTTCAATTTTTTTTATCAGTTCGTCCATTATAAACACAATATTTGTATCAAAAAAATGTTTCGCAAAGATAGGTGCACATAAACAATCCGAAATAAAAAAGGTATTTCCTTGACAACGTTCAATTATCACTTAGCTTTGTAGGTATGGATATTGCCGGCATCACCGATTTTCTTACCCCGTTAAAAGTGGAAGATATTTTCAGCGACGACAAAAACGCCTATCGCCGCATCGGCCATACCGTATCGGCCTACATCCGTGATTTTCCCGATACCGACGAAGCGCATTATGTCATCGTAGGATGTAACGAGTTCAGAGGAAGCGGAATACCTGCCGTGTCCGTCTCGGCGCCAGATGTAATCCGAAAACATTTTTATTCCCTTTATAAATGGCACGACGATGTGCGGCTGGCCGATATTGGAAACATTAAAACCGGTTCGGCTTATGCCGACACCTGCGCTGCCCTGAAAACGGTACTTCGCGAACTGATGGAAAACGGCAAACGGGTCATCCTTCTCGGCGGCTCGCACGACCTCACGCTTTCGCAATATCAGGCCTATGCCGAACAAAACAAAGGGGTAGAAGTGGTATGCATAGACGCATTGATTGATCTGAATCCCCAATCAGGCCTGCCTCATGAAAATTTTCTGATGGACATGCTTACAACCATGCCAAACTATGTGCGGCACTACAATCATATCGGCTTTCAGAGCTTTTATGTGCATCCCGACATGCTGGAAACGCTGGACAAACTGCGTTTTGATTGCTTCCGCGTAGGCCATGTAAAAGAAAATTTAGACGAAATGGAACCCGTGCTGCGAAACAGCCAGATGCTCAGCATTGATATTTCGGCGCTGGCCTTTGCCTTTGCCCCGGCCAATACCCTTTCGCCAAACGGATTTTCCGGCGAAGAAATCTGCGAACTCATGCGCTACGCCGGTATGAGCCATCTCATGAACAGCATTGGCATCTATGGCTATCAGACCGATAATGATTATCATGAAATGACGGCAAAGCAAATAGCGCACATGCTCTGGTATTTGTGCGACGGGTTCAGCCGCGGCCGCCGCGAATCTTCGCTGGACGAAAAAGAATCCTTCAACGAGTTTCATACTTTTTTTGCCGAAGTGGAAACCACCTTTCTGCAAAGCAAAAAAACCGGCCGATGGTGGATGCAGTTACCCGACAAACGCTTCATCGCCTGCAGCTATAAAGATTATCTGCTGGCCAGTAGCAACGAAATCCCCGAGCGATGGCTCAGGGCGCAGGAGCGCAGCTAACTCAAAAACACTTTGCCATGCTTTCAAAACATCCCTTTGGGTTTTTCGTTTTTCTTTTCCTTCTATTTCTGAAATCTTCCTGCTCTATCGAAAAACAAATCGGCCGGCTGGCAAAAACAAAGCTGCTCAACGATACGGCCCTCTGTGCGGCACATACCGGAATATGCATTTTCGACCCCGACCGCAACAAATATCTTTACCGCTATCAGAGCAATAAATATTTTGTACCGGCCAGCAACGTCAAAATACCCACCTGCTATGCCGCCATGAAATATCTGGGCACCCGCCTGCCCGCCTTGCAATACGCCATTCAGCACGACGAATGTTTGCTGAAAGCAACCGGCGACCCTACCTTTCTGCATCCCGATTTTCCGCATCAGCCGGCGATGGATTCATTAAAAAATTGGGCAGGCCGCTATTCACTTCGCCTCATCACTTCAACCTGGAAAGATAAGCATTGGGGTTCCGGCTGGTCGTGGGATGATTATGATGCCGCCTATATGGCCGAAAAAAGTCCCTGGCCGGCCTACGGAAACCTGGCCCGCTTTGCCTTCGAATACGGAAAGTGGAACATCGTACCGCCGTTGCCCGAATTTTTCCCGAAGCCTAACCCTTCCGTAAAAAACTATCTCTTTACGGTAGAGCGGCAGCTTGAAACCAATCAGTTTTTCCTTCGCCCCTCAACGGAAACCTTCAGGCCGCAGTCGCTTCCTTTCCGAACGCAGGGGTTTCAAACCACGGCTGCTATTCTGAACATGCTCTTAACGCCCCGCCGGTCCGTAGAACTTCTGCCCGATACAACGGAGATTTTCCAAACGTTTCAAACCCTGTATTCCCAACCTGTCGATTCGCTGCTCAGGCCGTTTATGCACCGCAGCGATAATTTTTACGGAGAGCAGATTTTACTCATGGTCAGCCAATCGCTTTTCGGCGTTATGCAATCCGGAAAAGTAATAGATACCCTGCTGAAAACCGACTTCAGCGATTTGCCGCAGCCGCCCCGCTGGGCCGACGGCTCGGGACTGAGCCGTTACAAACTGTTTACGCCCGAAAGCATGGCTGCCATTTTGCACAAAATGGAAAAAGCTTTTTCCATGCAGCGCATCCGCGCAATATTTCCCACCGGCGGCCAGGGCACCCTCAGCCAGTTTTACAAAGAAGAAGCGGGGCATATTTACGCCAAAACCGGAACCCTCAGCGGCGTGGTAGCGCTCAGCGGGTTTTTATACACTGCCAAAAACCGCCGCCTCATTTTTTCCGTTATGGTCAATCACCACCGATCACAGGCCAACGAGGTGCGCCGCGCCATAGAACGTTTTCTGCGGCAGGTAAGAAAAAAAGGATAGCTATCCGATATGATATTTTTTTTTCAGGGGCTGTCATCGGCCCGCCTGCGGCCCGCCTCCGGCGGGCAGGTTCGCTTATCGGCGGCAGTTCCCCGCCCTGCGGGGTAACCGCCTTCGTTCCGTCGCAAGCTCCTTCACTCAGGCCTCACTCCGTTCGCCCTCCGGGCGGGGCAGCCCTTCGGCTGTGGAATACCTGTCGGCAATAATTTTTTTAAACAAACACCTTCGCTTTACTGACGAAGGCTTTGAATAAAAACCGACATTATAATTAATCTAAAGGGTTTTTCCACTTCAAAGCGTCAATTATTGTATTGGAACGAAATCCCACTGCGTCGGAGTAAAGTGATATCTTTGCCTGCGGCAAATCTCACCTTTTTGCCAGGTTTCGTTCCAACGCTACGCTTGACCAAACTTTTACCCGGCTCAATCTTGTAGACTTCGTCCAACAAGCAGCTTGACAAAATTTGATTGCGATAAAAAAACAACGTAGCCCCAATATGCCCTCCAGGCATTTGGTCTTTTCTTTTTTTTCTCGGAATTTCGTCAAGCGAGCGTTATCGTCTAATCTATAACGACAGAGCAAACTTGTTACGGACGAATTAAAATAGACTTTTGAAGTGAAACATATAAAGAAAAAATTTCTTAGAGCTCTTGCGGCTGGAGACGATGTAATTAATGTAATCAGTTCTGCTCCCGTTAATGAACAGGCAATTGCAGAACTTAAGCGAACAAACTTTGAGGGGTATTATGTAATACTACAGACTGACGGGAACGAATTAATTCAAGCATTTCATTAC
>JAOAGO010000037.1 GCA_026415715.1 Chitinophagaceae bacterium | reverse complement strand
GAACAGATTTGGTTAGTTCCCAAGGATTCCTGCGTTCCTTAAATATAATACCAATCCAACTGGATGACGGGGGCTCCTATCAGGTACTGATAAAATATTTTTTGCTGATTATCCAGCGTAATCGCTTTTTCTTCGGGTTGAAAAGAAACAACCCGTTGTTTTATCCAGCTTACCTTATCAGGCATTACTTTTGCCTGAGGGCGATAGGTCTTTTCCATACGAAATACACCGGCCCCTACCAAAGTCCACGCAGGCTGGTAGTAATGAACCTCAGAAGGTTCCACAATGGCAATGTTTAGATTTTTGTTTTTTCGGAGTAGTTGAGAAGCTGCTGAAATTCCGGCATTGCCGCCGCCGACAATTAAAATCTGATAAGTTTGCATATCGTTATAAATTCATTCTCAATTTAAAAATGAAAAAACAAAAGAATGTGATTTTAGTCACTTCAGTATTGCATTTGCAAATAATTTATATTTAGTTAATTTTTTCATGATTTTGTTCAATATCATCCCTGATTCTCAACAAATGTGATAACAAACACCGGCAATGAGTGATTCTTCTCTTACCTTAGACCAGTCAATATTGTATTATTATTCTTAAATATTCTCTTATCTATGCCCACCATTCAACTGACCACTAAGGATTTTAAAGAAAAAATCTTTAACTACGAAACCGAAACGGAATGGAAATACAACGGAACACTTCCGGCCATCATAGATTTTTATGCAGACTGGTGCGGCCCTTGCCGTATGGTGGCCCCGGTATTGGAAGAACTTTCCGAAGAATATAAAGACAGGTTGCTGATTTATAAGGTAAATACGGATGCGGAATCGTAACTGGCTGCCGTATTTGGCGTGCATAGTATTCCCACCCTCCTATTTATTGATGCTAAGGGAGAGCCTTCGATGCAGGCCGGTGCATATCCGAAATATGTGCTAAAAAAAATTTTTGAAGAAAGACTTTTAAACAAATAAAAAAAGACACAAGACTTCCAAAAACTTCTTTCAAATAAAGATTTTACGACTACTTTTCCGGTTAATTAAATAAATTATTTTTCAATCTTGTGAGGAAATATCAACAGTATTTCCTATCAAAACCTTCATTTTGCCCGGTTTAAACAAATTCAATAAAATGAGCCTTTGAGGAATATTTTACCTAGAAATATCCTCTGAAAAAGGTTTCGTAACTTTGCAAACTTTTTATTGTATGCGTGAAAAATATCCTGAAATCACAACCCTGAACTTACCCGCCATTGAGTCGGAAGTGCTGAACTTTTGGAGTGAACACAAAATTTTTGAAAAAAGCATTTCGCTGCGTGAGCAAGCGCCGGCCTTTGTATTTTACGAAGGCCCGCCCAGCGCCAACGGGATGCCGGGTATTCATCATGTCATTTCCCGAACCATCAAAGATTTATTTTGCCGCTACAAAACCATGAAAGGATTCCGGGTGGAACGAAAAGCCGGATGGGATACACACGGGTTACCGGTAGAATTGGGTGTTGAAAAAGAATTAAACATTACCAAAGAAAACATCGGGGTTACCCTATCGGTACAGGAATTTAACCAAAAGTGCCGTGAAGCGGTTTTAAAATATAAAGACAAATGGGATGAACTGACCCGAAAAATGGGATACTGGGTAGATCTTGAGAAACCCTATATTACTTTTACAAACGACTACATCGAAACTTTGTGGTGGCTACTGAAACAATTATACAACAAAAAGCTTTTATACCAAAGCATAAGCATTCAACCCTATTCGCCGGCAGCCGGCACAGGACTCAGCTCTCATGAACTGAATCAGCCGGGCACCTATAAAACAGTGAAAGATACCAGCGTGGTGGCTATGTTTAAAGCCCTGCGCAATGAGCAGAGCGAATTTCTTTTCAAGGCAATTGAAGAACAGGAAGCGCAGAAAACCAATGTGAATCTTTTTTTTCTGGCTTGGACAACCACACCCTGGACTTTGCCTTCCAACTTAGGGCTTACCGTAGGGCCTGAAATTGATTACGTACTGATAAAAACGCTGAATCCATATTTGCATGAAATCATTTACGTCATTCTGGCAAAACCGCTGCTTCATAAATATTTCAAACCCGAATGCGAAAATGGAGATTTTTCTGCATACGCAAATGACGGTAAAAACATTCCCTTCAGAATAATTACAGAATGTAAAGGAAAAGATCTTGCAGGTTGTACCTATGAACAGCTACTTCCCTTTGCCGCTAATACATTGGAAGCGATTCAAAAAATCACTCCCGATGCCAAACCGTTTCAGGTAGTGGTTGATGATTTTGTGACCACCGATGAAGGTACAGGCATCGTACATACCGCACCGGCTTTCGGTGCCGATGATTTTAAAGTAGGGAAAAAATATAAATTAGGAATTCTCACCCTGGTTGACAGAGAAGGAAAATTTGTGGACGGCATGGGCGAATTCAGCGGCCGTTATGTGAAAAATTTTAAGGATCTGCCCGATTACGTTGATGTAAATGTTGACCTGGCCGTAAAACTTAAAAAAGAAGGGAAAGCATTTAAAATAGAGAAATACGAACATAACTACCCGCATTGCTGGCGAACCGATAAGCCGGTTTTATATTATCCCTTGGATGCATGGTTTATCAAAACCACGGCATTGAAAGACAGAATGGTAGAACTGAACAAAACCATACACTGGAAACCGCAAAGCACCGGTGAAGGACGATTCGGAAACTGGTTGGAAAATGTGGTGGACTGGAACCTGAGCCGTAGCCGGTTCTGGGGCACTCCTCTTCCGATATGGCGAACCGAAGATGAAACCGAAGAAAAATGCATCGGCAGTATAGAAGAGTTGATAGCGGAAATGAAAAAAGCTTATGAAGCCGGGGTAAACCAACTGTACCCCGACGATGCATTTCTTGCATTACTGGACCTTCACAAACCTTTTGTAGATGAAATTATTCTGGTAAGCGAGAGCGGTAAGCCGATGAAGAGAGTGCCCGACCTGGCCGATGTGTGGTTTGACAGCGGCGCCATGCCTTATGCCCAGTGGGGATTAGATCCTCAAAAACTAAAAAATAATGACCCTTATCCCTTTAAAGAACCTTTTGAAAAAAATTTCCCGGCCGATTTTATTGCAGAAGGCGTGGACCAGACAAGAGGCTGGTTTTACACGCTGCATGCGCTAGCCGTATTACTTTTTGATTCGGTAGCCTATAAAACCGTGGTATCAAACGGATTGGTGCTGGATAAAAACGGGAATAAAATGAGTAAAAGACTGGGTAATGTGGTTGATCCTTTTGAAACCATTAATCGCTATGGGGCCGATGCTACCAGGTGGTATCTGGTAAATAACGCGTCGCCGTGGGAAAATATGAAATTTGATACGGAAGGTATTAAAGAAGTTCAGCGAAGATTTTTCGGAACCCTTTATAATACTTATCACTTTTTCTGCCTTTATGCCAATCTGGACGGATTTGTTTTTCAGGAGCCTTACATTCCCGTACAGGAGCGTCCCGAAATTGACCGATGGATTCTTTCCCTGCTCAATTCGGTTGTCCGGAAAGTAAATGAATATATGGATGATTATGAGCCGACCCATGCAGGCAGACTGATAGAAGAATTTGTGGACGAGCATCTCAGCAACTGGTATGTTCGACTCAGCCGTCGTCGTTTCTGGAAAAGCGAAACCGGAAAAGATAAAATTTCAGCCTATCAAACACTTTACGAATGCCTTGAAACCGTGTTACGACTCATGGCGCCGGTTTCTCCCTTTTTCAGCGATTACCTGTTCCGAAACCTTAACGGAGTTACACGTCGTATTTCGGCCGAGTCTGTTCATCATACCGACTATCCGGTATGTAACGAATCAGCCATTGACTTGCTGTTGGAAGAACGAATGCAAATGGCGCAGGATATTTCATCCTTGATTTTGTCGATCCGTAAAAAAGTAAATATCAAGGTGCGTCAGCCGTTACAAAAGGCTTTGATTCCGGTACTCAATGAAGATATGAAACAACAACTGATACGGGTAGAAGACCTGATTAAAGCAGAAGTAAATGTAAAAGAAATTGATTATTTATCGGCTGATAACCGGTTCATCCGAAAAAAAATAAAACCTAATTATCCGGCCCTGGGTAAAAAATTAGGTCCGAAAATGAAAGCCGTTTCAGCAGCTCTGTCTGCTTTTACTCAGGAAGATATTTTTCAGATGGAAAAAGCCGGAGATTATAAACTAAACATTGAAAATGAAGAAATTATAATTAATTTATCCGAAGTAGAAATCACAACGGAAGATATACCCGGCTGGCAGGTAGCCTCAAACGGAAGACTTACAGTAGCGCTGGATATTACAATAACACCGGAACTGGAAGCAGAAGGGCATGCCCGTGAATTCATAAACAGAATTCAGAAAATAAGAAAAGATAATGGATTTGAGCTTACAGACAGAATTGAGGTTTTTGTGGCCGACAATAATTCACATAGCTCCAGAATTAAAAATTCGTTAGCACAGTTTAAAGATTATATTTGCGCCGAAATTCTGGCAGATAAGCTGGAGTTCATTAATGATATACAAAATGGAGTATCCCTTGAAATTTATGATATTCCATTGAATGTGAATGTTTTAAAAAAAACCTGACTTATGGCTACCCAGAAAAAAAAGGTTGTTGCTAAATCTGCAACCAAAAAAAATATAAAAACTGCCGCTAAAAAAAGCTCCGGTTCAGCCAAGTCGGCTACGGGTAATAAAAAGGCCGGATCGAAAAAAGATGTTAAAAAAAATATAAAATCAACCGGTAAAAAAGCTGTTACCAAAAAGGCTCCTTCCAAAAATGCTCAAAAAGTATCTGCCAAAAAAGCGGTAAAAAAAACGGAATCTTTTGTTAAAAATAAAGTTACTGCCGAATCAAAAAAGAAAGTAATTACCAAAGCCACTGAAACTGTTAATACCCCGAAACCGGAAGTAAAAAAAGTTGGAGAAACTGCACAAATTAAAAAAGAAAAAGAAACGAATAAGATAAAAGAGGTGGTTATTCCCAAAACAACCACAACATCTTCCGTTAAGTATGAGCCTGAGTTTACCCGTTCCATTTTGGACAATCCTGAACCACAGCCGCAGCCTGCAACGCCGATTGTACGATATTCAGACGCTGAACTGGCCGAATTTAAAGAGCTCATCTTAAAAAAGCTGGAAGCCGCAAAAAAGGAATTAGTGTATCTGCAAGGTCTGATTACAAGAAAAGACGAAAGCGGAGATATAGAAGATGCCCGCTACATGACAATGGAAGACGGCAGCATCAGCATGGAACGTGAACAGTTAAGCCAAATGGCCAGCCGGCAAATCACTTATATTGACCATCTGGAAAAAGCGCTGATGCGCATTGAAAATAAAACGTATGGTATTTGCCGGGTAACAGGTAAATTAATTGATAAAGCAAGACTTCGGGCTGTTCCTCACGCAACCCTCAGTATTGAAGCCAAGCAGATGATGAATAAATAAACAGCAGAAATACATTACTGAAAGTCCGGACACAACCCGGGCTTTTTCATTTTTAACGGATTAATGTTACAGTTCCTTTTCTGAAAATCGGATTTCCGAGATAATCCACGGCGCTGAGTAGCCACACAAAAACTCCGGAAGGCTGAGGCTTTCCGTTATGAATACCATCCCAACCATGCAGATTCGCCGTTGTGTAAAAGACCCTTTCACCCCAGCGATTATATATGGCAAAATATCTGATTTCACGGATGCCAACAGCTATCGGACGTATCACATCATTCAAACCGTCGTTATTGGGAGTAAATGCGGATGGCACAAATACTGAAGGGTTGGTTTTAAAAACATATACCGTGATATATGCAGAGTCAGGACATCCGATTTCATCGCGTACTATGACTTTATATCTGATGCTGTCTGTTTCCCGACCGTAACGCCCCACAGGGTTGGGAATGTTGGGATTATTTAATCCGGTGGATGGTATCCATAAATAGCTGACCCCGCCTGATGCATTAAAATACAAAGGCTGGTTTACAACTACAGTCGTATCCCTGCCGGCATAGGCTCTTACCCGGGGTTGGACAAAAACCACAACGGTATCTCTGCCCGGTTTAGGACAACCCAACGTATCATACACGGTAAGAATAAACGAAGTGGTTCTGGGGGGCGTTGCCACGGGATTCAACACAATCGGATTACTGAGATACTGTGCCGGCGACCATGCAAACGAACTGGCATTAATCGTTGCATTGAGTTGAACGGAACTATTATAGCATATTCTTAAGTCAGGTCCGGCATTTGCCGAAGGATATGGTATTCCCCTTACCATCACATCGTCTGTGGCGCTGCAACCCCCGATAATGGCCCGGATAGTATAGCGTGTAAGCGGATGAGGACTGGAAACAAGCGGATTGATGATATTCGGATTGCTGAATGTGGCGCCGGGATCTGCGCTCCATTCAAAAGACAACCCATCGGATTGAGCATTAAGTTGTATCTGATCGCCAAGGCATATTATCGTATCGTTCATGGCCCGAAGGTTTACTCCCTGAACTACTCTAACCTGTAATGAATCTCTGTTTATACATCCCCGGTCATCCAGGGTTACATAAAACCATGTATTTACAACAGGAGAAACCAGGGGATTGGAAATATTTGGATTGCTGAAGGGAGCAGGCGGAGATGCCGTCCAGGAAAACTGGCCCGTTCCGTTTGCTGAAAGTTGCAGCACATCATTTCGGCAGATCAACGTATCCCTGAAGGCTAAGTTCAAAGCGGGCCTGTCCAAAACAGGCACTTCAACCAGAGCGGTATCAATACATCCTTTATCGCTGGCAGCAATTAAGCGTACGGTACGGTTTCCGGGACCCGAATATGTATATTGCGGATTCTGCAAACGTGATGTATCTGCCAGGGTTGACAAATCGCCAAAATCCCAGCGCCAGCTGTTTACAACGCCAAATCGGGTATATGTGGTATCCGTAAACTGAAACGGATTTTGAAAGCAACTTCCGGAAAAAACAAAACCTGCCGAAAATCCGGGATAAACTTTGACGATGGATGTGGTGCTGTCGGCACATAGCCCTCCGGGCAGCGAAACTTTTAGTTTTACGGTGTATGTACCTGTATCGCTATAAGTATGCGTTGGATTTGGAAGCGTGGAGATGTTATTTGGCCCGCTGGAGGGATCTCCGAAATTCCATAAAAATTGCGTTCCGGGAGGATTTGTTGCCTGATTTGAAAAATTCACCGTAAACCCTCTGCAGTTTATCATCTGCGGGGCCAGTTGAGCTTGCAAGGGGTCGCAATCATTTATCACCACATGCAGTTCTTTCCGGGTGGTACCTATCAGCGTGCCGTTTCGATATTCATTTACACATACGCAGATAACATACTGGCCTAAAGCGTTTGGTGCCGTGCCGCTGATCACTCCGTTTGCAGGGTTTATGGATACACCGGCACCTAAGGGCTGTGCACCTGAGTAAGGTGGCTGATAAGGAATGGTTGCATAAGGGGGCGGAGGGGCTGTGGCGGGCGCCGGTGCACCTGTTGTTCCACCCTGAAAAGCTTCACAAAAGGAGTAGGATAAGGAATCACCGTCCGGATCATTTGCCTGAAATGAAAATTGAAAAAAATCCCCATTGCAAATCACCATCGTATCGTTAATCAAAAACTGAGGACTGCTGTTAACCGGCGCATTGGCCAGTACGGAAGTTCCGGGTATTCTGATGGTAAACGTATTGCCGACTGATCCGCTGTTCACCACATTCACGATGCCTGAAATACGACAACAACGTTGATAAGAAATAACATACCCTTCCGGCCTTGGCGCCAACTCAATGGAAGGAAGATTATAAATCACGATTTCGTAATAACATCCTGTTTCATTTCCTGTGATACAAGGATCATCATAGTTTTTGAACAGTTGATACCTGCTGGTAATTGAAACACTTACATTTTGTAAAAACTGTAACGTTGCACCATCATAAATGCTGAAATTAATGGGGTCATTTAATTGTCCGGGGAGTGGATTACAAACCATGTAAACCGTTAGCGTGATTTGATACCTCAAATTGGTTCCGCTGCCCGGCCCGAGATAGCGGTAAGTAAAAAATCCCCCTTTGATGTGTGCCCCCTCAGCCGGAAGGATTAAAATCAAAAAGCATATTCCCCAAAAAAATTTTTTCATGAATTTCTTGATTTTTTTCCTATGTATGTTTTAACATATCAAGAACAAAATGCCGTTGGCGCAGGTTCACTTCATCTTATAATTAAAATATATCTCATAAACTGATTTTAAAGAAAAGATATTCCTGATTCAAATGGGTAAAAATTGTTTGTTGATTTTTTTTAAAAACTCATTTATTCCTAAACTTAATCTAAACATTTAACTAAATCAAAACCTCAAACCTCTTCTCCATGGATGATGCTATCAGTAACTGATAAGAAAAATTTTTTGCTTAAAAGATTAACGGGTAAAATGAAAATTTCTGTAATATTTAACTTCTCCGGTCATTTTTTTCTAAAAATTCTTTGATGATGCGCTTTGCTTCTTCCGGTTCTTCCAACATTCCCATATGTCCGGAATTCTGCAGATGATAAATATACGATTTTTCCGGTAATCGGGCCTGGTCTTCAGCATCTGCAGGCGAAACTACCGTATCGTAAATCCCAACCACAAACAAAACCGGCGCTTTTGTATGGCGTAATAAATCCGTTCTGTCAGGCCGCTTCATCATGGCATCGTAATATGAAATCAGTGCATCCGCAGTAAAATTCAGCTGTTGATTCATAAATGTTTGAATCAACTCATATTTTTCTTCTCTGAAAACGGGAGAAAACAGATTTGGTATTACTGTTTTTAAGAAAGCAAAAGCCCCATGTTGTTTTATAAATTCAATCCCTTTTTTTCGGTTTATTTTTTTTTCTTCGCTGTCGGCCTTAGCCGTTGAATGAAATAAACCGATGGCAGAAACATGATTCCAGTACTTTTCAGCCAGCGCCAGCGTAATATACCCTCCCATGCTATGCCCTATAACAGGGCATGCCTGTATGGATTCCTGATGGATGATGGCATGAATTACTTCTGCCAACTCTTCCATACTGACATCGGAAATAAGCTCCGATTGTCCGGAGCCGGGCAAATCAGGAATGATGAAGCAAAAATCATTTTTCAGGCTTTCGGCAAGAGGCTCCCATACTCTGCCGTCTTCACCAAACCCGTGGATCAGTATTACAGGATTCCCGGTTCCGACTTTTCGGTAAAAAACGGTTTTTTCTGAATAGATGACGGATTTCATAATATTTTATTATCAAAAGGTTTAAATTCTATCGGTTTTCAACTTGCTCTTTTTTAAAAAAAACAGGTTAAGTAACAGAGCGGCTAAAACAATCATCGCTTTTGATAGTACATCACCGTAGCGCACATAAAACGTTTTTCCGGTAAGCAATTTCACTCTTTCCCGGAGTGCTCCGGCTGTATTATAGGGCTTGTAATTTACTATTTGTCCGGCTTCATTGATAAAACAACTGATGCCCGTGTTGGCGCTGCGGGCAATCCAGCGACGGTTTTCAATGGCCCGCAGGCGGGCATAATGCATGTGTTGCTTATGGCCCGGTGTGTTTTTCCACCATCCGTCGTTGGTGATAATACAAATCAGATTAGCTCCGTTTCGGATATATTGACGTATGAATGGCCCGTAAATGCTTTCATAGCAGATGGCCGGCGCAATGTGAAAACCGTGCTTTTCCTGCAACACCGATCTTTCTTTTTGTTTGGCATAACCGGCCGTAGCGCCTCCGAATTTTTCAAACCATTTGCGCATAAATTTCAGAAACCAGGGTAGCGTTTCGGCTCCGGGAACCAGTATAGATTTGTGATAAAATGCTGAAGGCCCGGCGCTGTCAAGCAGTACCGCGGCATTGTAGGATTCAACATGATAACCATCAATATTAACGGAATAGGATGTGGGGCTGTCAAAAAGCCGGTAACTTTCTATACCCGTCAGCAAGCTGATTTGGGGATGTCGTTGCAAAAAAGACCATAAGGGATTCAGAAAAAAATTTTTTTTCATTTCCGTTTCGCTGATTCCGTTTGGCATATATAATGCCGTTTCGGGCCAAATCACAAAACTGGTAATGTCGTCCATTTTCTTTTCCGACTCGGCAATTAAGCGATGCAACTGCGCTTCAAATGTTCCGGTGCTTATTTTTTCATAAGGGTCAATATTCGGCTGCACCACCACAATTGCGGTTTCGGTATATCGTTCTTTACTCTGAGATTTCAGAAAATGAGAGAAAAGCAGGGGGAGCACAATAGTTAACCCGACAAGCGCCAGCATACGGATATACAACGGGCTCCGTCCCTGATTGTAGTAAATTTTCAGTGTATGAAATATTAAAATATTGGTGACAAGTATCCACAATGTTCCTCCGGACGTACCGGTAATTTCATACCACTGGATCCATTCTGTACGAACGGCAAATACATTGCCCAGCGTAAGCCATGGCCAACTGAGGCCCCAGTCTTGTAAATGAAAAAATTCAAAAGCCATCCAGAAAGCTATCAGGGCAATATAACCTTTGTTTTGCCCCAGCCGTTTTTTTACCTTCTTGTAAATCAACCAGGGAATACACATCAGCAAACTGTTAGCCAGAAAAGCACAGATGGCGCCGGGTATAGTAGCATACCATATCCACCAGGTGGTTGTTACATTCCAGATAAACATTGCAGTATAAACATGAAGAAGAAATTTTTTTGTGCTGCTCACTTTCGTTTCCACCCAAAGCAGGGGAATCCAGGCAATAAAAATGAGAAACGTAAAAGGAGAAACAGGCCATGACGCCCATAGAAGCAATCCGCTGAATGCTGTGGCAAACCACATCCCCTTCCGCAATGTAAGAATCATCGCGTAAATATAGTTGAGTTTAAGGGATATGTTTCCTCAGAAAAACAAAATTTTCGCCGGCTTATTCTTATGGAAATTTTAAAACGGAGAATCTTATTTAAAAGTTGAATCATGGACATTAATACATTCATGAGGGCTGATTTTACAGATATTGTTTTCCTGGGGCGGAACAAGGAGTACGGGGCCTATGAGCTAAAAAAAAACTATCAACGTCGGATGTTGATATCACTGTTTCTCGGGCTGCTTTCCGCCTTCTCCCTTTTACTTTTTGTCTCATCCATAAAACATAAAAAGGATTCTTCAACAAAAACTTCTTCTTATAATGGCATAACGTTGATTGAAACAGAATTTCAGAAAGAATTACCTAAACCTCAAAAAGAATTATCGCCGGTTAACCCAAAAGGCATTTCTCAGAAAACTAATCAAATCAAAAATGTGCCGCCAAAAATTGTGGAAGACCATCATAAAAATCCTGACGATGTAATGCCAGCTCAGGAAGACTTAAAAATTACCCAGATTGGTACAGAAACTGTTCGCAATGGTGCGGGTTCTGAACCGAGCCATACAACGCAAGGAAATACCGGCCCGGAAACGAATAACCTTTCTGAAGTTTTCTCAGCTTCCGATATACCTCTGGAGTATGTGGAAACACCTGCCGAATACGAAGGCAACTGGAAGCGATTTCTGGAAAGTCATCTCTATCCGGAAGTCCCGGTTCGGCACGGCGCACCGGAAGGACAATACAGCGTGATAATACGATTTGTGGTAGATATTGACGGTTCGCTGAGCGAAATTGAACCGCTCACCCGTCACGGTTACGGCATGAAAGAAGAAGCCGTTCGTGTCATAAAAAAATCAAAAAAATGGAAGCCGGCTATCCTGAAAAACCAGAAAGTAAAGGCTTGGCGCAAACAGGTTATTACCTTTATTGTGAAAACCGAAGAGTAGGATTTATTTTAAACGATCCAAAAGGTTTTGTATTCTTTTGAGTGTTTCTGCTTTTCCGAGTAATTCCGCTATGTCAAAAACCGGTGGACCGAATTTCCCGCCAACCAGCATGATACGTAAAGGCAGCAGCAGCTCGCCGGTTTTGATATGAAGCGATTCCGCTTTGGTTTTAAAACGATTTTCCAGTTCAGCAGCATTCCATGTTTCCGTTTCTTGCCATAGCTGCATTAAATTTTCAAAAAAAGACTTTTTTTCTTCGTTCCACCTGGCTTGGACAGCCGTTAAATCAGGGTTTTCGGGATATTGAAAGAAAAAGCCGGCCTGCTGCATAAAATCCGAAAGCAAATGACAGCGCTCTTTTACAAGGTCAATTGCTTTTTCCAGCATCTGTATATCGCTAATGGTTATTCCGTTTCTTTTAAATGTTTGATTTACTTCGGGTAAAAGAGTTGCCGATGGGGATAGTTTAATCCAGGTGTGATTGAACCATTTGGCCTTCTCAAAATCAAACCGGGCGCCTGCGCTGTGAACTCTTTCTATACTGAATGTTTCAATCAGTTCTTCCAACGTAAAAATTTCTTTATCTGTTCCGTCATTCCAACCCAGCAGCGCCAGAAAGTTTACGAATGCCTGCGGCATAAAACCAAATTCACGAAAACCCGGAATGATTTCACCGGTTGCCGGATCTTTCCACTCCAGCGGATATACAGGAAATCCGTACTTCATCCCGTCGCGTTTACTCAGCTTTCCTTCGGGGCCGAGGATTAACGGAAGGTGTGCCCATTGCGGCATATTTTCTTCTCCGAATAAGTACCTCCAAAGCAGCACATGCGCCGGCGCACTGGGCAGCCATTCCTCGCCACGAAACACATGGGTTATTTTCATCAGATAGTCATCAACTACCACGGCAAGATGATAGGTAGGCATTCCGTCGGCCTTCAGCAATACTTTATCATCCAGCAGTGCGGTTTGAAACAGTGAGTCCCCCCGTATCAGGTCGTGAAACTTTACGGTTTCATTCTCCGGCATTTTCAGCCGTATCACATACGGTACGCCTGAATTCAGTTTCTCCTGAACCTGCTCTTCCGGCAGTGTAAGCGAATTTTTCATCTGAAGCCTTACCCTGAAATCATATTGCGGCGAAGGATTGTCCGGTGTTTTCATTTTTTCTCTCATCACCTCAAGTTCTTCCGCTGTATCGAAGGCATAGTATGCATATCCTTCTTCAACCAGTTTTTCGGCGTATTGACGATACATCTCTTTTCGCTCGCTTTGCCTGTAAGGCCCATAGTCTCCGCCGTGTAGGGGGCTTTCGTCCGGTTGCAGTCCGGTCCATTTCAGGCATTCATAGATATATTCTTCGGCACCGGGAACATACCGTTGCTGGTCTGTATCTTCAATTCGGAGAATAAAACGCCCCTGATGTTTACGGGCAAACAAATAATTATATAACACCGTACGCATGCCGCCCATGTGTAAACCCCCTGTAGGGCTTGGAGCAAAACGCACCCTTACCTGTTTTCCGGCCATGCGCCAAAGATAAAAGACAAACCGTGTTTCCAGCTGAACTGATGTATAAGAAAAGACGTTTGTCTTAAATTTACAGGTATGAATTGGCTGGCGCCTCATTTTCATAAACAAAATCCATCGTCTCCGTTCAGGTTTTTCAGAAAAGACCGTTACTTTATCCGAACGCCTTTCTGGTTCAGGTTTATTTATCCTTACAGTGTATGGAAATGCAACGTTAGCCGGCCTACGGTTTTTCTTACGTTTGACGACGGGCCGCATCCGGAACTGACGCCTTTTGTTTTGGATGAATTAAAAAAATACAATGCCAAAGCCACTTTTTTCTGTATCGGAAGGCATGTGGAAAAACACACTGAACTTTTTCAGCAGATTATTCGGGAAGGGCATGCCGTAGGGAATCACACCTTTCATCATCTCAACGGATGGAAAACAGACACAAACGAATATATTCAGGATGTTCTGGAAGCGGATCGTTTCATTCAGTCTTCGTTGTTTCGCCCGCCCTACGGCCGGTTGACCCTAAAGCAACTAAAAAAAATCAGATCGGGAACGGAACTACTAAAGCCCATGAAAATTATCATGTGGAGTATCCTTAGCGGCGACTGGGATTCCGGCATTTCACCGGTTACTTGTTACAAACGTATAGCTACCAAAATCACTTCGGGTGATATTATAGTTTTTCATGACAGCGAAAAAGCACGGGAAAATTTAGTTTATACTTTGCCAAGAATTTTAAAAAATCTTCATAATCAAGGATTTGCTTTTGATAAAATAGCTTAATCTTTCTGTAAAACAGGTATAAAATATAAAAAAAAGGGGCCCGGGTAAAAACCCTGGCCCGTTTTTAATCCGTACCCTATGAAAACTGGGTTAAAGATAGTATTTTTTTTGTTATGGCAAAGTAATTTGCCGGGTAATTCCGTTAACGGTCAAAATAGCTTTATTATCACAGAGTCCGTTTCCGTAATCAAGTACGGCCACCCAGACAGAATTGGCCGGAAGATTTACACGTCTGGCTTTTATGACCCCTTTTACAATCCAGCGGCAGGTAAAACGGCGTATCAGCGGTTCGGTGACCTGCGATTCCCAGCGTACCAGCAGATTTCCTCTTTTTACCCTTCCCTCAGCTGAGCCCTCAATACGAAACACATCATCCAGAGACAGATCGGGTGTACCAAGACCTTCTATCTGTTTTACGGTTTTCATACTGTTCCACTCGGTATAATCCCCGTTTGGTTTTGTAATTTTTCCGTCTATTACTTCTACTTTAAAATCTCTTGAAACAACAGTGGGCGGTGATTGAGGGGTACTGATATTGGTTACTTTATGTTTTCCCTCTACTTTTTTGTCATCTACATAATAGTTCTGAAATGTAGTAGTAGCCACTGCGCCGGGAATGGTCATTCGGTTGGTATATTCAATAATGATTTTACCTCTGCGCACCCTGCCGTCAGGTCCGATACAACCGGCCGTGCCGAAGTCAATGGTTACCACTACGGGAAAAGGTGTATTATTTGGATTACTGAGGGTAACGGCAAAGCACCGGGGCACGGGAGTAAGGCTGTCGGTACGTCCGAAAAATACGCCTGAGCCGCCCACTGCAACATTATTATTTACGCCTAAGGCATTATCAAAGCACTCATTGAAAATGGTCTCAGCTTCCGAATCCGCCTCGCCGCTGACGGAAGCTATTTCTCTTTCCTGAATTTCTCCGGTTTGGCTGGTTTCGCGGGTACAGGCATAAAATAAAGTTGACCACAGGAAAATCATACCAACACACTTAAAAACTGAAGTAGTCTTCATAATTAAGAATTTGAAAGATTACACACCCTTGAGATTATTTTTCAGAACAAAAGTTTAATGAATTGACAGTATTTTACAGAGTTTTGCCCTCAGAAACAAAGCCTTGATGACTTTCGCCGATACCCATACGCATATTTATCTTTCTGATTTTGAAAACGATAGAGAACAAATGATAGAAAGAGCCGTACATGCAGGCGTAAAGGCTTGTTTATTGCCCGCCATTGACCGCTCCGAACACACAAATCTTCTGAACCTTTGTCAAAAATACCCCACATTCTGCTTTCCGATGATGGGACTTCATCCCTGTTCCGTAAAAGAAAATTACAAAGAAGAATTAAACGAAGTTTATTCTTTACTGACCACCCGAAAATTTTACGGCATCGGCGAGATTGGTTTGGATTTTTACTGGGATAAAACTTTTGTTGAAGAGCAAAAGGAAGCTTTTTTTACCCAGCTGGAATGGGCGTCGCATTTCAAACTGCCGGTTTCCATACATTCCCGAAATGCATTGGACGACTGTATTCAGATTGTAAAATATTTTCCGAAAGGAACATTGAGCGGCGTATTTCATTGTTTCGCCGGAAATGAAAGGCAGGCAAAGGAAATAACGGAGTACGGGTTTTATCTTGGAATAGGCGGAGTGGCCACGTATAAAAATGCGGGACTTGATGCAACGCTGAAACATATTGCGCCCGGCTTTCTGGTACTGGAAACCGATGCGCCTTACCTTACGCCGGTTCCCTTTCGCGGTAAACGAAATGAGCCGGCATATTTGAAATATGTGGCAGAAAAAATTGCCATGATAAAAAATATTACGGTTGAAGAAGTGGCGGAAATAACTACCCGAAATGCACAAAAAATATTCGGAATCTGAGCAATTAAATGATAATTTTGCACCTTGTTTAATTTATCTGTAAAGATAACGGAGACCTGCTCGAGTGGTTGAAGAGGCACGTCTGGAAAGCGTGTATCCGGCCAAACCGGATCGAGGGTTCGAATCCCTCGGTCTCCGCACTTAGAAAATGCCGATACCTGTTCCTGCCTGTTAAAGCGCTTTTTTCAATGCGCCTTTTAAAATCCGGCGACATATTCAGATTATGACAAAACTCAGATGAACAGCGTGGTTGTGGCTGAAGGGCTGCGCTGCCTGAAGGGCTTTAGGCCCTGCGCCGCAGGCGAAGGGCGGTACCCCGTAAGGCAGCGGACTAATGCCGATGAGCGAACAGGACGATGAGAGCCCCGAAAATTCAAATAAATAATTCTTGTGTGTTACTTCAGAAAAAAAGAGGCGCTTATATTTTTCATTTGCTGATTTGACTTTGGCTTGGCTTACCTTAAACTTCAAAATGAGCAACAACAGAAACCTTGAACCTGACAGCTTCATCAATTTGGCTTTTGGCGGCCTGTAAGGTATTTTTGCGGTTTAAATTTACTGAAACAGACCGGCATGCAAAATCCATCACGATATTTGGTAACGGCTGCCTTACCCTATGCAAACGGCCCGGTTCATATCGGGCATCTGGCGGGTTGTTATCTTCCGGCCGATATTTATGTGCGCTATCTGAGGGCCTGCAAAAAAGATGTGCTTTTTATCTGCGGGAGCGATGAGCATGGCGTGCCCATAACCATCAGGGCGCTGAAAGAAGGAGTGACGCCGCAGGAAGTGGTAGATCGCTACCATCCGATGATAAAAGAAAGCATGGAGAGGATGGGAATATCTTTTGACATTTATTCCCGTACTTCTCATCCCGTTCATCACGAAACGGCTGCCGCTTTTTTTAAAAAACTGCACGACGACGGCTATTTTGAAGTAAAGGAAACCGAACAATACTTTGACGAAAAAGCCGGTGTGTTTCTGGCCGACCGTTACATTACGGGCACATGCCCGGTGTGTGGTTATGAAAAAGCCTATGGCGACCAGTGTGAGAAATGCGGAAGTTCGCTCTCGCCCGAACAACTGATTCAACCCCGAAGCGCCCTGAGCGATGCCATACCCGTAAAACGAAAAACAAAGCATTGGTATTTTCCGCTGCAGCGATTTGAAGGCTGGCTGAAAGAATGGATACTGGAAGGGCATAAGGAATGGAAAAATAATGTGTACGGCCAATGCAAAAGCTGGCTGGAAAACGGCCTGCAAAGCCGTGCCATGACCCGCGACAGCCACTGGGGGGTGAAAGTACCTTTGCCCGAGGCGGAAGGAAAAGTGTTGTACGTATGGTTTGATGCGCCTATCGGTTATATTTCGGCCACAAAAGAACTGACGCCGCGGTGGCAGGATTACTGGTGCGACAACGATACGCGGCTGATTCATTTTATCGGCAAAGACAATATTGTTTTTCATTGCATCATTTTTCCCTCCATGCTGAAAGCCCATGGCGGATTTGTATTGCCCGATAATGTGCCGGCCAATGAATTTCTGAACATAGAGGGTGATAAAGTGAGCACCAGCCGCAACTGGGCCGTATGGGTGCACGAATACCTGAATGACTTTCCCGATGCGCAGGATATTATGCGGTATGTGCTTTGCGCCAATGCGCCCGAAACCAAAGACAACGATTTTACCTGGAAAGATTTTCAGGACCGGAACAACAATGAACTGGTAGCCATACTGGGCAACTTCATTAACCGCACCTGGGTGCTGATGCATAAACTGTGCTCCGGCAAAGTGCCCCGGCTGCACGAAAATTTGTTAGACGACGATGACCGTTGGATTATGGATGAAATCAAATCGGCGCCGCAAAAAGTCAGCAATTGTATTGAACAATTCAAATTCAGAGATGCTTTGTTTGAAGTGATGGAACTGGCACGGAAAGGAAATCAGTACATGCAGAAAAAAGAACCCTGGATAAAGGCGCGCCAAACCGACCCCGACGGAAAAATTACGGCCGAAGCGCAGCAGGATATTGATAATGCCTTACACCTGTGCCTGCAACTTACCGCGAATCTGGCCATTCTGATTCATCCCTTTCTTCCTTTTACGGCCAAAAAGATGCTTCACATGATGAAAGTGGTGGACAGAATGTTGTTTTGGGAAAATGCCGGAAAACTGAACCTGCTGAGCACAGGATATTCGCTGAGGGCTCCCGAATTGTTGTTCCGAAAAATTGAAGATGAGGAAATTCAGAAACAAATAGAAAAGCTGAAAGCCGGCCTTGTTCCTGCCGAGGAAAAAAATGCATCGCAGTTGCCGGATGAAAATGCAAAAGCAGAAATTTCGTTTCAGGATTTTGAAAAACTCGACCTCAGGATTGGAACCGTTCTGACTTGCGAAAAAGTAAAAAACGTCGATAAACTGCTGAAACTGGAAGTGGATCTCGGCCATGAAAAAAGGGTGATTGTTTCAGGCATTGCGCAGCACTATTCGCCCGAAGAACTGGTGGGCCGGCAGGTTGTGATTGTTGCCAATCTGGCGCCCCGAAAAATCAAAGGCATTGAAAGCAAAGGCATGATTCTTACCGCAGAAGATGCAAACGGAAACCTGCACCTGTTACAGCCCGATCAGTTTACGGAACCCGGATCTGCCGTGAAATAAAACGTAATCCTGAATAAGATTTCGGGATAAACTGTTGACGGAATTCCGGAAATGATATACATTCGGTTTGCCATAATTTGAAACCATGAAACCTTATGTTCTGCTTCAGTTCCGTTTCATTCTGATATTGTGGTCTTGCTTAATTATTCTACAGCCTGTCCGCGGTCAGTCGCAAAGCGAATTTGATAATGAAATTTCTGAAATCTATACAACAGGCGGAACCGATAAAAAAAAGGCTACGGAAAAAGCCCGTCGGCTTTTCAATCTGCTGGAAAAAAAACAAAGCGCTGCAAACCTACACCAACTATCTGGCGCTGAAATTTATTTTTGAAGATTTTGCGCCGGATAAAAATCTGGCCAAAAAATGTGCAGACAAAGCGGATCAGTTGATCCGTGAGTCCGTTGGCCGCGAAATGCCCAAAACCGATTACGGCAGCGACAGCGCCAACCAGTGGCACAATGTGATTTTTCCGGCTTTGTATCAGAATACTGACCCGGATATTCCGAATAAAGCCGCCTCTTTCCTGAGCCAATATTCATCCTTCCGAACAAACGCCAATTATAACGCCTTAGCCTATTCTTATGAAAAAAACGGCGATTATAAAAATGCGCTGAAATATTACCAGGAAGCCCTGAAATACGGCGATGAACGCAACGAACACAAATCCTATTTGTATTTTATTCTTTTCCTGACCCGTTCCGGAGAACTGACAAAAGCGGAAGAAATGATACTGAAGCTTGAACAACTGACACAAACCGCCGATGAACCCTACCGGCTGTTGTACCGGAACGAAATGCTTTCGGCCCGAAGTCTTTTTCATTACTTCACGGGCGACTATGAATCGTATATCCGATATTCTGAAATCCAGAACAGGGAATTGCTTAAAATGTATGCCGAAAACAAAATACCCTGCAGCGGGGCGGATTACATTCATTTCAACAACGTGGCCGTGGCCAGCGAACTGCTGAAAAAATTTGACCAGGCCGAACGCTACTGGAAGCTTAGGGATTCCGCTTATGCCGCCTGGCTGAAATGCCAGCGAAAGACGTACCCCAACTTAAAATTGTATGACTTTTCGTTGTGGCCGGTGTTTCTGTTAAAAAGAGGGAAAAACAAACAGTTGCCGAAACCCTTATCATTTTACGCAAAAGAAGCTGAAGTGTATTACAACAGCATCAGCCAATATGTTGACTTAAGCATCGGATTTCACCGGGCGCAGCATTTTGGTTTTCTTTACTCGCCTTTGTATAAAAAATATTTTCAGGAGCTTCTTGAAAAAATCCGTAATACAAAAGATTTTAAAGAATCTACCCGCCCCTTTTCAGAATATGCGTATTTTCTGATGCGTGACGGAAACCTGAGCGAATCGGAGGCTCTTTACAAAGAACTTTTTTTGCTGAACAAAGAGTGGATAAACGACATTCTGTTTGCCTTTGGCGAAAAAACCTTTACCACCTATTTCGTAACCAAACTGAAAGAAGGTTATGAAAACTTTCTCAGCTTTGTGAAGCTGGCCAAAGATAAACGTTTGCCGCAGTTTGCCTCGCTGGCCGGACAGGCTTATAACAACCTGTTGTTCACAAAATCCATTTCGCTGCAGGGCGTAAAAAAAAGAAAGGATGCATTTGTCAATTCTAACAACCGCGAAGTGGTAAAACTGTATGAAGAATGGATTGACAAAAAGCAAATCCTGATCAGAGAATACCTGAAAAGCGCCACACCGGCCGGACCAGGAGCCGGCCAGCCGGATACTGCCGGTGCCGGTAAACTCATCAGGCTTCAGGAGGAAGTAAATCAAATGGAAAATCAACTGGCTGCGCGGGCAAAAGATTTTAAAAGACTGCTGAAAATAACTCCGCCAGACTGGAAAGAAATAAAGGCCAGACTGAAAGAAAACGAAGCAGCAGTGGAAATCATCCGTTTTCAATGGAAAGATCAGGTGTATTATTCCGACACGGCATATTATGCCGCCTATTTTATTACGCCCGAAAGTTCACATCCCGATGTGATTTTTATGCCTGTGCTTGCGGATGAGATGGAAAACAAACATTACAAGCTGTATAAAAACAACATCCGGTTTAAAATAGACGATAACGCGTCCTATAATATTTACTGGAAACCCATAAAAGAAAAGCTGCAGGGCATCCGTAAAATTTATTTTTCGCCTGACGGCGTTTATCATCTGATCAATCTCTATACGTTGAAAAATCCAGAAACCGGCAAATATGTGTTGGATGAAACCGAAATTCAATATGTGACTTCTACCGGTGATTTACTTTATTTCGGCGGCGGGGACAAAGAAATGAAAAATGCCATCCTCATCGGAAGGCCTGAGTACAATGTACGGCTAAACAAATCCGGTACAAATAAACCCGGCGACGGAACCCGTTCTTTTGTCAGCGCCTTCAGAAACAACCAGGTAACGGATCTTCCGGGTACGGAAGAAGAAGTGGCCGTTATCGGTAAGGAGCTGGAAAAAAACAAAATTGCCGTTCAGCCGATTCTGAAGCAGGAGGCTACTGAAGATAAACTATACAACCTGAATAGCCCGGGCATACTGCATATAGCCACACACGGCTATTGGTCGGAAAGCGGACTACATGCTGCAGTCGGATATCGTTTGTTCAACGCCATGGCAAATTCAGGACTTCTTTTCAGCGGGGTGGTGAATTTTTACACTCAGTATCCGTATCCCGACACATACGACGGGATTCTGACGGCCTACGAAGCACAAAACCTGAATCTGCAAAACACTTCACTGGTCGTCCTCTCGGCCTGCGAAACCACTCTGGGCCTGATAGACGCCGGCGAAGGCATATACGGATTGCAAAGAGCCTTTAAAGCCGCCGGCGCCGCCTCGGTAATGACCAGCCTCTGGAAAATTGACGACAATGCCACAAAAGATTTTATGACTGCTTTTTATACTCACCTCATGAAATCAAAAAACAAATATGAGGCATATCGAACTGCACAAAAGCACATCAAAGAAAAATACATTCATCCGTATTACTGGGGCGCCTTTATGCTTTTCGGTGAATAAAATGATGAAAGCCGGACAACTCAATCTGAAAAACGCTTATCTTCGACACCGAATTGGTTGCATATCTAACTATTTTCTATGATAAAACGAAATATCAGGAGGGTCGCCGTGCTGGGAAGCGGAGTAATGGGTTCACGCATTGCCTGTCATTTTGCCGGCGTAGGCCTGGAAGTGTTGCTTTTGGATATAGTGCCCAAAGATACTCCGCCGGATGCCCCCCCGGCCGAACGAAATAAAATCGTAAATGATTCTTTAGCCGCAGCGCTGAAATCCAACCCCTCACCCGTATATCATAAAGACGTAGTTAAAAAAATTACGACCGGAAATTTTGAAGACAACCTGAAAGATATTGCCACATGCGACTGGGTGCTGGAGGCCGTGGTAGAAAGACTGGATATCAAAAAGCAGGTTTTCGAAAAAGTGGAACAATTCAGGAAACCGGGAACGCTGATTACATCCAATACGTCAGGCATTCCGATTCATCTGATGGCCGAAGGCCGGAGCGAAGACTTCAAAAAACACTTCTGCGGAACGCATTTTTTTAATCCTCCGCGTTATCTGCGACTGCTGGAAATTATTCCCACTCCCTACACCGATCCCGAAGTGACAGACTTTCTGATGCATTATGGTGATTTGTATCTAGGGAAAAAAACCGTGCTCTGTAAAGATACGCCTGCATTTATTGCGAACCGGATCGGCGTTTACGGAATGATGGGCGTGATGAAACTGATGGAAAAACTGGAACTTACCCTAGATGAAGTAGATGCGCTGACGGGGCCGGTAATCGGAAGACCTAAATCGGCCACCTTCCGCACCGGCGATGTGGTAGGATTGGATACGCTGGTGAAAGTAGCTAAAGGCGTGGCCGAAAACTGCCCGCACGACGAAGCCAGCGAGATTTTCAGCATACCTGAATGGCTGAATCAGATGCTGGAGAAAAACTGGCTGGGCGACAAAAGCGGACAAGGATTTTTTAAAAAAATAAAAAACGAAAAGGGCGAATCCGAAATCCTTACCCTTGATCTGAAAACCATGGAATACAAACCCAGAAGCAAAGCCCGTTTTGCTTCGCTGGAAGCTGCAAAGCCCATAGACGACCTTCCGCAGCGCTTAAAAATGCTTTGTGCGGCGCAGGATAAAGCCGGCGAATTTTATCGTCATTTTCATTACGGATTATTTTCTTATATCTCTCACCGCATACCTGAAATCAGCGACGAGTTGTACAGGGTAGACGATGCCATGATGGCCGGCTTTGGATGGGAAATCGGCGCTTTTGAAAGCTGGGATGTGCTGGGTGTACCCAAAACCGTTGAGACCATGAAAGAAGCCGGCTACCGTGTGGCACCCTGGGTGGAAGAGATGCTAGCGGCCGGACATACTTCTTTTTATAAAATTGAAAACAACCGAAAATATGCCTATCAGCCTGCCGCAAAAAATTATCAGCCCGTGCCCGGCGGCGAAGCCTTTATTGTGATGAGTAATTTCAAGGATAAGATGATTTGGAAAAACAATTCCTGTCGTTTATATCATTTAGGCGATGAAGTGCTGGGGCTGCAGTGGTTTACCAAAATGGGAAGCATAGGAGGAGATGTACTAAGCGGTATCATGACGGGAATAGAAAAAGCGGAAAAACAATTTAAGGGGCTGGTTATTGCCAACGAAGGCGTCAACTTCTCTGCCGGAGCCAACGTAGGCATGATTTTTATGTTTGCCATTGAACAGGAATATGACGAACTGGATTTCGCCATCCGTATGTTTCAGAATACGATGATGCGGGTAAGGTATTCATCTGTACCTGTAGTGGTAGCTCCGCATGGCCTTACACTGGGCGGCGCCTGCGAATTAACGCTGCATGCCGATAAATGCACGCCGGCCGCCGAAACCTATACCGGCCTGGTAGAACTGGGTGTCGGCCTTATCCCCGGCGGGGGCGGAACAAAGGAATTTGTTCTTCGTGCTTCAGACGAAATGCATGAAGACGAGCCTGAAACCATTACGCTCAAAAACCGCTTTATGACCATTGCCACGGCCAAGGTAGCCACCTCGGCACATGAAGCCTTTGGGTTGGGAATTTATCGCAAAGGACTTGATGAAATTGTGATGAACCAGGAACGAAGGATTGCAGAAGCTAAAAAATCGGTAATTGAACTTTACGACAGCGGATACGTAACACCCGTGCCGCGTAAAGATATAAAAGTATTGGGGCGGTCTGCTTTGGGGGCCATGTATGCCGGAATACACGCCATGAAAACCGCCGGATATGCAACGGAACATGATGCCCTGGTAGCCCGCAAGCTGGCCTATGTAATGTGCGGCGGCGACCTCAGCGAGCCAACACTGGTGAGCGAACAGTATTTGCTGGATTTAGAGCGGGAGGCCTTTCTGTCGCTTTGCGGCGAAAAGAAAACGCTGGAGCGAATACAAAGCGTACTGAAAGGCGGTAAACCGATACGGAACTGAGAGTTTCAATTTTTTTACTTCTGTTTTTTTATAAAAAATATTTCATTCTGATTACTGTATTCCTTTGATGAAATTTTTCTGAGAGAATTAAAAAGCCTGAATAATTTTATAAATCCTTTTCTGCCTTTCGGAATTCCGGTTAACTGTTAAAATTCAGGAAATACCGGTATATTTATACGGGCATCTGACTCATTCCTTCTTCAACATTCTTATCATTCACTCCCTGATTATTTTCATTATTTTGCAAGTTGTAAAATTTATTTATGCAAGATGTGTTTGTTGCCGATGTGATACGTACGCCTATCGGAAAATACGGTGGGGCATTGGCACATGTCAGGCCCGACGATTTGCTGGCACATGTGATCGGGGCTTTGCTTCAACGTCATCCCAATGTTGATGTAAATGAAATAGAAGATGTGGTGGCCGGCGCAGCCAATCAGGCGGGCGAAGACAACCGTAATGTGGCCCGTATGGCGCTGTTGCTGGCCGGACTACCTGTTACGACGGGCGGTGTTACGGTCAATCGCCTCTGTGCCTCCGGCATGCAGGCCATTATGGATGCAGCCCGGCAGGTTGCTTGCGGCGAAGCAGAAATAATAATTGCCTGCGGCGTGGAAAGCATGAGCCGTGCGCCCTTTGTATTGGGCAAAAACACAGAACCTTTTTCACGCAATGCAGAAATTTACGACACTACATTAGGCTGGCGCTTTATCAATCCCCGGCTGGCAGCACTTCATCACCCATACAGCATGGGCGAAACGGCTGAAAATGTGGCGCGCCAATGGAAAATCAGCCGGGAGCAGCAAGACCGTTTTGCTTTACGTTCTCAGCAACGATACTTTGCCACAAAAGAAGCGGGCAAGTGGAATGAAGAAATCATTCCGGTGCAGGTAACGCAAAAGGGACAAACCATAATAGTTTCGGAAGACGAACATCCCCGCCAAACCAGTCTGGAAAAATTAGCCTCACTAAAGCCGGTTTTTGCTAAAGACGGTACGGTAACGGCAGGAAATTCATCCGGCATAAACGACGGAGCCGCAGCCATGTTGCTGGTTTCTGAAAAAGCATTAAATAAATATCATTTGAAGCCACTGGCCCGCATACGTGCCATGGCTGTTGCTGGTGTGGATCCCGCCATTATGGGTATCGGGCCGGTGCCGGCTACACAAAAAGCATTAAAAAGGGCCGGGCTGAATGTAAAAGATATAGAGCTGGTGGAATTAAACGAAGCGTTTGCCTCGCAATCGCTTGCGTGCATCCATGAATTGCAACTGAATGAAGATATCGTCAATGTAAACGGCGGCGCGATTGCGTTGGGTCATCCGTTGGGCTGCAGCGGCGTGCGCATCAGCTGTACTTTGTTGTACGAGATGCGGCGACGAAAAGCAAAGTACGGTTTGGCTACCATGTGTATCGGAGTAGGACAAGGCGCTACGATAATTTTTGAAAATGCAGAGTAGCATTCATACATTTTTTTATCTTAATAATTTTATCCTGCCTATTTTTTACTGATTAACTCAACTCCTGTAATTGAAAAAATCAACATCCGAAGAGTAGCATTCAAATTTTCTTTTCTGTTTTATCCGTACGAAATGCAGAATTCAATATTCAGCTTTAATTAATATTATATTCATTCATTATGTCTTTTAAAAAAAAGTAAAACTTCAACGTAAAATTTCTTTTTCTGAAACGCAAACAAAAAAGATGATTTCAAAAAAAATTCAGGCAGAATTTTTGTTCCTAAATTTATTTGGCATAGATTTGGTAATAATATATCAGAACACAGATTTAGAGTAATTGATTTACGTCTATTCTGTATGTATGATATCTTAAAAAAAATAATCGTTTTTCATTTTGCCATTACATTTTGGGATGTTTCCCTGAAAGGGCAAGCACCTGTTGCACAATTTTCAGCTAATATAGTTTCCGGTTGTTCTCCTTTAGTGGTTGCTTTTGAAGATTTATCAACCGGAAATCCTACCTCCTGGCTTTGGAATTTCGGAAACGGGAATTCCTCAACCTTACGAAACCCCACGGCAACATATATTACGCCGGGAACTTATACCGTTAGTTTAACCGTAACGAATGCAAACGGATCAAACACATTAACCCGTACAGATTATATTAC
>JAOAGO010000036.1 GCA_026415715.1 Chitinophagaceae bacterium | reverse complement strand
AAATGGGTTTGGTTTTGTCACCTCTAAGGTAACTTAGATTTAATGAACCACTTCTCTCTCTCTTTTTTATTTAGGACGCTATTGATTGGAAATATAAAATCGAACCAAAGTCTGATCAAAATATTTCAAACTATCCTTGACGGAATAATAAATTTAATGCCTGGAAACTTATGCATTGGCTAAAAATCATAAACATAGGAATTACCAACATACTTTTTCTCGGCACCGTGGGCATGATTACCCTGGTGCCGGGATTTGCTTATTTTACGTTAATGCATCAGCGAAGAATTCTGCAGTATCAGTCTAAGTTTGAATATGATGGAAAATGATTTTCAGAAAATGCTTTTTGGTGGGATAGGTAAAAATGCAGGAAGAGGAAAGACAGAGGCTGGCAGCTGATTTGCACGACGACGCAGGCCCGTTACTGGCTACGGCCCGTTTATATCTGAAATGAAAATATTGCAAACCTGGATAAACCTGAACTGATACAATCCTTACTGCAAGCCCGCCAGATCATAGACGATACCATTCAACTGATCCGGAATATCAGTCATAACCTGCTTCCCCCCACCTTGAAAAATTTCGGATTGAAATCGGCCATCAGGGAATTATTCAAAAAAATCAGCGGTTCGGGTATTGTAAAAGCCAGTTACCGCTTTCATGAATACCGCGAAAGGCTGGCCATTGAAAAGGAGCTGATTTTGTTCAGGATAATTCAGGAGTTGATTAATAATATTCTCAAGCACAGTGGTGCCAGTTTCATTCATCTTATACATAATATTCACGGTCCTTTGTTTTTCATGCAGATTCATCACGACGGAATGGGAATTGTTCAGGCTGATTTTGACAGGTTGAACATCAGCAACACCGGTTTATGTCTGAAGAATATCACTACCCGCATAAGTTTACAGAACGGTAAAATAATATTTGAAAAGGACATATTACAAATGTATTATAAGGTGTATATTGAAATTCCCGTGAATTATGAAATTCAGTCAAGTTTATCGGGAAAGCCCGATGCGATTAATGTAAGTTAATCACATAGGCGTATTGAACATCTTTCGCTGTCTGCCTTAATTTACGTTATGATGTATAATATCTGATAACTAAGGGAATCATTAAAGTGGCTATTGCAGACGATCATAAAATTTTTCGCAAGGGAGATATTCTTACGCACAAATCTTTTTCCGATTTAAAATTTGTATTCGAAGCCACCAAAGGTGAAGAATTACTGAAAGGTATTCCTGAGGCAAAGCCTGATGTCGTTTTGCTGGATTTGTTAATGTCCGGAATGGATGGCATTGAAGCCACAAAAAAAATCAATGAAAAATACCCCGACATCAAAGTGCTGATTTTAACCATGTTTGAAGATGAACGGTTTGTATATCATCTGATGGAAAGCGGCGCCAACGGCTATCTGTTAAAAAATACGGACCCTTCCGAAATCAGAAGAGCCATCATCAGCGCTTATGAAAAAGGGTATTTTCTCAATCAATTCGTGAACCGGATATTATTGAAGAAAACACATGAGCGAAACAAGGTCGTACCTTCTTTATCAAGGGAAATCATATTAACTGACAAAGAAGAAGATGTTCTGCGTTATATCTGATGGAATTTACGTCTACCGAATTTGCTCAGAAAATGAACATTAGTCACCGTACCGTTGAAGCCATCAAAAACCGGTTGATGGATCGGTTTGGCGTAAAAAACACGGCAGGTTTGGTGTTTTTTGCCGTTAAAAACGAATTGATTGATTAGTGCTGATAACCTGAAGTCGGCTTTATTCTGCTACTACTTCGAAAGAAATTTCGGTGGAGATGTTATTTCCGAAATCAATGATGGCTTTATATGTGCCCAGTTCTTTGATGACGTCCGGAATCTGAATTTTTTTTCGGTCAATTTCATATCCCTTCTGGTCACGTATGGCGCGGCTGATTTGCAGCGGAGTAATGCTGCCGAAAATTTTTCCGCTGGTACCGGTTTTGGCTCCGATTTTCAACGGGCTTTCGTTGAGTTTTGCTATTACGCTGTTGATTTCAGCCATCATTTTTTCTTCCTGCAATCTGAGTTGAGTTAAACGCTGTTCCAGAAGTGCCCGGTTTGTCGGATTATTTTCCACGGCCAGCCTTCGGGGAATCAGGAAATTTCGGGCATAACCGTTTTTCACTTTTACAATCTCATTTTTAGCGCCCAGATGTTCTATATCCTGTAGTAGAATGACCTCCATACGTTCAGATTTTTCGATTGAAGGATGATACGTTTTTTATTTCAATAAATCGGTGTCGTAAGGCAACAAAGCCATTTGCCTTGCTTTTTTAATGGCCCGTGCCACCTTGCGTTGAAACTTCAAACTATTTCCGGTAAAACGTCGGGGAAGAATTTTTCCCTGTTCGTTTAAAAATTTTTTAAGGAATTCCACGTCTTTATAGTCAACATACCGGATACCGTATTTTCTGAACCGACAGAATTTTTTTACTTTTTTTTCGGTTTTTATTGCGGTCAGGTATTTAATTTCATTTTTGGCCATTGCTTATTCCTCCACGCTTTTTTCGGTTCCTGTTTCAACGCCACTTCTTTTCTTTTCGTTATACTGGACGGCGTATTTATCCAGTTTTGTAATGAGATGACGGAGAACAGTCTCGTCCCGAAGCAGCTGTATTTTCAGCTTTTCGATAAAAGAAGGGCTTGACTGAAACTCCATAATCCAGTACAGACCTGTGGTTTTCTTTTGAATCGGGTAAGCCAGAGAACGAAGTCCCCATGATGTTTGTGCTACGAGAGAGCCGCCTGCATTTTCTACAAATTTTTCATATTTTTTTTGTGCGGCTCTGAACTCATCGTCGCTTAATACAGGGGTGAAAATCACCATGAGTTCATACTGATTCATGCGTTAAGTGTTTTCGTTTTACCAATGGACATTCCGGTTTTTGCTTCGGAATGAATCTGCTGAGTTCCCCAATAATTTAAATGATAAGGGGTTCAGATTTGGGGCGGCAAAGATAGGGAGTTATTCGTTTTGTTGAAAAAAGAAAGAACAAATTTTTACTTTCCTTCAGTTATTCTGCAACCTTTTGAGATTTAAGTATTTATTTTTTCGTAGTTTTTTCCACTTCGGAAGGTTCAATCGATTTAAGAACAACAATATATGTAGGAAAATGGTCGCTGTATCCGCCGCGATAGCGATTGCCGTCCCATGTGCGCATAGGGTATCCTTTATATTTTCCCATGTTTTCTACCATATAATCTTTGTTGAAAATAAAATTTTTGTAAAAGAAAAATCCGTTTTGGTGAACATTCAGCCAGGCCGACGATATCAGGATTTGATCAAATAGCGCCCAGGAATCCTGATAAGCCAGCGTACCGATTCCTTTTTTGTACAGTTCGGTCCAGGGGTTATACATTTCTCCGGGTTTCAGATTTTTTCGTTGAGCTCGGGCACCGATGACTTTTGTAACACTTTTATTGGTGGGGTCATCGTTCAGGTCTCCCATGAGAATAAATTTGGGGTCAGGTTCATGTTTTAAAACCGAATCCATATGACGTCGGGCAACGGAAGCTGCGGCTTCCCGGGCCGGTTCGCTGCGTTCTTCTCCCCCGCGGCGGCTGGGCCAGTGATTTACATAAACATGTATGATTTCACCGTCTAATGTTCCTTTTATCCAAAGTATATCTCGGGTAAAAAAAGCATCCTTAGCGCCACCCGGAATTTGAACAAATAAATTTTTACTGGTATCGGGCCTGAAATATTTCGGATTGTACAGCAGCGCCACGTCAACCCCTCTCTCGTCGGGCGAATTGTAATGTACATAACGATATTTCCTTTGAGCCAGCATCGGATGGTTGGCCAAATCGTTCAGCACGGTGTCATTTTCCACTTCACAAACCCCTAAAATAGCCGGACCGTCCGGATTCAGGTCGGCGCCCATTTCGGCAATTACTTTGGCTAATTTGTTCAGCTTGTCGCGATAAATTTCGCCGTTATAGTTTTTGGGGCCAAAGGGAGTAAATTCTTCGTCGTTAATGGAAGGGTTATCAACGGTGTCATATAAATTTTCCAGATTGTAAAATCCGATGATGGCCGATTTGAATTTCTGGCTGAATCCTGATTCTGTTATAAAGAATACAAAAAATATTAAAAATGTTATAAATGTGTTTTTCATTCCGGATTAGATTTGGTGTATGAATCCGTTGCAAACTTACCAAATGAAATGACGATTTTCAGAAACTCAAAGGATGGCATGTAAATAAATTTTTATGCTTTTTTTAATCAATTATGAATCTCCGAATAAATTTTAAATGTATAAAATGAATCTTCTTAAGTTTGCCCACACATTTGAGCGTTATGCCGAATACCAAACTGCTGCTTTTTTTGCTTTTAATGCATTTCTACGGCTTTTCACAAAATGCGCCTGATACACTACAGCGTCGCGACACGGCCCTGATAGAAGAATTTCAGGAATCGGTATTGGATAATATTCCGGTTATTTCTCTGGATGAAAATGATATCAGCGACGTGAGCGCCCAAAATATTTCTTCGGTGCTGACTGCCGGGCGGGATCAGTTTTTTTCTGCCGCTTCGTTTAACTGGAGCCCCGTTCGGTTCAGAATACGGGGTTATGATGCCGATTGGTTCAACACATATATAAACGGCATACCCATGGAAAACCTGGATAACGGGTTTACGCCTTTCGGTTTGTGGGGCGGGCTGAATGATGTGTTGCGAAACCGCGATATTTCATTCGGACTGAGGAATAATACATTTGCCTTTGGCGAAATCGGAACAACCACCATGATTGATGCCAGGGCCAGCAAGCAGCGGGCACAAACCAACATCAATTATGCCTATTCTAACCGAAACTATGCGCACCGTGTCATGCTGACTCATTCAACCGGTTTAAGCCCGAAAGGATGGGCCTTTACGTTAAGCGGCAGCCGCAGATATGCCAGTGAAGGTTATGTACCCGGCACTTTCTTTGACGGGTGGAGTTATTTTGCCGGCATTGATAAAAAAATCGGAATGAAACACCTGATTTCGCTGGTTGGCTTCGGTGCGCCCACCGAAAACGGGCGGCAAGGGCCTTCGGTGAGGGAAATGTATGAACTGGCGGGAACAAATTATTACAATCCGTTCTGGGGTTTTCAGAACGGGAAAAAAAGAAATTCTTCGGTGGCCAAAACCCATCAACCCTACATCATTTTTACTCATGACTACAGGATAAACAATAATACCGCACTGATGACAGCCGTCGGGTATTCTTTCGGTGAGCGATTCACCACAGCCATAGACTGGTACAATGCGGCCGATCCCCGACCGGATTATTACCGCTATTTGCCCAGCTATTATAAAAATACCGATTCGGCATTGATGGTTCAGCTTGCCGAACAAATGAGGGCCAATATTCAGTTGCGACAGATTCAGTGGGACAAATTGTATCTGGCTAATTATTCCAGCCATGAAACCATAGTAAATGCCAACGGCATTGCCGGAAACAATGTTACGGGAAAACGATCGCACTACATTCTGGAAGAACGGGTAATTGACAGCCGCCGGCTGAATGCCAACTCTGTATTAAATACACGGATTACCGATCATATTGACTTTACGGCAGGTATATCGTATCAGCAGCAGAGAAATCATTATTTCAAAAGAGTGAATGATTTGCTGGGTGGAGAATTTTATGTGGACTTAAATCAGTTTGCCGAGCGGGATTTTCCTTTAAATCCCAACGCGAATCAGAATGACCTGAACCGTCCCAACCGGATTTTAAAAACAGGGGATCGCTTCGGGTATGATTATAACATCAACATTCATAAAGTGGCCGGTTGGGCTCAGGGATTTTTCAGAACAGCCAGGATGGATTTTTTCGTTGCCGGCGATGTTTCCCGCACCTGGTTCTGGCGGGTGGGTCATGTGCGCAACGGGTTGTTTCCAGACAATTCCTTCGGAAAGTCAAGGGTAAATGCTTTTGTTAACTATGGCGTGAAAGGGGGACTGACGTACAAAATTGACGGTCGAAACTATCTGGTGGCTCATGCCGCCTATTTAACACGGGCGCCTTTTTTTGAAAACATATACATCGCTCCCCGTACCAGAGACTTTCAGCAGGAAAATCCGGTGAGCTTAACGGTAAAAACAGCCGAAGCCGGATATATCCTGAATGCCCCGAAACTCAGGCTTCGCCTGATGGGATATTATACCCTTTTTGAAAATGATTACAACGTCGTTTCTTTTTATCACGATGATTACCGGAATTTTGTAAATTATGCGTTGAGCAACATTGACCGTTTGCACTTTGGCGGAGAGCTTGGATTTGAGGCCCGCATTTTACCCGGATTATCGCTTAACGGTGCCGCCGCCGTGGGGCGATATTATTTTAACAGCCGGCAGGAAGCTATCATTACGTTAGATAACAGCGCTTCCTTTCTTGGAAAAGAAACGATTTATAATCTGAATTACCGTGTACCGGCCACGCCGCAGGAGGCGTACAGTTTTGGATTTTATTATCGTTCGCCCAAGTTCTGGTACCTGAGCCTCACGGCAAATTATTTTGATCAGATGTGGCTTGACATTAATCCGGTACGACGCACAAAACCTGCCGTTGACGGGTTGGATCCTTCGTCGGAGCAGTGGCATCAGATTTTGCGACAAACACGCTGGGATGCCCAATACACGCTGGATTTTTTTGGGGGCTACTCCTGGAAGCTGCCCAAAACCATGAGCTTTGCCGGTAAAAGTACGTTTCTGGTATTTAATCTCGGCGTCAATAATCTGCTGAATAATCAGCAAATCATTACGGGAGGGTTTGAGCAGTTGCGTTTTGACTTTGACGGAAAAGATGTAAATAAATTTCCGCCGCGGTTGTTTTACGGCTACGGCCTGAATTATTTTGCTTCAGTAACGCTGCGGTTTTAAACTATTTTTTGTATGCCAACAAAATGTTACATTATGACAAAAAAAATTTTTCTTTTATCGGCTGGGGTGATTTATGTTATCCTGTTTTCTTCCTGTAAAAAAACCTTTGATGCCCCGCCCGGACCTGCCGATCCGCAGATTACGGTAACTCATACCATAAAACAACTGCGGGCTCTGCATACCGTACAGGGCGCCTTTGATGTCATCACCGACGATATGGTCATTTCAGGTGTGGTGGTGGCCAATGACAAAAGCGGAAATCTTTATAAGGAAATTTTCATACAGGATAATACTGCGGGTTTAAAAATTCTGCTGGATGCACTGAGCCTTTATAACACTTTTCCCGTAGGCAGAAAAGTATTCATTAAATGCAAAGGGCTTTGTTTGACTGATAACAACCGCCTACCGGTATTGGGGATAAAGGCCACTGTGGCCGGCAGTCCCTCTATAGAAGGTATTCCTGCCAATCTAATAGATAAGTATGTGGTGGGTGGCTCATTGAATAATCCCGTACTTCCGAAAGATGTAACCCTGAGTCAGCTAACCACCAACATGTCAGACGATAATCTGGGCATGTTGATTCGTTTAAAAGATTATGAATTTATTGCGGCCGACACCAACAAAACCTATGCAGACACTTCAGCCTATAAAAATTCAGTAAACCTGACCATCAGGGGTTGTATGGCGAACAGCCAGATTATTGTGCGCACAAGCGGTTATGCCAACTTTGCCGGAGTAAATGTACCGAACGGCAATGGTGATATTCAGGCCATTTATACGATTTTCGGAACTACCCGTCAGCTTGTGTTACGCGACACTTCGGATGTGAAATTTAATAATTTCCGTTGCGGTCAGGGCCCCACTACCGTGATAAATATTTCTGATGTGCGGGCACTTTACACGGGCACAACCACTACCATTCCGAACGGGCGGCGAATAACCGGCGTAGTTATCAGCGACAGGACAACCGGCAACATTAACAATCAGAATTTAGTGTTGCAGCAGGGTACGGGGCTGGCCGGCATTGTAGTTCGCTTTGATGCGCCGCATAATTTTAACCTGGGCGATTCGCTTGATGTGGTGGTGTCGCAACAGGAATTGTCTGAATTTAACAACATGCTTCAGGTAAACGGCGTGCCGCTGAACTACGCCACAAGAATTTCAACCGGCAAAACCATAACGCCAAGAAATGTAACCCTGACGCAGCTCATTGCCAATCAGGAAGCGTGGGAAGCCACCCTGGTAAGAACCGGGCCGGTTTCGCTGAGCGGAGGAACCGGCGGAACATACAGCGGAAACGTTATCATGAATGACGGCGCCACATTTACCTTGCGCACATCACCCTCTGCCTCATTTGCGGGACAACCTTATCCTGCTTTAGCCCAATCGGTAACCGGATATGTTTCGCAGTTTGGCTCATCCTATGAGTTGCATATGCGAAATCCGGGCGGAACAATTAACGACGTTGTACCTCTCACGGGCGGCGGTAGCGGCGGCGTAAACTTAGGGTCTTCGCCTTACGTTGAAAACTTTAACAATATCGGAAGCGGGCTGCCGGCCGGTTTTCAGGTTAAAACGGGCGCTACGGCCACTTCGTTGGGAACGGATGGGGTTTATACACCGGCACCCGCCCTGTGGAACGCCACTTCGGGCGGATTTAAAAATTTTGCATCGGCTACCGGACTGAATGCCAACAGCGATGCCACGGAGCAGAATAATTCAACCAACAGGGCGCTGGGCGTACGCCAGGTAAGCACAACCGACCAGGGGGTTGCTTTTGTATTTCTCATAAACAATACTGTAGGTAAAACCAATTTCAGCCTGTCGTTCAGGCTGCAATCACTGGATAATTCCGTAGGCCGTACGGCTACCTGGACGGTGGATTACGGTTTTGGTAGTAACCCCACTTCGTTTACTGCAGTAGCCACCTCGCCGGCTACGTTGACAACAGGCCCAGCCTTCAGCAATACAACCGTGAATGTAAATTTTGGTTCCGCACTGAATAACAGCGCTCAACCCGTATGGATACGGATTGCCGTGCTTTCGCCGACGACCGGAACCGGAAACAGGCCTTCCAGCGCCATAGATGATTTTCAGCTAAGCTGGAATTAAAGAAACTGTAACTTGCATCTTTCAAATGGTGGCGAAATTTTTTCGCCACTTTTTTTTGAAAAAATTATTCTGATGGTATTTGCTCTGCATCCGGCGTTTAACAGGATTTTTCAGTTGAATTTCAGATGTGAAGGTAAAAGGCTATCCTGATTTTCATGTCAGCTTTGGCTGCATCGAAAAAAATGAAATGACTTCGTTACTTTCCTGAGGTTTCTGCTTTGAACTGAAAATTGCGGAGTTTAATTCTGTAAGTTCAAAAACGATAAAAAACTGTTTTGGTTTTTTGTATTCAGCATTTGGATGATTGCCGATAAATTTTTCTGATGCTCAGGGAACTGAAGCCGGGCGGCTGCGGCGGACGAAGGGCGAACGCAGTGAGGTGCGCAGCGGCGCAACGGGCCGGGTTTGCAGCATAGCTGCGCCGCAAGCACGGATACCCCGTAGTACGCCGGACTACAGATGAACAGCATTGCATAAGCTGAAAGCCCCAGATAAAAAAGTCTAAAAAATAGATTAACGTTTTTGCCGGTAAGAGGGTGGGGTTTTTGTTTTTTCAGTAATTTCTACCACGATAAGATATTGCGGAAACGGTTGTAAGCGGAGTACTTCATCCATCCATTCTTTCTGGCTGCTGCGCACGAGGCGACCGTTGGCATCCCAGGTTTCGGGACTGCATAAGCAACCGAGAGAGGGCGTACAGGGATAGTAAGGCCGGCCGAGATAAAAATTTTCGGGGATAGCGGTGCCGTGAGCAATGATTTCGTTGCGGCCGAGGCGGCCTGCATAATAGGTTTGAAACAGTGAGGGATATTTTTTTAACGGGCCCAGCAGTTGTTCGTATCGGCGAAGCGAATTCAGCGTGTCTTCAAAAAACGGAACAGGCGTATTTTGTTCAAAGGGCATGACAATTTGCAGATTGATGGTAGGCCCTATCCAAAGGCTGGAGGAAGTATCGGTGCCGGTGATGCGAAACAGTCCCTGCGGCGTGTTGCCGTTGGTAAGATACCAGGGCATGTTGCTGAGGGAACGGGCCAGTTGGGGGCGAGAAAAAATACGGCCTTTGTGGTCTCTATGCCACTGATGCTGAGCCGTGCGAATCATGAGGCGGCCGGGAATGTTGCGGTCGGGATGTTGCACGCTGACCAGCACGGTTTGCCCTTTAAGAAAACCGGTATCGAGCAGTTCATGAAGCTGAATCAGCGAGCCGGAGGAGTTTTGTCTGTTGTTTTTATAATGAAGGTAATAGTCGGACTGAAGAAAAGAACTGTCGGCAGACAGGTCGGGGAAAATATGATTGAGCGCCAGATATTCCAGCGCCATGGCTTTTACTTTGGGATGGGCCAGGCGCGGAAGAATCAATTTGACTTCTTTTGAAAATCTGCGCGGATAAAGCGTGAGGAGCATTTCCAGAAAAGAGCGCTGCAACCCGGCAGGGTGGTAGGGCAGTTGCAGCAGCAGGGCCGGAATTTTGATTTCAAATTTAGGGGGTTTGTAGAGCATGAGCTCCATGGCCCAGCAAGCCACTTCCCAGTTGCGGTACGATTGCGGTGAAAACGGGAGACTGAGGGTTTGATGAATTTGTTGTTTTAAAGAAAGCGTAATGGAATCTCTCGCTTTTTTTGAGGCAAAAGGAAAAACCTGAGCCGGCGCGCTGAGGGTTAACATGCAAAACAGTAAAAAAAAGAAAACAAAGCGTATGGCTTTTATTTTTTGCAACTGATAAAAGAGGAATGACCGGAACATGGGAGGTTGCATCAGGTTTTTAAAACGGATTCGGTTTTTTGTTTTTTATATTCCAGGTAGCGATTATACAAATGGCGGGCGGAGCCGTACATGGACTGCGGGCTCATGAAATGAGAAAACTCGAAGGTGATGGCCTTTTCGCATCCGGCTTTTTCAGCCGCTTCCAGTTTTAATTTCATCAGGTCGAATTTGATGGGAAGAAATTTTATAGGCATATCGCGGTCGAAACTTTCGCAGTTGGTCCAGCTTCGCAATCCGTATTTGTCGGCTAATTGTTTGTTTACGGTAAGGTAGTCGTACAGTTCGTGATATTCTACATGGCCATCCTGAAACGCCACGATATCTACGGCGTTTTTGATGCCGTCAAAAATTTCATTCCATTCTTCTTCGTGTTGTTTCAGCGAGATGCTTTCGTGTTTTTTGATGATTCCGTCCTGCATACTGAGTGCTTTTTTGCCGTCAATCCAGGGGGAGATGAATGTGGGTAAATTGTTGCTGAGCTGTTTGCAATGATTACCCATTTCGGCAATGGCGTCGGTAGCTTCACGGGTACGCCGGCTGATTTCCATGCTCAGGTACCACCCTTTGAAGGCCGGGTAGTGGCCGTAGCGCTGCCAGGCTTCCTCGCAAACAAATTTGTTGGCGCTTAGGTCTTCAGAGGCATTGCCGGAATCCCACCATGCTCCGCTGTCATAGAGTCCGAAAAAAAAATTCATATCATATTTTTCGGATAAGCACAGAAAAAGGTCCACCAGATCCAGCGAGGGCGGGAAGCAACCGTGTTGCTGCATCAGATAGCGGCACGGAAAAGTTAATTGTTTCCGGTAGCCGCAACGAATTAAAATGACGGTGTCAATGCCTGCGGCTTTCATGTACTGAAAATCCTGATCCCACTCCTGCGGCCCCCAGTTTTGGTGGGGGATATCATGGCTGATTTCGTCGAGAAACGTTCCGGTGATAAGCATAGCGGATTATAATATTTTTTGCTGAAGTAAAATGGTTTTCCAGCGAAGGTAGCCTTCTCCGGTAAGGTGCAGTCCGTCGTTTGTAAATTTTTTATCCAGTTTACCGTTAGCATCGGTAAAGTGGGGATACAGATTAATAAAATGAACCTGATGGGTTCGGCAGATTTTTTCCAGTTGCCGGTTCACGGCGAGGATATGTTCGGTTTTGTTCTGATGATTTTTAAAAAGGTCGAATTCATTGTTGGTGGGCAGAAGGCTTTGGAAATAAATTTTTGTTCGGGGCGATTGAGAGCGGATGAGGGCAATGATGGTTTCATAATTTTTCAGAATCACGGAATCGGGAATGTTTCGGGCAATGTCGTTGATGCCGATGAGAATAAAAATTTTCCGGGGCTTTCGTTTGGTGATTTCCGGCAGGCGGTAAATAACGCCAAAGGTAATGTCGGCGCTGATGCCGCGGTTCAGGATTTTTTTTCCCGGAAAAAGTTCGGCCCATTCGCAACCGTCGGTGATGCTGTCGCCGAGCCAGACGATTTCGGGCTTATACACATCGGACTTTTCAAAAAAAGAAAGTTTCTGGTCATAGTAATAATAGCGAAAATTCGTGTCGTATGCCGGTTGAGCGGCAGTAACTGAAACCAGGCTGGCAAACACAAAGACAAGAAGGGTTTTCATTCTGATTTTTTTATACGATCGTACCAGGTAAATTTCAGAATAATACTGATTATGGCAAAGAGCGCAAAAAGAAAAGCTGCTTTGGAGTACTGGCGAATGACAAGGTAAATAGGCATTACGATTAAAGTCATTTGCCAGACTATGCCGAGGCACACGTTGAACATATCGATACCAAAGTTTCGGTTCGGCTGAAAATCGGGCATGGTATTTTTGAGTTTCATGAAAACCGGTTTCCACCAGCCCCAGGGCAACGTTTTCTGATAAAAATGCCGGAGGGAAGCATCGTCCTGTTTTCGGGTTATCAGCGAGACAATAACCGAGGCGGAAAGGCTCAAAGCCAGATTGTACGGGAAGCTCATGACCAGATGCCGGCCGCCGCTGATATCTTTCCAGTATATGATAAAAAACAAAGAAGCCAGGGTTCCGGTAAGCATTCCGGCAAAATAGCCCCAGCCGTTGAGCCGCCACCAGATCCATTTCAACACGTTGGGTACAACGAATCCGGCATACAGGCCGCCCGTGATGATGTCGAACATGTTTTCTACTTTTTTCATGAAGAGGCCAATGCTCAGTCCGATCAGAACAAAGACGGCGCTGCTGAGATAGCTGAGACGGACGTAGGTTTTTGCCGGGGCATCGGGGCGGATATATTTTTTATAAATATCGTTGACGATGTAAGCGGGGCCGCTGTTTACAAAAGCGCTGAAAGTGCTCATAAAAGCTGCCAGCATGCCCGCGATGATAAGTCCTTTAATGCCAACCGGCAGGCGGGCAATTACCATACCCAGTAAAGCGCCGAGATTGGGTTCGCCGTTAGTGCTCATTTGTTCAATGCTGAAATAATGAATGCCCAGTACCAGAATACTGGCCACAAGAAGATAAAGCGGAAAATAAAGCACCAGCATGGTAAAGGCGTTCATTTTAACGGCTTCTTTCGGGCTTCGGGTAGAAAGGATGCGCTGCATATCGTAGCTGGGTAATGGTCCGGCTAAGCTGGCCCAGATGCCTTTAAAAGCCATCATGCCGAAAACAAGGGCAAAGGAACGGAATCCGCTGTCATCAATGACTTTGTTAATCGCAGGCCATTTGCTTTGCCAGTCTAATTCCACTTTGGTTTTTACGGTAAGCGTATCCCATCCTTCGGGAAAGAACTGACGAATGAGCGAGGTGTCAACAAAAGAAAAGGCAGTGTATGTAATCAGCAGGCAGCTGATGATCATGATGGCGTACTGCATGATTTCCGTAGCTACCACGCTGTACATTCCGCCTTTGACACTGTACAGTGCGGTAGCCAGAATAATAATAACAGAATACACCTGCTCGCTGCGCAGCGTAAGGTTTCCTGCCTGAATACTTAAATCCCAGGGCAGGATGGCGTTAGCAAAAATGCCGACTCCGACGGTCATGTAAGCAATAAAGGCAATGGCTACAATAACGGCAAAACAAACCGTGATTATATGGCTGGCTCTTGCGCCTTTGTCTTCGCCAAAACGAAAGGTAATCCATTCGGCTCCGGTCATAACTCCGCTGCGTCGAAGCCAGAGGCTCAGAAACATCATCAGAAAAACCTGATTCCATACCGGCCAGGCCCACTGTTGCCAGTACACGTTGATGCCGTAAATAAACAACATGCTTACCATCCAGGCTGCGCCGCTCACATCAAACATGCCGGAGCTGTTGCTGAAACCCAGCATCCACCATTTCAGCTGATTATCACCAAGAAAATAAGATGTAATGCCGCGTGAAGCTTTTTGCGAAATCCAAAAGCCGATAACAAATACCACCAGCATGTAGGCCAGAATAATCAGAGTGTCGGCAAAAGAAAGGTGCATAAAAAAAGTTGGGTAAAAAATAAGCCAATTTATAAATTTTTTTATTAAGTTTACGAAAAATTTTAAAAAATTTAAAATCTAATTCAGTTGTCATGAAATTTCACATTTTTTTGTTAGCACTACTTCTGAGTGCAGGGTGTAAAAAAGGAGGTAACAGCGGCGGCGGAAGCGGAGGCGGAGGGCCAAGAACTCCTGTTTGGGATCCTAATGCACTAAGAGGCGTTTGGGTAACTACAACGGCCAGTACGGCCCTGGATAGCCGTGAAAACATCAAAACGATGGTGACCAACTGCAAGGCTGCCGGTATCAATAATATTTTTGTGGTTGTATATAATAATGCCCGCACTATATATCCCAGCACGGTGATGCAAAATCTGATTGGCATACGTCAGTTGGAACGCTTTACCGGCCGCGACCCGCTTCAGGAATGCATTGATGAGGCCAAGGCACAGGGGTTGAAAGTTCATGCCTGGTTTGAATACGGTTTTGCTTCTTCATTTTCTGCAAATGGCGGGCCTATTGTGGCTGCAAAACCGCATTGGGCAGCCAAAACCGTTACCGGAGCGTTGGTGGTAAAAAACGGATTTGACTGGTTAAATCCGATTCATCCCGAAGTACAGCAATTTATGATTGATTTGTTCAAAGAAGTTGTTCAGAATTATCCTCAGCTCGACGGTGTACAAGGGGATGACAGACTATCGGCCATGCCCAACACAGGAGGTTATGATTCCTACACTGTATCGTTGTATCAATCAGAAAACGGAGGAGCCAATCCGCCGGGGAATGCCACAGACGCCGGCTGGCTGCACTGGCGGTCTAAAAAACTGAATGCCTTTCTGAAGCGCCTGCGAAACGAAGTAAAAACGTTAAGGCCTTCTATTATGTTTACGATCAGTCCCAGCCCGCATCCGTTCGGATATAACGAATATTTGCAGGACTGGCCTACCTGGGTGGACAGTTCGTACGTGGATGCCATCCTGCCGCAATGCTATCGCTACGACATCGGGGCGTACAATACTGTACTCGAGCAGCAAAAAAGTTTCTACCGCAATCCATCCGTTCCGCTGTATCCTGGAGTGCTGGTGAAGTCAGGAAGCACGATTCAGCCCGATGTGCTCATGACCCAATTCATTCAGTCGAACCGGCGAAACGGATTCAAAGGCGAATCGTTTTTCTTTTACGAAGGATTGAAAGACAAGCTGAGTTGGTTTACCGGACAATATCCGTTTATTTACTGATCATGAAAGGAAAAATTTTTCTGCTGCCGTTCTTTTTGTATGTAAATGTTCTGAATGCACAGCAGCTGACGCGCTATGTAGATGTTTTTCTCGGAACGGGAGGACACGGGCATGTATATCCCGGCGCTACCGTACCCTTTGGAATGGTGCAGTTGAGTCCCGACAACGGGGTAGAAGGGTGGGACTGGTGCAGCGGCTATCATTACAGCAGCAATACCATTGCCGGCTTCAGCCATACGCATATCAGCGGCACGGGCATCGGCGACTGGTGTGATATTTCCGTTTTGCCCTTAACCGATACTGCAGGCGCCCGGCAGGAAAAAATAAAAATTCCGTTTTCGCATCAAAACGAATCGGCGCGCCCCGGCTATTATTCAGTAGTTCTGGATAATCAGATTCGCTGCGAATTAACGGCATCCGAAAGGGCGGGCTATCATCGTTACACTTTTCCCGGTTCAACCGGATGGCTTCGGTTTGATATGGGTTTTCGCATCAACTGGGATCAACCTACCGACGGACTGTTACAGTTGAATGATGCCTATACCCTTACCGGATATCGGTTCAGCACGGGCTGGGCTAAAGGCCAAAAAGTTTTTTTTGCTGCCCGCTTTTCCAAACCTGTTATGCAACACATATTTCTCGATGATTCAATTAAATATGAAAAAAGAGCACAGGGAAAAAAAGTAAAAGCATTGCTCGCTTTTGAAACTTCCCAGCCTCTGCAAGTAACGGTTTCAATCAGCAGTGTAAGTACAGCCAAAGCGCTGGAAGAGCTGGAACAAACACTGCGATTTAAACACTCCTTTGAAGAAACTGCCCGACGGGCAGAACTAGCCTGGGAAAAAGAACTTCAGAAAATCAAAATTCAAACACAGGATACGGCGCTGCTTGTCAAATTCTATACGGCTTTGTACAGAACCTGCCTGGCGCCGCTCATCTATTCCAACTCCGACGGAATGTACCAGACACATGACAACAAAGTGAAAAAGTTCAATAAAGGAAAAAATTATTATACCATTTTCAGTCAATGGGATGTATTCAGGGCGCTCATGCCTTTGTTTACCCTTACGCAGGCAGAACGATTGCCCGATATGATTAACAGCATGCTGGAATTTTACGAAAATAACGGTTTACTGCCCGTGTGGGACATCAGCACCTGGGAGGCCAACACCATGACCGGATATCACAGCATTCCGATTATTGCCGACGCCATCTTAAAGAACATTAAAGGATTTGACTATTCCTATGCCTATGAAGCCATGAAAATAAGCGCTTTTCAGAAACAACGGGGCACGCCGGAATATATTCAATACCGGTATGTACCGCAGGATAAGCACGGCTGGAGCGTTACCATTACCCTGGAATATGCATTCGATGACTGGTGCATTGCACAGGTAGCCCGCAAAATGGGAAAAACCGATGATTATCGCTTATTCATGAACAGAGCTTCCAATTACAAGAATCTCTTTGATGCTTCAACCGGTTTTTTCAGAGGAAAAAAGGCAGACGGCACCTTTATAGAACCTTTCGACCCGTTGTACAGCGAGCATGGATTTGAGGGACAGTACATAGAAGGTACGGCATGGCAGCACAGCTTTTTTGTCCCGCATGACATAAACGGATTTGCCGCCCTGCACGGAGGGCCGCAAAAGCTGACACAAAAACTGGATGAACTGTTTACGGCACCTTCCGAACTGCATGGCGAAAATGTTTCGGCTGATGTTACCGGACTTATCGGGCAATATGCACACGGCAACGAACCCAGTCACCATATTATTTATATGTACACTGTACTGGGCCACCCCGAAAAAGCGGCTCGCTGGTTAAAAGTTGTGGCAGACAGCCTGTACAAAACCGGGCCGGACGGACTTTCCGGAAACGATGATTGCGGCCAGATGAGTGCCTGGTACATCTGGACCAGCCTCGGAATGTATCCCATGAACCCCGCCGGCGGGGAATATGTATTCGGTTATCCGCTCATTGAAAAAGCAGAAATCCGATTACCGAACGGCAAAACATTACAAATCGTGGTTAAAAAAATAAAACATAACACCAGAAAAATTCATTCGGTAATTTTTAACGGCAAAAAAATTCCTGTAAGAAGTATTCATCACCGTAATCTTTTGCAGGGCGGCGTATTGACATTTATTGTTTCGTAACCTCTTTTTTTTATTCAGGATATGATCATGACTAAAACCGGAGAGATGCTGTATCCACAAATTAGGTTTTGTGCATTCCGTTTATTCAGAATTTTCTTTTGGTTGATTTCTTTTCTGATACGGATAAAGGAAGGTGAGGCACAAACCCACAGCCAGCTCATCCCAAAGAAAGGATGGTATATCACCACTAGAGAAGTGAACTGGGCCATGGGCTCGGAAATTAATTTTTTCAATGCGCAGCGAAACCAGCATCATTATTATTTTACTTGGTGGGAACAGGATACGGATTCTTCAGTACCGCAAACCGATATCCTGAAAATCGGTTCATCCAATACAGCGGTGGAAGGTACGTTTAGCCTGAAGAAACAACCAAACAGATTTCAGGCCGCCATCCGCTGCACATGGCATCATAATGAAGACGGCAGTGTGGACATTGTATATCTGAAACTCTGGCTTCCTTTTTTTCGCGATGGAGAATGGTATGCCGGAAATAAAAAACTAAGTTCCGAAGAAAGGCTGCGCTTTCATGATACGTCATTGACGCTGGTTTCGCCGCTGGGCACTTTCCGGTTCAGTTCATCGTATCCTTTTCGTATAAGGCAGAATGATCATCCCCGTCCGGCCGAACACGAATTTGATAAGCGAAGTCAGTACCTGATGTTTTATGAAGAAAAAATTAACCTGGCGCCGGGCAGTCAGCTTTATCGGAACTTCACGGTAGAAGATCTGACAACCATAAAAAAAGATAATGAAGAAACCGCTTCTTTTTCCCTGCTCCCCGCACCGGTGCAAAATGCATGGATTCCGCCGCAAAGCGAAGGTCTTCTTCTTCCCAAACCCAAAAGTTATCAACGGGATACCGGATATTATTTTTTGCCCGAAGGCAAACCCCGTACACCACTGGCTATGGCCTTTCATCAAATGCTAAGACGAAGATGGATGCATCATGGTTTGTGGAATGCAGCCCTGGAAGTTCAACGCGATGCACAACTGCCCGATGAGGGATATCGCCTGAAAGTATTACAGGATAAAATCATCATTGAGCATAAAGATTCCCCAGGTTTGCAACATGCCCTGTATTCGTTGTATCAGCTGGCTGTTGCCGTAAACGGACGGTTAGCTATTCCGAAAGTGAGTATAGAAGATTATCCTTCGCTGAGCTGGAGAGGCATTCACATGTTTTGCGGCCCAACGTCATGGCCCCTGCACCGGAAAATGTATGAACAGGTTTTGTTTCCGCTCAAAATGAATAAACTGGTATTGCAATGCGAACAGGCCCGTTGGAAAAGTTTTCCGAACATACACAATCCCATTTCCATTCCGTTGCCGGATCTGAAGGCAGAATTTGATTTTCTGCGTCGGCATCATGTGGAACCCATTCCGTTGATTCAGAGCCTGGGACATATGGAATGGTTTTTCAAACCCCCGGAAAACCGGAAATTAGCCGTTAACCCGCTTTATCCCTACACATTGAATGCCTTTTTGCCCGAAGCCCGTCGCGCCATCAAAACCCTATGGGATGAAGCCTGTCGTTTGCTTCGCCCCCAAACCATTCATATCGGGTTTGATGAAATCGGTATGATAGGATTTCACTGGCCGCGGGAAAAAGAAGAGGAGTTGTGGAATCTGCAACTTCCATTCCTGCATCGGCTGGCAAACCGATATAAAACAAAACTGATGCTCTGGGGCGATATGGCGCTGGGCCCCGGCGAAGGACCCGATGCCCTGCACGGAAAAACCAAAGAGCGGGTAGCCCGTTTGCGAAGCGTCATTCCCAAAGGCAGTTATGTTGCCGACTGGCACTATATCAACAATCCCGACCCTGAAATTTTTAAAACTTCCCTTCGCATCTGGAAAAACAACGGACAGTTTCCCATCGCATCCACCTGGTTCAGAGAAAACAATATCCGCGGATTTACATTAGCGGCTATTGACGAAAAAGCGGGACTGCTGCAAACCACCTGGGCCGATTTTGAAAGCAGCGAAAAAAATATGCTGCTGAATATTGAACAGTTCGGCGCTTATGTACTGGCCATGGATTATGCATGGAGCGGCAGAAAAGAACTTCCCGAACAACTCGCCTACCATCCGGTAAAAGAGTGGACAGCCCGTTTTTATGAACAACCCAAACCCATTCAACCGCGAAACGGACACATCGTACCGGCTTCCGCCACCTTGCAAAGCCGTTGCATAGATTCGCTGCAGGAAAAACCCCAACACATCAGATTCATTACCGGAAAAAGAAAAATTTCCGGCTTTCGCTGGCAGGCATACTCATATCTTATTGTTCCGGAAGGTACGCCTGTGGCTTTACTGCAGTGTTTTCAACAAAATCAAAAAGTGTATGAACAAACCTTGTTGTACGGCGTGGATTTACGCAGCGAACATGATGCAAGGCCACTTTTTACTTCACTGGCCGGACACGATAAACACCAGCGCTTTGTTTTTTTTAACACCCCCCTTCAGGCCGATGAAATCCGGCTGCAACTGTTACACAAAGGGTGCGGATTGCGCTTGCAACAGTTGGTTTTATTAGATTGATCTTTTGGGGCTCTCATCTTCAGTACACCTGTCGCCTGTAGTCCGGTGTCCTGCGGGGTTACCGCCCTCGTTCCGGTTAAAACCGAAACTCGGGCCGGCCTTCAGCCGCCCTTCGGCCACCGCAGCCTCTGTACGGCGGTAATTCTTATCAGCAAAATATTTGTTTTCTTCCAAATAATTGATTTTGATTAACTTAGTAAATCAACCCCTTGATTTTCCTATACAACCTAAAAAAAATGTTTTAACAAATCCGAAACTTTTCGTAATTAAAAAACTTCTTTATCTTTGACTACGAAATCTTACGTAAAAAGTTTTTTTATGAAAAGCAAACACTTCACATTCGCTTTTTTGGGTGCATGTTTTCTTTTAACGGGTATTTCCCTGTTTGCCCAGCGGGAACAAAAAATCAGGCAAAACATCATTTTACAGTCGCCTGCAAATTCTTCCGAAAAAATAGTTATAGTAATAGACAGCGGCGAAGTAAAAATTAACGGAAAAAAAGCGGAAGAACTGAATCAGGATATATCACCCGAAGGGGTTTCCTCTGTTTCTATTATCAACCTGCCCGACTCGGGAAAAATGATTATTATAAATACCAAAGACAATTCGTTTTACACCCAAAAGTTTCCGAAACTTTCCGAGCTGTTTGATAACCGGAGAGCTTTTCTGGGTGTTACTACCGAAACGGTAAAAGAAGGCGTAAGGATTAACAATGTAACAGATGAAAGCGCCGCCGAAAAAGCCGGCCTGAAACCGGGCGATATCATTGTGAAAATAGATGAAGAAAAAATTTCTACACCAGAGCAGCTTTCTGAAATCATCCGTAAACACAAACCCGGAGATAAAGTAGAAATCACTTTTATCCGGGATAATAAAACACAAAAGGTCACTGCCACGCTGAGCAAATTCAGCGAAATGGAAGGAATTTCGGGGAGTATCAGCATTAGAGGTTTGAATGAGTTGCCCGAATTTTCAATTCCCATACCGCCGCGCCCTGAAAACTTTGATATGTTTAATCGTATGGATGTGTTTTACAATGCCAGGCCGCGTTTGGGGATGACCGTCCGGGATACCGAAGAGGCAAACGGTGTGGAAGTGATTGAAGTAGAAAAAGAAAGTCAGGCCGAAAAAGCCGGCATTCAGCAAAAAGACATCATTACCCATGTGAATGATAAAGAAATCAAAGATGTAGATGAAATAGCCCGCATCATCAGAGAAAAGCGAAACGAAAAAACCGTGAGGTTTCGGGTCCTTCGTAATGGTAAGGTGCAGCTTATTGAAGTGAAAATGCCGAAAAAGCTTAAAACAACAAATCTGTAAATATGATTTTTTGATAAGGGAGAGTTTCAATTCAGAACATTTCAAAAACCTTTTCCGGCATCCGGTAATTTCACACAACCCTTTTTCCTGTACGTGAAAATGACTAACTTTGCCTGCCGGCTAAACAGCCGGCTTTTATATTTTTAATACATGGATGAATCTTTTGAAACGGTTATCGGGTTGGAAATTCATGTTCAGCTGCAAACGGCTTCTAAGCTTTTCAGCAGAGATGCGGCTTCTTTTGGAGCAGAACCCAACACACATATCAGCGCGGTAACATTAGGTTATCCCGGCACCTTACCCGTAGCAAACCGAAAGGCGCTGGAATATGCGGTAAAAATGGGATTGGCCTGTCATTGCCGCATAAATCGTTTCAATTATTTTGCCAGAAAACATTATTTCTATCCCGACTTACCTAAAGGGTATCAGATTACACAGCATACCACGCCAATTTGTACGGAAGGATATCTCAACATCAGTATTTCAGAGGGTGAACAGAAACGGATACGGATAAACCGGATTCATCTGGAAGAAGATGCCGGAAAGAGCATACATCCGCAATTGTCGCATGAAGAGGAAAATCAATATTCGTTTATAGATTTTAACCGCGCCGGTTGTCCGCTCATAGAAATTGTGACGGAACCCGACCTGCGCAGCGGCGAAGAGGCGGCAGCGCTGGTGGCCGAAATCCGTAAGCTGGTTCGCTATCTGGGCATCAGCGATGGAAATATGGAAGAAGGAAACCTGCGTTGCGATGCCAATATTTCCGTTAGAAAAAAAGGAGAAGAAAAAATGGGAACCAAAGTAGAGGTAAAAAATCTTAACTCGCTTCGGTTCATCCGAAAAGCCGTGGAATGGGAATCGGAACGCATGGCAGAACTTTTGCGGAGAGGAGAAGCGATACGGCAGGAAACCCGAAGTTTTGATGCGGTTAAGGGAATTACTTTTTCCATCCGCGTCAAAGAAGAGTCAGACGATTATCGCTACTTTATTGAGCCGGACATTCCTCCTTTCTTCCTGCCGGAAAAAGAGCTTGACCATATAAAAAAATCCATTCCGGCATTGCCCGAAGAAAGGAAAAATCTTTATGTGCGGCAATGGCAGTTGCCTTTATATGATGCTGACGTAATTACGGAAGAAAGGGCATTTGCCGATTATTTTGAAGAGGTAGTAAGACATTTCGGGCATCCGCCTTCGCCTCAACTGGTCAAAGCCGCTGCCAACTGGATGATGGGCCCTGTGAAAAATCGCCTGAACGAAGATCAGAAAGACATTTCAGCATTTTCAGTTACTCCCTTAGCTTTATCAAAACTGATCAGGATGACGGAGGAGGGAAAGATCAGTTTTTCCACAGCATCGGGGCCATTATTGAATTTACTGATAAAACATCCCGGCAGCGATCCGCAGCAACTGGCTGTACAACAGAATTTGTTACAGCAATCAGACCGGCAGATGCTGGAACGTATAGCCGATAAAATACTGGAACGCTTTCCAGAGAAAGTGCAGCAATACCGTAAGGGTAAAAAAGGGTTGCTGGATTTTTTTGTCGGTGAAATGATGAAACAAACCAAAGGGAAAGCCGATCCCCGCCTATCGCAGGAAATTCTTGTTGAAAAAATAAAAGCATAAATGAATCATGAAACAATTATTCAGCTATTTCTCAGCCGTTTTTGTCCTCGTTTTTTATGTGTCTTGTAAAAATGAAAAAGAGGTAAAAAAACTTACGGTTACCGGAACCGTCACAAATGCTCCTTCACAGGTTATTTATCTGGAAGAAATTCCCATGGCCACTATGGAACGAATCATTGTGGATTCGGCCCGCTTAAGTGCCGGAGGAAAATTTACCCTAAACGCAGAAAGCGGGGAAGCCAGAGTGTATAATTTGCGGCTGAGCGGTAAAAATTTTCCTTTAGCTGCTATCATTAATGATGCGCCGAAGATAACAGTAAATGCCGCTTTCGGGAAACATCAGAAAGATTTTGCAGAAACCTACGAAGTCATGAACTCGCCGGCCAGTCAGGCTATGAAAGATTATATTTTTTATTTCAATAACAGGTTGCAGCAAATAGCCCGTCATTCTTATACGGCAGACAGTTTGTTGCGGGCCGGCAGAGCGGAAAGCGAGATTCGTTCATTGAAAGACAGCGTATTGCTGCTTGCCGAAGAAATAAAAAAAGAAACGCTTAGAGCTATCGAAAAAAGTCAGAATCCGGCATTAACCATGTTTATTCTGGGGTATTATCAAAGTACCTCAAATTTTCCCCAATCGGGACTAAAAGGGCTTAGCAATGAAGAATTGCTGAAAGTGGTAAATGACGCGGCTGTGAAATTTCCGAACCATCAGGGGTTACTTTCCATCAAAGAATCATTGAATAATACGATAACCGGATGGGTAGGCAAAACCGCTCCGGATTTTTCTTTACCCGATCCAAACGGAAAGATGATTTCACTGAGTTCCTTTCGGGGAAAATATGTGTTAGTGGATTTTTGGGCCAGTTGGTGCCGTCCCTGCCGTATGGAAAATCCGAATGTAGTGGCGGCCTTTCAGAAATTCAGGAATAAAAATTTTACGGTTTTAGGAGTTTCGTTGGACATGCCCGGTCAAAAAGAGGCCTGGCTGAATGCAATAAAGCAGGATAAATTAACCTGGACACATGTCAGTGATCTCAAGCAGTGGAACAGCGAGGTGGTGCCTTTGTATAAAATTCAGGGGATACCTTATAATGTGCTCGTGGATCCTGAGGGTAAAATCATTGCCGAGAATTTAAGGGGTGAAGAACTGCATACAAAACTTAATGAAGTATTGAAATAAAATAAAAGAGGCTGTCTTTTTGAGACAGCCTCTTTTGTTATGAAAGAATTTTGATTAGTAACCCGGATTTTGCTGGCAGGCTTTATTCACCAGCAATTCAGCGAGAGGGATGGGCCAGATGTACTGAGGCATAGCCGGAGTAACGGCGCCAACCACACCTTTAGCCGGGAAGATGGAACCCGTGCGGGCAATATCTGAGGTTCGGAAACCTTCTCCCAGCAGTTCAATTCTTCTTTCTTGTAAAATTAAAGCTACCAGATCGGCTTTTGTAGCCGGTGTAAAGCCGGGATGAGTAGGATCAGAACGCTGACGTATGGCATTCAGTAATGCCAAAGCTCTGGGATCAACCGAATTGCCGGCAGCATTTCTTGCCAGGGCTTCAGCCAGATTCAGCATCACCTCAGCATAGCGAATAATGGGAGTCCAGTCTGCATCGTTTGCCGGTTTGGGCCATTTTCTCAAAAAGGTTCGGGTACCTGTAACCTGATTAAAGGCTCTGCGGGCATCTACAGCTCTCCAGTTGGGATCTGCGCAAATTCCGTTTCCTACTAAATTCAGTTCATATTCACCGCCGCCATTAGGTCCGGGGTTATAATACCAACCTAATCCGTTTTGTGTACCCGGCACATCTAAAGTAGTAAAAGGAGCCGAAAGGATTGATTCATTCGTCGTATAGTTGGTGAACACATTGGCAATGTTGGGATGAAGCCCATTCGCTACACCAGTGGGTGCATTCCATGGCGCCGTCATGGGTACTAATTTGTTTCCTTCGGTAATAACGGCCGGCCAGTTGCCCATGTTCAGATATACCCGGGTTTTTAAGGCAATAGCCGTGTTTTTATGTGCTCTGGTTGTGTTCAGCGTACTGGGGGCATTGCTTGTATAAAAAGAAGGCAGATTGGCTTCGGCATCATTCAGGTCTAAAATGATCTGATTATAAATGGCCTGTGCTGTGGTTCGGGGCTGATTATTATCTCCGATTGAGGTTTCGGGATTCAGCTTCAGAATAACACCAAGGTTACTTCCGTTTCCATCGGTAAAGGGACGGGCATAAAGCTGCATGAGCATAAAATAACTCAACGCCCTTACGAATTTAGCCTCAGCAATAAGATTGGCTTTCAGTGTAGCGCTTATAGGCGCGGAGGTCAGCCCGTTAATCACCACGTTGCATCGGTTGATAGTGGCATAACATGCCGACCAAAAGCCCGATACTTCATTGGCGCTGGGGGTAAGGTTGAACTGCCAGGTAAGCCATGCCGTAACGGCATTGTTGGTTACGTTCAGAAATTCCTCACCGCGTACATCCTGATAAACACAATACCGGCCGGCATACATTTGTCCCTGCTTCAGGGCAGAGTAAAGGCCGTTTACCTGTTGTACACAGCGTGACGAATCGCTGAAAGCTACGGCTTCAGATAAAAACGTTTGCGGTATAGGATTTAATTTTCCCTTGCTGCAACTGCTGATGATGAATCCTGCGAATAATCCGTAAAAAAGAATTTTCAGTTTCATTGTTAGAATATTTTGTTTTTTTAAAAACCAATATTAAATCCGGCATTTATGCTTCGGGCTTGCGGCACGGAGTTACGGTCAACACTGGGATTACCGAAACCGTTTCCGTTGGAAGATGTTTCCGGATCAAACCCTGTATATTTTGTGATGGTGAATGCATTTTGCATTTGTACATAAAACCTCAGGCTGGAAATGCCTAACTTGTCTGTGATGACTTTCGGAGCGGTATATCCCAACGTAATGTTTCTTCCTTTTATAAAATCACCTTTTTCCACGTTTTCACTAATCACGATTCCGGAGCCGTTAGAAATATTATCTCCAAAGACAACACGCGGGATATTCGTAACATCGCCCGGCTTTTGCCAGCGATTCAATACCTCTTTGGCATTATTCCAGCTTCTTTGATCACGCAAGCCGGCTTTAGAACCATTATATACATAATTTCCGCCTGAGAAAAAGAGCAGAATATTCAGGTCAAAATTTTTATAGCGGAATGTATTGTCAAATCCGCCCTGCCATTTCGGAAGAGCCGGTCCGATGATAATTCCATCGTTGGCCTGGTCCGGCGCTCTGGGTGCAACGGCCCCGGTAGATACAAGTGTCCATCGTGACGCCACGGGAGCAGCATGGTTGTATTG
>JAOAGO010000035.1 GCA_026415715.1 Chitinophagaceae bacterium | reverse complement strand
GCCGTAGGTTCTTTAGCCTTACATCATGATAGTGTAGGCCATCGTTCAACAGCAATAGGTTCGCAATGCTTAATTGCGAATAGATCAAGTGACAATACTGCAGTTGGATACCTTTCCTTAGGTTCAAATACAACTGGAAGTCAAAATACAGCTTTAGGTACTTCTTCAGGTAGCAACTTAACTATCGGAAGTAATAATATTTTGATTGGTTATAACGCACAACCAAGTGCTGCAAACGTGAACAATGAGGTAACACTTGGTAATCCAGGCAATAACGTTTATCGGATGTATGCGGCCTCATGGACATACGTTTCGGACAGACGATTAAAATCTGATATTAAGGATATCCGAATAGGATTGGATTTTGTAAAGACATTACGACCTGCGGAATTTGTGTACAAGAATGCGAAAAACGGGCAAAAAACATTTGGATTTATAGCACAGGAAGTACAGGAGGCCATGCATCGCGCCGGATTGCAGGGCAACTACGGCCTGGTAAATGTATTTGAAGAAAAAGATCAGATTTTGGGAATGAACACCACCGAACTGATTCCTATCCTCACAAAAGCCATTCAGGAACAACAGCAACTGATTGAACAGCAACAAAAGCAAATTGAAGTATTAACTAAACTGGTTGAAGAGCTGCGAAAAAAACAATAACTATCTCAAACTCCTTTTTCCGCCTCGCCCCAAACACTGATTTGGGGCTTTTTTATTTTTCCGGTTTTTTCATACAGATAATATCTTGCCAAAATGCCAATTCCCAGCAGAAAAGGAATCAAGGCAAAATGCTTTCCCTCTATCCATGACAAAACCGGCGTTTCATCAAATCCGAAAAATTCGGTAATCATCCAGTACCCGTTCGCCGTTATCCAGCACACTACGGCAAGGTTATGATGAAAATCAGCAGGGTTTACTTTGGTATTCCACGCCATGTAAACGGCAGCAACCAGGGTAGGTAAAAACATGGCAATTCCCAACTCTTTCCACAACAGGCACCAGCTGATGTCTTTAAACAACCATAAAACAATATGCAGGTTCTCTATACGCCGGAGGCGTAGCGGAATGGTGTAAACTCTGTTTTCGGACTGTGCCATTTGCAAAAATTTAAAAAGCGAAAGATAAACATTAATTTTTTATGAATTTTTATTTTTCCATAACGTAGAAAAACGGCCGATATCGGCTTCGGGGTGCAACGGCTTACCGCTCGTTATATTTTCCACAAGTTGCCATGCAAAGTAAGGCGCCAGCGAACAGCCTTTGGTGCCCATACCGTTCAATATTCCCAGTGCATTAAACGCAGGATGCCATCCTGCAAAAGGCCGGCGCTCTGTTGTGGCCGGACGTATGCCGCTCACATGGTCAAGGATTTTATACGGTAGTTTCAGCCATTGATTCAGCAATGCTTCGGCTGCTTTCCTGAATTCTTCAGAAGGTAAATCGTCTGCATAATCCCATACATAGTTGGCGCCGAACCACCAGAGATGCTCGTCCTGCCAGGGCGCCAGCATAAACGTTCGCTTATAGACAAATGACTTTGGCAGTCCCGAAATTTCCAGTATCAACGCTTCGCCTTTGTTCAGGGCAAAAGGAAGATAGCTGAAAAAAGGATTCTGTAAGCCTCCTGCACCGTTGCAGAATATTATTTTGTCTGCTTTCAGGTCTCCGTATGTTACTCCCCTTTGTGTCATGTTTAGCCGGGCGGGCAAAAACCGTTCTTCACGCAGCAGCTTTTGCGATTGTAAAAATTGTTTCCAGGCCGGCAACAGATTTTGCAGTTGCACCACAAAAGCCGGCGCTATTTCTCCGTAGCCGTACGGCGCTAAGAAAAAATCTTCAGGTGTTAAGGCGCTTGAAAACCGGCGCACAAACGGCAGTTGCTCTTTCATTCGTTTTTCAAAACGCATCCGCATATCCTGAGCGGGAAAAAAATCCAGTATGAGTGTTTCGGCGTAAGTCCGGATGTTCAGAAATTGTCCGATTTCTTCATAGGCATTCCGTACAAAAGGAATCAGCTCGCGGGCCAGCCACACTTCCGCATAGCGTCTTCCCGTTACGGGGTTTATAATGCCCGCCGCAATGCGTGAAGGCGAGTTGGGTAGCGCATCGTCAATAACCACAAATGATTTTTGCTGCCGCAAAAGATAATAGCTGAGCCAGGTTCCGCAAATCCCTTGTCCTACCACAATCACTTCGGTTTGCATGGCGTAAATTTATGGCAAGCTGTTCCTGCCCGGTTAAAAAACAGCACAAGATAATGGCTCAAACAAATTATTAAGGTTTGTGATTTGCCGAAATAAGGAGTAAAATTTTTTTGGGGGCTGTCATCGTCCCGCCTGCGGCAGGCAAGCCCGTTTATTGGCTGCAGTTCAGTGCTACCTGCTCCGAATTTTCGGGGTTCAGGCTACGCTGCTCACTTCGTTCGCCTTCCGGGGTGGGGCAGCCCTTCGGTTACAGAATGGCTGCCTTTTTTTACTCTTCTCTTTTTATTCCACCACAATCCGAACTCCTTCCGAATGTGAAGTAAACTCCGGCGCATACATACATTGAATGGAAGTGATGCCGTTGCTGAAGTTGCCTTTATGCGTGACGAACAGCGGATATTCAAATACATACGTTCCTTTTCGCAGATACGAAAAGAAAAAGTTTGTTGACGCATCCTTCGTGCTTTCATAATATCCCAGTCCTCCTTGCCATTTGTACCGGCTTAACACATTAACCGGTTCTAATCCGGCGGCCCGCATATCTTTCATGTGAACGTATTCCATGTCCCGGTCCACACGAAGTTCAATACGCACCTTGATTTTATCGCCCACTTTCAGTTTGTCGCCTTCCTTTACGGGGCTGATAACCGGTCCTCTGTCCGTATTTTTTTCCACAAACAGTTTTTTGCTCAGCTTCAGCGGCGTAGAAGCTTCCGTTATTTTGTCCAGGTCTTCAAAATACTGCCAGTACACGGCGCCCCATGATGAGGGAAGCGTTTCCTTTTGCTTCGTGTTACCGGGCACTACCGTAACGGTTATACTTCCCATGTCGGCTTGGATTTGCCTCGGGTCAATGGTTTTACGGAAATAGCCGGTGCCGGCTTCCGAATTGGCTTTCTCATCTGCAGAACTGATGATTGTTTTTCCCAGCTCAAAGGTCACCGAAGGCTCTGCACTTATCCAGTCGCTGCCCTGCAGCAAAAGGGCATAACAGGCCTCGGCAGTGGCAATCGTCGTTTTCCAGTGGTTGGTTTGTTTATTTTTCAACAACCAGGTTTTTAATTCATCCACTGTGATTTTATCATTTGCAATTTCTGAAAACGCTTCAATAAACAGGGCTTGCGCTTCTATGGGTGCCTGATAGCGGTACCATCCCGGCGCAAGGTCTTTCCAGTATCGTCCCAGTTCTTCATGTAGAATTGAGGTTTCTTTGAGGGATTGTAAAATGGAACGAGGCGTTTTTTTGTCGCCGCTCCGATGCAGCGTCAATGCAATCATTCCCTGCATGTATTTGCTTTGCTTTGTCCATGTTTTCTGTGCCTGCTGATGAAAATATTCATAAGCCTTCTTGCTTTGCGCAGCTATATTGTATTCGGGGAAAAAGCTGCGGACGTATAAATAATGAATCATATGGAAATCGGGAATGTATTTGTTCAGGTCTGTTTTCCATTTTATCAGGTTTTCATAATCTTCTTTCATTTTCCGGTCCAGATACGGAAGGGCGCTGTTCACGATGCTATTCAGTTTTTCCTGCTGCCCTTTCAGGATGGCATTCAGTTTTTTCAGGTGTCCGATGCCGCCAATGATATATTGTGTGATGTAGCGGTCGTCCGGCCCTCCGGAAAACCACACAAAACCGCCGTTCGGGCTTTGCATTTTTTTCAGCTTTTCAAATGCGGAATTGAGTTCTTCACTCATTTTTACCAAATCAAAAAGCAAAGCCACATTCCGTTTCTGTTCAGCTTCGAGGGTTGCCGCCAGCACCCAAGGTGTTTCTTCCAGCACAATGGATTTCAGCTCCTGATTTTTCTGCAGGGCGGAAAGAAATGCCGATGGCTGGCTGTTTTTCCATCTGTCAAAAATTTCTTTTATCAAGGGCTTAGAATGCACGAGATGCGAAGCCAGTGTGTTGGCATAGTAACGATTCCAGATTTGTTCGGCACATTCATAAGGATATTCCATCAGGTAGGGAAGCGATTGTACGGCAAGCCAGGCGGGATTGGCCGTATATTCAACCGTCAGGTTGTGATGTTGCAACGTATTGCTTTTTTTGCTTTGCAGCAGTTTTTCAAATCGGAATTCTTTGGTTCCGGCGCCTCGCATGGGCAGCGGCATGGTTTCGGTGACAAGCATTCGGTTGCTCAGCACGGACAATATGTTTTCTTCGCCATCGCTTTGTGAGCCGGCTTTGGCTATGATACGCCAGATAACGGGTTTGTTGAACTGATAAGGAATTTCTACCGGAAAACGAACGGCTTCGCTCCCTGCGGCCGATACCGTAAAAAACTGTTTCGGAAAACGGTTGGCAAACAAGCCGTCAACCGGAAGCAGCGTAACGGCATCCAGTAACTGAAGTTCGGCCGATCCCGTAATTTCTTTGTCGGTCAGGTTTACGATTTTGGAAGATAGTTCCAGCCGGTCTCCTTCCCTCAGGAAGCGGGGCGGATTAGGCTGTACCATCAGGTCTTTTTGTGTAATCACTTCTCTGATGCTGAGGCCGAAGGCGGCTTCTTTGGTATGCGCCAGCGCCATAAATTTCCATCGGGTAAGCGCTTCGGGCATGGTAAATGAAAATTCAATATTTCCGGCCGTGTCGGTACGCAGGTCGGGGAAAAAGAATGCCGTTTCATTGAAATTTTTTCTGATGGCAGTAATGCCCGGCTTTTGTTCAGGTGTCAGATTTTGAGTTGAGTCAGATTCTTTTTTCTCTTTTTTGGTTCTTACTGCTACATTTCCGTTGGCCATGACTGTCGCTTCATCTGCGCTTTCAGCTTCCGGCTGAGCCATACTCATAACTCCCCGCATCCTCGTCCAATCATTTACATCAACTTTCATTTTCTTGTAATAGAAATTTTCATAAGAATACCATAAAAAAGAAGATTCCAGCAGCCGGTCATATATTTTCAAAACATATTTAGATTCCGGTGATTCAGGATATTTAAGATTGGCGGGAAACGATGTAAAATTCTGATGTTTGTTCCACTGTTGAACGGCCTGATAAACCGGCCAGAGTTCGGGTTTGTACCAGGCGTGAGGATAAAACTGATCCAGCGATGCATCATACATAGCGGCCAGCAATTCAGCCGCCACCTTTTCTTTTTTCAGTCCTGAGATTTTTACTTTCCATTTTTCTTCGCTCCCCGGCAACGTTTTTTCCCTGAACGTGATGTATTCAATCTGTAGTTCTTTATTAGACCAGGGCACCATCACGGTTTCCGTGAGCTGAAACATCCGGTTGTGATATACAAACATCCAGGTTACGCCAAAACCCCCTCTGTCATTTTCGGTTACCGGAAAACGGAATGACATTTTTTGTTTTGATAAATTCAGAAACTGAAAATCATTTTCCTTATTGTCTTTCTGTTCTCTGCGAATGATCTTATGAATCACAAAAAGATTTTCAATGCCGGTCGCCAGGTCAATTTCAGCCGATTGTCCGGGTTCGGCAATGGTTTGTTTTTTCCTTTGCACTAAATAAACAGGATGTGTGATTGAGGTTGATTTCTCATTGTAGAGTTCAATAAATTTTACATCTTTTACTTCCTGTTTATCCTTATCCTGCGTTGTGATTTCAATAGCATAATATCCGGGCTCAAAGGTTTTTTCGGCAGTAATGCTGTTTTCTTTTTCTGTTAACGCCACCGATTTCTCAAACACCATTTTTTCCTTAGGCCATGAGGCTTTATCGGATTCATTATCATATTCATCATACGGGAAATATTGAATATACTGCTCTTTGGTCATAATAAACTGGTCGGGCCTTTCCCAAAGCCTTTCCCGAATGAATCGTTGCTCCGGTTTCAGTTTGTAAACCGAAATTTTCACGACAGACGGTTCAAATTCGCCATTCAGGTTTTCGGTGCGGACGGTTATTTTTTTGAAACTGTCAGCCGGAAGCGCATCCGGAATACTGCTTTTCAGCAACAGCGATTTATAACTCACGGCAATTTCTTTTTCACCCGAACGGGTTTCACTGTTGATATCCGTAACGTCGGCATAAATACGGTAGTAGAATACCGGGTCGTATTTCTTGTCAATTTTTAAATCCGGTATGGCTTGAAATTCTATGACAAATTTCCCGGATGGATCAGTTTGAATTTCACCGTGGGCAATTTCCATTTTTTCAGACGGAGGTTGCCACCACCGGCTGAAAAGCCAGGGATAAATAAAGCGGTGCTCTCTCACCACACGGAATTTTACCGTGGCTTTGTCAATATTGTTTCCGGCATAAGCTTTTGCAAATCCTGTTACTTTTATCTTGTCGTTCAGCCTGTACGTTCCTTTGAGTGGTTCAAAATCCACATAAAATTTTGGCCGCTTATATTCTTCCACTCTGAAGGTTGCCGAACCGTAATCTTTTTCTACATTAATTACAAACATTCCGTTCAATGCATTTTTCGGCAGTTGAAATGTTCCGCTGAAGGTTCCGTATTCATTGGCCGTTACTTTTAACTTGTCCACAATCTGCCCGTTTGCATCTTTCAGCAAAACGGTGTTGGTATAGCCTGCGGAAACTATTTCTGATTTATCTGTTCCGCTCTTTATGATTCCTATACCTTTAAAATAGAGTGTTTGTCCCGGCCGGTAAAGCGATCTGTCGGTGAAGAAGAAGATTTGTGTGCTTATTTCTTCCATATTCGGTTTGGAGTAACTAGAAAAATCATGTATTTCATTGTTCATAAACAGCCGGTCGTCTTTGGTTTGAATATCAAAGAGATAACGGGCATAATAATTGTTTCTTCCTGAAGATAACTCAAACCGGAAGTGTCCGTTTTGATCGGTGGTTAGGGTTTTGATTTTCTCTTTGAGAAATTTATTTTGCGTATAATCATAACGTTTCTGCCAGATATGAACCGTGGCTTTGGATATCGGCCGGCCCGTATTTCGGTGTAATACAAAATAATCTTTTCCGAAGTTGACAAAACTGAGATTTGATACATAAAAGAAATGTGCGGCAAGAAAGTTGCGGTTAAGGGTAAAGGATTTTTCATCACAGGCCAGTAAAAAATATTCGCCTGGCGGCAAGGCATCTATTTTGATCTCCACGGCATGTTCCTGATGGTCTTTTGTATCGGGAAGAGGCTGCTCCCAACTCCTTTCCGGTTTAGCAGAAAGTAATGCCTCCCAGTATTTTTCTCCGCTCGGGTTATTTTCCAGATGGCCTTTCAGGGTTTCATTGGCCCGCACCAGGCGAAAATGCAACGATGTAATGTTTTTGTATTTCACGAGTGAACGGAAAGGCAAATCGGGAACATTCACATTTTCAACATTAACCTGAAAATGTTTTTGCCGGATTTGCCGCATCAGAACTTCAGCATTGATTTTTCCCTCGGTCGAATCTTTACGGGTTATGATTTTTTCGGCTAATTCCCTGGCTTTTACTTTGTAAAAACGATAGGTTGTGTCGCCGTGCGGCTTAAATTGTCCCCCTTTTTCGTTATACCATTCGGCCAGCAAATAAACAGCCTGGTCGGCGGCCGGCTCCTTGTCATATTTCTGTATGATATGTTGAAGTGCTTCAACATATAAGTTGTCTTTATCCGGATGAGTGGATTTATTTTTAACATACGTTAATCTTTCCAGGTCCACATCAATCAATGCGTCAGGCCTGGCATCCTGAAGATGAAAGGAAATTAATTTTTGATAAAGCAAAAGGGCCTTGTATTTCAGCGATGAGGTATCGGAAGCGCTGAACTTTGCTTTAACGAATTCAGTTGCGGGTGCAAAGGCAGAGGGCTGTGTAATTTCAAACGCAAATGCCGGTTTTTGAATCTCAATTTCGTCATCGGTATAATACTCCAGTGCACGGTGCGCCAGCAAATCATACAATGTTGGCCGAAGATGCCGGACATTACCTTTTTCAATAATGGCATCATAAGGTTCCAGCGATGTGCTTTGCAGCAGCTTTTCTTTTTCTATAGACTGCAGAAATAATTCCGTTATTTTTTGGTGAAAATCACCGGCGCTCCATGTTTTGATGTCATTTTTTGAAAATTGAACGGTTTCCGATCGGGAATAGATTCTCCAACGTACGGATCTGAAATAACTTAAATACATTTCAGCTAAAAGGCTTTTCAGAATGGAAGCGGCGGGTTCTTTGCTGGCTGAAATTTCCTTTTCCATTTCCGATATAGAGAGTTGCTCATTTTCTTCCCTGATCTCTGACTGAAGTTTTACTATTACCACCAGCGATTTGATAACCTGCACATCGTTTTTATCTTTTTTTGCCGTTTCGTAAATCTTTTTTACTTCGGCCAAAGCCGATTTTGGTAGTCTTTTTTCAATAAGTGTATTGACATTTTTCCATTCCTTTTCATAATTTTTAGTAGCTTGGGCATTAGTTTTCATTTGAAAAAAATTAGAAACGATGAAAAACAAAAATCCAATAAGAAAATTTAAGTTACTTTTTTGTTGTATTACCATTTTCAAACCTTTTCTTAAAGATGCCGGTAAAGATATTTTTACATATTTCTTCAGGTCATACTTTTCTCATTAAAAATATATTTAAATTTTGGAATTTGTGAAATGTTTAACAGATGAATGTAGTCAGGAATTAATTTCGGCAAAATGCTGATAGGGCAATTAAAAATATTACAAATTTAATTTACGATGGGTTTTAACCCTTGAGGTACTGATGTTTAAAACTGTTTTTTGCAAAAGATAGGAAAATGAACTTGATCAATAACTCCTCGAACGGTGAAAAACAGGTACGGCAAGAAGTATTTATTTAAGTATTTCAGCTACCTTATTACCTATATCGGCCGGACTTTTCACGACATGCACGCCGCACTCTTCCAAAATTTTCATTTTGGCGGCAGCCGTGTCTTCGGCGCCGCCTACAATAGCGCCGGCATGACCCATCCTTCGACCGGGAGGCGCTGTTTGACCTGCAATAAAGCCCACCACGGGTTTTTTATTTCCTGTTTGTTTAATCCATCTTGCGGCTTCGGCCTCCATTCCGCCGCCAATTTCACCAATCATCACAATGGCATCAGTATCCGGGTCATTCATAAACATTTCTACCGCTTCTTTGGTTGTTGTTCCGATAATCGGATCGCCACCGATTCCCACCGCCGTGGAAATTCCCAGTCCGGATTTGACAATCTGATCGGCCGCTTCATAGGTCAGCGTTCCTGATTTGGATACGATACCTACGCGACCCGGAGAAAATATAAATCCCGGCATAATACCCACTTTACATTCGCCGGAGGTAATCACTCCCGGACAATTCGGCCCGATAAGTCGTGAAGCGGTTCCGCTGATATAGTTTTTTACTTTAATCATATCCTGCACCGGAATTCCTTCCGTTATACATACAATCAGGGCAATGCCGGCATCGGCGGCCTCCATGATGGCATCGGCGGCAAAAGCAGGGGGCACGAAAATGATGCTGACATTCGCTCCGGTTTGCTTTACGCATTCGGACACTGTATTAAAAACCGGCCTGTCCAGATGAGTGGTTCCTCCTTTGCCGGGCGTTACGCCGCCCACCACCTGAGTTCCATATTCTATCATTTGCGAAGCGTGAAAGCTTCCTTCTGTTCCGGTAAAACCCTGAACCAGCACTCTGGAATGTTTATTGACCAATATGCTCATGGTGTACCAATGTTTGCCGGCAAAAGTAGTGTAATGATTTTTTATATTATTATTCGTTTCTGAAATTTATTTTTTATGCCAATAGGTAAAAACAAACAAGATAAACAAGTGTCGAAATTCGGAGTAACATCGCAAGACCTTGAAATTTATAAATAAAGTAACCTGGCGTTAAATTATCTGTGAGGGTATCTGAAAAACGCAATGATAAATATCAATTATCATACTTAATAAAATAAATGTGAAAGCTCACAACCCTGAATATGGCCTGATGGGTTGACCAGTTCGGAGCTGCGCCAACCTCTTCAGTGCTCCAGCGTTCCGGTTGTGTTAACAGGGGATCGCCGGACATATTCTGTTCCCAAAGAATCACGCCGTCTGCTCCCTTTTGTGCTGCCTTTTTTTCGGCTAATTTTTGAATTTTTTCAATGCCGTGAATCTGGTTCCAGTTACGTAAATATCCTTTGCCGATGATGGTATATTGTTTTTTTATAGCCTGATCGGTAACATAAACATCTACCGGCCGATGATGTGAGGGCCGGGCAGCGCCCAGATATTCTATCTGTGCCTTGCACGACAAAAAAAGAAAACAAATCAAAACTATCAATGCCGGCATAACCCGAATTTTATAAACAAATGTAAAACAAAAAAGATGTTTCTTTTCGCCGAGCCGCCTATCATATTTTCAATAACGGCACATAACTATCAATGCTCAGCATTATAGTAAAGTTGTTAAAATCTGATTAGCTTCGCTGAATTCAGTGGCAGACAAACATGAAAGTTATTCAGATTCTCAAAAAAAGGATCAACCCCAAATTCCGTCTCATGGCCTGCGCATTTCCTTCGGGAAAATTTACTCTTCTGGACGTGGGTTCGGGCAATCATTCTCCGTCAAAAACAAAAAAAGTTTTTCCTTTCTGCGAATATCATGGAGTTGACCTGAAAGCAGATGAGCGGTATAACGAGCCCGACAGAAAAGCCATGAGCGCCTTTTATGAACTGGATTTGTCGCTTCTTCAATATGATTCTATTCCTGATGACTATTTTGACTTTATAAACATGGCGCATGTGATTGAACATCTTTCAAACGGAGAGGAAGTGCTGAAGCGTTTGCTGAGCAAGCTGAAAAAAGGGGGGTATATTTATGTAGAATTTCCCGGAATTCGCAGCCTGAAACTACCTTCCATGCATGGCACGCTGAATTTTTATGACGATCCCACTCATGTACGCCTGTATCGCTATACCGAAGTCAGCGATTGGCTTACGACTTTCGGATGCACGGTACTGAAATGCGGCGTACGAAGAAACTGGCCTTATATAGCGGCTATCCCCTTTCGTGTTTTGTATGCTTTATTGACCGGAAAAAAAATCAATGCCAATATTTTCTGGGATATTACCGGTTTTGCGGAATTTGTTTTTGCCCGGAAAAACGGCTGAGGGGCGCTTATTCTTTCTTATCATTTACTTTACCCATAGCCTCCAGTTGTCGCATTTCTTTTGCGTCTTTCAAAAATTCGGAAGCAAAGATGAATTCATTAAGGCGTTGGTTGTCGCTGAAAATGATTTCTTTGTTGCTGCCTTCCCATTCTTTTTTTCCTTTATACATGTAAAGAATATAATCGCCGATTTCCATCAGGCTGTTCATATCGTGCGTATTTACCACGGTAGTGATTTTATATTCCACGGTAATTTCGCGAATGAGCCTGTCAATGACTAATGAAGTCTGAGGATCGAGACCTGAGTTCGGCTCGTCGCAAAAAAGATATTTAGGATTCAGAACAATAGCTCTTGCCAAGGCAACTCTTTTTTTCATGCCGCCGCTGAGTTCGGCAGGGTATTTTTTATTTACGTCATGTAAATTTACACGGGCCAGCACTTCATTCACTCTTTCCAGTTTTTTTCGCTGCGGCCAATCCGTAAACATATTGAGCGGAAACATGATATTTTGCTCTACGGTTAAACTGTCAAATAAGGCGGACCCCTGAAAGAGCATTCCGATTTCTTTTCGAATGTCGGTTCGTTCCTTCCCTTTCATGGCCGTAAAATTCTGACCATCGTAGAGCACTTCTCCGCTGTCGGGCTCAAAAAGTCCTACCATGCATTTCATCAACACGGTTTTACCGCTTCCGCTGGCTCCGATTATCAGATTACACTGACCGGCCTTCATAACGGCGCTTACATCATCAATGATAACCTTTCCGTTGAAACTTTTCCTTATGTTTTTCACTTCAATCATGGCTAGGTAGGCAGCAGCAAGGCCGACAATACGTAATCAAAAAACAAAATCAGGATACAACTTACCACCACAGCCTTTGTACTTGCTCTTCCGATTTCCAAAGCACCGCCTTTTACATAATATCCGTAAAAAGCCGGTATGCTGGAAATGATGAAAGCAAAAACATAGGCTTTTGTAAGTGCAAATTTAACGGTGTACGGGTCAAAAAATTCTCTGAGGCCTTTATCGTAGGTTGTGGCGTCAATAATATTTGCGGTAATACCGGCTATCCGACCACCCCAGATACCCAGCGCCATGGAAAGTACCACCAGCATGGGAATCATAATCAACGCGGCAATCACTTTAGGTAATATCAGGTAGGTTTCGGTTTTAATGCCCATTATTTCCAAAGCATCTATTTGTTCGCTGACTCTCATGTTTCCCAGCTCGCTGGCAATACGGCTGCCGGCAACGCCTGCCAGTACAATGCATACCAGCGTGGGTGCAAATTCCAGAATTACGGTATCCCGGACTACCTGCCCGATGGTGGACAGCGGGATAAGAGGACTTACTAACTGATAAGCGGTTTGAATAGTGGAAACGGCTCCGATAAAGATGGAAATGATAGCTACTATACCCAACGAACCATATCCGATTTCCGTACATTGATGCAGCAGTTCTTTCCAGTACATTTTGGTGTTTTCCGGTTTGGAAAACATGCTTTTAATCATCAACAGATATTTTCCTATTTGGTGAAAGAGTGTCATACCTTACGAAGCATGAAATTACATATCAAATTGTAATGATGCAAAAGTTGAACCGAGGCATTATAAATCTCTTGACACCTTACGGAAGCGCTTCCACCAGGGCGATTTTCTGACGACCTCTTCGGTGGGAATTTTTGATTTAATCTGCGCATCCACAACGGCTATGAGGGCCATATTTATGATGCTTCTCACCGAACTGCCCAACTGCAATACATGCACCGGCTTTTTTAAGCCTAACAGTATAGGGCCTACGGCATCAGCCGTTTCCAGCTCTTTTAAAAGATTATATGCAATGTTTCCGGCAGCCAGATTCGGGAAGATAAGGGTATTTACATTTTTATCAACCAGTTCGCTGAAGGGATAATTTTCTTTCAGCAGTTCATTGTTGAAAGCCATAGAGGCCTGCATTTCTCCGTCAACTATCAATGAGGGCATTTTTTCTTTTACGATACGACGGGCTTCAGCCACCAGACGGGCTTCCGGCGAATCGCTGCTGCCAAAGTTTGAGTAGCTTAGCATGGCAATGCGAGGGATGATATTAAAGTGCTGTACTTCTTTTGCTACCAGCAAGGTAATTTCCGCCAGTTCATCGGCAGAAGGATTAAAGTTAATCGTTGTATCGGCAAAAAAGAGCGGGCCCTTTTTGGTGAGCATCAGATACATGCCGGCAATTTTTTTTACGCCTTCTTCCGTTCCGATAATCTGCAAAGCCGGTTTTATGGTATCTGCATAGTTTTTTGTGAGTCCTGAAATCATGGCGTCAGCATCTCCGCATTCCACCATCATGCAACCGAAATAGTTCCTGTCTTTCATGATTTTTTTTGACTCATAGGCATTGAAGCCTTTTCTTCCCCGTTTGGCAAAAAAGATTTCTCCGTATTTATTTCGTTTAGATTCCATTTCATCGCTTCTCGGGTCATAGATCGGAATATCCGTAAGCTGAATGCCGTTGGCCTGCGCCAGTTGATGAATTTTTGCGGCATCGCCCAACAGTATGGGATATCCGATGCCTTCATCATAAATGATCTGAACTGCCTTAAGAATTTTCACGTTGTCTGCCTCGGCAAATACAATTCGTTTGGGGTCACGGCGGGCTTTACTGCCAATAACCCGCATAACCTGATTGTCTAATCCAAGGCGTTTATTCAGGTTGTTTATGTATTCATGCCAGTTTGTGATGGGCTGACGGGCCACACCGCTTTCCATGGCGGCTTTGGCCACGGCAGGTGCTACGGTAGAAAGAAGTCGGGGGTCAAGAGGTTTCGGAATAATATACAATGGTCCGAACGAAATATTTTTTTCATTGTAAGCCATGTTTACGATGTCGGGAACAGGCTTTTTGGCTAAATCTGCCAGCGCTCTCACTGCCGCCAGCTTCATTTCCATGTTTATCACCTTGGCCCGAACATCCAGCGCACCTCTGAAAATAAAAGGAAACCCCAGTACATTATTTACCTGATTCGGATAATCGCTTCTTCCGGTTGCCATGATGATGTCTTTTCGGGCTGAGGTGGCTTCTTCCCAGGTAATTTCCGGGTCGGGATTTGCCATGGCAAATACAATAGGGTTTTTAGCCATGCTTTTAATCATTTCACGGGTAACGCAATTGCCGACGCTCAAGCCGATAAATACATCGGCGTCTTTCATGGCTTCTGCTAACGTCATTTCTCTCTCTGCATTGGCAAAGTATTTTTTTTGTTCGTCCAGATCCGTTCTTCCATTATGAATGACACCCTTTTTGTCAAATAAAATAAAATGCTCATGCCGGGCTCCCAGCGCTTCATATAATTTACAACAGGCAATTGCGGATGCGCCGGCCCCGTTTACAACGAATTTTACTTTTTCAATTTTTTTGTTTTGTAATTCCAACGCATTCAGCAAGGCTGCACCGCTGATGATGGCCGTGCCATGCTGGTCGTCGTGCATAACCGGAATCTGAAGTTCTTCTACCAAACGTTTCTCTATGTAAAAACACTCCGGCGCTTTGATATCTTCCAGATTTATTCCCCCGAAAGTGGGTTCCAGCGCTTTTACAATCTGTACAAATTTTTCCGGGTCTTTTTCATTGATCTCTATGTCAAACACATCAATATCCGCAAAAATTTTAAACAAAACGCCTTTGCCTTCCATCACCGGTTTTGAGGCTTCCGGCCCGATATCGCCAAGCCCCAGTACGGCTGTGCCGTTGCTGATGACGGCCACAAGATTTCCTTTTGCCGTATATTTAAAAACATTTTCAACATGGGCTGCAATTTCTTTACAAGGCTCAGCTACACCAGGACTATACGCCAGGGAAAGGTCTCGCTGTGTTTTGGCTTCTTTGGTGGGAATTACTTCAATTTTTCCGGGCCTTCCTTTGGCATGATATTCCAGCGCCTGCTGTTTACGAAGTTCGTTTTGCATATCCGTTGAACTTATTTAAAAATGCCGGTTATGAGTCCGGCATTACTTAAGAAGGCGCAATGTACGGAATTCAAAAAATAAAACTGAAAAACCCCCAAAATGCGACTCTTATATAAAAATTATTATTTGTACATCAGGTTCAATTATTGATCTGTTCAAAAAAAAATATTCGGTTTCAAATTTTGTTTCAATCAAAACCGGTGCCTGAACTTAAGATATATGTATAAATCTACCCGTTGCTTTCTTTTCTAAACAAAAAAATAAATGAAACTTTTATTTATTTGTACAGGATATTTAAATCTTCACGCTGCTTCCCAGCCATGCCATAATGCCCATTCCTATCTCAATGGCGTTTTCATCTATGTTAAAGGTAGGGGTATGTACCCCGGAAATAATACCTTTTGATTTGTTCATTACACCAAGCCGGAAAAAGCAGGCCGGGATTTCTCTGGCATAAAAACCGAAATCTTCCGATCCCATACGTTGTTCGGATTCCTCCACATTTTCTCTGCCGAGATATTCTATGGCCTTTTTTCGGGCATTTTCGGTTAATGCGTCATGATTGAATACGCTGGGATATCCTTTGTCTATAACAACGTTTGCGCTGCCTCCCATGGCAGAGGCGATTTCGTGAGATAGTTTTTGTATCAATTCAATGGCCTTCGTACGCCAGGTTTCATCCATGGCACGAAGGGTGCCCATCAGTTTTACTTCATCTGGAATTACATTTGTTGTATTTCCACCCTGAATGCTGGTTATAGATAGCACGCCCGGCTGAAACGGGTCACGTTGACGGCTGATGATTTGTTGTAATGCCGTAATCAAATGTGCGCTGATCAGAATCGGATCTATTACGGCATGAGGTGCGGCTGCATGGCCTCCTTTGCCTTTAATATTTATATATATTTCATCCGAGCTGGCCATTACCTGTCCGCTTCGGAAGCTGAGTTTTCCTGTCGGTAGTCCGTTATGCACATGCAGGGCCAGAATAGCCTGAGGACGGGGATTTTCCAGTACTCCTTCCTGAATGAGCAAAGATGCACCGCCCGGATTTTTCTCTTCACCGGGTTGAAAAATAAGCTTTACCGTACCTTCCCACTTGTGTCTCAATTCATTTAAAATTTTTGCTGCTCCCAGCAAACAGGCGGTATGTACATCGTGCCCGCAGGCATGCATAATTCCGTCTTTCTTCGATTTGTAGGGCACATCATTTTCTTCGCGTATGGGGAGGGCATCCATGTCGGCCCGCAAGGCAACTATTCTTTTTTCGGGATTCAAACCGCGGATCAAACCCACAACGCCGGTTACGGCTTTTGTTTCATATGGGATTCCAAAAGAGGAGAGCCGGTTCCGGATGAATTCAGCCGTTTCAAATTCCTGGTAACTGAGTTCGGGATGAGCATGCAGGTGACGTCTCACTTCAATAAATTCCTGAGCAAAACGCCCGGCCAGTGCTTTGATTTCTTCAAGCATCCGGCAAATTTAAAGATTTACTGCTGTTTTTCCTGATCGCTAGATTCTTTAACAGGTTTCACTTCAATGATATCGTTCATTATAAATACGCCACGTGGAAAAAATATATTCATACGACGTTGGTACGCCTCGGCTTCTTTTCTGTCTTTAAAATTACCTGCTTTTACACGATAATAAGGAGATTGATACCATAGATAAGCTTTCAGTTCCGGGAAATGAGTATATATTTTCGTTTTAGCGGCAATGGCTTCATTACGATTTGTTGTGCTGATAACCAGAATTCGGAATCCTTTATCAGTTCGCCGGCTTTCTTTAACGGCAATTTCGTTTATTTTGGCTTGTAGCTTTAATAAAGTATCAATTCTTGGATCTTTAAATACAACAATAAAACTTGAATCCGCATTTTTTATAAAACTTGAACCAGATTGTGCCCATAACAACGGAGCACTCAAAAGGTAAATCAAAAAAGCAAATTTCATATAATTTTTTTAGTAAGCGCCTCCGCCAAAACCAATGTTTTCAATTGGGTGCCAGGTGGTTTTTGTTTCCTGAAGGTCAAAGATAAAGTAGGGCGATTGACCCTGTTCGGTTTCCCATTTGATATTATCATAAAATATCATTCTTTTAACATTTAGTGCGCTTTTTTCCTTCAACATTTTTTGCGTTTCAACATCGTTTTCGCAAAAAACGGTGGCATTTACGTCCATGTGTTCTGCAAACCATTTGATCAATTCAGAAAGTTTTCCGGTTAAAATGTTTACAACGCCGGGCGGAAGATCGGAAGCGTGAAGCGTTTCGGCCAATGTGATTGCGCATAGCGGTTTTTTTTCCGAAGCCAGCAGTATGCATGTATTCCCGCCGGCAATGGCTGGCGCCATTACCGATACTAATCCGAGCAAAGGATAATCCTGCGGGGCAATTATGGATACTACTCCGGTAGGTTCCGGAACCGAAAAATTAAAATAAGAGCCGCTGACGGGATTTACCGTACTGAAGATTTGCTGATATTTATCACACCATCCGGCATAGTAAATCAAACGATCAACGGTGAGTAACACTTCTTTTTCAGCTTTGGTTTTAGAAACGTCTTGCCGTTGTAGTTCTTCCACGAACTGTGCTTTACGCCCTTCCAGCATTTCTGCCATCCGGTATAAGATTTGTCCTCTGTTCAGCGCCGGCCGGCTGCTCCATCCGCCAAATGCAGAGCGGGCGGCAACGACGGCATCCCGAAAATCTTTTCGGGAACATAAACATACATTGGCTAATTTTTCTCCGGCCGCATTAACCGGTTGGTAATATCGTCCCGACTCGGTACGCAGAAACTGACCATTTATATATATTTTATAGGTTTTTAAAACTTCGAGTCGTTTTTTTCCTTTTTTTCTTTCCAGCCCGTTTTCGCTGACGGACAAAGAAGATTTTTTTACTGTTGTTTTTTCCATATTATCATTTTCGGGTTGAGTTGGGAATTAAATTGCTGAGATGCAGATACGGCATAAGACCATGCAGCCCCCCTTCGCGGCCAAAGCCGCTTTCTTTATAGCCGCCGAAGGGTGAGGTGGGGTCAAATTTGTTGTATGTATTGGCCCAAACCACCCCGGCCCTCATTTTGCGTGTCATATTGAATATCCGCGAACCTTTGTCGGTCCAAACACCTGCGCTTAAACCATAAGGTGTATTGTTGGCTTTTTCAATCACTTCATCATCAGTACGAAAGGTAAGGATGGCCAACACCGGGCCAAAAATTTCTTCCTGTGCAATACGGCTGCTTTGCGCCACGTTGAGAAATAATGTGGGTTTGCACCAAAAGCCTTTTGAAGGCAGCCGGCAACTGCTTTCATATATTTCAGCTCCTTCCTGAATTCCTGTTTTTATGTAATAATGAATGGTTTCCAGTTGTTTTTTAGAATTTATGGCGCCGATATCGGTATTCTTATCTAAAGGATCACCGACAATCAGTGTTTCGATGCGGTCTTTCAGTTTACGGATAACTGTATTTGCAACCGATTCCTGTATATAAAGCCTTGATCCGGCACAGCAAACATGTCCCTGATTAAAGAAAATGCCATTGATGATCCCTTCTACGGCCTGATCCAGCGGGGCGTCTTCAAAAATGATATTCGCCGCCTTGCCCCCCAGTTCCAGGGTAAGCTTTTTGTTTGTTCCGGCAACGGCACGTAAGATCATTTTTCCTACTTCTGTTGATCCGGTAAAAGCTATTTTATTGATGTCCGGATGTTGCACCAGTGCTGCTCCGGTTTCACCCGCACCGGTTATGATATTCACTACCCCCGGGGGTAAATCGGCTTCCTGAATTAATTCAGCTAATTTCAGCGCCGTTAGCGGGGTGGTTTCGGCAGGTTTCAATACCACAGTATTTCCGGTAGCCAAAGCCGGAGCAATTTTCCAGGCCGCCATCAGCAAGGGGAAATTCCAGGGAATGATTTGCCCTGCCACACCCAGCGATGCGGTTTTCTTTCCCGGAAAGGCATAATCCAGCTTATCTGCCCATCCTGCATAATAGAAAAAATGATTCGCAGCTTCCGGAATATCAAAATCACGGCTTTCTCTTATGGGTTTTCCGCCGTCCAGAGACTCTATGATGGCCAGTTCTCTGGATTTTTCCTGCATCATTCGTGCAATCCGGAAAATATATTTTCCTCTTTCTTTGGCCGGCAATTTTTTCCAGTATTTTTCGTAGGCATTTCGGGCCGCCGCTACCGCTTTATTTACATCGGCCGCATTGGCTTCGGCTATTTCACTGAGTGTTTCCTCATTTGCGGGGTTAATTGTTTCAAAATACTTACCGCTTTCGGGCTTCGTCCATTTTCCGTTAATAAACAAATCGTATCGGGGTTGTATGGTTGCAGATGTACGACTTTCCGGCGCCGGCGCATACGTCCATGATGTATCAAAAGAAAGTTTCAGTGTATTGCTTTTCCGGGGCAGAATATTTTTTTGTTTTTTTTTCATATTTTAAACATTCAAAGAAAAAACCGAATATCAGAATATGATTTTGTTACCCTTAATCAATGGAAAAATAATTGGCTGCCTGATAAATGCCGGTTGTTTCTTTTGCGATTTGCATCAACACATCGTTGGCAAGGCTGCTGGCGCCGAAGCGGAACCACTCGTTTGTCAGCCAGCCTTCACCCAGCACTTCTTTAACCATTACCAGATAATGTAAAGCGGTTTTGGATTTAGAAATTCCGCCGGCGGGTTTCATGCCTACTTTTTTTCCTGTTTTATAGTAAAAATCACGAATAGCTTCAAGCATAATTAGGGTTACGGGCAAAGTGGCCGCCGGTTGTATTTTACCGGTTGAGGTTTTGATAAAATCAGCGCCAGCATACATGGCTATGTCACTGGCTCTTCGTATTTTATCAAAACTTACCAGTTCGCCGGTTTCAAGAATGACTTTCAGGCGGGCAGGGCCACAGGCTTCTTTTACGGCTGCAATTTCATCAAATACGTAATTGTATTCACCGGCGTGAAAACGACCACGGCTGATTACCATATCCACTTCATCTGCGCCTTCATTAACGGCAAATTTGGTTTCTCTGATTTTAACGTCGCGAGGCGCCTGTCCGCCGGGAAATGCCGTGGCTACGGAAGCAACTTTAATGCCGGAGCCTTCCAACGCTTTTTTTGCCGTTTTCACAAACAGGGGATAAACGCAAACCGCAGCTACGGTGGGTAAACCCGGCAGGGCATCATGCAGGTGCATGGCTTTATAACAAAGTTGTTTCACCTTTCCTTCCGTATCTTTACCTTCCAGCGTGGTAAGATCTATCATATTCAGCACCAGCTTTAATCCGTTTATCTTGCTTTCCTTTTTTATGCTGCGCCTGGTAAAACGAAGCGCTCGTTCCTCAGCGCCGGTCTGATCTATCCGGGGCGAAAGGGTAAAATCGGGAATCAGGTTAGAGTTGATCATTATTTATAAGAAATAATCTGCACATTCAAAGGTAAAAGAAAGTTTTCTATGAAGGATTTTTTTGTTTTTGACGTCTAAGAAATTTGTTGATATTTATGCTCCTTTTTTCAGGAATAAAAATAGCGGTTTATGAAAAAAATATACGGATTTATTGTTTTTTGTTTTCTCCATCAAACGACAATTTATACACAGCCCACATTTCCCGAAAACGGTGTGGCTGACCCAAGACAAGGATTTTATGCATTTACCCATGCCACAGTTGTTAAAGACATTTCTACCACCATACAGGATGCTACATTAATCATTAAAGATGGAAGAATAGTAACTGTTGGTGCCGGACTTCCGGTACCACCGGGTGCCGTTGAAGTAGATTGTAAAGGAAAATATATTTATCCGTCTTTTATTGATATTTATGCCGACTATGGCATCACGCAGCCTCAAAGAGCCTTACCCACGGGATCTGGCTTTGGCCAGCAAATGCAAATTGAATCCAACGTAAAGGGGCCATTTGGATGGAATCAGGCATTAAAACCCGAAGTGGATGCTTTTAAATTATTTTCCGTGAATGACGGCGCTGCAAAACCTTTGAGGGAAGCCGGTTTCGGCACAGTACTTACGCATGTGAGAGACGGAATAGCCAGAGGTACGGGCGTTGTCGTAACCTTAGCCAACGAAAAGGAAAATCTGGTGGTAGTGAAAGAAAGAGCTTCGGCGCATTATTCTTTCAATAAAGGAACTTCAACACAAGCTTACCCCACCTCAAAAATGGGGTATATAGCATTGCTCAGACAAACATATCTTGATGCCGCCTGGTATAAAAATAAGCCTTATAAAGAAGGATTTAACGCTACGTTACAGGCATGGCTTGATATACAGAACCTGCCGCAGATTTTTGAGGCAAATGATAAATGGGATAATCTCAGAGCCGACCGCATCGGAGATGAATTTGGTGTTCAATATATCATCAAGGGCGGTCAGAATGAATATCAGCGAATACGGGAGATGAAAGCAACGGGAGCTACATTTATTCTTCCTTTGAATTTTCCCCAAGCGATGGACGTTGAAGACCCGGCAGATGCACGATTCGTTTCGCTGGAGGATATGAAACACTGGGAACTGGCCCCAACCAATCCGGCTGCTTTTGAAAAAGCCGGCATTCCGTTTTGCCTGACCACTTCTGACCTAAGAAATATTTCTTCTTTCTGGACCAATCTTCGGAAAGCCATGGAATACGGCCTCAGTGAAACCAAAGCGCTTGAAGCGCTGACAAAGACCCCCGCTCAGGTTTTGGGAATTTATGATAAAGTGGGAAGTCTGGAATCCGGAAAACTTGCCAATTTCCTGATAACCGACGGGCCGTTGTTTCATGAAAAAACGAATATTCTTTTCAATTATGTTCAGGGTATAAAATATAATGTAAAATCTGATGCAAATATTTCGGGAGTTTATCAACTTACGGTAAATACACCGGCCGGTCAGGAAAAATTTACACTTGAAGTGAAGTCGGCAAATTCGGCCACTCTTTATGCAAAAGACACCCTGAACTGCCGCTTTAGCTTCGACGGGAAACAAATTAAACTGAGTTATGCCCCGATGGCCAGAAGGCAAAGGCCTTCGGGTATGCCCGGTGTAGATACTTTGCGCAGGCCCGGAGGCGCTTTTCCGGGTTTACCGGCTGCTGCATCTTCACAAAATTTACCCCCTAATGCAACCCGACTGAGCGGAATTAGTTATGGCTCCGAATGGAGTGGCACCGGCACCGATTCTTTGGGAAATACGCTCACCTGGACGGCTGTTTATGCAAAAGCTATTGAATCCAGGCCGGATTCGGCCAGAAAAAAAGATCCGCCTGTTTTAGGTAAAGTTACATATCCGTTTCTGCCATTTGGCTGGACTGAAGATAATAAGCCGAAACAGGAAACGATATTAATTAAAAATGCCACTATCTGGACCTGTGAAAAAGAAGGAGTATTGAATAATGCTGATTTGCTGTTGAAAAACGGAAAAATTGCGGCTATCGGGAAAAATCTCAATGATCCGACAGCAAGAGTGATTGATGGCACAGGAAAGCATGTTACGCCCGGCATCATTGACGAACATTCTCATATTGCTGCTGCTTCCATCAATGAAGGCGCTCAATCCGTAACCTGTGAAGTACGTATCGGGGATAACATCAATCCGGATGATATCAATATTTACCGTCAGCTCAGTGGCGGCGTAACTTCTTCCCATATCCTGCATGGTTCTGCCAATGTAATTGGCGGGCAAACTCAATTGCTGAAATTCCGTTGGGGCGGAAATGATGAAGAATTAAAATTCAAAGAATGGCCGGGACAAATAAAATTTGCACTGGGAGAAAATGTAAAAAGAGCTAACCTTTCCTCTGCCGGTCAAAACAATCGTTATCCGGATTCCCGCATGGGTGTGGAGCAGGTGCTGGTAGATGCCTTCACCCGTGCGAAAGATTACAAAAAAGAGTGGGACCAGTATAACACGGAAAGAGAAAAAAGAATAAAGTCCAAAAAATCAACAGCCGATCTGATTCCTCCGCGCCGGGATCTGGAACTGGAAGCCTTGGCAGATATCCTGGAGAGAAAAAAATTCATAACCTGTCATTCTTATGTGCAAAGCGAAATCAACATGCTGATGAAAGTTGCCGAACAGATGGGCTTTAAGGTCAACACATTTACTCACATACTGGAAGGGTATAAGGTGGCTGATAAAATGAAAGCGCATGGCGCCTATGCTTCCACTTTTTCCGACTGGTGGGCATACAAAATGGAAGTGGAGGACGCCATTCCCTATAATGCCGCCATTATGCATAAAGTTGGCCTGGTTGTGGCTATAAATTCCGATGATGCCGAGATGGCCAGAAGGTTGAATCAGGAAGCGGCTAAAACCATGAAGTATGGCGGGCTGAGTGCGGAAGAAGCGCTGAATATGGTTACCATTAATCCGGCCAAAATGCTGCATGTGGATGACAGGGTAGGAAGCCTTAAAGTCGGGAAAGATGCCGATGTGGTGGTTTGGAGCGACAATCCGTTAAGCATCTACGCCAAAGCACTTTATACTATTGTTGACGGTACGGTTTATTTTGACCGTGAAAAAGACGAACAATTGCAAAAAGAAGTGGAGGCTGAAAGAGCCCGGCTTGTTAAAAAAATGATTGGCGAAAAACGATCCGGTGCCCCGGTTACTCCGGCCGTGCCTTCTTACCAATATATGCATACCTGCCATGATCACGGACACAGTCACGGACTGCTGGTGATTGATAATGATGAAATATATAACCCATAAAACTTGAAATAATGAAAAAAATATTGTTCGTTACGGCTTTTGGATTTATTAGTGTTTTTGCTCAAAGTCAGGCAAATATTTTGCCCGCACCGCCCAATAAAGGATTGATTTGTATCAAAAACGCAACCATTCATATCGGCAATGGAAAAGTGATAGAAGGGGGCGATATTATCATTGAAAATGATAAAATAAAAGATGTCGGGAAAAATCTTTCCGTACCTGCCGGTGCCGAAATCATCAATGCTAACGGACAACATGTTTATCCGGGGTTGATTTTACCGGTCAGTAACATGGGACTTGTTGAAATTTCTTCTGTAAGAGCCACAACCGATGTAAGAGAAATAGGCGATATGAATCCGAATGTGCGGAGTATTATTGCTTATAATACCGATTCAAAAATTATAAACACCGTTCGTTCCAACGGTATATTGTTGGCAAACGTGGTGCCGCAGGGAAGTTTTCTGGCCGGCTCATCTTCCGTGGTTCAGTTAGATGCATGGAACTGGGAAGATGCTGTGGTCAAAGCCGACGGGGGTATGCATTTATATATGCCATCTCTTTTGCCCAGGCCGTCAGGTTTCGGGCGATTCGGCAACATGCCCGGAGGCCCCAACGCACAGGCACAGCAATCTGATCCGGTTAAAGAAGGGCTTGAAAAAATCGAAAATCTCAAGTCATTTTTCCGGGAAGCCAAAGCTTATTTCGCCAATCCTTCACGCAATGAAACAAATCTGAAGTTTGAATCGGTAAAAAATCTTTTCAATAAAAAGCAAAAACTCTATGTTCATGCCAATACAGTAAAGCAGATGCTGGTTGCGCTTGACTTAAAGAAAGAATTCGGGTTTGATTTAGTTATTGTAGGCGGAAGTGAAAGCTGGCAAATCGCAGACCTGCTCAGACAAAATCAGGTAGCTGTTATCCTTCAGCAGCCTCATAGCCTGCCCACTACTACAGATGATGACGTGGATCAGCCCTACAAGACTGCCGCCATGTTGCAGAAAGCCGGGGTGTTGTTTGCCATATCTGACGATGACTCGCAAACCCGCGGAAAAAATCTTCCCTTCAATGCTGGAACGGCAGCCACTTACGGACTTACCCGGGAAGAAGCGCTGTCGGCCATAACGCTGAATGCCGCAAAAATTCTTGGCATTGACGACAGAACCGGTAGCATTGAAGCCGGTAAGGATGCCAATATCATTATCAGTACGGGCGATATACTGGATATGAGTACCAGTCAGGTCGTTCATGCATTTATCGGGGGAAGAAAAATAAACCTGGATGATAAACACAAACAATTAAGCGAACGTTACGAACAAAAGTATCAGCTCAAACCCAAAAAAGGATTTTAAATTACAAAAAGAGTTTACAGGATTCCGTTAATCATTTTTTCGGCTGAACATGTCCTATATCTTCAAACTCAATATGCTCGCCGCAGTGCGGGCAGCGATGCGTTTTCTTTAAACGGTTTAGCCTGAATTCTTCCAGAAAGCCGGCGGAGATAATACCGGCAGGTAACGCAAAAAATGCCACTCCGGTCAACATGATGACAATGCCCATGATTTTACCAAGCGTTGTCATGGGATACATATCTCCGTAACCTGTGGTAGTCAGCGTTACGACAGCCCACCAGATAGTAGCCGGAATACTTGTGAACTTATACTGATTTTCAGGATGTAAATGTTCGGCAAAGTACATGACACACGAGGCAATTATGATTAAAAAAATCACGAGAATAAAACTTAACGTGAGTTCGTTTCTGCGTTTTTTAAACACATTTGCAATCATTTGGGAAGACTTCATGTAAGCGGTTAAACGGAACAAACGCAAAAAACGCAAAAGGCGGAGAATACGAATGGCCCGTAAATCCAGCCCGATGAAGGCATGCAGATAGGATGGCAGGAAGGCCAGCAGGTCAATAATGGCACCCGGAGTCATCATGTATTTCAATCGTCCCCGGATGCTGCCTTTATATTTTTCTTCATGGTTGCTGCTCCAGACCCTCAGAATATATTCTATCGTAAAAATGATAACCGAAAACCAATCGAAGTAATAGAAAAACAGTTGTTCCTCCGGGTCGTCGTGCAAAGAAGGAACGGTTTCAAGCATTACAGCGATAACATTCAGAATAATCAGTGTAATGATGAAAATGTTGATGATTTTATCCCAATGTTTATCGCCGACGATTTCGGGGTGAAGCAGCGCATGAATTTTTCGTTTGGCTTGTTTGTACATGGAGGGTGTTAATTTGGATTCTAAAATAAAAAAATCCCTCCGAAGCTGAGCCTCAGAGGGACTGTTCATTTAACTGAAATAAATTATTTTACTGCGGGAGCCATTTGTTTGGCTGCTTCAGTCCATTTTTCAGAAAGTTTCATCCGGAAATCAGACCATGCTTTAGCCTCTTCAGGTTTTGAAGCCGGCTTTGTACTGATTTCGACGGTTTTGTTTGCCCATTCCGTCCACTTGTTGGCTAATTCGGTCATTTTATTCATATCCTTGTTTTTGATGGCCGTCATGTAATTCGTAACCAAATCATTTGCATCATTAGCCATTTTCTGAATATCCGGGTCAGAAAATTTCGGCACATCAGATGATGTGGCGGCGTTATCTCCTCCGCCTGTAGCCGTTTGGGTGTTGGTGGTTTGGGTGGTGTTGCCATCAGTTTTTTGCTCTTCCTTTTTCTTGTCTTTACAGGAAAGCAGAAAAACAGATGCAGCTAAAACAAAAAAATCTATTTCATAAAAAAAGTTTTTTGATAACTCATAATTTTTGAAGGTAAAATTTTATTTACAA
>JAOAGO010000034.1 GCA_026415715.1 Chitinophagaceae bacterium | reverse complement strand
CCCGTAAGAAAATTTAATTACTTAACTCCTAATCAAGTGCTACTTAAAAAAATTGCACTTATGACTTGAACTTACTATTTAATGTAAGGTGTAAAAATCAATTATTCTACAACTAAACTTTAAAGAATAATTCCACATTTCCTTCATTTCCGGTAAAATGACCTGATGCTGTATTTAAAGATAAAGAAATTAACACATCTGCTGGATCTATTATAAATTTGTTTTTTGTTATTATTAATTATCGGAAAAGATGCCCGGGAGAAATTTTTAAAGAGTTATTCTCTATTGTATTTATAACTTAAAATTTTGATTATTAATTCTTTTTCATCGTTTCCTGAAAAAATTAAATCTGAATTCAGAAAAGGTAGCAAATCGGAAACAGAGCTGTTGGTTTAGCTAACACCCCGGTTTTTAGCTTTACCAACAAAAAAAATTTGAGATTTCTGTTGCGCATGAAACAAACTAAAATCAACAGATGATTTGGACGTCCGGGCAATCCATTCATCAGCGAAAAAAGAATAATTTCTAAAAAAGATGTTTTTAAAGCTGCCGGATACAATTAATAATCACCGAGTGTTTCCGGAAGTTGCGCTAAAGCCCTTGTCAACTGCTCATCATTTGGAGCAATACCATGCCATTCGTGAGAGTTTTCCATGAAATCAACCCCTTTACCCATCACGGTGTGCATCATAATTCCGATGGGTTTGCCTTGTCCGGTAAGAGAACGGGCTTTTTCCAACGTATTTACAACTTCCTCTAAATTATTTCCGTCCATTTCAAGAGTAAGCCAACCGAAACAATCAAACTTTTCACGAATATTTCCCAGGTTCATCACCTGAGATGTGGGACCGTCAATTTGCTGGCCGTTCCAATCAACGGTAGCAATGAGATTATCTACTTTATGATGGGCGGCAAACATAACGGCTTCCCATATTTGCCCTTCATTTAATTCACCATCGCCGCACAGTGCAAAAACAAGACAGGGATCATGATTGAGTTTTTTAGCCAGTGCAGCGCCTATAGCCACGCTCAGTCCCTGACCAAGCGATCCCGTAGCCACACGAACACCCGGCAAATGTTCATGAGTAGCCGGGTGCCCCTGAAGTCTTGAATTAATTTTACGGAATGTATTTAGTTCTTTTACGTCGAAATATCCGGCGCGGGCTAAAGTAGCATAATATACAGGTGATATATGTCCATTAGAAAGGATAAAAATATCTTCGTTTTCACCATTCATATTAAAATTAGGATTATGATGCATTATTTTGAAATACAATGCGGTAAAAAACTCTGTACAACCCAACGAACCACCCGGATGACCACTGGCAGCGCCATGCACCATTCTGACAATATCGCGACGTATCTGAGCAGCAATTTTTTTCAAATTCTCCATATAATTTTTTTATTTTGAAAAAAAAATTGTATTTTGTAAAAAAATGTAAATTATTGTAAATAAACTGTCAATTCTAAGATTTGACTGCCTTGCAATGTTAATTAAAATTTGATTTTTTGAAATAAATAAAAAAATAATAAAAATTAAATACGAAATACGTTGATTTTATCAAGATTCAAAAGTTATTTTTGCATTAATTGTTTATGAGAGAAATTCTGGATATACTATTAACGAGTTCTGTTGCTTTTGTAATCACTTTTCTGGCCTTGCCTGTAGTTATACACGTAGCTGAGGAAAAAAAACTTTATGATATTCCAGACGAACGAAAAGTACATTCACGCCCCATCTCTTCTTTAGGAGGAATTGCTATTTTCGGAGGATTTATTCTGGCTTCTTTATTATCTATTCAAGGATATTTTAATCCGGAATTTCAGTATTTTTTTGCAGCAGCACTGGTCATATTCTTTTTGGGTTTAAAAGATGATTTAGTGATATTATCGGCCACAAAAAAATTTTTAGGACAAATTATTGCAGCCTCCATACTTATACATCTGGGCGGTATTAAGATAGAAAGTATGTACGGCATTTTAGGATTTTATGGGTTGCCCGAAGCCTTCAGTCTGGCGCTTACTTATCTTACCATCATTTTAATTATAAATTCCTTTAATCTCATTGACGGAGTTGATGGCCTGGCTTCCAGTCTGGGTATTCTCACCATGCTGGCCTTCGGAAGCTATTTCTTTTACACAGGCTTACAAGCCTATGCTTTGATGGCTTTTGCCATGGCTGGCAGTTTAGCGGCATTTTTAATCTTTAACTATCATCCTGCTAAAATTTTCATGGGCGATTCAGGTTCGTTGATGATAGGTTTGATTAGCTCCATTTTAGTCATAAAATTTATCAATGTTGCCGAATCGGGTGCATCTTTAGCCAAAATTCCTTCATCCGTTGTTATAGGGATTGGCGTTATCTCTATTCCTCTGATAGATACCATAAGGGTATTCGGCATAAGAATACTTAGCCGGCGTTCTCCTTTTTCTCCAGACCGAAATCATTTACATCACCTCCTGTTAGACAAAGGGATGAGTCACTCTGCCGTTACATTTACCTGTGTAGCTTTAAATATTGTTTTTTTGGCTGCGGCATGGTTTTTCAGACACTTAAATCCTAATCTTCTTTTGCTCTTATTGTTATTAATAGCTTTGCTGGTCATTGGAATATTATACACAGGACGAAGGAATAAAAGCAGTATTTACATCGTGTCATCCCATCATGTGGACGGGAAAAATCACTCCAAAACAGCTTCCAAGGTTATCAATATTACCGAAGAAACCGAGCCGGCAAAAAATAACTAATCAACCGGTTTCCGCCCCGTGCAACTTTTAATTTATCATTTCTTAGATTTGCAGCCTAACATTAAAAAAAATACGTATGGCAGAGGACTTATCATCTGTTAAGGCAGTGTCCGAAGATCATATGAAAAAAGCCATTCAGCATCTTGAAACCGAATTGGTTAAAATCAGAGCAGGAAAAGCTAATCCGCAGATGCTGGAAGGAATTGTAGTGGACTATTATGGCGCTCCTACACCGCTGAATCAGGTGGCAAATATCAATGTGCTGGATGCAAGAACGCTTAGCATTCAGCCATGGGAGAAAAATATGTTGCAACCCATTGAAAAAGCAATCATGGCGGCAAACATCGGCCTTACACCGCAAAACGACGGAACTATGATTCGGATTTTTCTGCCGCCGCTTACCGAAGAAAGAAGAAAAGAACTGGTTAAGCGATGCCATCATGAAGGAGAGCAATCCAAAATAGCTATCCGCAATATCAGGCGAGATGCCATAGAACAGATAAAAAAGCTTCAAAAGAACGGTTTAAGCGAAGATATTGCCAAAGATGCCGAAGCGGACATTCAGAAAATTACAGATAAATACATCGGGTTGGTTGATAAGCATATTGCCTCCAAGGAAAAAGAAATCATGTCGGTTTGATACATTTATTAAAAAGGCAAACTTTTTTAAAAAATTAAAATTATTTGCCAATGCGGGAGGGTCTTTTCTGTTATTTTTCAAGTGACTTCTTGCTCTGAATTTTTTTCAGTATCTCTTTATTATTACTCAAAAAATGCAACGAATTCATCTCAGCCGAATTTCTACCAGAGCGCCCGAAGGTTTTGAGAAAAAGGAAACCAAGCAGAAAACCGAAAAACTTCTTGAAGAGCTTGACGAATTACAAAATTTATTGTATGCCGAAGCCAAACATTCTGTATTAATTGTGATTCAGGGAATGGATGCCAGCGGCAAAGACGGTGTTATCAGAAATGTTCTGGGCAATATGAATCCGCAGGGGGTAACCGTAAAGTCATTCAAAGCGCCTACGGCCGAAGAATTGTCATATGATTTTTTGTGGAGAATTCACAAACATGCCCCGGCCAGGGGAATGATTCAGGTTTTTAATCGTTCACATTATGAAGATATTCTGATTACGCGGGTGCATAAATGGTGCGATGATGAGACAGCCAAAAAACGAATGAAAGCCATAAATGATTTTGAACAGTTGCTGACGGAACATAATAACACGCATATTTTGAAGTTTTATCTTCATGTATCTCATGAAGAACAGATAGAGCGTTTAAAAGAAAGAATGAAAGATCCCTCCAAAATGTGGAAATACAACGAAAAAGATTTAGAGGAATCGAAACTGTGGGATATTTACATGCAGATGTATGAAGACTGCTTTTATTATTGTAACAATCCGCCTTGGATCATCGTGCCTTCCGATCAGAACTGGTACAAAGAATATATCGTGACGCAATCACTCCATGCTTTATTGAAAAGTCTTGACATGCGCTATCCGGGACTCAAGCGCTGAATAACAAAATTAAAACCCATCAACTTTTTTACTTTGAAAAATTCAGAAGCGGGATATCTATTTTTTTGGGGCTGCAAGTGAGGCCAGATATTTATCCAGGGCGGCAACCATGCTCGGCGCCTGAGGCTGTGGAGCAATAATTTCTGGCTTTAGCCCGGATTCTTCGGCTGCTTTGGTGGTATTGTTGCCAAAAGTACCTATGATGGTTCCGTTTTGAGAGAAATCAGGGAAATTATCAAATAAACTTTTTACACCGCTGGGAGTAAAAAAGCAAATCACATCAAATGAGTGCTGAGTCAAAAATTGCCTTATATCTTCACTTTTGGTACGGTACATAAAAGCAAGAGTGTACTCACATTTGTTCGATTTCAGCCAGGATACAATTTCACTGTCCTGCTGGTTTTCAGAACATACGTAAAGGAATTTTTCATTTTCCTTATGCTTGTTGATGCATTCAAAGAGGCTTTTGTTTGTGCCGTCAGCACCGTAAAATACTTTTCGCTTTCTGTACAAAATAAATTTTTGCAGATAAAGCGCAACGGCTTCAGTGATACAGAAATATTTTGTATCCTGAGAAATATTGATTTTCATTTCATCGCAGATGCGGAAAAAATGATCAATGGCATTGCGGCTGGTAAAAATCACCGCCGTGTAGTTTTGGATTTCTATTTTTTGTTTTCGGAATTCTTTAGCCGGAATGGGCTCTAAACGAATAAAAGGTTGAAATTCGAGCTCAACATTATATTTTCTGGCAAGCTCAAAATAGGGAGATTTTTCGCTCTCGGGTCTGGGCTGTGTAATTAAAATTCTTTTAATTTTCAATCCTCGCGAAGCGCCGGATTGCTTTACATTGTTCACCATGGCAGCATTCCGATAAATGAGGATGCAAAATTAAACAGATATTACGAGAAATATAAAAATAAGATTTTGAAAATTATGAGTAGAGGCGCCAATTCAAAAGCCAGAATATACAAAAAAAAATGAAATAGATTGACTTTTATGTATTTATAAAAAACGGGAAAAGCCAAAACATAACGATAAAAAAACAATCCTCCTACCATGCACCAGGACAAACTCATGACCACGGGGAATAATTTTTTTTCCGATAACGCAAAAAAGATTAAAAAAGGGACGAGAAATATTCCTAATAATTTATATACTATAAAAACGATGAAAATGTACGTCCGAACGGGCTGCTGTATCTGAAAAAGCCAACCGGTAAGATGGAGAATGATGAATTTTGTTAAAAGCACAACCGTCAATATTCCGGCGCCAAACCCGAATAATTGCCATAAAGAGAAATTCTCACTTACTTCAAAATATTTCAGCAGAAAACCAATGTACATTCCGCCGGTGATAACAAAAAAAACATTCAGAAAAAGGGAAGGAAAGGACAATTTCATCAGTTGTTCCCTGATTTGTCGTTGTTTCAGCGTGGTGCGGAAAAAATATTTGAACAAGGCTTCATAATAATTCGAAAATCCTGTTCTGAAAATTCCAAGAATCAGGAGTAAAATCAAAAAAACATAAAACAAAATTTCTTTTTCCGAAAGAGTTGTTTTGGGCTTAGGTTTGAATTTTTTGGCCGGCGGTTTTCCAAAACCATAATAAGGGTGGCCGGAAAATATCTTAAAAGTCAGTGAAGCCGCAGAGTCAGTTTGCCGGAAATATTCGTAAAATTTCAGGCTTATCGTATTGTTTTGAGGAGTATCGGAAGTGTTAACGAAGATAGATTGTTTTTTTTGTTCATGTGAATCAGGAGTATTTCTGTATGAAGAAGTGATATGACGCCCTGAATCGGAAGGTTGGGAAACGGCAGACCAGGATATCAATAATAAGGCGATAAGCTGAAAAATTCTCTTCAAGTTTGTAAGCTTTGACACTCAAAGTTAAAAAACATCATTTCCGGTAAGCATTTCGATTCAGAAATAATTGACAAATGCGAAATGTATTTTTGATTGCCGCAGATTCCATGGGGCGTCGTTACGCCTTCCTACGGCCCAGGCAAGATGAAAGATACCGGCTTTGGTTTCCAACGTCAATCCTGCACCTGTACTGAAATAGGTATAATTCGTTTTTTTATCTAATACCTGATTTTTTCCCCAGCCCCCCTCGGTAAAGGCATAAAGAAAAGAGTTTCTGCCGGTCAGATACCTGAACTCCAGGGTTCCCAATGCAAAATGGGAAAGGTATTGACTTTCTTCATCAAAGCCTCGCAGCAATTTAATACCGCCAATCTGAAACAATTCGTTACGAAACAGCGAAGAACTTTGCAACACTCCGCCATGCAAGGCAGTTTTCAGCGTACTGCGCCGGCCCGGCATCGGAAAATAGTTTGCGCCATAAAATCGTAAGCGGATCTGATAGGTATTTAATTTAATGGAATCATAGAGTTTATTAAAGTCAAAATTCGGTTCGTTGGGGTCTTTTAAACGTAATATAGCATCATTTTTTTTCATTGTCTTTGATCCAAACGTGGAGTGGATTTTCCATTCATATCCTTTGAGCGGATTGAAACGATAATCGGTTTGATTTATTTCATACTCCAGGCCCAGATTCCGGTAAGTTAAGTCTGCCATATCGGGGAGCCGGCGGGTTTGAATGATCTGGGCTGTCGGAATTCCGGCATCATTAACGATGGTCTGAAACATCTGAAAAAAGAATGTTCCGCTTTTTACCCCGCTGAATATGTACCGGGTTCCTGCCTGTAATTGAATGTTGATAAAACTGCTGTCCTTTCGCAACATATCAAACTGAAAATCTAATCCCCAGGGAGAGCGAAAGAGATAAGGATATTGAAACAACAGGTTCAACCGGGGAGATTCTACCTGAAATCGCTGCCAGTTCATGCCTAGGGTTTCACCGTCTCCGAAAGCATTCCGCAGTAAAATATTTGCTTCGCCCGTGATGAGCAGTTTATTATCAGGCAACTGTTGATTATTGGGCAAAAATCCAACCAGAACATTTGCCTGACTGCTTTTTTTAGGTTTAAGATAAAGGTTGACTATAGCTCCTGTAGCCAAAAGGGTCAAATCAAAAGGTTTTTCCTGTTCAATAAAAGGAAGTTCATTCAGTTTCTTATTGATTTCAGCCAGACGTTGCCATTGGTAATGGCTCCCGTCCTGAATGGATAAATAGTGACGTAAAAATGATTTTGAGATTCTGGCGTTTCCGTATATGCGTAAACTGTCAATCCGGTAGGCAGGCCCTTTTTCTATCCGAAGTGTGGCCGAAAGCTGTCCGCCGGTAATGGCAACACTGTCAAAATAAACTTTGGCAAATGGATAACCTGTATTTTCCAGTTGCCGGAGAATACGATCTAACTCATGGTCCAGCAAAGTAAAATCAATCGGTTGCTTCTGAATATTTTTCAGGTAGGGTTCGAATTGAGAAAGTTCTTTGTTGTCGGTTACGCTTAATTTCACTTTGGCCCATTGGTATCTTTCGCCTGCATACAAGGAAACATAAGCTGACAGAGAATCAAAACGTACACTGTCCACCGATGCGGTAAGGTAGCCTTTTCGCTGAAGTATTCCGGGGATTTTCTGAATATAGTCTTCGCATTCAAATCTTGAACTGAATTTTGTTTTAAGACCGGCTTCCTGAATCAGATTTCGGCTTTCGTGATCACTGCATTGGATATAAAGGCTATAATCATGCGTTGCAGGCTGACAAAAAATATTGCAGGACCGGGTCAATCCTGTAAGCAAGGAAATGATTACCGATATTTGTATGGTATTCTTTTTAAACGATAAACTCATCCGTACGGATTACGTTAAGCGAAATTATTTATAAAAATTCAATTCCATTGGCCGGCATATATGTTCATATTCCTTTTTGTAAAAAAGCCTGTATTTATTGTGATTTTCATTTTACCACTTCGTTTCGTTTTAAACAGAAGGTCATTCAGTGTATTCAGAAAGAGTTGCAATTAAGAAGAAATTATCTTGGCTCCCCTCAGATACAAACCATTTATTTTGGCGGCGGCACCCCCTCCGTACTCCGGTTTGATGAACTTCGGGCATTGATAGACTGTATTCAGGATTTGTTTAAGTTAGACCCGGATGCGGAAATAACACTGGAGGCTAATCCTGACGACATAACGGATGAAAACCTGAAATGTTGGAACGATGTAGGCATTAACCGGATCAGTATCGGAATTCAGAGTTTTTTTGATGAAGACCTGATATGGATGAATCGTGCTCATTCTGCTCTGCAGGCGAAATCAGCGCTTGAAAAAGCAAAACTATTTTTCCATAACATTACGGCTGATCTGATTTACGGTTATCCGTTGCTCACCGATGAAAAGTGGAAAAAAAATCTGGAAATGATCAGGTCGTACGGCATACCTCATGTGTCATGTTATGCCTTGACAGTTGAAGACAAAACAAAACTGTTTCGCCTGATCAGGGAAAAGAAAACCGAGGAAATAAATGATAAACAGGCAGCCGCTCAATATCTATATCTCATGGACTTTATGGATAATGCCGGATATGAGCATTACGAAATATCATCGTTTGCAAAGCCCGGATACCGAAGCCGTCATAATTCATCCTACTGGTCTGCAGAGGCATACCTTGGCGTGGGCCCCTCGGCTCATTCTTTTAACGGAACGGAAAGGCAGTGGAACATTTCAAATAACATGAAATATATACAGGCATTGGAAAAAAACATTATCCCCTGCCAAAAAGAAATCTTATCGCCAACGCAACAACTTAATGAATACATTCTGACCGCCTTAAGAACCCGGGAAGGAATTCATGTGGATTATGTTGAAAAAAAGTTTCAGATTCTACGCGAAGTATTATACCAAAAAGCGGAAAAATATCTGCAAAACGGAATGATGGCTGCCGATGAGGGATTTGTTTACCTTACGCAAAAGGGTAAATTGTTTGCCGACAGAATTACGACAGATTTATTTTTTTAACCAAGCTGCTACGATATTCAGCATACATCCGAGCGCAGCCAGGGAGGTAAGAATAAAATGAAACCATTTGATTGGATAGGGGGGCGCAGAGGTGTTTTTTTTGCTTTCCTGCCATCTGTTGAAATCAATTACATTCATTATGACTAGAATTATGGAGGCAATAAAAAATACCCCTTGAAAAAACTGAATCATGATATCTCGTTTTCAGCGCCGAAGTTATCTTTTTGTGTGCTGAAATAAAAACATATCAGAAAAATTTGCGCCGGTACGATTGTTGTTTCCACCATTGAAAACCGTACTTAACCGCCAGGCATAACAGCATGATAAGAATAGCCGAAGGAAAAAAACCGTGATACGAAAATGGCATAGGGACGATTTAAATTAACAAAAAACAAATACACGATTCCTTCCTGATGATGAAAATTCAATCCGAAACAAAATTCATCAGTCAGTAAAAAGCCGGATATGCAGGCTAATCAATCAGACCAAAACTTTTTCAATCAGTTTAAAACCTTCTCTGGGATTTAGATTTTCCCACAGTATTTGATAGACAGTTTCGGCTATGGGAATCGCTGCTTTGATGTTGTTATTGATTTCATAAATGCAACGGGAAGCATGGTATCCTTCAGCCACCATTTTCATTTCCATTAAAGCGGAGGTAACGGAGTAGCCTTTTCCAATCATGTTTCCAAGGCAGCGGTTTCGGCTGTGCGGCGAATAACAGGTTACCAGTAAATCGCCAAGATAAACCGATGCGGCATAATTAGGAGATTTACGATGGGTTATCGGATCATCCTCACTTTCATGCTCGCCAACCATGATATGCCTGGCACCTGCCTTTTTGAGAAATCCGGCCATTTCATCGGCTGCATTGGCAATCAGTACGCTTAGAAAATTATCTCCGTATTCCATGCCATGAGCTATTCCGGCACATACGGCATAAATGTTTTTCAGCACCGCGGCATATTGAACCCCGTATATATCATCATTAACTATGGTGTTCACATAATGCGTTTCAAAGAATGAAGCCAGGGTGGAAGCAGTACCGGCGTCAAGGCCGGAAAATGTAAGATAAGAAAGTTTTTCAGCAGCTATTTCTTCCGAATGGCACGGCCCGAGAACGGCAAAATAATTTTTCAGTTCAATGCCGAATTTTTCCGTAAGAAACTCATTGAGCAGTAAATTCTGCTTTGGTATCAGTCCTTTAATGGCCGAAAGAATTTTTTTGTTTTGCCAGTCTTCTTTTGAGAAAGGCTGTAAAGTATCGGCAACAAATGCTGAGGGTATGGCAACGACCAGCACATCGCAATCCTTTACCATTTGGCTGAGATTCGTATAAAGTCGAAGATGCGATAAATCAAAGCGTATGGACGACAGGTAGCGGGGATTATGCCCACGCTGCCGGATATAATTCAGTTGTTCTTCATTGCGCATCCACCAAAGAATGGAATGCCTGTTGTCGGTCAGTATTTTGGCCAGTGCGGTAGCCCAGCTGCCACCGCCGGCAATACCAAAAAGAGGTTGTTTTTTTTCTGCCATCCGAAAATTGAATTCAAAAATAATTTGTGATGCCGGTTAACGGAGAGAGTAATTTATTCCATAAGTTTTTCCTTCGGCACCACTTTTACTTTCATGCCGTTTTTCAGTTTTTTGCTGATTGCGTTGTAAGGAGCAGTCACCACCTGATCTCCTTCTTTTAAACCCGAAAGGATTTCCATATAGTTGATGTCCTGAATGCCGGTTTTGACGGGTGTTTTTTTAACGGTTCCGTCTTTTTGCAATACAAACACTACTTCTTCCAGTTCATCATCACCGGTTTGGGCATTCAGAGGGTCAGTTTCTTCTTCGGTCTTTTTCTTTTTATTTTTTGAAATGTCTTCCCGGTTTTCTTCGCTGCCCTTCAACCGAACGGTAACGGAGGCGGTAGGTACCGAAAGTACATTTTCGGCTTTTCTGGTTTTGATTTCAGCGTTTGCATTCATTCCCGGAAGAAAAGGAAATTTCTTTTGCGCCAGATCTTCATACGAAGATTTTAAAAGGCGAATCCGCACCTCATAGTTCGTAACATCATTAGAAGCGGTAAGGTTGTTGGCGCTTGCCGATTTGGTACTGCTTCCGATTTTGGTAACAACCCCTTTGAATTTTCTGTTATCGTATGCATCTACTTTAATATCGGCTGAATCGCCGATATTGATTTTCACGATGTCGTTTTCTCCCACTTCCACCCTTACCTCCAGTACGCTCATGTCCGAAACGGTCATCATTTCGGTCCCCACGTTAAAACTGTTTCCGGCCACCCGCTCTCCTTTTTTTACCTTAAGCGAGGAAACAACTCCGTTCATCGGCGAAATGATGACAGTACGGCTTAAATCTTTATTGGCTCTGCTGAGATTTACCTGCGAGGCTCTGACATTTGCCTGTAAGCTGCGAATGTTTTGTAAGGCGGCCTGATAGTTGGCTTCTGCCGTTTTCAGGGCGGTTTCAAACTGTTCCAGCTCGGCGCCGGAAATTACCTTATCGTCATACAGTTTTTTATTTCTATAGTAATTTACCCTGGCCTGCTCCAGATTTGCCTTCAACGCCTGCAGCGAAGCCTGATTATTTTCCACAACCGCTATGGTTTGACTTACCCTGGAGGCGGCTTCATCTCTTTGCAAGGCATAAATATCTGAAAAGATGCGGGCCAGAATTTGTCCTCTTTTTACACTGTCTCCTTCTTCCACATTCAGTTCCGTGATTTCTCCTGATACATCGGAACTGATTTTTACTTCTACCTCAGGATAAATTTTTCCGGTAGCGCTTACCGTTTCAATGATGGTGCGGCGGGATACCTTTTCCGTAGCTACTTTTTCCTCTACATCATTTTTGCCCTTGGTAGCAAGAATCAGCAAAATGGCGGCAAAAAGAATTGACGAAACGATTATCCAACGGCGGCGTTTTGACTTTCGTTTGTTTTTTGTAACATTCATCAGAATATTTTTTTTCTTTAAATAATTTTACACACTACAATATTTTTTATTGTGTCAAACGAAGACCCTGACCTTTGTAAAACTCCAATAACTTCATTTTAAACACGTAATCATATCGGGAATACAAAGCCTGAATTTTAGCTCTTTGCAGATTATTCCGGCTGTTGATCAGATCAAACGCCGAAAGCAGATTCAGGTCATAACGTTTTTGGGCATAGTAATAGGCTTTTTCGGCGGTGGTCACGGCCTTTTCATCTGCCTGATATTTTTGCAAAGCCGCTACGGCATCCTGATAAGCTTTGTAAATATCCTGTTTCAGCTTCAGCTCGTCCTGTTCTTTTTGCAGCATCAACTGCTGTAGCGTCAGTTTGTTTCGTTCCCAGGCCGTTCGGGCGCCACGGCCGTTAAAAACCGGAACGGAAATTCCGATACCGATTTGCTGGGCAAAATTATTACGAAACTGCGTACCTAAAGGAATGAGTTTTTCTCCGGCCAGTATAAACGACGGAGCCTGTACTACATAATCGGTTCCGTTTACATTTACGGTTGCTCCGGTAGGTTTTAAAGGACCGGGAACAAATTGAGGAACTCTGATATTGACATAATTTGTACCTAAGCCACCGAATGCGGAGAACGAAGGATACATGGCAGCGCGGGAAGCTTCTATGGATTTCTTCGCCGACTGAATCCGAAGTGCATTCACACGCTGTTGCGGCAGGGAGCGTAAAGCCATCTGATATACATCTTCAGGCTGAAGATTGGCTAAAGGTTCAACCGGAATAACTTCCAAAGAAGGCGCTTCAATATCAAAAGCCACGCCGGCATCCAGATTCAGCAGCGCTTTCATTTGCAAAAGCAACAACTGAACATTCGATTCAGCGGACACCAGCGATGAACTGTCCCGCGCCAGTTGTGCTTCCAACTCAGCGGCATTTAATTCGGGAAGGGCGCCGGCATCTACCCGTTTGCGGGTTGCTTTCAGTTGCTCCCGTGTTTGCTCTAATTGTACTTTTGAAAGATTTACCTGCTCTTTTGCTAATAAAACCTGAAGATAAGCGACAGCCACATTGAGCGCTATATCATCTTTTATTTTTTGAGTTTGTTGCTTGTCGGCTTCCCAACTGAAACGGGCGGCCTCTCGATTGTTCTTTCTGGAAAACCAGTTAAACAGCGTGACGCCTGACTGAACCTGCATTCCCAGATTGAAAAAATTATTATCTTCCAATACACCGGTTGTCGGATTTTCAGAACGACCAAAACGATACCCCGTACTGGCGCTTACATTTAATGAAGGAAGCTGCGAGGCCTTGCTTTGAATGAAATTCAGTTCGGAAAAGCGGGCCTGCAAATCGGCCTGCCGAACGGAAATATTATTTTGTATTGCATATTCCACACACCGTACGATACTCCATTTTTCCTGTCCTGAAACATATGCCAATAACAAAACAGTGCAAAAGCATAAAAAACAGAATTTTTTCATAGTTTGCAAATGTAGTTTAATTTGCCGATTATGTGGGGTTAGCCTCGGCGCAAGCCGTAACATGTTGCATTCCTCGTTTTAAAAAGGTTTGCAATTTGACCTTCAGGATTCCAGTTCAAGATTAATTAGTTTGTATTCACCGGTGATTAAGCTTTCTGATGTAAACTTCATATTTAACAATGTTTCTTTTATTTGGATTTTTAACACCACGGCGGAGTTGAAAAATTTTTTAAAACGGAAATGACATTTTTCATTTTTTTGAGAACACATTCTAATCACCATTAAATGAAAGAAAGACTTCTATTTCGGTGTCGGATAAATACAGTTTTGAAATAAAAAGGTTGTTTTTTATTAAAAAAAATTAAATTGCTCCGGTGAAGAACTTTCGTTTTATTTCGGTTCTGTTTCTACTTCTGCTTGCTGCCTGCCATCAAAGCCGTTTTGCCGCTACCAATAAGGTATATAAAAAGCAGGTTAAAGCGTTTTCCCGTCTAATCAAAGCATATCCGTTACGGGATTCTGCCGGTGTAGCCTGGAGTCGGGAATGGGTGGGCACAACCAACCTTTCCCTGCGAAAACCAAATTATGTTATCATTCATCATACGGCTCAAAATAGTTGCGAACAAACACTTAAAACCTTTACCTTACCCCGCACGCAGGTCAGCGCACATTATGTCATTTGCCGAGACGGTACCGTATATCACATGCTGAACGATATGCTGAGAGCCCATCATGCCGGTGTGGGGAAATGGGGAAATATAACCGATATGAACAGCATGAGCATCGGCATAGAACTGGATAATAACGGAAATGAACCTTTTGCCGAAGCGCAGATTCAGAGTTTGCTGGTTTTGCTGAGCCGCCTGAAAAAAACATTTCAGATTCCCCAATCAAATTTTATCGGGCATCTGGATTGGGCGCCGGGACGAAAAACCGATCCCGGCCGCTTTTTTCCATGAAAAACCCTGGCCGAAAACGGATTCGGATTTTGGTACGATACATCTGGCATTCGTGTACCTGACCGTTTTGACCCGTTACTGGGACTGCAAATCATCGGATATAATATTTCGCAACCGGACAAAGCTGTTTTATCTTATAAAATTCATTACGTACCTCAGGATACTTCATTAACGCTTACCGAAAGCGACCGGAAAATTATTTACGATCTCTCAAAAAAATACCGGTAATCATTTCAGCGTTCCGGCCGGTTCAGTGTCCTGATAATGTTTCCGCAAACGGAGGAGATGCCTTTTGAGTTTAAGAAAAATTTTTTTGTGTACAGGCGATTGTATCAGATTGTGTTGTTCGTATGGGTCAGCCTTCAGGTCATATAGTTCCCACTCGTTTACCGTATAAAAATAAATCAGCTTGTGGTTCGGACTTCTTAAGGCAACGTGAGGAATAACGGTATGATCTTTTCCGAATTCATAGTAGCGGTAATAAATATACTTTCGTTTCAGCTTTTTTCTCTTGCCCATAAAAAAAGGTTTCAGACTGAGGCCATGCATTTCTGCCGGTTTTTTTATTCCGGCAACATGAAGCAAGGTGGGCGCCCAGTCAATGTTCTGAATCTGTTGGTTAAAAACTCGTCCTCGAGCAATATGCCCCGGCCAGCGAATAAGAAAGGGTGTTTGCATGGACACATCGTAGGCAAACCGTTTGTCAAACCAACCGTTTTCTCCCAGATAAAATCCCTGATCGCTGGTATAAATGACAAGGGTGCGTGGCGTGAGATTATTTTCATCCAGGTATGTCAGCAGCTTTCCGGTGTTTTCATCCAGCGAAGCCACGCAGGCCAGATAGTCCTGCATATACCATTGATATTTTATCTTTAATAGCTCTTTGCCCAATGGTTTTTGTTCTCTCAGCAGTTTCCCTCTCAGGGCATAAATTTCTTTATAGCGCTGCCTGAGCGTTTCGGGCACCCTGTTAAAAATTGCCTTGTAGTATGCAACTTCGGCCGAATCGGGTTTGTACTGAGGTAAGTCCATCAGCGAATCGGGATCCACTTTCAGGTCGCTGCACAGCCGCATATCATTCAACAGGCTCATGGTTTGTATTTTCCATGCCGCTCCCCTGCCGGTGGTATCGGCGTAAAGTGTCGGGGGCTCGGGAAATCTGCGGGTATGAAAATGTTCCAGATGTTTGAGATCAGGAAAAAAATAACGGTGCGGCGCCAGGTGATGTACAAACAATAAAAAAGGCTTTGACGTATCCCTTTCCTTTAACCATCGCAGGGCTTCCTCAGTAATCACATCTGTTGCATAACCGTAAGTTTGTATGGTGTCGTTCGTCATTTCAATCATCCGCGTATTGAAATACTGTCCCTGCCCGGGCAGAATTTTCCAGTAATTAAAACCGGCAGGCAGCGAATGCAAATGCCATTTTCCTACGATGGCTGTTTGATATCCCGCCGCCTGAAACAACTTTGGCAGGGTAAGTCGGGACGAATCAAAGCGGGTGCGGTTGTCTTTTACGCCATGTGCATGGGCATGTTGTCCGGTCAGCAATGTGGCTCTGGCCGGAGCGCAGATAGAATTGCCGACAAAAGCCTGCGTACATCGGATTCCTTCAAAAGCAAGGCGGTCAATATTCGGCGTGTGTATGAATACAGATTGATATGCGCTGATGGCGTCGGCATCGTGATCATCACTCATAATGTAAATGATATTGGGACGCTCCTGGCCAAAAACCATATTTGCCAAAGGCAAAAGAAAAAAAATTATCCGGCACATAAAATGTTGAACTATACGGTAAAATATTCCATTGCTTACAATTTGTACAATGGTGAAAAAAAGGCAGAAATCTGATTTCATTTGTCATGTGCTTAATTGTGCGGAAGCGTCGGCACTTCTATTTTTCGTATGATTTTTTCATCATCGGGTTTGGGCTTTCTGAGGGTGTTAACAGGCCAGGTCTCCATTTCGGCATCCGGAAATTCAAATTCCGTAATGTTTTTGATTTCTTCATCCGAAAGTCCGGGGTTTAGCCATCGGATAGCTAATTCATTCGTCAGGATAAGCGGCATTCGGTGTTTGTTCGGTCCGGCATTGTGAATCTGTTTCATCAGTTCATTAGCGGGGCGGGTGATGATGGTAAAAGTGCCTTTCAGTTCACCGGTATCGGGGTCGGGAAGCGGAGCATAATGGTACAGGCCGGCGAGACAGAAGATGTCCTGATTTTTTAAACGAATAAAATAAGGTTGCTTCTTTTTTGCGCCTGTATCCTGATGCTCAAAAAAACCGGTAGTCAGCACCAGGCAACGCTGATGACGCAGGCGGTGCCATACGGAACGCTTATCATCTGTCATTTTTTCACATCGGGCATTGGCCATAGACGAACGGTAGGCTTTTATTTTTTCCGGCGTGTTCATGTAATCGGCAATTAAACCCCACTCAAACAGCCTGATGTGATATGCTCCGTTTTCGTACAGTACCACGGGCCAGGGGCAAAACGACTGTGCTACTTTATGGTAAGTGGGTGCAAATGCAGGCACCTGTGCAAAAGGAATGTTCAGGTATTCGGCCACCAAAGGAACATTTTTGTAAAAACTCAGATCGTAGCACATGAGACGTTTATCAATTTTTTACTGAAACAAATATGAGTTGAAATTAAGAAACATTCAAGAACTTTTAACCTCTTATAAGAGTTTATCAGAAGCTAAAGTATTGATTATGTTTCTGAATATTTAATAAAAAATACCAGAAAATGTGTCGTATAAAATAAACTGAAATAAATTAGTTATTTTTATGCATTGATTTTTAATTATGCTTCCATCTCTATACATAAAAAATTTTCGAATTTTCAGTGAATTTCGAATCCCTTCTCTGGGAAAAATTAATTTACTAACCGGAAAAAATAATACCGGAAAAACAGCATTGCTGGAAGCCATTGCGCTTTATGCGTCCAGGGGAGATCTTAATTTAATTTTAAATCTACTATCAGAGCGGGGGGAGTCGATACCCATATCTGCTAAAGAGTTATTTGATTTGGAGAAAGATGTTTTTATTTCTACTTTAAAAACTTTATTTTACAATAATAGATTTGGTTTTGGCGAAGATGATAAGATTTTTATTTCAGCGGTAAGCGAAAAAGAATTAGTCAAAAACAATGTTGAATCTGATTTTCTTTCCATGCGATTTTTTACCTGGGAGAAAGAAATATCTGAAGGTCCTGACAGAGAATCAGTTATTTACCACAGGAAAATAAACATAATTTCTCAAACTTCAACACCGGATGATTTTATAGGATATGAAATTCTGTCAAAAGATGGAGCAAGGTACATTTTTTATGAAAATGATCACAGCCTTTCAAAACAACACGGTTCAATAGTAAAACAAAATGTACAATTCTTTAAAACTAATTCCAACCTGATAGCGAGAAACAGTATCCTTTGGGATGAAATTACTTTAACGGAAAAAGAAAAAGAAGTAATACAGGCTCTTCAAATTATAGAACCTCAAATAGAGCGCATAGCTTTTGTTGGCGAAAATTATGCCACCAAAAAAGCTGTTGTCAAATTAACCGGTTCATACGAGGTCGTTCCTTTGTTGAGAATGGGTGATGGCATAAACAGAATCCTTTCATTTATTTTGGCTATTGTGAATGCGGAAAATGGATTTTGTTTGATTGACGAATTTGAAAACGGGCTGCACTACTCTGTTCAGAAAGATTTATGGAAGACAATCTTTCACCTTTCGGAAAGATTGAATATTCAGATCTTTGCTACAACACATAGTCAGGATAGTATTTATGCTTTTTCTGAGGTGGCATCAGAATATCCTCATTTCAACGGAAAATTATTTCGCTTAGATAATATAAAGGGTAAAATTCAATGTGTTGAATATTCTCCTGAGGAAGCGCTTGCTGCAAAAGAATTTCAAATTGAAACCAGATAATGAGCTCGTCAGAAAGTAATAAAAGCTTCAAACTTTTGGTTGAAGGTAACGATGAATTTCACCTTATATCTTCTATATGCAATAGAATGTCAATTCAGGAAAATTTTCAAATTATAGATTGTAAAGGTTTTAATAATGTTAAGAAAAATATTCCTTTAATTTATAAAGGAAGCGGAGTGAAAAGAATAGGAATTGTTATTGATGCCAACTCCAATTTTACGGAGAGGATACAATTTGTTAAGACGATTCTGAAAAATTTAGAATTTAATACCGATACTTCAGAAACAAAGCATGGATTTATTTTTAAACACACGTTTGATGAAGAAAAAAGAGCCGGCTTTTGGATAATGCCGGACAATAAACAAGACGGTAAATTAGAAGATTTTATCCGTTTTTTGGTGCCGGACGATGATCAACTAATGCCTTACGTTGATAAAGCGCTTTCAGAAATAGAAATCAAAGGTTTAAATAAATATAAACCAAAAGATAAAATAGAAGCTCAGATTCATACTTGGTTAGCCTGGCAGGAAAAACCAGGTCTGCCATTTGGTTTGGCAATAGCTTCTAAATTTTTATCTACTGAATCGCCATTATGTAATCAGTTTGTGTCATGGATAAAAAATTTGTTTGAAGTTTCCTGATTTCTAATTTCCACTTATCTCACTTCAAACAACTCCTCCCATCGGGTGGTGTAGCAGCGGCTGCGGTGCATTTGCTTCATTTTCCACAGGCGGCGAATGCCTGAAGCGGCATATCGCACGGCTTCGCCGGCATAGGCGGCATTAATGTTATCTATGGCCTGCATCAGGGCGCGGCGGTTGTGAGGAAGACCCGATGCAAACAGGTTCATTTGCGCGGCATTGTCAGGAATCAGTTCGCCGAGAATAACGCCGGCTTTCAGATAGCGGATGTCCGGATGAAACAGCTCCGCCGCCAGCCGCACCGCATAGTGTATCAGCAATCCGGTATCGGCCGTTGGATAAGGCAAAAGGTGATACCGGTACCAGTGCTGCGGATTGTATTCGTATTTCTCATTTTTTTTGCCATTGGCTACCACAAACACCTGAATCATTCCGGCCAGCGAGGATTGCCGCCTGAGTTTTTCGGCCGCTTTTGCGGTGTAAGCGGCTACGGCTTCCCGTATTTCGGAAAAATCAAAAACAGGTTTGCCGAACATGCGGGTGGTGGCAATTTGTTTTTTTACGGTAAGCGGTTCCTGCAGCGTCAGGCAGGGCTCGCCGTTCAGTTCACGCATCAGCCGTACGCCTACCACGCCGCCCAGATGCTTGCGGGCCCACTCTACCGGCATTTTACTCAGTTGCCATGCATTGTCAATACCCATACGGTTCAATTTTGCGGCATACCGGCGGCCGATTCCCCAGATATCTTCTACCGGTGTTTCTTCCAGCGCCGATTGAATCTCGTGCGGCGCGGCCAGAATCATCACACAGCCGGTGCGTGGCTTGTCCTTTTTGGCCAGCCGGTTGGCTACCTTAGCCAACGTTTTGGTGGGCGCCATGCCGATGGATACCGGAATACCGGTCCATTGCTGTACGGTATTTCGTATGTTGACGGCCATGCCCCGCAATTGGGCCGGCGGCACATGCGAAAGCTCTAAAAACGCTTCATCTACCGAATACACTTCTACATGTTCTTCTCCTGCCAGCCGGCGCAGCGTATCCATCACCCGCAGGCTGATATCTCCGTACAGCGGGTAATTGCTGGAAAACACCGCTACTCCGTTTTTTTCGATTATATCCCGGCATTGAAAAAAAGGCTCGCCCATGGCAATGCCCAATTGTTTGGCTTCGTCCGTTCGGGCTATCACACAGCCGTCGTTGTTGCTCAGCACCACCACGGGCCGCTGATGCAGCTCGGGCCGGAACAGCCTTTCGCAGGCGCAGTAAAAACTGTTACAATCCACAATGGCTTTCATGCCAACCGGAATTTAAATGTATGCCACACTCGTACCTGAAATCAAAACACCGGACATGGCCGTGTGGCCGGAGCAGATAAAATTAACAATTTGCGGGAAAGAAAGAGGAAAGCCGCCTCTTTTTTTTAAAAATCGTTATGCGGGATGTTCCGCACGAAGCGAAAACGGTTGCCGCGCCGCCTGATGAGACGGAATCCACGAAGCCAGTAATGCAATAACGATAACGGTAGCGGTTATGAAAAGCAAATCCGTAAACCGCAACTCTACGGGAAAATAATCAATCAGAAAAGACCCCTGCAGGGGAATGAGATGAAATTTCTTTTGCAAAAGAACAAAAATCAGCGCCAGTACAATGCCCGCGCCGGCGCCTAGCAAGGCCAGCAAAAGGCCCTCGTGTAAAAATATTTTCTGAATGAAACGGCTGTTGCTACCCAGAGCATGCAAAATGCTGATGTCTTTCTTTTTTTCCAGCACCAGCATGGTCAATGCTCCGATCATGTTAAAGGCAGCCACAATCATCACCAGGCAAAAAATACCGTAAATAGCCCATCGCTCCGTATTCATCACCGAATAAAGGCTCCGGTTTTGTTCGTATTTGTTTTGAATAAGGTAACCGCTTCCGAATAGCTTGCCAAGCTCTTTTTTTACCTTTTCGCCTTCCGCAATGTCCTGCAGCGCAATTTCTATGGCTGTATATTCATCCGTATTCAGCCGCATCGCCCGTTTCACAAAATCAATATGAGTAATGCCGTATTTGTTATCAAAATCCTGTTGAATGGCAAACGTAGCAGAGGCGATGGCCGTATCGCCGCTGATGTTTTCCAACAGATTGATTTGTTCGGTATCCCCTTTACGCGGCAAATACACTTTCAGCGAAAACAGGTCGTTTCCCGACACCACCCCCAGTGCGCTTTCAATTCCGGCGCCCAGTATGATTTTCGGTTCTTCTGCCGTACCCAAATCGTATTCGCCGTGTATGATATGTTGCGACAGGCCGGCCGTGTAACGATAATTTTCATCCACGCCTTTTAAATGAACGACCGACTGGTAATCGCCGTATTGCATCAAAGCTTTTTCTTCGGCCACAAATGAAACATTTCTGATTCCCCGTATTCTGCGAAGCGCCTCCCGCTGCGATGAACTCACAGTCATGACTTTTCCCTGTGCCGGCAAAACTTTCAAATCGGTATAAAACGAAGAATACAGCGATTTCACTAACCCTTCAAATCCGTTGAAGACACTTAGCACCAATATCAGCGCTGCCGTACCCACCGTTATGGCCAACATGCTGATCCAGGCTATGATATTGATGGCCTGTGTTGATTTTTTGGCGCGGAAGTACCGCCAGGCAAACAAAAAACTCAGCGAACGCAAGATGCTGTGGGTTTGGAGTAGTTTCGGAAATTATTTTTTTCGTTCTTCTTCAATTTTTTTAAACAGCTCTTCCATGCGAAAAACATAATCCAGCGTGTCATCGGCAAAAAACTTCAGTACCGGCATGTTACGCAACTGATGACGGATACGGGCCGTCAGCATTTTTTTGATTTCATGATGTTTCTCCTCTATTTTTTTCAGTGCTTCTTCGGTATCGGGCATTTTATAAAAACTGATGTACACTCTGGCCTCCAGCAGGTCAGGCGTTACCTTTACCGATGAAATGGATACCATGCCGCCATCCAGCATATTCAAGCCGCATCGCTGAAAAATATCGTTCAGTTCCTCCGCCAGCAACGAAGCCACCTGTTTTTGTCTTTTGGATTCTTTCATACCAAGTGCTTTACGGTTATCAGAACCGTAAAATTACTTACTTTGCAGGTTTAATTTTATGTCACAGGCATGAAATCGTATGCCCGTATTTTCCGCTATATTCTTACCTTTCGCCGCTCCATCGGGCTTTATGTGTTTTTTATTGTGCTCAGTATTGTATTTTCCATCGTGTCGCTGGGCATGCTGATGCCTTTTCTGCAACTGATTTTTACCGGCAAAAATGTGGCCACGGATTCGTCAAATGTCTTCATCCGCGAAATGAATCAGTGGCTCTCTCATTCCATACGCCAAAACGGGCCCGAAAAAACGCTGGGCTTCATCTGCGCCCTCATGCTGGTTTTTATTTTCCTGAAAAATGTTTTTTTATATTTATCCTATCTGGTGCTGAATCCGCTCAAAAATAAAATCGTCTTTCGCCTGCGAAACGAATTGTTTGAAAAAATGCTGCACCTGCCCATCGGATTTTTTAATGAAAAACGAAAAGGTGATCTGATGAGCCGGATGACGCAGGATATGAACGAAGTGGAAACCTCCGTGGTGGGAACGCTGGAAGGATGGATTCGTGACCCGGCCACGATAGTTTTTACCCTTGCCGTATTGTTTTTCATCAGTCCGCAACTTACATTGTTTCTTTTGTTGCTCATTCCCATACTGGGTGTGGTTATCGGACGGATTACCCGTTCACTAAAAAAACATTCCGAACAGGTGGCCTCCAAAACCGGAGAATCAGTTTCATTGCTCGAAGAAACGCTCGGCGGTCTTCGTGTGATAAAGGCATTTAATCTGGAGCAGCATATCCGCAATAAATTCTCTCAAAACAATAAAGAACTGCTTCACGCCAAAAACCGGGTGGTGCTGAAAAGAGACCTGGCTTCGCCGCTGTCGGAAGTACTGGGCGTCGTTCTGTTCACCGTGGTGTTATATTATGGCGGGCGGCTGGTTCTGAAAGGCGAACTGCTGGAGCCTTCGGCTTTTCTGGGTTATCTCGGCATTTTTTATAACATCATCAACCCGGCCAAATCCTTGTCCACCTCGTTCAGCAACATGCGCAAAGGCGCCGCAGCACTGCGACGAATGGAAGAAATTCTGCAAACCCGAAACACCATTGACGACAATCCGAACGGCATCCCCCTGCGGGAATTTCGCCATAAAATCGAATTTCGCAACGTCAGCTTCCGCTATGACGAGGCTATCATTCTGGACCAAATTAACCTGTGCATCGAAAAAGGAAAAACCGTAGCCCTTGTCGGCGCTTCAGGTGCGGGCAAATCTACACTGGCCGACCTTATTCCCCGCTTTCATGACGTAAGCGAAGGCGAGTTGCTGATTGACGGTATCAATATCAAAAACTATTCTCTGCAATCCGTACGAAACCTTGTGGGACTGGTTACCCAGGAGCCGGTGTTGTTTAACGATACCATAGCCAACAACATTGCGCTGGGCATGCAGCATGCCACAAGAGACGAAATTATTGCCGCAGCCAAAATTGCTCATGCCCATGAATTCATAATTCAAAAAGAAAACGGTTATGATACCAACATCGGCGACCGCGGCATGAAACTCAGCGGCGGCGAACGTCAGCGCATCACCATTGCCCGCGCCATCCTGAAAAACCCGCCCATCCTTATCCTTGACGAAGCCACTTCGTCCCTGGATACCGAAAGCGAACGGCTGGTGCAGGATGCCATTCAGCAAATGATGCAAAACCGCACCAGCATAGTCATTGCGCACCGGCTCAGCACCGTCCGGCATGCCGACGAAATCATCGTGATGCACAAGGGAAAAATAGTAGAGCGAGGCTCGCATGATGAACTGATGCGTCAAAACGGCTATTACAAAAAATTAGTGGAAATGCAGGAAGTGCGTTAAAACATTTGTTCATCGCCATGCAAAAACAACATCTGCTGCTTCCGTATTATTGGCTGAAAAACATCCGATATAACCGGCTGGCCTTTCGCATTATGAAGCAAATCTTACATCCCCGTTCACGCTGTATAGATATCGGATGCCACAAGGGCGCCTTTCTCTCCCGCATACTTCGCCTCTCGCCTCAGGGTATGCATCTGGCCTTTGAACCGCTTCCGCATCTGTATGCTTATCTGCAACACCGCTTCCGCCATCAACCCGTTACCGTTTACCCCTATGCGCTCAGTAACCGCTGTGGACGGGCCGAATTTTTATATGTCAGAAATCTACCGGGATACAGCGGTTTCCGCAAAAGATTTTATCATCTTCCTTTTCCCCGATTACAAAAAATAGAAGTAGAAACCATAACGCTGGATGCCATCCTCCCCCATCACGTGGTTTTCGATTTTATCAAGTTAGACGTGGAAGGGGCCGAACTGCAGGTGCTGCAGGGCGGCGAAAAATACATCACAACACACAAACCTTTCATCCTGTTCGAGCATGGCAAGGGCGCCGCACCCTATTACCAAACCACACCTCAGCAGGTGTTTGATACACTCAGCAGCTACGGACTAAAAGTTTCCCGCCTCAGCGACTGGCTTCGGAAACAACCGCCGCTTTCCCGAACGGCCTTCGCCGATTCTTTTCATCGCGGGGAATATTATTTTCTTGCGCACGCCTGAATTCAAAACGGCATACCGGAATTTTTAATTGATTTTTTTATTTGGGGCTCTCATCGTCCCGCCTTCGGTGGGCAGCAGTTCACCGCACCTGCCCCGATAATTCGGGGTTACGGGGTTCGTTTCACTCCGCTCTCCACCTGCGGCGGAGAGCCAGGCCCTTCAGGCGGGGCGGCCCTTGAGCGGCAGATTCTCTTATTATCTTTTTTTCTGAAAGCCTTTTATCTTTTTGAATGTGATGTGCTGACTTCCCGCGAAAATTTTTAAACCAAAAGTTTTACTTGCGCTGAAACCGATTTATATATACTGTTATGCTTAATTGAAATTTATTATTCACAGGTTGGAGTTAAGTTGAGGTTTCAATATTTTACGTCAGCCACTCAAAAATAAAAACCCCGATGAGGGCGCCAATGAGGGGGCCGGCAACGGGTATCCAGCTGTATGCCCAGTTGCTGTCTCTTTTGTTTTTAATCGGCAGCAGCGCATGCGCTATACGCGGACCCAAATCCCGCGCCGGGTTAATGGCATATCCCGTAGGCCCGCCCAGCGACAATCCTATGGCCAGCACCAGCAACCCTACCGGCAAAGCGCCCAACTGACCCGTACGGCTTTCGGGAAGCGACAACAATAATGCCGACAACACCAATACAAAAGTGCCCACTATTTCAGTTATCAGATTCCACAACGTGCTTGAAATAGCCGGCGCATTACAAAACACAGCCAATTTCAGATCGGCCTGCTCGGTAGCGTCAAAATGAGTTTTGTAGGCAAGATAGGTAACGGCCGATGCCGCAATGGCGCCGGCAAATTGTCCGCTGAGATAAGGCAGCAGGGCAGAGGTCTCAAATTCACCGGCCACAGACAAGGCAATCGTAAAAGCTGGATTCAGATGTCCTTTACCGCCCAGCGCCAGCGAAGCGGATATGCCGAGAAAAACAGCCATGGCCCATCCCAACGTTATCACCATCCATCCGCTGCTGTTTCCTTTGGTTTGGGTGAGCAACACATTGGCTACAACACCCGTGCCTAACAAAATCAAAATAAAGGTTCCCGTAAATTCCGGAATGAAATGCTGTATCATAATGCTTGAGTTTGATTAGTTCAGATATTTTTCCGGAAGATAACACTCGGCCAGCCGGCTGAAATGTTGTATCTGTTCCTGCACCCATTTTTCATCATAGCCGAAATGTTGAGCCATGCGGTTTGCCACCTCGCCGCACAAGTGCAAGGCTGCCCGGGCATCCAGTTGAAGCTGGCGGGTTCGCCGCGATAAAAAATCTTCCGGGGTAACGCACATTTCCTGTTCTGCTGTGTATTCAATCCACTCTTTCAGTTCTTCCGAACGAAGTGAAGCAATGTCGGCCGGCGGGTGGCGCAGCGTTTCATCACACAAGAGCAAAGTATCTGTAATGCATTTTTGCTCCGGCAGCCGCACGGTTGCCGCTACTTTGTCTGACATATCCTGTGCCATCTTCCGGCAGGTTGTCCATTTGCCGCCAGTAATGGTAAACAATCCCGATTCGGAAAGGAAGATATAATGGTCTCGGGACAGACGGGAAGTTTTCATTTGCCCTTTTTTCACCAGCGGCCGAAGGCCGGCAAAAATGCTTTTTATATTTTCCGCCGAAGGTTTTTTTGACAGGTAGCGGCCGATATGCGAAAGAATAAATTCGGCTTCTTCGCGGAGCGGAACGGGTTCTTCGGCAACATCGGTCATGGGCGTATCGGTTGTGCCCAGCAGCACTTTTTCATGCCAGGGGATGGCAAACAGCACCCTGCCGTCGTCCGTACGGGGAATAACCAGAGCCGCATGGCCGGGAAGAACATCCCTGTCGGCTACCAGATGAATGCCCTGACTGGGTTGCAACACCGGCGAATGAAACGGATTGTCCATTTTCATTACCTGATCGGCAAAGACACCGGTGGCATTGATGACGGCCTTGCTTTGTATTTCGTATTCCCGGCCCGTGGTTCGGTCTTTGGCCCATACGCCGCACAGTTTGCCGTTTTGTTTCAGCAGGCCCTGCACCGGAAAATAATTTAATACTACGGCCCCGCACTGTGTCGCTTTGCGGGCTATGGCTATGGCCAGCCGGGCGTCGTCAAACTGTCCGTCGTAGTACAGTACGCCGCCATGCAGGTTGCGGGAAGATAGGGTGGGGATGAGTTTGAGCGTTTCCAGTTGCGACAACGCCTGAGCCATCCCGAAACGGAGAGACCCGGCCAATACGTCATACAGTTTCAGTCCCGCAAGGTAAAACGGTTTTTGCCACCGGGCATAAACGGGAATTACAAAGGGAAGGGGCCGAACCAGACCGGGCGCATTTTGCCGCAGGCGGCCCCTTTCTTTCAGCGCATCCGTAACCATTCGTATCCGGCCCTGTTGCAGGTAACGAACGCCGCCATGGATAAGTTTTGTGCTGCGCGATGAGGTGCCGTGTGCCAAATCATGTTTTTCCAGCAACAGGGTTTTCCAGCCCCGCGAGGAGGCATCCAAAGCAATGCTGAGCCCCGTGGCGCCGCCGCCGATAATGCATACATCCCACAACGGCGTATTTTCCATTTGCTGAATCATTACCCGGCGGTTCATAAACACCGAAATTGGGTACAAGATAAAGCTTGCCTGTTAATCAGAAAAAGCAGGCTACCTATGAAAGAGGGCGGAAGGAGTGAAAAAGAAAAGCAGAAGGAAAAAGTGATGCCCGGGAAAATTTTTTTTTTGAAGTTAAAAGTTTGAAGGAAGTAAAGGGGAAATAAAAAGGAGTTAAGAAAAGAGCCATGAGCCTATTGTTGATAAATTTAAAGTAAATTAAAATTTACAAAATGTAAAAAAAAACTTTTTCTTTTGTAAAGAATACTTTACATTCTTAAAAAAGTCATGGTAAACAAATTGTTGTTTCCGCACCGGTACAAGAAGGCAGGCTGGCTGATGCTGATACCGGCAACACTTTTCGGATTTTTTTTGCTGATAACCGGTTTTGACAGCCTGCCGGTAAATGCAAGAGTTTTTGCTATCCATCACCAAACAGTTGATAAAGCGAAATGGTTTCGTTCTATTGATACAAACATTACCGTTACTGTTGCGGGTATTTTATTTATTCCGTGAGCGCTTTTGGTGGGTTTTTCCAAAGAAAGTATGAAGATGAATTTATTTCGAATAGCAGGCTGTCGTCTTTGCAGTGGGCGGTTTTCCTGAATTACATTTTGTTGCTCTTAGCTTTTGCATTTATTTACGGATTCGGTTTTCTGAATGTCATGTTGTACAATATGTTTACCGTGTTGATGATTTATATTGTACGGTTTCATTATCTTTTATATCGCTACAAACAATCTGTGAAAGAATGAAAAATACGATAAAGGTAGAAAGGGCGAGAAAAGAAATGACTCAGGAGGAGCTGGCCCGGAAAGTGTCTGTATCCCGGCAAACCATCAATGCCATAGAGACCGGCAAATATGTTCCCTCAACGGTTTTGGCGCTGAAAATTGCCAGGGTTTTTAAAAAGTCAGTTGAGGATATATTTTTCCTTGAAGAGAATGACTGAAGAATGTTATCGCAGCAGGCATGAGAATGCGGTTTGCTGTGAAGACTGATTTTGGATTACGAAAGTTCTTTGAAGAAAGGAAAAGAAGCTAACCAACAATTTTCATAAAAAAACTTCTCCACAATGCTATTAAAAATATACTGTTTCAAAGGCTGTTCAGTTAAATGCTTTAGTTTAAGTTGCCTTGTCAAACTTAAAGTCTGATACGGATTGATGCGATGTTTGTTTATTTTTTTAAAGAAAAGAAAAAAGGAAAGATGCCCGAAACAAAGTATTCAAACCATCAAAAACACCACAACTGTCAGATTAAGTCGTAGCTACTACACATGTATTAGTTTAGATTTCGTCTGATATGTTGTCGTATGAATGAATAATTCGATTTCTTGCCCAAACTATATTTTTAAGTATTATCAAGTGGAAAATTCGGGTCAACTTTCAATATTCTGTTAACCGCTTCACCAATAATTTCCAAATTTCTTTCGATTGCTTTTTTTTTCATTTTGTTGTTTGATATGCAATGAAATCTCTTCTGTCACCTGAAATGTCAAATATTTCCCCGATGCAAACTTTAATGTCTAGCAACCAGGCTTGAATTTTAATGTCCATAAATTTTCACTTTGGTGTTTTCAAGTTCGCGGACGAATTTGTTCCAAGCATTTATATTCTCTTAAATAAATTATCACATCCGTCAATATAACTGTGGTTGAATAATACTTCATTATCGCAAAGTAAAATTCTTCCATAAAGAAATGTACTCGGATTGTCTAAATCAAGACCAAGAATTCCTCTGTCAACTATTTTAAGTTTCCAGTTTCCTCGAGTTGTAACAGTTCCATTTTCTGTCACAGTAAATGTGCCCGCAGATGTGAAAGTAACTATTACATCTTTATTGGCTTTTTGTGTTGTGCCGCTCCAATAACATGATACTGTAGTCCACTTCCATGACCCTACTAATTTTGCAGCAAGTTTTGTTGAATCAAAATTTTGTGATGCATTGCAATTCCAAAGACCTTTCATATCAATGCTTGCTCCTTTATCTTTTTCGCATGATAGCGTCAGAGAAAGAATTGAAAGTGCAGTTACGATGATTAGCAGATTTTTCATGAGAGTATGTTTATCGGTTGCGCATAACATACGGGTCGCTTGGTGAAGTTACAAAAGAAAACGTGAAGACCAAAACCTGGTTTTGGGATTCGGGAGTTTTTCTTTTGGGATAAAATTTTGCTAAGCGGCCTGATGGACGCAGTCTACGGGCTTTGGCGGAAAAATTTTACCAGGCGACCCGTTCGATGGCACGCTGCTTTTTGTACGGCAGCATCACGCCGAAGGCGGGAGGCGAGTACAAAAAATTCCGCCAAAGCGGATTGCGTGCCATCGTTCAGGGGGTTGACGTCAGTGCGGGAATAAAAAGCACTAACTGTCCGCCCACGACAAATGTAAATAAAAAGCACTACCGTTCAATTTAGCACTTCACCCCGCATTACGGCAACCCCATGTTACCAGCATGTGTTTCTGTCGGTCGTCACTATTTAATGTTGTGTTTGGTGTTTCGCCATGTCCTCTTTCACCCGAAACTTTACAATTTTCTTTATCAATGTTGTTGGCAATGGCTTGTCAATTGGAAATTGAATTGCTCCCTTTGAGGTTTTATATTTTGTCAACTCATCTTTGAACACTGTCATTGGTGAAGAAGTTGGATAAAAACCGATATGTTGTTTGTAAGCTGCGTAATGAACTAAGTTTTTATTGAGTTTAAATGTCGGAATGTTGTAGCTGATTGTTTCTGTCGCCTGTGGTGCAACTTGTTTAATTG
>JAOAGO010000033.1 GCA_026415715.1 Chitinophagaceae bacterium | reverse complement strand
GTTCCGAACAAACGACAAGCGGCGAAATCCGTGTTTTTGCCGAAAGCAGATGCTCGTATGTGGATGCACTGGACCGTGCAAAGGAAATTTTCTTTTCGCTGAAAATGAATCAAACCGGCGAAAAAAACGCTGTTTTGATTTACGTAGCCGTAAAAGACAAACAGATGGCTATTTATGCCGATGAAGGAATTTATTCCAGGGTAAATAAAGACTGGTGGTTTCAGGAAGTAGAAAAAATGGCAAGTGAAATCAGAAATCATGACCTGACAACAGCCCTTTGCGATATCATACTTGATCTCGGGCAATTATTAAAAGAACATTATCCTTATCAGGTTTCGTGCGACAAAAATGAGTTGCCCGATGAAATCGTGTTCGGAAAATGAGAATTTGTATCCTCATATTCCTTTTGTGTTTCAACATCATTCTTTCGGCGCAGGTGAAGAAATCCATACCGCCGAAACCTCCGGCTTCTGCCGGATTGGTGCATGATTTTACAAAACAAAAATTACTTACTCCGGAACAGGAAGCATTTCTGGAAAAAAAATTACAGGAATACGACGACAGCACTTCAAATCAGATTGCCATCGTCATTGTAGAAGACCTCAAAGGATATGATGCCAATCAGTTTGCTACCGCCATTGGCGAAGAATGGGGAGTTGGCGGTTCAAAAGAATGGGACAACGGAATTGTCATTCTGGTTTCTACCGGAGGCGGCGAGGGAAACCGCGATGCTTATATTGCCGTAGGCAGAGGACTGGAAGGTGCAATACCGGATATGACGGCAGCAAAGATTGTAGATGATTATCTGATTCCGTATTTAAAAACCGGAGAATATTTCCGCGCTTTCAATGAAACTACCAATGCCATTATTCTGGCGGCAGCCGGAGAGTACAAGGCCCCGCCGGAATACAAAATCCGGAAAGAAGGACTTACCTTTAGCGAAGTAGTACTGCTGTTTTTTTTACTGGTAGTGCTGGTGCTTTTATTTTCCGGAAACAACAGCGGCGGGTATGTTTCCCGGCGAGGCTACAAAGGATGGTATGGGCCAACCCGTTGGATTGGCGGTGGCGGCTGGTCCGGAGGTGGTGGTTTTGGCGGAGGAGGTTTTGGCGGTTTCGGAGGCGGTAGTTTCGGGGGAGGAGGCGCCGGAGGGAAATGGTAATAAACAAATTTTCTGATTATTTTCTTCTGATTTAACTCAAGATAGCTCTTCTTTTCTTTGCTTCTTTGTATTTCTGCTTCCGGAAATTTTCTGATTTATTTTTCTATATCATACAAATACTTTTGTATCATTCTCCGGTTTGATACTTTTGCTTTATGCAGTTGATAGAAGTAAATTCAAAGGCGTTGGAAAAAGAATTTATCCGGGTACATGTAAGCCTGAATAAAAACAACCCGGCCTGGATCAGACCGCTGGATAAAGATATCATGGCTGTATTTGATCCGAAGCAAAACAAAGCCTTTCGCCACGGTGAAGCCGCCCGATGGATACTGAAAAGCGACTCCGGTAAACTGTTAGGTCGTATAGCCGCTTTTGTAAATCATAAATACAAAAACAAAGGTGATGACTTTTCAGTTGGAGGTGTCGGTTTCTTTGATTGCATACATGACCAACAGGCAGCCGATATGTTGTTTGATGTAGCCAAACACTGGCTGATGCAAAGAGGGATGGAAGCCATGGACGGGCCTATCAACTTCGGCGAAAGAGACCGTTGGTGGGGTTTGGTAGTAAAGGGACATGAAATTCCACCATTGTATTGCATGAATTTTAATCCCCCCTATTATCAGGAATTATTTGAGAATTACGGCTTCAGAAATTTCTATAACCAGGTTTGCTTTGCCCTGAAAGCAAAAAACAGGCTTCAGCAAAAATTTTTTGACAGGCATCGCGAATGTGCGCAAGACCCCGGGTTCAGCTCCGCACATATCCGAAAAAATCAGCTGGAAAAATTTGCCCGCGATTTTACCCTGGTATATAACAAAGCCTGGGCCGGGCATGGCGGCATGAAACAACTTGAGGAAAAAACGGTATTGAAAATGTTCCGTGCCATGAAACCGGTTATGGACGAACGAATCAACTGGTTCGTTTATTACAATAATGAACCGGTTGGCATCTGGATTAATCTGCCTGACCTGAATTTCTGGTTCAAAAAACTGAACGGAAAATTTGACTGGCTTCATAAACTGAAATTTCTATGGCTGAAGGCAACAAAGAAAAATCCCAAATTCATAGGACTTGTGTTTGGAGTTGTTCCTGAATTTCAGGGTAAAGGAGTGGACAGCTACATGATTATTGAGGGATGTAAAGTAATTCAGGGAATCCAAATTGAAAACGGCGAATACAAAATGGGAAAAGTGATTTATGAAGATTATGAAATGCAATGGATTGGAGAGTTCAATCCTAAAATGATTAATATTGCTGAAGCGCTGGGTACGTATCGAAGCCGGATACTGACTACTTACCGCTATTTGTTTGACAGAACAAAAGAGTTTCGTCCGCACCCCGTGCTGCTTTAATAAACAAAATTTAAAATCAGCTAAAGGAAAATCTTAGTTTTGTTATAAGAATCAAAAAAATATTCGTGGAACCTGGAAAAAAACAAATAATAATCCTTCCTTTGCCGGAAACAGATATCTTTTTACAGGAAATTGAAATGACGAATAAATTGTCGCGGTAATGGAAAATTTCATTGTATCGGCCCGAAAGTACAGACCTCAGACGTTTGATACCCTGGTCGGCCAGGCGCATATAACCACTACATTAAAAAATGCCATAAAAAATAAACAGATAGCCCATGCTTTTTTGTTTTGCGGCCCCAGGGGTGTGGGAAAAACTACCTGCGCCCGGATTTTAGCCAAAACCATTAACTGCGAAAATCAGACGGCGGACGGAGAAGCCTGCCAAACCTGTCAGAATTGCCTTTCTTTTCAGGAAGGCGCTTCGCTGAATTATTTTGAACTGGATGCCGCTTCAAACAACTCCGTGGATAATATCCGTGAACTGGTAGAGCAGATCCGGTTTGTACCTCAGGCAGGAAAATACAAAGTGTATGTGATAGACGAAGTGCATATGCTCAGCACGGCTGCTTTTAACGCCTTTCTGAAAACGCTGGAAGAACCTCCCCCCTATGCCATATTTATCCTGGCTACCACAGAAAAACATAAAATACTCCCAACCATCCTGAGTCGTTGCCAGATTTTTGATTTTAAACGAATAACTATTGCAGACACAGTTGATCACCTGCAACAGATTTGTGAAAAAGAAAAAGTATCTGCCGAAAAAGCCTCGCTGCAACTGATTGCGCAAAAAAGCGAAGGTTGCATGCGGGACGCTTTGAGTATTTTTGATAAAATCGTCAGTTTTACCGGCGGCCGGCTGACTTATACCAACACCCTGGAACATTTGAATATTCTGGATGAAGACTATTTTTTCCGGATGCTGGATTTTATGCAAAACCAAAATCTGCCGGAAGCTTTATGCCTGTATCATGATATTCACGGAAAAGGATTTGAAGGCGATCAGTTTCTCCATGACTTTGCGGAATTTATCCGAAATCTGCTGGTATGCAAAGATGAAAAAACCGTATCCCTGCTGGAAGTAGTGGAACATTTTAAAGCCCGGTACCTGGAAACGGCCCGTAAACTTCATCCAGCCTACCTTATCAGTGCACTAAACATACTGAATGAAGCTGAACTCAATTTCAAATCGGCCCGTAATAAAAAATTACACACAGAACTTACACTAATCAAACTTTGTTACCTGAAACAATCACTTGAGTTAGTGAGTGAAGCAGCGATACAAGTAAAAAAAAAACTGAGTGAAGCGCTTGTAGCTTTTCGCACTGCGCCGATCCCCCGATTTATTCCCGCTGATACTCAAACCTCTGCCCCTAAAAAAAGAACTGAAGATAATGCTCCCTCATCAGCTACCGAAAGCCTGAAATTATGGATTGTAACCACCGAACCCTCCGGCTTAGACAAAAACAAAAAAACGACGGGAGAAAGAATCTCTGCACCAACTTCTCATAATGAAATAAAAAATACCGCTGAAAACACCCGGCTCACGACACTTGAAAAATTACGCCGGCAATTTCAGGAAGAGCATACTGCGAAAAATGAACAAACCGATGTAACGCTTCAAAGTGAGAAATTACATAAAGCCTGGCATGCCTATGTTGAGAAACTGATAGAACAAAAAAATCCGGCCGTCACCTCTTTTCAGATGGCTGAATTAAAAATGACCGGCGAAAACAGTTTTCAGATCGTGGCAGCCAATTCCATAGAAAAAGAATTCATTGAACAGGAAAGGAATACACTTTTTTCTTTTCTTCAAAAAGAGCTAAACATTAAATCACTTCAATTTTTTATTACCATAAATGAAAATAACGGTTCAGGCGAAAAGCCCGTATCGGGAAATCATTTATCTGCCAAAGAGCAATTTCAACGCATGACAGCTTTATATCCAAAAATAAAAGAGCTGAAGGACCGCTTACAACTTGATTTGGATTATTGATATTTCATTTGTTCATTTTGCAGTAATTTCGGCGAAATTTTTAGGCATGGCTGAAGTAATTCTGATGCCCAGGCTAAGCGACACCATGACAGAAGGAGTCATTGCCGCATGGCACAAAAAAGTGGGCGATACCGTAAAAAAAGGCGAATTGCTGGCTGAAATAGAAACCGACAAAGCAACCATGGAGCTGGAAAGCTACAAAGAGGGAGTACTGTTACATATCGGTGCGGAAAAGGGCGAAAAACTGAAAGTGGACGATTTGCTGGCCATCATCGGTACGCCGGGAGAAGATATTTCTTCATACATTTCTTCCGGCCGGCAAACTACGGCTAACCCCAAAGAAACCACATTAAAACCCGCAGAGGAGAGTAAAGAAAGCGCTGCTTCTCTACCCGACATTACTAAAATGAACGAAGTGGTACTGATGCCGCGCCTCAGCGATACCATGACGGAAGGTGTTATAGCCGCATGGCATAAAAAAGTGGGCGACCCGGTAAAAAAGGGTGAAATACTGGCTGAAATAGAAACAGACAAAGCAACCATAGAACTGGAAAGTTATAAAAACGGTACTCTATTATATATAGGCGCCGACAAAGGAGAAAAAATTCCTGTAAACGGATTGTTGTGTATTATCGGCGAAAAAGGAAAAGTGGATGTGGATGCTATCGTAGCGGCCGCTAAAGGTGAAATGATTTCTTCCGCCACCACTGAAACAAAAGAAAAAACCATGGAACCTGTGATACAGCAAGCTCCAGTAGCAGAAAATGAAATAACAAACGGAAGAATCAAAGCTTCACCGCTGGCCAAAAGATTAGCCAAAGAAAGAGGAATTGATTTATCCAAACTAAAAGGTTCCGGCGATGGCGGACGAATTATCAAAGCGGATATTGACCGCTATGTAAGTGTGCCTGCCGAATCACAGGAAGCTCCCGCTCCGGCCGGTTCGGCTTCCGTTACCCCTGGCGTAAACCTTTCGTGGGAAGAAGGCTACACAGACATACCCAATTCGCAGATGCGTAACACAATTGCCCGCAGACTTTCGGAAAGCAAGTTTTCCGCGCCTCATTTTTACCTTACCATGGAAATCAACATGGACAATGCCATAGCTGCCCGGGCAGAGTTAAATGAAATCAGCGAAGTAAAAATCAGTTTCAATGATATGATCGTTAAGGCAGCCGCTTTGACGCTGCGTAAACACCCTGCGGTTAACGCTTCGTGGATGGGTGATAAAATCAGGAGATATCATCATGTTCATATTGGCGTAGCCGTGGCCATAGAAGAGGGCTTAATTGTGCCTGTCATCCGATTTGCCGATCAGAAAAGTTTGCAGCAGATTGCGACAGAAACCAAAGAGCTCGCCGCAAAAGCAAGAAACAAAAAACTTCAGCCTCACGAATTTACCGGAAATACTTTCACCATATCCAATCTGGGTATGATGGATATAGATGAGTTTACCGCAATCATCAACCCGCCCGACAGTTGTATTCTGGCAGTCGGGAAAATCAAAGAAACCGTTGTAAAAAAAGGCGAAGGATTTGGCGTAACAAACGTGATGAAGGTAACCCTCAGTTGTGATCACCGCAGTGTAGATGGCGCAACGGGGGCGGCATTTCTGCAAACCTTAAAGAAATACATTGAACATCCCATAACCATGATCTTGTAAGGCAACGGTTGATATAAAGGTTTTTCAGGAGTAATCAATACACAACTCCGGAAGGAAAGATTAAATTCATGCAAAAGAAAACTCTTGTATTAGGAGCCTCATTGAATCCCCGGCGCTACAGCTATATGGCGGTTGTTCGTCTCAGGAAATTTGGCCATCCCGTAATAGCCATAGGGAAAAAAGAAGGAATGATTGAAGACATACCCGTCATCACGGAAAAAATGTATTTTCAAGATATACATACCGTAACGCTATACCTAAATCCGAAGCATCAGCAAGAATATATTGATTATATCATATCCTTAAAACCGCAACGCATCATTTTCAACCCGGGTGCGGAAAATGATACCTTTTATGCTACCGCAAAAGCAAAAGGAATACAAGCTATCGAAGCCTGTACCCTGGTAATGTTAAGTACTTCTCAGTATTAATCGTAATTCATCGTTTTGTAACAGGAATTTTACGAATCCCATCATGGGATTTATTTGTTTTCGTATCACATTCCATACATTGTTTATTGGTTTTTTGAAACCGAATATTAAATATTGCATTACAATATCCTGAAGTAGAACAAAATTTTTAATCCAAAAAAAGTTTTATATGAAAAACCTAAGACACCTGTTTTTCGGAACGGTTTTATTTCTCGGGAATTACAGTTTTTCACAGGGAAATCAACTGCCCCCTGTTAATTTACCGGACTATAACCGGCCTAAATTATTTAACGGTTTGCCTGACAGAATTCCGGTTTCCGTTGTTGATTTATCCCGATGGATGGAAGCGCCAGTGGGTACCCGAATCACCTTTAACCTTACAGAAAATAACACTGCAAATTTTTCGGGTGATGTTGTATCAACAGGACTGCAGAATGAAAAAGCACAAAGTGTAGTTATACGTTCCGTAAATTTTCAGGGAGCATGCTTTTCGATTTCCAGGGTTATCCAGGAGGATGGCTCTGAACTTTACCGGGGCAGAATACTCAGTTTCAGGCATGGAGATGCTTATGTTCTTGAAAAGACCGATAATCAATACTGGCTCATAAAAAAGGGATTCTATGATTTGGTAAATGAATAAAATTGAAAACTTATTACTTATCCTAAATCTTTAGGCCTTTTTGAAAATTTATTGATGATTCTGAAAATCCTGAATTCTATGAAATCCATTAAACTAAAAATAATTATTGCTGGAATGATGAGTAAGATTGGCTTTTTACAGGCACAAATACCCCAACTGAGCAGTTTACCCGGCGCAAATGCCGTAATATTTCTTGACTTTGATGGTCATACGGTGGATAATACGGCATGGAATTATTCAGGCCCGATTTTTTGTGCCCCATCCGGAATGAACGCTGCAAATATTACAAACGTATTTAATCGTGTGGCAGAAGATTACAGACCATTCAATATAAATATTACCACAGATTCAACTTATTATCATGCGGCACCCGTTAACAGAAGAATGCGGGTGATTCTGACAACCACTTATGAGTGGTTTGGCAATGCGGGTGGTGTAGCCTTTGTCGGTTCATTTACATGGGGAGACAATACGCCATGTTTTGTTTTTACATCTTTACTGGGTGTAAACAACCCTAAAAATGTTGCGGAGGCAGCTTCTCATGAGGCTGGCCATACCCTTGGCCTTTATCATCAGGCACACTATGATAATAACTGTAATCTGTTATCTGAATATCACTATGGCGTCGGTTCCGGCGAAATCGGATGGGCGCCGATTATGGGAGTCGGTTATTCAAGAAATTTAACATTGTGGAATAATGGTCCGAATCCCTATGGTTGTACCAATTATCAAAATGATCTTTCCATCATCACATCCGGAAATGGTATTACTTTCAGATCTGATGATCATGGTAACAGCTTTAGCGGTTCTACAGTACTTACATTTTCCGGAAATAGCTTTTCAAGTCAGGGAATTATAACTCAAAATACGGATGCTGATATGTTTCGTATTACCCTGTCTGCCAACGGCAGATTCATTCTCAATGCAACACCATACAATGTGGGGGCCGGCAACTCTGGTTCAAACCTGGATATGGAAGTTTCTCTTTATAACAGCGCCCAAAATTTGCTCAGGATTTATAATCCCGCTAACACATTAGGGGCTGTTATTGATACGAATCTGAATGCCGGAACATATTATTTAAAAATAGAGGGTAAAGGAAATCAGTTTGCACCCAATTATGCCAGCCTGGGTTCTTATACACTAAACGGAACTTTTTCACAAACCTTACCGCTCAGGCGCCTTGAACTCAGCGGAGCCATATTGAATCACCGTCACAGACTGACCTGGTTAATAGATGCCGATGAAAATGTAACGGAACAGATAGTAGAGATATCAACAAACGGACGGGACTTCACCCCTTTATTTCAGGCTTCCACAACAGAAAGAAGTTTTGTACATGACCCGGGCCCAAATAAGATTATTTATTACCGGTTGAAAGTAAGTTTTGATAATGGCAAAACGCATTATTCAAATATTGTAACCCTTAAAAACAGCAGCCATGAAGTTTATCCCTGGCTTACAGAAAATATGAACTCTTCAAAACTGACAGTAAGCAGTCCGGGAAGATTTTCTTATGTAATTACGGATTTCAGCGGTAAAACAATAACTAAAGGAAATGTTACAGCAGGTTTACATCATATTGATGTGGGCTACTTAGCATCAGGAATGTACGTGATCCGTTTTTTTGATGAAGCCGGATTTCGCTCCGAGAAATTTATGAAAAAATAATAATAATATTTTTTTAATCCGTACTCTTTTGAAATCAAGAGGTTTTCCCGTACCTTCGGGAAACCTCTTTTTTTATGCTGCAACTAAACTTACCCGCTTTTGGTCTTCTCAGCAGCCCTGACTTTAAAATTTTTACCTATGAAATGGCGAAGATTTAACGGAGAGCCTATTGATTTACCTATCCGGGAAGCAGTGGAAAAAGCCATACGCAGAGAAACTGAAGCCGGTTACAAATTAAAAGTTTGTATCGGAACCGATTCACAGGTTAAAGGCCATGAAACAGAGTTCGCAACCGTTATTGTTTTTCTTCGGGAAGGCCATGGAGGATTTATGTTTATCCACAACGAAAAAACAAGACAACAATTTACTATCAAGGAAAGGATGTTGATGGAAGTGGCTAAAAGCATAGAAATTGCTTATGATTTATGCAACCTGTTCACCCAATACGATGTGGACATGGAAATACATGCAGACATTAATACAAATCCTCATTTCAAAAGTAATGATGCATTAAAAGAAGCAATGGGTTATATTCTGGGAATGGGCTTTGCATTTAAAGCAAAACCGGAAGCCTTTGCCAGCACCTGTTGTGCAAACAAAATAGTCAGCTAAAAACTCTCGTAAATTAGTAGGAAATATTTAAAAAAATAAAACTAGTTTATTGACAATCAACAAATTAAAACTTTATTTTTTGTAATTCTGAACCTGATTTATCAATTGACTTTGTAAATTCTTATGAATCAACCCAGAGTAAACACCCGGCAGTTTTTTTCGGCTGTCTTCTCTTGCAACGGAAAATGTTATTAAAACCAAAATAAATAGAAGGGCTACAACATTTTTCTCAGATAAATGCTTTCTCATAATCTCTTAGTAAAATCGCTGCAAAGTATATAAATTTTTTATAGTCTGTAAAGTAAATTATCGACATTTTTTAAAGTTTTGTCGAAAATTCATTATTTAACAGGTCTAAAAAAGTCAGTATTTCTTCTTTTCCGGCTTTTTTGGGGACGGAAGTCGCAAAAATACGATGATAACGAATATCCGAATTTTTAAGAATTTCGGTGAACAGGTTTAGATTTTTAATAAAAGCAGTTTCTTTAACCTTATCTGTTTTGGTAAAAATCAAGGAAAAATTTTTCTTCCATTGCCTAAGATTGAATGCAAAATCAATATCAATTTTCTGCGGTTCATGCCGGGCATCAATCAGCAAAAAAATGTGATTCAGGTTTTTTCTGAACCTCAGATATTCTTCAATCATTCTTAAAAAATTTTGTCTTTCCCGAAGTGATACAGAAGCGTATCCATACCCCGGCAAATCCACGATAAACCATTTAGAGAGTTTTCTTTTTAAGTTGATTTCCTTTGTTTTCTTATCGTTACAGGAAATAATCTCAAAATGATTAATCAACCGGGTCTTCCCGGGTACGGATGATGTTTTGGCCAGATTTTTACAACCCGTTATCATATTTATAAGTGAAGATTTTCCTACATTACTTCTTCCGATAAAAGCATACTCGGGCCCCTTTAACTCAGGACAAGCTGATAAGGAAGGGCTGCTTATCAGGTATTTTGCCGAATGGATACGCATGGTTTTGTTAAAATTAAGAGAGATCTTTTTCTGACAGTTATCTTTGCGAAGAAAACAGAATAATTTGAATATTTTACCGCATCAGCAAATCCGGCCTTTTCAGGATTCAGACAAATCGAAAAAAGCACAAGTGGCCGAAATGTTTAATACCATATCTGGCCGCTATGATTTCTTAAATCACTTTTTGTCTTTACAATTCGATAAAAGATGGCGAAAAATTGCCATTTCTGCACTCAAGATGCGACAACCTAAACATTTACTTGATATTGCCACTGGCACGGCTGATATGGCCATCCTTGCTGCAAAAAACTTACCCGACTGTAAAATTACCGGCATTGACATATCTGAACAAATGCTAGAATTCGGGAGAAAAAAAGTTGAAAAAAATGGTTTAAAGGAAAAAATTGATCTCCAGTCCGGAGATGCAGAAACAATAAAATTTCATGACGATACGTTTGATGCTATAACGGTTGCCTTCGGTGTACGAAATTTTGAAAACCTGGAAAAGGGACTTAAAGAAATGCATCGGGTACTCAAAACGGATGGCGTGGCGTTAATTCTGGAATTTTCAACCCCGAAAAATTTTATCATCAGAAAAATTTATCATTTTTATATGAAACATCTGGCGCCTTTCATTGCCCGATGTTTTGGCCAGAAAAAAGAAGCCTATACGTATTTATACAAAACATCCAAAGCATTTCCGGACAGGGAGCTTTTTTTAAAAATTCTTCAGAACGCCGGATTTGCCGAAACAAACTATAAGCCTTTAAGTTTTGGAATATGCTGCCTCTATACCGCAATAAAATAAATCCGAATATTCTTTTGAAACTATCTGTCAGCCTTATTTTTCTTTTATACTCTCAGAAAAACGCGGCACAGTACTTTCGTTCTTATCTGAATATGGCCGACCATGACCAGAAACCTTATTATTTTGGAATTACGGTAGGGGCAAATCTTGCCCGGTTTCATACGCATCTGCACCCGCAGTTTCTCGCCACCGACAGTGTGTATGTGGCTGAGCCCACAAATTCAGGCGGTCTGACCCTTGGTTTATTGGCCACCGCCCGCCTGTCAAACCGGTTTCAGCTGAGATTTAATCCGCAGCTCATGTTTGTTGAACGCAATATTTTTTATAAACTGAAATTTCCAAATATAGATAACCAGACCGAAGTAATTAAAAAAGTAGAATCCATTATTATGACTTTTCCTTTCCAAGTCAAATTTCAAAGCGACCGTATCGGAAATTTCAGGGTTTACACCATGGCGGGATGGAAAGCGGATATTGACATGGCCAGTAATGCCAGGGCAAAAAGAGCCGAAGAGCTGGTTAAAATTGAAAAATTTGACTTTGGCCCCGAATTCGGAATCGGTTTCAACTTTTTCTTTGAAAGCTTTATTTTTTCACCTGAAATTAAAATCAATAACGGACTTCGCAACTTACATGCCCGGGACAGAAACTTAATTTTCTCCAATGTATTTGATAAAATTCAATCCCGCATGATTATTTTGAGCATACATCTGGAAGGTTGAAAAATGTTATTTATCTCACCTTCATCATGGGCCATACCGTTTGAAACGCTCCGTTTTGAAAGCGGGCATAATATATGCCGGTAGGCAATCCTTCGGCATAAAACGTAACCCTGCCTGTGGCCGGAGCTGTATAATCCTTTTCCAGAGGCGTAGCCAGTAAACGTCCCATGGTATCAAAAATCTGGATCAAGGTATGTCCGCCTTGTGTTTTAAAGAAAATTTCGGTGTTTTGCGTAAACGGCTGCGGATAATTCCAGATGACTTTATCGCCGGAAGTCGAAGGCGGCTGGGGGGTGCTGCTGCAGGATACGTTTTTAAATAAAGGTAAAGTCTGAAGCTGGGTATTTATGTTTGGCGGAAACAGTGAACCTACTGTATTTTTATCCAGACAGAACCATTTTTCAAGCACGGTAGCATAAACACTCCTGAAATCATACTGCATCGGCAAGTTATCATTTACCGTGGCATTGGCCGGCAATGTAGGATTATCTCCCAGAATTCCGGGTTCTATATTCGCGCCAAACAAAAACATTGGGGCTGCCGCACCGTGATCTGTACCAATACTGGAGTTGGATTTGACCCTTCTTCCGAATTCACTGAATGTCATACCCACTACCCTGTCTTCTATTCCCAATCCTTTTAAGTCGTCCTGAAATGCCTTAATGGCGTCTGAAACCAGTTTTAGCAGATTCGCGTGGATTCCCGTAGTCGTATCGGTGGTATTAACCTGTACGGAATGGGTATCAAATCCACCGATGCTTACGATATAGATTCGGGTTTGCAGCCCTCCTTTAATGAGTCGGGCAACAATTTTAAGCTGGTCTGCCAATGAATTACCTGAAGGATAAGTTCCCTGCGTGGTTACATTATTAGCGGCTGTTTTAATGACATCGGCATATTTTTGGGTTTGCCGCACAACAGTACGAATATACTTCAGTTCTTCTCCGTACCTGGTATTTGGAACAGGATCGGTAGAGCCGGTGATAAGGTTGTAAAAAGAAGTAGGGTTTGTAATACTGATGCCCATATTAACTACCGGACCTTGTGTGGTGAGTGATGTGGAACTTCCGATTTGAATGGCCAGCGGATGCGGGGCATTCGCATTCGGGTAGCCGTTTGGATAATTCGGAAATTCATAATTCAGATACCTTCCTGCCCACCCGCTGTACACTTCCTGATTACTGTTGGAAGCGCTCATCCAGATATCAGTTGACCTGAAATGGGAAAAATTGGGTTGAGGGTAACCCACCGATTGAATAATTCTTAATTTCCCTTCGTTGAATAATGTCTGCATGCCGGTCATTGCCGGATGCAAACCTGTGCCGGAAACGCCCTGCAAACGCAATATCCGATTTTCAGGAATAGCCACATTGGCCCGGGCATTATAATATCTGGAATAATCGGCAAAAGGTATAACTGTATTGAGTCCGTCATTACCCCCAAACAACTGAATCAACACTAATACGTGATCGGTGACTGTATTTCCTTGCATCAGCGCCTGTACCAGCGGCGATAAAGGATTTAAAGCCTTTACGGAATAACCGTCAATAAGCTCAGGCAACAGAGCGGCTGCCGGTATGGAGTTAAATAAGAAATCTCTTCGTTTCATTCTATTGTTGTTATATAAATAAATTATATTAACTGATATTCAGCAAGTTTGAACAAATATTCAAACAAGGATCTCAGCCTGGTATTAACTACGTTAAAATTCGTGGTTGTAGGATTAGATACATAGGCTGTCCAGGCATTTGTCCAGTAATAGTCCCACTGCTGTCCCGAAAGAAGTATTTCTTTTTTAATTTGTTCTTTGGTTTGTGCACCCAAGGGTACCCGATAAAAATATTTTATGAGCTCGTCAATAAGGTCATTCGGATTTCCGGGATTGCGAAGCGTTTGAGCAAAAGCTACACAATTGAATTGTACCCTGAATCCGTTTCGGGCATATCCGCTGTTCAACATAATATCTGTAAACTGATTCCGTTTCGGAAGGGTATCGGAATTGATCCAGATGCGGTAATATGAAGGTTCCTGATAATAAGCCGGTTGTCCGGATACGCTGGGTGGGTCATGAAGATTTTGCCCCATATTGTTCATCCAGGAATAAAAGGTATTCCATAATCCGTAGTTGGTATCATAATCAGATTCAGGTCTGAATTGCACATTCATTTCTCTTAACGAACCGATCACTACATCAAGGGGTGATTTAATATAGCAGCCTCGATTTACGGGATCATAGAAATGTTCACTTTTAAACAAAGTTTCCAGCACGGGTTTAATTTCATAATTATTGTTTCTGAAGATATCGGCCAGCGGTGTAATCACATTTACTTCTGTAGCTTCGTCAATTTTATAGTAAACAAACCAGCGGTAAATTCTGCGAACAATAAACTTCGCTACCTCCCTTTGGGCAAATATCATATTCAGTAAATCATTCAACTCCAGTTCACCTGCTGTAGGCCCGGAGCGCCCCTGAATTACGGTGTTATTGAAAAAGGAAGAAAATTGTTTGTTAACCGTGCTGTGTCTCGAAGGTGTAAATACGGCGTTATAGGTATTATAATTAATCTGCCAACCGGTTAACACCTTTGCAGCTTCTTTAACATCTTGTTCAGTATAGCGTGAGTCCGGTCCTTTTCCCAGCGTATAAAGTTCCATCAATTCTCTGGCATAGTTTTCGTCAGGCGCTGAAGCCTGATTGAGATAACCGTTAAGGTAACGGAGCATCATCGGGTCGGTTGTGATTAGCTTGATCAGTGTTTTATAATTCCCAAGAGCATGCTGTCGTATGAGGTCCTGTTGCTTATAGGCAAAGTTTGCATTACCTACGTCAGTAGTTTCGTTGCCAAAATGATCTATCAAGAATTGAATCATTTTTTCGCGGATGCTCCGGTCCTGATTGATCATTACGCCGGTAAGCCAGCGTTTGTAGGAAGCCCGGCGTTGTGTTTGAATGGATCCATCGTTATTCACATCATTAACCCACGTGGCGCCGGGTGGAATGTTATTGTCCGGATTGTTAGCATTAGGTGAAGGTGTATAATCTTTCACCGGCGGATTCGGATTGGGCGCCGTTGGATTCAGCAACTCAGTAACTACCTGATTCATGTTTTTGTTTTTGAAATAATCCACATCAGCTTTTTTGGCGCCAAACATTGTTCGCTTCAACAGATGGATGATTTCATCTTCCGTCCAGGGGCCTGTGTAAGGTTGAATTCCTGTATTGGTACGATATTGAGAAGAGGCCGTTTTTTGTTTAGTAGCAGTTTTTTTACGGCTGATAGCTAAAAATTCTCTTCTGTCCATATTTTGGTTTTGATTGAGACTTAATAAGTTGAATTCTGTTTAATTTTAACGAAATATAAGTAAATTTTTAAACATTTAAAAGTATGGTGGAAAAATTTATAAAATTTATTAGTAAATATGAGTATTTTTCAGAATAAAATTTAATATTAATTTGATTTATTATTATTTATAAATATCAGTTTAAAATAATTTATATTTTTATTCAACGTAAATCCTGAAAATTATTTGAGGTAGTAAATAACTTAAAGTTTGTATTTCCGGAATTAGAATAAACGGTTCCAAATTCAGTGAAAACAATGCGTAACTATAATCCTCATGGAAAAATTCTTCCGAAACTCAAAAGTGCCTATCCCGGAAAATTCTAATTTTATTTTCCCGTTGAATCATTGAATATTTTCAATAATTCCGGCAATACCTTGCCCCCCGCCAACACAGGCTGTAACCATTCCGTATTTTTTGTTCAGACGCTTCAGGTCGTGCAGAATTTGTATGGTAAGTTTGCAACCGGTACAACCAAGCGGGTGGCCCAGCGCTATAGCGCCACCGTTGATGTTTACGATTTCGGGATTAAGGCCTGCCTCACGAATGACGGCCAGCGACTGTGAAGCAAAAGCTTCGTTCAGTTCTATCAAATCAATCTGAGAAAGGCTCATGCCGGCTTGTTGCAGCGCTTTGGGTATAGCTTCTACCGGCCCGATACCCATAATACGCGGATGTACGCCGGCCACTGCCGAAGAAACAAGCCGTCCGATAGGCTTCAGTCCTGTTTCTTTCATCAGCCGTTCGCTCATCACCATTACAAAAGCCGCTCCGTCTGATGTTTGTGAAGAGTTACCTGCCGTAACGGTACCCCCTTGTGCAAATACAGGCTTCAGCTTGGCCAGAGCATCCAATGAGGTATCAAAGCGTGGACCTTCATCTGTGTCCACCACAAAAGTTCTTTTTTGTCTTTTTCCTTTTTCATCAACATAAACTTCTTCAACTGTTATTGGTAAAATACCCGATTTAAAATATCCGTTTCTGATGGCAGCGATAGCTTTTTGATGGGAGTGATATGAAAATTCATCCTGTGCTTCACGGCTAATCTTAAACTCTTTGGCAACAGCTTCTGCCGTTAAACCCATACTAAGGTAATAATCGGGTTCGTCTTTGGCTATGGAATAGGCGGGTACGGTTTTCCAGCCTGCAGTAGGTACCAGGCTCATACTTTCCGTACCGCCGGCAATGATACATTCTGCCATTCCGGCTCTGATTTTTGCCGTGGCCATGGCAATAGCTTCCAGTCCGGATGCGCAATACCGGTTTATTGTAATTCCCGGCGCATGAATACCCACCGAACGGGCAGCAATAATACGACCCACCTGCAAACCCTGTTCGGCTTCGGGAACGGCGTTTCCCACAATGACATCGTCAACCATTAAGGGTTTAACCTGTGGTACTGACTGTAATAATCCTTTGATCACCTCAATAGCTAAATCGTCAGGTCGGTAAAAGCGAAAGCCACCTCTTTTGGCTTTAGTTACTGCTGTTCGATACCCGGCTACAATATATGCTTCAGACATGGTTTCAGTTTAAAATCTAATAATTTTTAGTCCCAAAAATAAGTACTTATTCCTGAAAAGAATGGCCGGCTGTGAATATATTAGCGGCTGTGAAATTTTATCCTGTTTTACGTTTTGTTTTGTTTTTACTGCCAGCAGAAACGGCACATACCGTTTCCATGTTTTTTTTAAAACTTATATGCAGAACGCCGTTGCGTAACATGATCCGGAAATATTTTGAGCCTGAAAATGCACAAAGTATAAATCTCTGGAATCTTACATTCAAAAACCCGGTGGGTCTTGCGGCAGGATTTGATAAAAATGCAAAATATCTTTCTGTATGGGAAATGCTGGGGTTCGGTTTCGTGGAAGTCGGAACGATAACTTTACGTCCGCAGAAGGGAAATCCAAAGCCGCGTCTGTTTCGTTTGCCGGCTGACAAAGCATTGATAAACCGGATGGGATTTAATAACGACGGTGCGAAAGTAATTGCAGAGCGACTGAAAAATTGGCGAATAAAACATAGAAACACCTCTTTAATTATCGGCGCCAACATCGGGAAAAACAAAGACACGCCGAATGAAGAGGCATGGCAAGAATATGGACTTTGTTTTCAGGAACTGCATCCTTATGTGGATTATTTTGTAGTCAATGTCAGTTCGCCCAATACACCCGGCTTAAGGGAACTGCAGGAAAAGGAAAGCCTTAAAAAAATTCTGACTCATTTACAAAGGTTAAATCAGTCTTTTGATTTGATAAAACCGATATTACTGAAAATAGCGCCGGACCTGAATCGGGATCAAATAGATCAGATTCTTGAACTGGCAAATGAAATTCAGTTAGATGGTATAGTTGCCACCAACACTACCATTGGCCGTGAAGGGTTGAGTATGAAAAAACAAAAAGTAGAAACCTGCGGAGCCGGCGGGTTGAGCGGCCGGCCGCTGAAAAAAATCAGCACGTCAATTGTAAAATATATTTCGCAAAAAACGAAAGGCAATCTGCCGATTATAGCTTCGGGCGGAATTTTTACGGCACAAGATGCCAAAGAAAAAAAAGAAGCCGGCGCCACCCTGATACAGCTATGGACCGGCTTTGTATATGAGGGGCCGGGTGTGTTGAAGAGGGTGTGCAAATATTTATAATTGATTTTAATTTGTGAATAAGATTAAAAATAAATCATAACTCTAATTAACTTAATGAATAGTCAATAACGTAACCGCTACCAGGCCCGCTGTTTCCGTTCTCAACCGGTTCTTTCCCAAAGAAACGGGAAGAAAGCCGTAATCCAGCGCCTGTTCCACTTCCTGCCCGGTAAAATCTCCTTCGGGACCTATTAAAATGACTTTGTTTTCCTGGCAGTTAAGTGTTGCCAGGTTCAGTTTTTCAGAAGGGTAGCAATGGGCTATCAACCGGCTTCCTTCACATGGTAATCCGATAACCTCTTTGAAATGCTTCGGAGCACTCAACAACGGAAACCGGCACTGCTGCGATTGCAACATGGCGCTGACACAAATGGCTTTAAATCTCTCCATACGTACAGAAGTTTTTACCGTACGTTCGCAAATCATCGGAATAATTTCATGTACGCCGATTTCGGTTGCTTTTTCCAGAAACCATTCAAAACGATTCGTATTCTTTAATAATGAAATGGCAATGGTAATTTTATGCTTTGGTGGTGGAAAATTGTCCAGCGAATGAATGGTAGCCGAACATTTTTTTTTCATTACATCGTTTAATTCAGCCGTGGCCAGCATTCCTTTGCCATTCGTAAGATGTATTTTTTCGCCTTTTCTTAATCTTAGCGATTGTATTGCGTGCCGGCTGTTTTCTTCGTCCAGAACAATTTTTTCATGGAGTTTCAGTTCTTTTTCGATGTAAAAAAAGGGATACATAACGCTAAAATACGGCCAAAAAAATTCGTTCGGATGATGGCAATGCCGGAATGTTTCGAATTTCACCGTTGAAATAAATACGATGTACTGCCTTTTTTTTAGCGGGTAAATGAATGTCGGCCGCTGTAATAAAAGGAAAATTTCCGAATGATTTTATCGTCTTTCCGGAGGATATTCCATCACCGTCGTCGAAAATAAAAAAACTGATGATGTTTCTGCCCGAAGGCGTCAATTCAAATGTTGAAACAGGAATATCGTTAACTTTTAGCGTATCTCTGCCGGCTATGATGGCTTTTCGGGATGAATAAATCAGGATGGCCGATTCATTTCTGCGGGAAGGAATCTGTTTCAGCATCATATTCATCATGTTGCTTTTCGGAAATCCTCTGAGATACAAGAGGGTGTTTGTGTATTTTACTTTTCCTATAAAATAAGAAATAGTACGTTGACCCGTATCGGACGGGATGAATTCAAGTTCATAGTTATCACTTCGGTTTGTTTCAAAAGGCCCCCATTGGCCCAAACTGTCTGTTACAAAAATGTTCTCAGGCTTCTTTTTCTTTCTTCTTCCTGTTTTTGAATCAACATTCCATACTTTAATAATGGCGCCCCGGACGGGTATGTTTTCTCCCAACATAACTGCTTTTCCGCCTATGAGCGGTTTTTCTGAATTCGGCTCTTTATGACGGTCCGGTGGAATTTTTAATTTCAAAAATTGCAGAATGGCATTCCATGTTTCATCGGATGTTGCCACTTCATAATGATCTTTCGTTATGAGATTTATATTAACGGCTCCGGGAATTTCGCCGGCGCCTTTTCCCGCTATCTGATCTGCATCGGAATATATATTCATACATCTGGAATTGGGAAACCATGAAAATTCATTTTCCCATCTTCTGCTTCCGATATGGATGTAATGAGAAACATTTTTTGAATTTTCTTCTGACGATAAATAATTTCTGGCTAACGCTCCGCCTGCTGAATGGCCGACTAAAACCACTTGCTTAGATGAAGTACGAAGTAATACCTGATCTATAAATTCTTTCAATAATCGCTGCTGATCTTTTGAGGTGCCGGCTAAACTATTCCAATCATAAACAAAAAACCGTTCCGCACAAAACCCTGCTTCACTAAATTTCCGAACAGGATGAGCCCAGGTATCGCCGCCGGCCAGAAACCCATGAATAAAAATCACAGGCGGCACAGACGTATCGCAGCGGGAATAGATTTTTTCAGAAAAAAGGATGATAATTAAAAAGCAAACCCACGCTTTTAAAAACATGTGAAGGTAGAATTTTGGAAACCGAAAAATAATTTAGAAAGTAATACCGGAATCGGCATCATTCATTTCTTCGTCATCAAATCCTGCATCTTCATCCATATCGTTCATTCTGCTTCCGGTTTGTATAAATACTTTGGCGCCCCCGTCAACATCAATATCATGTATGGGTGTCCAGTTGCCGGGCAGTCCGGGGCCGAAATCGCCGCTGCCGTCATCTTCCACGAATTTCTGAATGTTGAGCAACGCTCTCAACTTAATGGTTTCCAGGGCGCCGTTCCGGTGCTTTGCTATTCTTACGTGGGTTTCGCCCCGAATACTTTCTCCCATTTCATTGGTGGTAATTTCATAGTATTCCGGACGGTACAAGAACATCACCAAGTCAGCATCCTGCTCAATGGCTCCGGATTCTCTCAGGTCGCTGAGCTGGGGCATTCGCATGCCCTGTTTGCCCACACTTCGGGTTTCAACAGCGCGGCTCAGCTGTGAAATGGCTATCACCGGGATTTCCAGTTCCTTGGCCAGCGCCTTCAGGTTACGGGAAATGTTACTGATTTCCTGCTCCCGGTTTGCATTACGGTTTTCGGTGGCACCGCTCATCAGTTGCAGGTAATCAATAATAATCAAACCGATATTGTGTTTGTTTTTTAAACGCCGGGATTTTGCTCTTAATTCATAAATATTCAGAGCGGCCGTATCGTCTATGAAAATCGGAGCATCGGCCAGTCGCTGTACCCCTCTCATGTAAAGCTGTTTCATTTCATGTTCTTCCATTTTTCCTCTGGCTATTTTTTCAAGCCAGATTTCGCTCTCTGCGGCCAGAATGCGCTGTACCAACTGTCCGGCGCTCATTTCAAGTGAAAAGATAGCCACCGGAGTCGGTTTCACGGGATCCAGCGCCGCGTTACGGGCCAGATTCAGCGCAAAAGCGGTTTTACCGACTGCAGGCCGGGCTGCCAGAATGATCAAATCAGATTTCTGCCAGCCATAAGTCACCCTATCCAGCGATTTGAAGCCGCTGGGCACCCCGGTAATTTCTTCATTTTTATGTCTTAGCTCTTCTATCCGCTTAAAAGTACTTACCACAACGGAATCAAGAGTTTTGTAGTTACCTTTAAGATATGTACCGGTAATATCAAACAATTTGGATTCGGCATCATCCAGCAGGTCAAACACGTCGGCCGAATCTTCATAAGCATCCGTAATGATTTCTCCGCTGATACGGATGAGTTCCCGCTGAATAAATTTCTGTTGAATAATTTTTGCATGTGTTTCAATATTGGCCGACGATACTACCGAATGGGTGAGCTTGGTAACGTAATAAGCGCCGCCGACTATTTCCAGTTCGTCGCGGCTTTTTAATTCTTCCACCACGGTCAGGATGTCAATCGGTTGATTTTTATTGCTTAAGGACTGCATGGCGCGGAATATACGCTGGTGCGCCTCCACATAAAAGCATTCCGGCTTCAGAATTTCTACCACCGTATCAAAAGCATACTGATCAAGCATAATGGCTCCCAAAACCGCTTCCTCCAAATCTTTTGCCTGGGGGGGCAACTTTCCAAACACCATAGAGCTTAGATCGAGGGAGGACTTTCTTCTCTGCCTCTTTTCTTTTTCCTGATTAATTTTTCTTATATCCATTTTCAAATATCCAAGTTAAAAATTAATAAATCTTATTATATTAAAAGCCCGACCTCGTTAAAATCCAAACGATTTTACATCCCCGATGAGGGAATGACTTGTGATTATAAAATTTTTGTAAATCTTTTGTTATGAAAAAGTTTCCCGAGAGTCGGAACGGCGAATTTAAGTCGCAAATGCCTAAAAAAATTTTTTCCTTTGAAATTTTCTTTCTCACTTTCTATCCACCATTTTTTTTTATTTATCCACAAAAATTTCCGGCATTTTATTTGTCAATTTAAATCTTTTTTCATAGCAGTTTCACTGTTTTTTTTCACATCCCATAATCTAAAAATTACGATCAAACCTAATTTTTAATAAATACGTGCAATAAATTTTAGACGAAACCGGTTACTCTTTAAGATTAAAATCCCTGAATAAATAACTTTTGAAAAAGATTTATGCCATGAAAGCAGAAATCAAATCTGAAAATCGCCAATCGGCACATTTGCTGAATACAGTTATCCGTCAAACCCAAAATAATACCACACTATGGGTGGGAAGCACGTCTCAGCCCAGAACGGAATGTATTGCCGGCCAGACTTTTCAGTGCCCCTGCGACGGGCTAGTTGAAAATATCCGGGTTTTTCCATCAGCAATCAGCGAGCCGGGCATCGTTTTACTTACACTTCACGAATTTCATGCGGATATTCGTCAATGGGGAGAGCCGCTCGTTACCGGCGAGAGAGAGATTGATAAAGTTGACCTTCAAAACTGGGTGTGTTTTCGTTAAAAACCGGTTTCTCTTAAAAAAAATAAATTTTATGGCTTTAAACTCCGGGCCGCTAAGGGATTAATCGGCTTCGGAGAGGCCTTTACACATGCCAAAGCTCCTTTTACTTTTGGCCAGTTGTGGAAAATGAATTTACCGGATAAAACAGAAGACTATTTTTCATATTTCAACATGGCCTTCAGCCTTGAATTGCGGGCCTGATAACAGCCTGTTCATTGCTGATGTTTACCGGTTTATCATTTCGCGGGCATTTTGCAAGGCGGCATCGGTTGGTTTATCGCCGCTGAGCATTCTGGCAATTATAGTAACCCGCTCTTCTACATTCAATAACCGAATACGGGTCTTTATTTCGCCGCTTACTGCTTCTTTAAATACATAAAAATGTCTGTCGGCCTTACCCGCTATCTGCGGCTGGTGTGTGATGCAGATTACCTGACGGCTTTCGGCCAATTTTTTCATGATAATTCCGGTCTGCTTTGCGGCTTCGCCCGAAATGCCGGAATCTACTTCATCAAAAACCAATACAGGCATATCAAGTTTTTCGGCTACCAGCGACTTTATACATAACATTAAACGACTCAGTTCACCCCCGCTGGCAACCTTACGAAGCGGATAATAAGAAGAAAAATTATCCTTGTCTTTATCGCCGGTATTGGCATTAAAGTAAAACTCCACTTCATCAGAACCCCATTCCTGTAAATTTTCAGCCGCTTTCAGCGAAACCTTAATCCGTGCATCCGGCATTCCCACAAGAGTCAGAAGTTGGTTTACTTTATTTTCGAATCCGGGAATCTGACGCTTTCTCCCCTCTGTTAACCGATGTGCCATCCGTAAAGCCTTTTCATAGGTTTCGTGAATTTGCTTTTCCATCCTTTGAATTTCTTCATCCAGATTCAAGGTTTCCCACAATGTATCTTCCAGCTTTTTTTGAATTTCCAGCAGTTCGGTTGTTGTTTTCACTCCATGTTTTTTTAAAAGCTTATACCCGAGCGCCAGGCGTTCATTTAAAATTTCAATTCGGGAAGAATCATACGTAATCCTGTCGCGGATACCTGAAAGATCAGAAACCATTTCTTTCAAGTCTACCTGAAGGCTACGTAATCGTTCGGCCAACGGGGCCAGTCCGGCCATATAAACAGAAGCCTGCGATAACTGATGAACGATATGTTTTAAACGGCCTGCAATGGGATTTTCTCCTTCGCTGAGTTCAGCGATAACCTGCTCCAGACTGGCCTTAATCTCTTCGGCATGGGTGAGTGATTTTAATTCCTCTTCGGCCTGTTCCAGTTCCTGTTCTTTAAAGGAAGCTTCTTTTAGTTCTTCCAGTAAAAAACGATGATAATCGGCTTCTTTCTGCCATTGATGTTGCTGTTGTTTTTTCTCTTCACAGTCTTGCTTCAGCCTTTTCCATTGATAAAAACATTTCTGATATTCTTGAAGCAACCCTTCATGACCGGCCAGGGCGTCCAGCACTTCCCTTTGAAAATCGCGGTTTCCGAGAATGAGTGTGTCAAACTGTCTGTGAAGGTCAACGATTACAGAACCCAGTTGTTGCAAGAATTGTAATGAAACCGGTGTATCATTCACAAAAGCACGGCTTCTGCCGGCAGTGGAGAGTTCGCGGCGAACAATGAGTTCGCCTTGATCATCCAATTCGTTTTCTTTACACAAATGTTCTGCTGCTTTATTACCACTTATCCGGAAATATCCTTCAATTATACATTTTGTTTCATTTGCTTTAATAGAATTAATATCAGCTCTTTCACCCAGCAGTAAACTTAATGCCCCGGCTATGATTGATTTTCCGGCCCCAGTTTCACCCGTGAGAATATTTAATCCTGGAGAAAACTCAAGATTCAACTCATCGATAATAATAAAATTTTTTATATACAGCCTTTCGAGCATCTGAAGGCAAAATAACAAAACCGGAATAAAAAAAAGCCGCCTGTGAAGTAATCAGACGGCTGCAATTTAAAATTTTCAGGATTAATTCAATTCTACCGCAGCATACAATTCTTCGTCAACCAGAATGCGTCCGCAGTTTTCGCAAATCATAATTTTTTTATGCTGGCGGATTTCGCTCTGCTTCTGCGGCGGAATAGCATTAAAACAACCTCCGCAGGCATCCCGCTGAACCGGTACCACGGCCAACCCGTTTCTATAAGATTTACGGATTTTGTCGTAGCTGTTTAATAATCGGGGTTCTACTTCGCCGCGGGCCTTTTCGGCCAGTTTACTAAATTGTTTTTCTTCTTTTTCTGTAGAAGCAATAATTTTTTCCAGTTCCGTTTTTTTGGCAGATAAAATAGATTCTTTATTGGATATGGATTTTTTTACCTCTTCGTGATTTTTCACTTTTACGGCCAGTTCTTCAGTAGCGTCTTTAATATGCTTTTGAGCCAGCTTAATTTCCAGTTCCTGCATTTCAATCTCTTTGTTAATAGCTTCAAATTCCCGGTTGTTTTTAACATTGCTGCTTTGCTTTTCATATTTTTTGATGAGCGCCTCTGCATCTTTAATGGCATTTTTTCGTTGCTCGATAAATTCCTTTATTCCGTTAATTTCTTCTTCTATTCGTGTGAGCCTGGAATGGTAACCCTGTATTTCATCTTCCAAGTCGGCTACTTCCATCGGAAGCTCGCCTTTTAAAATTTTCAGTTCGTCTAACTTACTTTCAATTTTCTGAACCTTAATGAGCGAAATCAGTTTTTCTTCAACGGAAAAATCTTTTACCTGTGCCATACTTTTTTTATATTTTTAAAAATAATGAACCGGATTAGTGTAATTTTCGGTTTTTAAGACCGCAAAGGTAGTGAATTTTTTTCTGAGTTTTTCAATGATTAAATCCATTGTAAATTGTTCGCTTTCAAAGTGCCCGATATCGCATAACAACATTTTTCCGTCAGCTTCAAAATATTGATAATATTTCACTTCTGAGGTGACCAACACATCAGCGCCTTTAGATAAAGCTGTGGAAATCAGGAAATTTCCCGCACCACCGCAGAGGGCCACTTTTTTTACCTTTTTTCCGGACAGCGGGGAATGTTTTATCACCGGGGTTTTGAAAACTTCTTTGAGCTTATGTAAAAAGTCTTTTTCAGTCATTTCTTCCGGCAAATCGCCTATCAGGCCTGCTCCGGCCTCTTTCATTGTATTTGATAAGGCCATAATTTCATAGGCTACCTCTTCATAGGGATGCGCCTCCCGCAGGGCTGACATAATTTTATTTTCCAAATAAAACGGAAAAATCACCTCCACTTTCACTTCGTTTTCATAGTGGCGGATTCCGATTTCACCAATAAAAGGGTTGGCACCCTGCCCGGCTCTGAAAGTACCTATACCTTCCGTACTAAAACTGCATTCACTATAATTTCCAATATGGCCGCCACCTGCGGCAAACAAGGCTTCAAGGACTTGAGAGGCATATTCTTTCGGTACATAGGTATATATTTTTTTGAGCATACCCTGTTTGGGTTCCAGTACCTCCAGCCGTGTAAGTGAAAGTCGTGTTGCCATTTCGCCGTTTACTCCATCTATCACATTGTCAAGATTGGTGTGAATACCGTACATCGCTAAGTCATTTTTTATGGCTTTTATCAAAGCCCGTTCAAAAGTATTTCTTCCGGTAATCTTTTTTAATCCGGCGAAAATGACAGGATGATGCGAAATCACCACATTGCAATTCTTTTTCAGCGCTTCGTCCACCACTTCTTCCGTTGCATCCAGGCAACACAATATTCCGGTACAATCTTTGTCCGGCTTGCCTGTAATCAGGCCGGAATTATCATAATGCTCCTGCATGGGCAACGGAGCTAACTGTTCCAGAAATTCAATAATATCTTTGATTTTCATGATTATTAAATTTTACCAATGCGGAAAGATAAAATTTATTTTAATGATGAAAGATAAAGATGACCTAAACTAGAAAGCATTACCCAATCAGAAAATTTTTCTATGATTTAAAACACGGATATCGTGATTATTCAATTCAAATTTATTATTTTTAATGTATGCCCTTTAAACGTTACAACATATTGATTTATGAAATAAAAAAAATACTCGGGAAAAAAGATGAAGATATACTCACACAATATGAAATAGCAAAGGGATTCTGGCGATTGAAGAAAACCGTTTCCCGTGAGTTAAAATCCGGGGCTCTGATACTTATCGGAATATTTTCCGCAGGGTTTGGACTGAAAGGGTTTTTAATTCCCAACCAACTCATTGACGGTGGAGCGATGGGAGTTTCGCTGCTTGTCAACAGTGAAAGCGGAATTCCGTTATCTCTTCTTATAGTTTTTATCAATCTTCCCTTTCTGGTTATAGCCTGGAAGCAAATCAGTAAAATTTTCAGTATCAAAAGTATTGTTGCCATCAGCCTGCTGGCTGTTGTTGTGGCTTTTTTTCCTTATGGTACGGTTACGCAGGATAAGTTGCTCATTGCCGTATTCGGAGGTTTTTTTCTGGGCGCCGGCATTGGATTGTGCATCAGAGGCGGGGCAGTGATTGACGGCACAGAAATTCTGGCCATTTTTCTCAGTCGTAAAAATTCGCTAAGTGTTGGTGATTTTATATTAATTTTTAATATTATCATTTTTTCCTTTGCGGCCTATCTGATTAATCTGGAAACGGCGCTTTATTCTGTTCTGATTTACATGGCCGCTTCGCGAACCGTTGATTTTATTTTGGAAGGAATTGAAGAATTTATCGGTGTAACGATTATTTCACCACATTGCCGTGAAATTTCGGAGTTCATCAAGGAAAAAATGGGAAGAGGCCTTACGGTATATTCCGGCAAAAAAGGCTACGGAAAGAGAGGCGAAACGGATAAAAGCATTGATATTCTTTTTACGGTGGTGACCCGCCTTGAAATCAGCCGGCTTACGAATGAAATTGAAAAAATAGATCCACATGCCTTTATTGTCACACACAGCATACGCGATACCATTGGTGGAATGGTAAAAAAGAAACCCTTACCGCATTAAGTTTGAAAATAATAATCGGATCATTTTTTTTGATTAACTTGCTGGTCTAATATTGCCGTTTCGCTTTTTGAAGTTAAAAAATAATTCATGCTTCAAAGAAAAACCGGCCGCTGGTTGTTGTTTTTACTCGTTGTTACCGGCATTTCGGGTACCTTACGACAAAATATTTTATCAGAAAAGGAAAGAAATGATGCCATTTCCCTGCTGAGAACAACCTTTCAGGAAGCAAACGACTTTTACAGGGAAAATCTCTCAAAAAAGTCTAAGAACACCCGGGGCATATCAATTAACTCCCTCAAGGTTACATTAAATCATCTGGCTTTTGCGGAAAAACAACTTACCGATTGGCTGGAACAATGTCTTCTCAAACCTCCTCATCCCGAAAAAATCAAAGACAAAAAGTTTACCGATGAAGAGTTGATTCAAAAAATTTCTGTGGGTACGATTTCGCCAGACGTCATATTTTCAGAAAACAAGAAATCCAAACAGCTTCTCCCGACAAAAAAAGCATTTCATTTATTTAAATCGCAACGGTTGAAAAATATAAAATATGTAAAAATCACAACGGATGATTTGCGAAACCGTTTCATTGAATTACCTTTTGGCACGGCAGATGCCTACCAGTTATTGCTGATAATGAGCGCCTGCACAAAAAGAATAATTCAGCAAACAGCAAGGTAATGTGTATTTACCCTTATAAATTATCTAATACTGCTTGATCTGAAATTAAGAATTTTTTTCTTCTCTGATTAACTTTTGTGTCCAGATTAAACATGCAGCAAAGAAGTTTAACCTTTGCGTTCTTCCGTTGCTACGGAAACTCAAAAATTTCCTGATATTGTGATGAAAACAGAAGCATGCGAAGTCTTTTATATCGTAATGCACCTGTCGGATTTGGTGATATTTTTTTTGGCTGAATAATACGGCTCTAAAAGTTTTGTTGTTTATCATCCGTAAATAAAGGAGAAATTGCATTTTGTAATGATTTTTACAAAACCGACGTATTTGGCATAAAGTGAATTCTCTTTTTCATTTTCATTCATATAATGTAAACATCAATAAATTTATTCACCATTTTTTTTTAAATTATTTTTTTACGGAATTTTGTATTCAATATTTTTCAAATATAAGTATATGCATCAATCCCGTAAATTGCTGTTTGTTTTTTATTTTGTTTTTTATTTTGTTTTTCTTTTTTGGAGTTGTAATAAAAATTCTCAGGGCACCCTAGAGGATCTTGTGATAAAAGCCATGACTGACGGCCAATGGAAAATCACTAATTTTTCCGTAAACGGAAACAATATAACAAATCAATTCGGAGAATATCGTTTTAAATATTACAGTAACCGTACAGTGGACGCCATCAAAAACGGATTGGTAGAGCAAACCGGACAATGGGACGGAAATTCTTCCACCATGACTACCTGGGCCAATTTTCCAAATGCAGCAATTCCGCTTTCGTTAATTAACGGATACTGGAAAATCCTGAGAAACAGCTGGACTTATGTAGAAGCCAGCCAGACTTCGGGAAGCGAGACAAAGCTTATGAGGCTTGATAAGCAATAAATCTGTCATTAAACAAATTCATATTTTCTAAGTCTCAGTTTTACAAATCTTAATTTGAAACTTCAGAAAAATTTAAAAAAAAATATAATCAGGAACAATTTTTGATTAAGACTTTTATTTTGCTCTAATGAAAAATAAATAATATTGTGATAGTTGAGCATTTTCATATTGTAAAAAGACGATGGAAATTATACCTCTGCATAATCCTTTCTTTTAAATATTCAAATTCTTCTTTTTTACAGGCTCCAACGGCAAATTTTTCGGCCAGTACCGTAGCCGGTTGTTCGCCGCTTGTTGTAAATTTCAGGATCAATCTACGGGCAGTCCTATATCATGGCAATGGAATTTCGGTAACGGAAATACATCTACCTTACAGAATCCGATTACTACATATATAACTCCCGGCACTTATACCGTAACTCTCACGGTTTCTAATGCCAACGGTTCCAATACACTTACCAGGTCAAATTATATTACGGTTCATGAAGCGCCGGCTGTCAATTTCTCATCCAATGTAACCTCCGGTTGTTTTCCTTTACGAGTACAATTCACAGATTTGACAAATCCCGGCAGCGGTAATACCATAACCTCATGGTTTTGGGATTTCGGAAACGGAAATACATCCACTTCGGCGAATCCGTTTGTAATATATAATCAAACCGGAAACTATACCGCAACGCTTCGGGTTACGAACGATAAAGGGTGCACCAAAACACTCACCCGAACTAATTATATCCAGGTCACCGATGGCGTCAGGGCCTCTTTCACAAATACTCAACCCACAGTCTGTCGCCCGCCCGCCACCATTCAGTTTACAAATACATCTTCAGGGTCGGGTACCCTATCATTTAATTGGAATTTCGGCGACAGAAATACTTCCACACTTCCTAACCCCTCTCATACCTACCTTAACTCCGGCACCTATGTTGTAACACTGATTACCTCAAGCAGTGCCGGTTGTGTAGATACCGTCTTGAGTAATCCGATTACAATTGGCGGTATTCAAACTTCGTTCAACAGCCCTGTGCAGGCCTGCGTTAATGAAAGGGTAACTTTTACAAATACTTCCTCGCCCGCCTCGGTGAGTTCGCAATGGAGTTTCGGTGACGGGAGTTCGGCTTCCGGTTTACATGCCCATCATATCTATTCCGCACCGGGCAACTATACGATCCGGCTTATCAACACTTATGCCAACTGCACCGACTCGGCCTTCAGCACCATAACCATTCATCCCAACCCTGTGGCATCCTTTCAGGCCGCCCCAACTTCGCGGTGCGAACCCCCGCTTACCGTAAACTTTCAAAACAATTCCACCGGTGCCGTAAGCTGGCTCTGGGATTTCGGTGACGGAAACATCTCTACCCTCCCTAATCCAACTCATACCTATACCGCCTACGGCTCTTTTACCGTCAAACTCGTCGTAACCAGCTTAAACGGCTGCAAGGATTCAGTAATATTCAATAACCTGATTCAGATCCGCAGAACCAGCATCAGTATTCCGGGTATACCTGTAAATGGATGTATTCCTTACACCATAAATCTTTCTCCATCAATAAACTCACTTGATCCCATAGCTTCCTATTTTTGGGATTTTGGCGATGGAAATACATCAACTTCACCTTCACCGACACATACCTAT
>JAOAGO010000032.1 GCA_026415715.1 Chitinophagaceae bacterium | reverse complement strand
GGCGAACGGAGTGAGGTGCGCAGCGGCTTGCCGCCAGCACGGTTACCCCGGAGGGCGGGGGACTGTAGCCGATGAGCGGACCTGCCCGCCGCAGGCGGGCCGGAGGCGGGCCGATGACAGCCCCAAACCAAAAATCAAAAAAAAATAAATTTCATTTTCTGTGTTGTTATGGCAGACTAATCTGTTGCTGCGTTGCTCCAGGCAAGGGCTGCCTGTACTGCCCGTTGCCAGCCGAGCAGGTGTTGTTTGCGCTGTTCGTCGGGCATAGAGGGAAAAAATATTTTTTCGGCCTGCCAAAGCCGGCGGATCTCTTCGGCGCTGCTCCAGAACGATACGGCAAGCCCGGCCATGAAGGCTACACCCTGTGCCGTGGTTTCGGTAACGGCCGGCCGTACGGTTTTGCAGTTGAGGATATCGCATTGAAACTGCATGAGCAGGTCGTTCACGGTGGCGCCGCCATCAACCCGCAGTTCTTTGACGGCAATGCCGGCGTCGGCTTCCATGGCTTTGAGCACATCGTAATTCTGATAGGCGATGCTTTCGAGCGCTGCCCGTGCAATGTGTGATTTCTGAGCGCCGCGGGTGAGTCCGAAAATGGCGCCCCGGGCATGAGGGTTCCAGTAGGGTGCGCCCAATCCGGTAAAGGCCGGTACTATGTAAATGCCGTTTGCGTGCGGCGCCTGAGAGGCCAGCGTCTGGATTTCGGATGAGCGGGAAATGAGTTGCAGCCCGTCGCGCAGCCACTGCACCAGTGCGCCGGCAATGAATACGCTTCCTTCCAGCGCATACGTGGTCTCTCCGTTTTGTTGCCAGGCTACGGTGGTCAGCAGCCTTCGGCCGGAAGGAACGGGTTGGCTTCCGGTATTCATCAGCATGAAACAACCGGTGCCGTAAGTGTTTTTTACCATGCCGGGCTCCCAACACAATTGTCCGAACAGGGCCGCCTGCTGGTCGCCGGCAACGGCGGCTATCGGAATCTCGCTTCCCAGCAGCGAGGCATCGGTATAGCCGAATATTCCAATACTGTTTTTTACTTCGGGTAGTACTGCGGCGGGGATGCCGAAGAGCTGCAGCAGTTCTTCATCCCATTGCAGGGTGTGGATGTTGTACAGCATGGTGCGGGAGGCATTGCTTGCATCGGTGGCATGTACTTTACCTCCCGTGAGATTCCAGATAAGCCAGCTGTCTATGGTACCGAAAGCCAGTTCGCCTTTTTCGGCCATGATTCGGGCATCGGGTACATGTTCAAGTATCCATTTCAGTTTGGTGGCCGAAAAGTAGGCGTCAATAACGAGGCCTGTTTTTTGCTGAATAAGGTTTTCCGCTCCTTGTTGTTTGAGCGCTGTGCAGTAATCGGCCGTACGGCGGTCTTGCCATACGATGGCCGGGCAGACGGGTTGCCCGGTTTTGCGATTCCAGACCACGGTGGTTTCTCTTTGGTTGGTAATGCCGATGGCGGCGATTTGCGAAACGGAGAGGCCGGCTTTTTGTATGGCTTCACGAATAGTATGCAACTGAGTGTTCAGGATTTCGGTGGCGTCGTGTTCTACTCTTTCGGGCTGCGGGAAATGCTGGGTAAACTCTTTTTGCGAAAGGCTTACGATGCGGCAATTAGCATCAAAAATCAGGCTTCGGCTGCTGGTGGTTCCCTGATCAATGGCAAGAATGTATTGCTGCATTTTTTGAGGGTAAGATATAAAATTATAAAAAAGGAATACCTGAGTTTGTAAAAAGCAAACTGCCGGGATTACAGGAAACAAGCCGGTGGTAAAAAAGGAAAGTCCCGGACATGCGGGACTTTAATTCGTTTCTGGCGGGAAAAGAAAAGTACGTTGCGTGAGTCAGCTTACTTCTTCGATTACTTTTTCACGGGCGTATTTCAGGATTTCCAGAATAACGTTGAGCCTGGGCGTTTCGAGGTGAGCGTTTAATTTGTTTTTTGCGTCTTTCAGTACGTTTAATTTTTCACGCAACGTCCAGTCTTTTTCCAGCGCAGCTTCTATGGCAGCGGTTTGTTCGGGAGAAGTCTCTTTGTATAAATACAAAATGAGATCTTCAGGGGTAAAATTGTTCATGAAATTCTGATTAGGTTTGTCCAAAAAGATTAATCAATCCGTCCATCAGTATAAACGGTTGAATGGCGAGGTTATTGTGTATCCTGATTTATTTCTTTGGGTTTTCGTAGTTTTCCGGTATCAGGAAGATTTCTTCGTTTGGCCGTTTCATCAGATAGTTTTCGCGGGCAAATTTTTCGATGGCTCTGGGGTTTTTCTGAAGATCTTGCAGCATTTGTTTTTCTTGTTCAATGCGTTGGGTGTAGCTGGCTTTGCTTTGTTGCAGTTTTTGCAGATCCCGGGTACGTTCTATTTGGTTAAAGATGTTGTTTTTATCAAAAAAAAGCAGTATAACCAGAAATCCGGTAAAACTGAGAAAATATTTGTTTTTCAGCCAGTTGGGGAGGCTTTGGATTTTTTTCCGGATGCGGGAAAACAGTTGCGGGTTACGGTCAGGCTGCTGCATGCGATTTAACTTTTACGCCCAAATTTAATTTTTTCTTTCGGAAAAATACCCGTTGGCCCCAGCATTTCTTCAATCCGTATCAGTTGGTTGTATTTGGCAACGCGGTCGGTACGGCTAACGGAGCCGGTTTTGATTTGACCGCAATTGAGCGCCACGGCAAGGTCGGCAATGGTGGTATCTTCGGTTTCGCCGCTGCGATGGCTCATGATGGTATTGTATCCGTTGTGCTGGGCCAGGGTTACGGCATTTATGGTTTCCGTCACGGTTCCGATTTGGTTCACTTTTACAAGTAAGGCGTTGGCAATTCCCCGGTCTATTCCTTTTTGCAGGCGTTGCACATTGGTGACAAATAAATCGTCGCCTACCAGTTGGCATTTTGCGGAAAGGGCGTCGGTTAAAGCCTTCCAACCTTCCCAGTCATCTTCCGCCATTCCGTCTTCTATGGAAACAATCGGATATTGTTTCACCCATTTTTCCCAGAAAGAAACCAACTGATCACTTGTCATTTCTTTTTCGCCGCTTTTGCGGAAAATGTATTTTTTCTTTTTGGTATCCCAGAGTTCGCTGTTGGCGGCGTCAAGCGCTATGGCTATCTGGGCCCCCGGTTTGTAGCCGGCCGCCACAATGGCTTCCATGACGGTATCTATAGCTTCGTTGTTATTTTTGAGGTTGGGAGCAAAACCGCCTTCATCGCCCACATTGGTACTGAAACCTTTCTTTTTCAAAACGGTTTTCAACGCATGAAAAATTTCCACACCCCAACGCAATCCCTCGCTGAACGAATCGGCTCCCACCGGCATGATCATGAATTCCTGAAAGTCTATTTTGTTATCGGCATGAGCGCCGCCGTTCAGAATGTTCATCATGGGTATGGGAAGTGTTTTTGCATTAGTGCCTCCAATGTAACGAAACAGCGGGAGGCCGGCTTCGTCGGCAGCCGCCTTAGCGCAGGCCAGGCTGACGGCCAGTATGGCGTTGGCGCCCAGCTTGCTTTTGTTAGCCGTTCCGTCCAGTTCAATCATAAGCTGATCAATACCGGTTTGGTCGGACACGTCATGGCCCAATAAGGCCGGGGCTATGATTTCATTGATATTTTTTACGGCTTTCAGCACACCTTTTCCGAGATACTTTTTTTTGTCGCCGTCACGCAATTCCACGGCTTCGTGCGCACCCGTACTGGCGCCGCTGGGAACGGCAGCACGTCCTGATACACCTTCGTCGGTGATTACGTCAGCTTCTACGGTTGGATTTCCCCGGGAATCCAGAATCTGGCGGGCAAAAATTTCTGCTATATATGCCATACGGTTTTTTTGTGTGCCTGCAAAGAAACAAATGTTTTTGAATTACACATTAAAATTCGCCGGCGATTTCCGTTTTGATTTTCATGAACGTTTGTTAAATGAATCCTCTCTGTTTATTGTACGTAACGAAACTGTATCTGCGGCAAGTTTTCTGTGTATGACCATTTGATTTTTTATTGCGACGCTTGTTGTATGTCGGCATCCCGGGTGAGCGAACGGAAAATTTCTTCCAGGGTTCGGGTCGTACCGGTTTCCCAGTTCAGGATGTTGAGATTTTCTTTCAGTGCCAGCTCCATAATGCGGCGTCGCGTGATGTCCGGTTGATGGGTTTTAAATATCCAAACGTTGGGTGATATGGCCCTGGCGTCGTCGAAGGATTGAAAAACGGAGGGTTGGGGTATTTCCTGAAAGGTAACTTTCAGTTCGCTGGTCCGGCTTTGTCTTGATTTGAGAGACGTCAGCGAATCATCGGCCACCAGTGTTCCTTTGTGAATAATAATTACTCTGTCGCAAAGGGCTTCTACTTCCTGCAAAATATGGGTGGAAAAGAGAATGGTTTTGTTTTTTCCCTGCTGACGGATGACTTCGCGTATTTCAAGAATCTGATTGGGGTCAAGGCCTGAGGTTGGTTCATCCAGAATAAGCACTTCGGGATCGTGGATCAGCGCTGCGGCCAGTCCTACCCGTTGTTTATATCCTTTGGAAAGCTGTCCGATTTTTTTCCGCGATTCCGGCGTAAGGCCTACGGTTTCGATGACTTCGCCGACACGGTGAGCAGGCTTTGGAATTTTATGTATTTCGGCCAGAAAACGGAGATATTCTTTTACGTACATGTCGTAATACAATGGATTTTGCTCGGGCAGGTAACCGATTTTCTTTTTTGTTTCCACGGGCTGTTCGGCTACCGATAATCCGCAAACATACACTTCGCCGGATGTCGGCTTCAGGTAACCGGTGATTATTTTCATGGTGGTGGATTTGCCGGCGCCGTTGGGTCCGAGAAAACCGGTAATCTCGCCGGGAGAAACCGAAAAGCTTATTTTATTTACTGCTTTTTGCTCATCGTATATTTTCAGGAGACGATTTATTTCCAAAGACATTCGCAGAGGATTAGGGTTCAAAAATAAATTTTTATGCCGATTGTCATTTTCACGCAGCGTATTTTCAGATAAAAAGATTTTGGATCAGCGAGCCAAGGGCGAAACAGAGTGTTTAATTGCAGAAAAAGGATTGCCAGATACTGTATGACAAGCGGCTTTTGATTTTGATTTGCAGGGAATCTGATTACATTTGTAAAAAACAACTTGATATGTCGTTTCTGCTTCAGGAGGTAAATCAGCAGGTTTGTTTTCTTACCTTACATCGTCCTGACAAATTGAATTCATTTAACAGGGACATGTCGTTGCAATTGCAGGCGGCGCTGGACGAATGTAAAAGCGACAGCATACGTTGCGTATATCTTACCGGAAGCGGTACAGCGTTCAGTGCGGGTCAGGATATAGGCGAACTGGTAGGTGAGAATAAAATAGAAATAAAAAAAATTTTATCAGAACACTTCAATCCGATAATTCTTCGCATCCGCAAGTTGGAAAAGCCGGTGGTCGCTGCGGTAAACGGAGTAGCCGCTGGCGCCGGAGCCAACATTGCATTGTGTTGTGATGTGGTGGTTGCCGCCCGTTCGGCTTCATTTATTCAGGCGTTCAGTAAAATCGGATTGGTGCCGGACAGCGGGGGCACCTATTTTCTTCCGCGCCTGATCGGATGGCAGAAAGCCTCTGCGCTTTGTATGCTGGGCGAAAAAGTATCGGCCGAAGAGGCCGAAAGGACAGGCATGATTTATAAAGTGTGGGATGATACGTTATTTGCCGAAGAAAGCAAACATATCGCTTACCGCCTGGCAGCCCTGCCCACCAAAGCATTGGCTTACACCAAGCGTTTGTTGAATATGTCGCTACACTCTTCGCTGGAAGAACAACTGGGCGAAGAAGATGTATTTCAGCAAAGGGCAGCTGCAACCGAAGATTATCAGGAAGGAATCCGTGCTTTTCTGGAAAAAAGAACTCCCCGATTTAAGGGCAAATAAAAAAACAAAATGAATGCTCAGGAAACTCCGCCGGCCCGCCTCGTAATAAACCACATGCTGGCGCAGGATCGTTTCAGCCAGTGGCTGGGTATAGAATTACTGGACTGCGATGATGGATACAGTAAAATCAAAATGACCGTGCGGCAGGAAATGGTAAACGGATTTGGCATTGCGCATGGCGGGATCGCTTTTGCATTAGCCGACAGCGCATTTGCCTTTGCCTGCAACAGCCGCAATGATTTATCCGTAGCTCTGGAAGCCAATATTCATTTTCTGAAACCTGTACATGTAGGCGATCAACTGACAGCCGAAGCCCGCCGGATACATCACGGAAAAACAACAGGGGTATATCTGATTTCCGTTTTCAATCAGCAAAACGAGCAGGTGGCCTTGTTTAAGGCTACCTGTTACAGTTTGGGAAAACCGGTGATGTAAAATTTGTTTACCGGGCAATCACTTCATAGGTTTTAAACACACTTCGCATTGGCGGTTTTTGACCGGCCGCTTTGGCTTTGGCAAGGTCTTCAAAACCTCTTTTGTGTCCTTCCTGAAAAGCCGAAGAATGCGTCCATGCCTTAAAAGCCTCTTCACTTTCCCAATAACTGATTACCAGATACGGCTCTTCGGCAGAAGCCGGTTTTAATACATACATGTCTATGAAACCGGGCATAGTGTCTATGGCACGGGCCCTGGTTTGAAACAATTCTTCAAAGCGTTGTTTATAATCGGGCTCGCAATGAATGTAGTTTATTGCCACAAAGTTTCTGTTCATGGATAATGCAATTTTAGGGCAATACTATTTGAATATCCCATTCCCTTCTTTTTGAAAAAAGAAAAAAAAGTTACGCTTAAGGAAAAAATTAAGGGGGTGCTACGGATTTTTATTTTTTATACGGGCATTATACAATACGCCGATGGTTTTATAAATGACAGGATGAAAGCCTTCCATATTTCCCGGAAGGCTTCCGTTGGTGATGACCACAAAACCGTATTTCTTTTTGGGATGAAAAAACATGGCGCTGTACAATCCATAGGCAATGCCCAGGTGTCCTTTCAGTTCGGCACCGGGGATCAGTTTTGTGGTAGTTCCGATGGCATATCCGTAACGGTTGGTGTCGGCCGAGGGCTGTTGCATTCTGATTGCTGTTTTTTTCCGGAGAATTCTTATGCCATTGTATTTTCCTTTCTTCATGTGCATCATCATCCATTTGGCCAAATCAGGGGCCGTGATTTTCATACCGCCCGTTGGCGAAAAAACGGGAGCGCTGTATCCGATGACATAACGGCTGATTTCATCCCGCCGCGAAGCATAGGCCATGGGTTGCGGAATAAACTGTTTTAATGAATCATTGTAGGCATATAAAGTAACCAGCCGGGCGCTGTCGAGTTCATCTACCCAAAAACTTCCTTCAAGTTTCAACGGAGCCAGCAGATGTTTTTTGATATATTGATCAAATCGTTCGCCGGATACTTTTTCCACAATTGCACCGGCAATATTGAAATTGAGATTACAGTATTGATACTGAGTGCCGGGTTCGTAAGCGTTAAAACATTTTTCCCGGTTTTGATTTTTTTCAGGGTGGATGACATCCAGTGTAAAATAGCCCTGGCTGTCGTTCAGTGATGAGCGATGATTGAGCAGCATTTCGACGGTGATGGGTTTGTCGGGGAATTTCGGATTTCTGACAGGGAAGCCCAACAGTTTACCGATATCATCACTGAGTGAAAGTTTCTTTCTGTCGGCTAACTGCAGAACAGCCGTAGCCGTAAATGATTTAGAGATGGAGGCGATACGCAGTATGTGTTCGGGCCTGAGCGGTTGGCCGGATTCTTTGTTTTTCCAGCCAAAAGAATTTACGTAGTCTGTTTTTCCTTTTTTCACCACTACAACCGACAGCCCTATGGTATGATGTTCGTCCATAATGGCTTTGATTTGATCTTCTGCCGAAAAGGGTTGAGCCCATCCCTGAAATGAAGCCAAACAGAACGAAGCGGCCGTAAAGAGGCTGATGAAAAGTTTTCGTATCATAAAACTTTTATTGAAAAAAATCTGATTCATGCATCGCCGGGTTTTTGTTTATGGCAAACGGCTTCAGTGTTGAACGGCTTTCCACACAATATCCTTAACCTGAGCGGCCGGAATACGGTCTTGCAGCATGGTGTCCCGATAGCGTAGGGTAACCGTGTCATCCTGCAGTGTCTGATGATCTACCGTGACGCAAAACGGTGTACCGATAGCGTCCATTCTCCTGTATCTTTTCCCGATGGTATCTTTTTCTTCATAAAAACAGCGGAAGTGATTTTTACAGTCGTCCATGATTTTCCGGGCGGCTTCGGGCAGTCCGTCTTTTTTCAGCAGGGGCAACACGGCTAATTTTACGGGCGCCAGAGCCGGCGAAAAACGCATCACCACCCGGCTGTCTTTCTTACCGCCGTCTGACAAATCTTCTTCGGTATAGGCTTCGCAGATAACCATCAGAACGGTTCGGTCAAGACCGATGGACGTTTCAATGACATAAGGGATATAATTTCCGTAGGGTTTGCCGGAAGAAGGGTCGGTTTCGCTGTCGAAGTACTGCATTTTCTTTTTACTGTATTCCTGATGATTGCGCAGGTCAAAATCGGTGCGGCTGTGAATGCCTTCCACTTCCTTGAAGCCCATCGGAAATTCATATTCAATATCGCAGGCGGCATCGGCATAATGTGCCAGCTTGGTGTGGTTGTGATAACGGAATTTTTCTTTCGGTATGCCCAGCGAATAATGCCATTTCAATCGTTCCTCTTTCCAGAATTCATACCATTCTTTTTGCGTGCCGGGGCGCACAAAAAACTGCATTTCCATTTGTTCAAATTCCCGCATGCGGAAAATAAACTGCCGCGCCACAATTTCATTGCGAAAGGCTTTGCCAACCTGGGCAATGCCGAAAGGAATTTTCATGCGGGCCGATTTCTGCACATTCAGAAAATTCACAAAAATGCCCTGAGCGGTTTCGGGCCGCAGATACACCAGATTGTCCGCTTCGTCAGCGGAGGAGGTGGAGCCAAACTGAGTGGAAAACATCAGATTGAATTGACGGATATCGGTCCAGTTGCAGGTGCCGCTTAGCGGACAAACAATACGATAGTTTTCAATGAGCTTTTTCAGGCCTGTAAAATCATCTTTGGCCAACAGCGCTTCGGCTTTATCGAGAAGTTCAAGGGCTTCTTTTTCGTTTCCTTTCTCTTTCAAACCCGCAGCATGTGATTCGATGAGATGATCTACACGGTAGCGTTTTTTACTGTCTTTGTTATCTATCATCGGGTCATTGAAATTATCCACATGCCCGCTGGCTTTCCAGGTGGTGGGGTGCATCAGAATGGCGGCATCTATGCCCACGATGTTTTCATAGCGGCGGGTCATGGTGTTCCACCACAGGTCGTGAATATTTTTTTTCAGCTCGCTGCCCCACGGGCCGTAATCGTAAACAGCCTGAAGTCCGTCATAAATTTCGCTGCCGGGAAAAATAAATCCGTACTCTTTGCAGTGGGAAATAATATCATTAAGCCGCTTGTTTTCGTTACTCATCATTTTCGGAATAATTCGTTGATGAACCGGCAAAGATAAGGCTTAAACTGTCGTCAGCATCCGTTTTCAGAAAGGGAAATCTCAATTCTGAAATAAAAAGTTGAAATTATTCAACCGGTAATGAGACGACATCGGCGCAGCATTGACAGATGGTTTTGCCGTTCAGGAATACATCTTTCACACGTGCCGAACAGCAGGTTGTCAATCCAAAGTTGACATTGAGTTTGTAAACGGTTTTGTTTACTTTCAGATACATCCGTTTTCGGGCTAGCGGCGCGTTGAAGATTTTATTTACCGTATCCGCCTTCAGGGTAAGCGTTTGCCGAAGGGTAGAGTCGGCATACAGTTTGATATCGTTGGCAGTATAGCGTGCTTCCGGATCAAAAACAAGGTCTTTGCCCGTTTTTTTATCTGTAATCTTAAAGCGAAAAGAATACCAAAACTGTATGCATTTTACATGAGCACACTGAAGCGAAGGAAACCGGGCGCAGGGTTTTTTCTGTGCAAATGATTTTGCAGAAAACAAAAATAAGCTGAACAGCAGAAGTGTCTTTTTTTTCATTTCGTAGAATAATTTTTCAGTTATCATGAAGGCTTTTAACGGCAGGTTTCTGCTTTATTCCGGTTCTTGAACTATTCTTTCTGTTTCCGGATTAATTTTTCGTTTTTCAGATGCCGGTCATGGTCCCTGCTGTTTTTTTTGGCAAAATTTCTTTTCAGCGCCTCAGTGAGGTTTATTCCGGTTTGATTGGCAAGGCAAAGCAAAACCCATAAAATATCGGCCATTTCATCAGCCAAAATTTGTTTGCTTTCATCGGGAGATTTCGGCGCTTCTTCTTTTTTGTAAGATTGTTCTCCATAGAGTCTTGCAATGTGACGGGCCAGTTCGCCTACTTCTTCGGTCAGGATGGCCATGTTGGTCAATTCGGTGAAGTAGCGTACTCCTTTGGTTTTAATCCATTCATCAACTTTTTGTTGCGCCTGTTCAATCGTTATCATATTTTTCCTTTAAAATTAGGGTATGGCAGGAAATTTGCTTATTTTAGAGTATATTTTTGTTCAATCTTATCTTATGAAAGTCATATCGCCACTGATTTTGTTATGGGCTTTGATTCCTTTAGTAATTTTTTCTCAAAGTATTCGTTTTTACGGAAATGGTGTAAATGCGCCGGATCAGGACAGGATTAAAATTCCTCTTACGGCCACCAGTCCGGTAAATGTGTCCGGAAATTTTACAATTGAGTTTTGGATCAAATGCCAGGCTTCAAACAACAACGGAACGGTAAGCGCCGCATCGAACGGTGACGGATGGATTACCGGCAATATCATATTTGACAGGGATATTTATGGTAACGGCGATTATGGTGATTTTGGATTAGCTATTGGAAGCGGAAGCGGCCTGCCTTCAAGCTATAGGGTGGTAGCTTTCGGCATTGACCGTTCGGGGAATGGGATTACCATTCGGGGAAATACCCACGTGGCCGACAATCAATGGCATCATATTGCCATAACCCGAAATACCAGTACCGGACAGATCAGATTGTATGTTGACGGTAATCAGGATGCCTCAGGCACCGGCCCTACCGGTAATGTGAATTACAGAATCGGACGTTCCACTTCTTATCCCAACAGCGACCCCTTTATTGTATTAGGGGCAGAAAAACATGATGCCGGAGCAGCTTATCCATCCTACAACGGTTTGATGGATGAACTTCGCATCTCAAACGTGATCCGTTATACATCCAACTTTACTCCGCCCACGGCGCCGTTTACTACGGATGCCAATACCATGGGTCTTTATCATTTCAATGAAAACAGCGGCACTACGGCAAATGATGTATCGGGCGCATCGGGCGGGCCTTCACATGGAACACTCAATGTGGGAGGTACTCCTGCCGGTCCGGTATGGAGCACCGATTCTCCCTTCGGTACGCTTCCCGTAAAATGGGTGGACTTCAAAGCCGAAAAACAGGCCGATAAGGTAATTCTTCGCTGGCAGGTTATACAAAACGGCGAATCAGGACGTTTTGAGGCGGAACGAAGTGCAGGGGGGACAATTTATGAAAAAATAGGTGAGATACCCGCACAATTTCATTGTGCCGATCCCTGTCATTATGTTTTTACCGACCAAAGACCCGTAAAGGGTAAAAATGTGTATCGCATAAAATATATTTCATCTCTGAATCATACTGAATATTCAAAATCTGTCAGTCTTTACCTGGAAAGCCGTGATGACTACCGGATTATAGCTTCGGGAAATACCGTTTTGCTGATTTCAGAAGAGCGGGTGGACGAGCTGATTGTGTGGGGCAGCGACGGAAAAAGACTGCTGGAGTTCCGAAGTCTTCCGGCCGGGGCTTACCGGTGGGCGATAAAATACAGCGGTGTTCTTTTTGTTCACATTCGCCTGAGCGATGGCCGTTTCAGAACACATCGCCTGATCTTGCAATAATTTTATTCCCGCCGGCGGGAGTCTATCCATATGGTAACCGGTCCATCGTTAATCAGCGACACTTTCATATCGGCACCGAATACGCCGGTTTGAACAGGTTTTTCCAAAAGCTGCGACAGGGCTTCAATCATTTTTTCATACAGCGGAATGGCCTTTTCGGGCCTGGCGGCGCGGATATAGGAGGGGCGGTTTCCTTTTCGGGTAGAAGCGTGGAGCGTAAACTGACTCACCAATAGTATTTCGCCGCCGCATTCTTTAACAGAAAGGTTCATTACCCCGTTTTCATCGTCAAATATGCGGAGCGATATTATTTTTTTGCTCAGCCATTCCACATCTTCTGCAGTGTCGGCCTCTTCTATACCCAGCAAAACCAAAAGGCCTTTGCCTATACAGGCATGTTGCTGCTGTTGAATGCTCACCGAAGCTTCCGATACCCTTTGGATGACAACCCGCATGGAAGGTAAGTTTATTTCCTTAACAGGAATTTCAAAGATAGAGGGTTGGTTTTAAAAATGGCGTTCATTGAGGATTTCAGTTTTTACAATTGTTTTGTATCATTAAATCACAAAAAGAATTTCTTGTATAAAAAATATGCAAACTATCGGGTTATACCATTGTGGGTATAATTATGTTATTCTTTCAGTCCCGGTTTCATTACATGTTCATAGCCGGAAAGGGGATATTTTATTATGATTTTTTACGGGAACAGTAATGTTGATTTATCGGATTTATGTTGTTTTAGTCTTTGAATTCTTTCATCTCATCACAACTACACCTGCTTTACGGTTTTTCATACATTACAGTACATTTTGTTTTTTCAAAAACCTTACTTTTAAGTTGAAATTTTAGTATAGGAATCCGAAAATAAAATTTATGCCGAGGTGAATACCGCCTTACAAAATATCGTTGTACAGCGTTGGATAGCCTTGCTTTCGGTATTTCTGCTTATACTGAAATTTCTTGCCTACTGGATTACGCATTCTGCAGCCATATTTACCGATGCCCTGGAAAGTATTGTAAATGTGGTGGCCGGCTTTTTCGGGCTTTACAGTCTTTATGTTTCGGCCAAGCCCCGTGACAGCAACCACCCCTATGGGCACGGAAAAATAGAATTTATTTCGGCCGCTATCGAAGGAACGTTGATTGGCGTGGCGGGGATTCTCATTCTTTACAAAGCGGTTCGTCAGTTGATATTTCCCATCCCTTTGCGGCAAATTGATAACGGCATGATCCTGATCGGTATCACTTCGTTCATTAATTTTTTTGCCGGACTTTATTGCCTGAAAACAGGCAGGCGCAATCAGTCTGCCGCTCTGGTTGCCAGCGGCCATCATTTGAAAACCGATGCCCTTTCTACGCTGGGTATTCTGGCAGCACTGGGTTTGTATTTGCTTACCCGGAAAGTATGGCTGGACAGCGCAGTAGCGCTACTGTTTGGCTTATATATTCTTTACACTTCGTACCGCATATTACGAAGTTCGGTAGCCGGAATCATGGATGAGGCTGATGAAAAACTGCTGGCCCGCATGATTGAACTACTGAACAAAAACCGAAAAGAAAACTGGATTGATCTGCACAATCTTCGGGTTATAAAATATGGACATGTGCTGCATGTGGACTGTCACCTCACCGTACCCTGGTATCTGAATGTACATGAAGCGCATGCGGAAATTGATGATCTGGCAGGCCTGATACGGAAGGAGTTTGGCGAATCGCTGGAGCTGTTTGTACATTCCGACGGCTGTCTTCCGTTTTCCTGTAAAATATGCAGTAAAGAAAATTGTCATGCCCGCCGGTTTCCCTTTGAAAAAAGGGTAGAGTGGACTCCGCAGAATATCCTGCTCAACAGCAAACATTCCGTAAGTTCGTCACATTGACTTATGCGGGTGTAAACGTTATACGGGGCGATAATGAATTTTTTTCCAGCTGATGCAGTGCCGCCTTCATATCTTTATGCAAGGGTGCTTCCAGTATTTTGTTTTGTCCGTCAACATCGGTAAATGCCAGACGGTGAGCATGCAAAGCCAACCGCCCCAGTATCGGCTTTTCTGCAACTGCTGAGAGAGAACGTTTATAGTCTTTTTTCAGTTCTGAAACAAATAAAGGTTTACCGTTTCCGTAAAGTGTATCAGCAACTATAGGGTGGCCGACATGTTTCATATGTATGCGGATTTGATGGGTGCGTCCGGTAAAAATGCGAAACCGGACAAAAGAAAACAAACCGTAGTCGTTCAGTACTTCGTATTCGGTGAGCGAAGGTTTTCCTTTCGGATGTATGGCCATTTTTCCGGATGAAAGCATGGCAACAGGCGCATTGACGGTTCCTTTTTTTTCTGAAAGCGAACCCGCAACCAGGCCAAAGTATGATTTTTCGATTTTGCGCTGTTCAAATAAGCTATTCAGATACTTATGTGCCGCTTCCGAACGGGCGAAGAGAATCAAACCGCTGGTTTCCTTATCCAGTCGGTGTACTGTGAAAATGTTTCCGAAATGTTCCTGCAACAAACAGCGCAGCGACTGATTTCCCTGCCGGTCAGGAACCGATAAAAGTCCTGAGGGCTTGTTAACCGCCACCCAGTTTTCGTTAACTTCAACAATCCATTCACTTACCATTTTCCGGTTCATATCAGGATTTGCCTTTTCTTATGTATTTTAAATTCCGGACCTCCTGTGGCGTCAGAAAACGCCATTTGCCGCGGGGAAGATTTTTTTTGGTCAGACCAGCAAAAACCACCCTGTCCAGATATTTTACTTCATATCCCAGATGTTCAAACATTCGGCGTATGATACGGTTGCGCCCGCTGTGGATTTCCACTCCCAGTTGGGACCTGTCGTTAACATTGATATACGCAATATCATCAACCGCTGCTTCACCGTCTTCCAGCATAATTCCTTTTTTGAGCCTTTCAAAATCAGCAGGCGCCAAAGACTTGTTCAACGTTACCTGATATACTTTTTTTATCTGATGAGAAGGATGCGTAAGCATTTGAGCCAGTTCGCCGTCGTTTGTCAGCAAAAGCACTCCGGAAGTATTCCGGTCCAGGCGGCCAACGGGAAAAACTCTTTCAGCGGTAGCATTACGGATAATATCCATCACGGTTTTCCGGCCTTCCGGATCGCGGGTAGTGGTAATGCAATCTTTCGGCTTATTTAAAAGGATGTACACAAAATGTTTTGAAGGAATAACTTTTTTGCCGAGATATCTGACTTCGTCTTTTGGGTTTACCTTAAATCCGGGTTCTGTTATCAACTCGCCGTTTACTTTTACTTTTCCGGCTCTGATCAGGTCGGCGGCTTCTCTTCGTGAAGCTATGCCCGCATGCGAAAGGAATTTATTTAAAGGAATGAGTGAACCGGCTGAGTGTTCTTCGGGCGCACGGATTATCGGTTTAGGTTTTTTTGCAGTATTTTTTTTTAACTCTTTGCTTGAAGATGAAGAAGGTAATCCTTTGTTTTTTTTATCAAAACGGCTAAAATAATTATTATGGCTTGATTTCATGACTGACACTGTTTTACAACAGGGTGATGCATTTGCATGCAAAGGTAGTTTATTTTCCGAAGGGTTTAATTGCCAAGCAAACCGGCAGCCCAGGTGAGCTCATTCAGGGCTATTTTGTATTTGGCCTGCAACTCCTGTAATTTCAGCAAAGCTTCCAGCACTTTGGATTCTCTTGCATTGATGAGAAACAATGAACTGTCGCCCAGCCGGAACCGGGTTTCTTCGGCACGCAACATTGCTAAAAAGTTTTCATAAATTTTCTGTTGCAGCGTAATCAGTTCCCGCAACGTGATCACTTCGTTGTAATATTTCCTGACCGTGTTTTCGATTTTTAATCTTTTCAGCGATTGTTCAAGTCTTGTTTCCGAAATTTTTAATTTCGTTTTCCGGTATTCTCCCCTGCCATACGATAAGCGTAAAGGCACGGCAAACCGAAGCTGATACCTGAAATTGTTTTCAAATAAAGGAAAAGCGTTTTTATTGAATATACGATATCCTTCCGTGATGTGCTGATAATTAAACCGGATGTCGGGCAGCAGTTGCTGTAACATCAGTTTACGTTCAATGTCCAGCGCCTTTAGTTTATAGTCAACCAGGCGTAATTCAGGATGGGCGGCCAGGGCTCTGGAGAGCAGGTCTTGCAAATCGGGAATGATTTCGTCCGTTACTCCGCTCCATAACGGTAAGGGGATATGCGTCGGAGAGAGTGTTACCGGATTTTGATTTTCATCCCACAGAAATACAGAAAGCTCCAGACCTGCATTTCTGAAACGCAGCCAGGCATTTTCTCTCAGTGCTATAAAAGATTGCAGTTGAGTCAGGGCTTCTATGGTATCTATGGCCGGACGGTCGCCCAGCAGTACAGTCTTTTTAATGAAATCAAAACGCTGAAGATTTACCTGAACTACCTGGTCATAGGTTTTGTATAAGGAATATTCCAGCGCCCATGTCCAGTAGGCTTTCATGGCATCCAGAATCAGATTGTTATAGATGAGCGCTTTTTCGCTTTCCGACGCTTCCCGCATCAGGTAGGCCGTACGAAGCGCTGCTCTTCGTTTATCTGTCAGTACATTTTGGGCCAAAGGAATACTGACTCCGACAAATCCGGTTTTACCTCTCGTATCTCCGGGGTTTGTCCGTTGGCCATTCAGATTTTCAAGACCGGCATACATATCAACTCCGGGTAATGTGGGTATATACAATTCATTTTTCTGATAGTTATAGTATTCAAGGTGATTAAATGTTTTTTCACCCCGGTTTGTATTGAAAAAAGGGTCGAAGGCAGATTGTGCAATCGTAATGTCGGCACGGGCTTTGTCAACGAGAATACCGGCCTGTAAGGCAACGGGATGATTTTTTTTCACTTCATTCAGTACCTGTTGCCATGAAAGAGTGGTTTGGGAATCCTGTGCCGGGGCCGTTCCCGTCATCATCAAAATGAATCCTATGAAACTAAGGCTTCTTTTCATTGAGCTGTTTGATTTACAAGATTTTTGTCGGGTTTATAATAGTCGGGTGGAAATCCGTTAATGTTTCTCCAGAGTTCGTACCAGATGGGTACGTCTTTGAGCAAAGCAATTCCCTGGGCACCCACGCCTATTTTCAGTTCTTTCGGCCAGGGTTTGTCATTGGGATCTTCTTTTACCAGCACTCTGAATTTTCCGTTATAATTCACATTATTTTCAATGGCAAAAATGATTCCTCCAAAGGTTCCTGATGAAAGTTGCGGCCAGCCGCTGAATACGATGGCCGGAAAACCGTCGAAGAGAAAACGCACTTTTTGCCCGGGCGACAACAAAGGAAGATCCAGCGGGCGCACAAACATTTCAACTGCATATTGAATTTTGCTAGGTACAATTTCGGCAATCATTTCGCCCTCTTTTACGTACTCGCCGATGCCGGCTTTCCGGGCTTTCACCACCTGGCCGCTCTGCGGAGCCAGAATGTAATACATGTTGTTTCTTATGGAGTAGCTGGCATACAGATTCTGCAACTTGGCAATTTCGGCCTGATTGCTGGCAATGTCAGAAAGTGATTGTAATTGTTCGGCCCGTGTTTTGGCCAGTTTTTCCAGATTCTCCTGTTTCAGGGCATCTATTTCAAACTGCGTGATAGATAAATCCTGGCGACTGTTGGCCAATTTATTTTCGGCAGCAATTTTTTTGGCCAACGCATTCTGATAACGCTGATTGGCCAATTCAAGCTGTGTAAGCGAAACCAATCCGCTGTCGAACATGGCTTTTTGGCGTTTGTATTGAATATCGGCAATTTTAAATTCGTTGGCGGCTGCTTCACGTTCAGCACTGTCGGCCTGAATTTTCAGAAGCTGCTGGTTTAATTTATTCATCAGTTGATTTAGTTTGAACTGATAATTTCCGGATATCGCTTCCATTTGCACACCAGCCGTGGTGACTTTATTTTTATAGAATTCAACCGAAAGTTGTTTCCCCGATAGTTGTTCTTTCGTTCGTTTGATGAGCTCGGGGTCCAGATAATTCACGTTCACTTCTCCGAGTTGCAACAAAGTATCGCCTGCATTTACCATATCGCCTTCTTTCACATACCATTTGATAATCCGACCGCCTATAATGGTGTTAATTTGTTGCGGCCTTTGATCCTGATATAAAGTGGTTACCGTGCCTCTGGCACGGATATTTTGTGTCCAGGGTAAGAACAAAAACAGGATAAAGAGGATGGCCAGCACATAAAACCAGATTTTTATCCGGCTGGTTTTGTTGTGCAAATACACATATTGATGGCATTCTAATTCTTTCATGGCTTTATTGTTTTAAGGTTCCGTCTTCGTTAAGGATAACGATTTTATTGTAAAATGATAGTTCTCCGTCGTCGTTTGTTGCCACAATAATCGTTGTATCTTTAAGCTGAGATAATAATTCCGTCATCTGTTTTTTTTGTGAAGCGGTAAGGAAAGTCCACGGGTCTTCCAGCAGCAACAATCCGGGATTATGGGCCAGTGCTCTTACCAGTAAAATACGCTGAACGATATTACGGGGCAGGCGTTTGCCGGTAGGGTCCAGATCGGTGTCATACCCGTTAGGCAAACGGGAAATAAATTCTTCCAGTCCGGTTTTTTTAACCAGTTCTTTGAGATGTTCAATCGAAACCGCTTCATTGCCCAGCGTCAGATTTTCAAGTATTGTACCCTGAAAAATATCCAGTTCATTTATCATTAAACCAATATGGGAGCGAAGGCTATCTAACCGGTAATTCTGAACGGGCAAGTCGTCAATCAGTAACGTGCCGTCAAATTCCGTGTAAGCGCCGCTCATAAGCCGCAGAAGGGTGGATTTTCCGGCGCTCACTTCTCCTTTAACCAATACTCTTTCTCCGGGCTGAATGTTAAGCGTTATGTCTTTTAAAATTTTCTTATCCTCATTATAACCGAAACTCACATGATTCAGTTTTACGGATAAAGCTTTTCCGTATTTGTTCATTAAAATGGTTCCGCTTTTTTCGGCAGGCTTGTCAATTAATTCAGATACTTTTTCAACAGCCGTCAGCGTATCATATACTCCGGCCAGGTTAATGATAATCTTTTCAACGGAATTTAGTACCAGGATGATTACGATTTCCGATGCAATAAATTGACCAACGGTGAGCTGCTGCCGAAGCATGAGAACGGTACCCACAATCAACATGGCGGCAGTGACAACGGTTTTGAAAACTACCAGCGTATTGTATTGTAACAACAGGATACGGAAATGATTATTCCGCGCTTTGAGGTAATCACAGATGGTTTCATCGGCTTTTTGAATATGCAGATTGTATTTTTTGACCTGTTTTAATGTTTTAATAATCCGGGCCATTTCTTCCAGCCAGGCCGCCACACGATATTTTTGTCTGCTTTTTTCCAGGCTGGTTTGAAGGCCTTTACCTCCCGTGTATTTTAAAATCAGATATACGGTACTGATGAGCAGCACTCCAAAAGCTATAAAGGCAGGATGATAAAAAGCCAACAGCAGTAAACCGAAAAAGATTTGAATTGCCGCCGTGGGCACTTCAAGCAGTACCTTGGACAGCCCTTTTTGCAGCAGTGTAATGTCGAAATAACGGTTTACCAGTTCGGGCAAATAAACAGAATCATTTTTCTTTAAATCAAGTTCCGGAATATGGTATGCAAAAGCCAGTGCATAACGTACATACAATTTCTGCTGTATTTTTTCTATAATCTTCATTTGATTAACCTGTAAAAGTCCGGTCACCAGAACGCCGATGACTACCAGCGTAATTAAAATAATTAAGGAGGCTGTCATAGAGGCGCCCAACACAAAACTGATGATTGACTGCACGCCTACGGGCAATGAAAGCTGTATTACACCATTCAGAATAGAATAAAAATAGATGGCGCTGATTTCATTTTTTTCCAGCTTAAGCAAATCCAGAATTCTGGCTAACGGTCCTTTCCTCATAATCACTTTTTTAAAATGATTTGATAAATGGTAAATGAAAGAATAATTATCAATTAAATAGCAGGGCTTGAGTTTACACCAAATCCGGCGGGTCGGTTGGTTTTTCAAGATGCGGCAGGGGGGGTAGAACGCCGGAATTATCAAAACAAAGATGTAAACAAGAAGAGATATAAATGTTCAGATTTGTAAGGATAAAAAACTCTTTTTTTTGTTCTTTAAACTCTGTGGCTTGAGAGGTATTTTCTGTATCGCCTTCAGCTATAAAATATTCATAAAAAATGTTTTTCTCAGATATGGCAGGAAATACCTGAGCAAAGGCAAAGATGATAATGAATATGGTAGCCAAACATTTCAAGGCAGGCAAAAATATTGTTTCATTTTAACATCATAGTTTTTATATTGTTTTTAAAATGTAAATTTTTTTCAGGAAAAACCATATCTGTTTTGAATTTTGCAAATTCTTAACACAAGTAAAAAAAAGACTTCAGGGTTTATCATTTTCCTGAAAAGAATTCCGGACGGCCGACGCCGCAGAAGCAGCGTCTGAACCATCCGGAAATAAACCTCACGACTGAAGAAAAATTTTAGCAGAATAATCACGAAAACCTGCTAAAACCTCAATACATATTTTACCTGAATATTCAGGAGACGAATCGGGTCGTTATAGATTTCGGCCAGTTTATGCATATGCACCGTATTGGACTGGACATGCAGAAAACGGGCTGTAAGCGGTCTGGCTTTCGGATCATTTCCTGAGCCGGAGCCCGGCTGTGATCCTGAACCGGCATGGTCGTGATGATGAAGATGTTTTGTATTGATGTAATCTACACGGGTTCCATGCAGGTAATTTACCCCCACATCCAGAAATTTATTTTTTAAACGACTTTTTGGATTTACCAGAAAACGCATGCCTAATCCGCCTCCTCCGGCAAACCCAAAATCTCTTTGAATGGCCCGGCTTTCCAATGCGCGGCAGGCTGTCGGGTCATCAGGATCTTCAATGGTTAAGTTGCTGAAAAAGCTCATTCCTCCCGCTTTTGCATTAGAATAAAGTGAAAAATGTTCTTTTGAAATCCATTCCCACTCCACCGTAGCAGCTAACCGGGCTACGTTGCTGTTATAATAGATATTTGTAGATACCGGAGTGCTGTTGTTAAAACTGAGCTGAATGGGATGACTCATAGACGCATACGTTCCGATAAACAGTTCTCCGCCCAACCGAAGCGGCAGATTCTTTTTGGGCCTGAAAGAAAAGTCTGTTGTGATACTGTGGATGGCATTGAATTTGCCGGCCATCCCGCCCATGGGAAAACTTAAACTGTATCCCATCGAAAAATTCTTTTGCGCCTTAGCGGAAACACTTAATGAAAGAAGAGAGAAAATAAAAAGTAAAGTTCGTTTCATAATATTATTTTTTAAGTGAAGAATTCCTTTTTATTTTACTATCTAAATTAGTGCCATCTTATCAGTAAGGGAAGAGGCTTTACCGGATTTTGAAAATTTTTAACGTCAGGAAGATAATTACTGAAACGGGCCGTTATGCGTTCAGGTTTTCTGAAACAAAATTCAAAAAAGCGGTGCAGGAATTAATTCAAAAAATAAATCAACTCCTGAACAAACCGGTTTTAACCCCCGGGGAGCCGGAAGGTGCACTAAAGGCGAAAATGGCAGCGCATATCAACGACCTGATTCTTCATGATTTTCCTTCCTTGGTTCAGCTGCTTTACCGCATTGATATTGACGAATCGGCTCTCAGGCAATTGCTGCAGCAAAACCGGGAGGCCGATGCCGGGTTGCTGATTGCCGAAATGATTATACAGCGGGAAAAACAAAAAGCCGCAAGCCGAAGGCTTTTCAAACAAAATAAAACAGATGAGAATGAGGAAAAATTTTAAGGGGTAAATTTTTTTATAATTCTTTTGTCAAACAGATGAAGATTTTTCCAGTTCAAGATTCTGATTTTATCGCTCCGTTCAAACTCTTTATCGCCATCATAGATCAGTAGTCCGCCACGATTTCCCGCAAGAGAATTCCACCATGTTATGTTTTTAAGTAAATATTCGGAATAAGTGGCTGATGATTTAATTTCAATCGGAAGAATTTTCTGCCCCTCGCAGAGAAGCAAATCAATTTCTGCTCCGTTATTCTCTTTCCAATAATGAAAGGCTGCCTGCGAACCGTAGTTATTTCTGGACTTTAATAATTCCATGATCACATAATTTTCAAATAAAGCACCCCGAAAATGTGACAAGGCCAATTCACTTTCTTTTCGGATGCCCAGCAGCGAGCAAGCCAGACCCGTATCCACAAAATAAAGCTTTGGTGATTTAGTTATTCTTTTATTAAAATTTTTGTAAAACGGGGGAAGCAAATAAATAACATAGCTGCTGGCCAAAACCGATAGCCAGCTTTGAGCTGTGCGGGGGTCAAGCCCGGCTTCGGTGGCAAGGGCTGACACATTTAAAAGCTGACCTATTCTTCCGGCACAGAGTTGTAAAAAACGGTTAAATGTGATGGTGTTTTCAATATTTTTTAACAGTCGAACATCACGCTCCACATAAGTCCGGATATAAGCCGGATACCAAATAGAAGGGTTTCGTTTCCGGGCAAAAATTTCAGGATAACCACCTGAAAAAACAGCCTGCTCAATGGTATTTATTTTACCTCCGAAAAGTAAAATTTCAGCAAAACTTAAAGGGAGTAGATCTACAAACCCGATTCGTCCTGCAAGTGATTGGGCAATTGATTGATTGAGTAAAAAATTGCTACTGCCGGTAAGCACAAAAAAGCCGTCCGTTTTTACATGATCCAGTATGCCCTGCATATAGTTGAATAATTCGGGCGCTCTTTGCGATTCGTCAATCACGGCGCCTTTGGGAAAGCGACGGAGAAACGCTTCCGGGTCATGTATGGCAAGCAACCGTTCATCCGGATTTTCCAGCGAAACGTAAGGTTTTTTGGGAAAAACCATCCGGGCAATTGTTGATTTTCCTGACTGCCGGGGCCCAACAATAGCCAGCGCCCTGAACTGCCGGCTTATTTTTTTAATCCAGGATTGTGCTGTCCGGGGAAACATAGTTATACAAAATTAGCATTTTATTGCATAATTTGTGTAAATATTTTATTTCCTTACCCGCTTCATTCATCCGGATTTTTCCGGGCAGCAGGCTGCTTTCATCGTTTATTTCGTTTGAATTGATTTTTTACAGGATGATTCAGTGTATAAAATCGGTAAAACTACTTCAGCAGGCTTGCATAGGCTTCAATCGAATGATAACGATAGGCTCTGGAAAGCAGTCCTTCGGGTACAGGTCGGGAAGTGTCTGTTATAATCCCTGCATTCAGCAGCCGCAAATGCAAAGGGCTTTGTTTATACTTTCGTTTTTCATTTATCCATCCGCTTTGCCGGACAATGACGCCCGCTACATCCAATAAATGGCCAGTATTCAAGGGCAAATTGGCAGGTTTCCAAATACTGTCCAATCCGATTTTCCGTGCAATTTCTCCCGCCGCTTCATAGTCGGGGAAGGCAGGGGCTATATCTTTATCAATCACGTAACGTTCACCCGTTGGAAATTTCTGTTCCAGATCTTTTACAAAAGCTTCATTCCCCGATGCCGGAGCTCCGAAGGTTATCAAATGCATATTGTTTTTGACAGGCGACTTTAACTCTTTTTTCAGGTAGCTCGCCGTCAGGTTGGAAAGATTGCCACCGAGACTATGTCCGGTAACGAGCAGCGAAGCCTGGCGGGGCAATTCTTTTTCCAGAAAATCTTTCAGCGACAGACCTGATTTTCTATCCGTAAGCCGGAGCAGATTCTGAAAGGCTATCCATGAGCCACGGCTCACAAAAGCCCCGGTTACGGTATCGCAATACGGCCAGGGTTGCTGATTGAAGATTTGCAGGTTGTGAATGAGAAAGTTGTTAAAGCCGTCATTACTGAATTCCATTATGGAACCGCGAATCACCACCGCATATTGCGGTACATTTTTTTTTCGGGCTATGTAGGCAAAATTTCCGTTTACGGATTCTGCCGGCAAAAAAACAATTTCCATGTCGGGCAAATACGCAGCCAGCGTATCTGCAGAATGATCTTTATAAGAAGCACGGCATAAATCAACGGCTTCTCTTGCCGTTAAAAATGGTGCTTTAATGTTGCGGGGCGAATTTTTACAACTCACCCATAAGGCCGGCAGGATGATTCCTAAAACGGAACAAACAAAAAACCACTTCATTTTTACCTCAGCAAAAATGGAAATCCCGTGAAATTAGTCATTCATTTTTATATTACGGTTAAAGGGTAACTGTCATTTTTTTATATTCAAAAAGCCGGGAAGCTGAAAAATACAGAGCAGGAATATCTTATGAACGTTTTTTTCTTGTAAACCGGATGGCATGTTCTTTATTCTGATGTTGGATAAAAAGGCATTTGAATTTCGTACCTTTGCCATATGAGCGATTTGATAGTAAATAAAGTGGCCGAAAGCGGTTTGGTCACGCTGGATTTGAGCCAATGGTATCCGCGGGAAGAAATCGTCCGCTTCGACCTCAAAGATTTTCTTTTCATGGGATTGATTTTAAAGGAAAAAGAGTTTCGTGAAGCGCTCAAGCTGCATGACTGGTCAAAATATGAAGGAAAATACGTAGCGGTATATTGCAGCGCCGATGCTATCATTCCCGTGTGGGCCTGGATGCTTACGGCGAGTTATCTGCAGCCGGTGGCAAAAGAAATTTTTGCCGGCGATGAAAAAGAGTTTTTGAAATATTTATTTCTGAAAAATCTTTTGCAACTGAATCCGGATGAATATACCGACAAGCGAATTGTAATTAAAGGCTGCGGCGATCTGCCCATTGAAGCTTATGCCTATATGGAAGTCACCAAATTACTCAGGCCTGTGGCTAAAAGCATTATGTACGGCGAACCGTGCAGCACCGTGCCGGTATATAAAAAGAAATAAGTTTTTAGAGCATTTTAAAACCAGCCCCTTCGCTTAAAAATAATCAGCATAATAATGGGGAAGAAGAACATGAGCCCTACCGCGGAATAAAATCCCCAGCTTTGGTGAAAGAAGTCCACATTATTGTCAAAGTTCATTCCGAAAATTCCTCCGATTACCGTGGGGGGCGCCATCAGGCAGGTTACGATGGCCATTACTTTCATCACCTGGTTTAATTTCAGGTTCATGTTGTTGAAATGCAGGTCTTGCATGTTCACCAGCACATCGCGATAGTTTTCCACCAGGTCTATGGCCTGAAGGATGTGGTCATATACATCTTTAAAATATTTGGTATGGCGGTCTTCCAGCAGTTCGCTATCGCTGCGGATGAAGCCGTTGATAATTTCCCGCACCGGAATAAAATTTCGCTTCAGCACTATCAGTTCCTTGCGCAAATGTGATATGCGGTTGATGGCATGCGGGTCGGTGCCGCGGATGATTTGCTGCTCGGCTTCTTCAATGCGTTCGCCCAGTTTTTCCATTACCAGAAAATAATGGTCAACAATCATATCCAGCAGGGCGTAGCAGAGCAGATCGGCGCCGCGCTGCCGGAGTTTTGTATTGGGATTTTTTAATTTTTCTCTGAGCAAAGTAAATACATCTCTTTCGGCATCTTCCTGAAAACTGATGACGGTATCGCTGAGGAGAATGATGCTGATCTGCTCCTGCTCTACCGTTTGGGTCTGATCGTTAAAGTAAAGCATGTTGAGCAGACAAAAAATGTAATTTTCCGATTCGTCCATTTTCGGACGCTGATTAATGCTCAGGATATCTTCAATGATGAGGGGATGAATGTCATATTGGTTGCAAACAGCTTCCACATCGGCTTTTCGCAACCCGTCAATATTGATCCATGTAATGTTGCCGTTTTGTTTGTAGGGAAAGCATTCTTTTACGGTGTGTGTAATTTTTTCCGTTATGGTTTCGCTGTTATAGTCAAAAATGCGGATTTCCACTTTGGCGGCATCTTCGCGTCGGGGTTCTGCGGTGGGATTGACGGCCAGAATTTCCTTGGTGCGTTTAAAAGGAATCAGATTCGGCAGATACAGGTATTTCAGGTATTTTTCGGGTCGCAACTGTTCCAGTTTCATAAAGGCAAAATAGTGATAAAAATAAATTCCGGCCGGCTCCTTCGCCGCTTTGCAACTATCGCAAAAATATAATTTGTTAGCGGGATAACGACAGATTCGTTTACTCATGCTTCAGACAGGTAAACAGCCGGCATAAAAAAGATTCCCCGCATCCATTCAGTGAGTTTTTTACGGATTAAGGCTATACCTCTGAATTTCTTTCACACGCCGGTGCTGAAAAATATCACCAGTTCGTTGTCTTTCATATACATTTCAAACCGGGTTGTGCCGCCGGGAGTAAACTCAATGATGATTCTTTCAATCGTGTAAGGCCCGGCATAATCGGGGCTTTCGCCGAATTTGACCACTTTGATGTTATACTCAATGCCGTCTTTCGTAATTTGTCGGGATGTGGTGGGGAATTCATCTTTCTCGCCAAACACATCTTTAAATTCGGGAAGCAGGCGGCAAAGCAAAAAGCCCTGTTGCAGCGTAAAATCGGGGAGAAAATAAGTGCTTGAAGCATATTCATGACCCATAAATTCATGCATTTCAGCCCCGTTTTTGAATAGTTGTTTATTCAGTTCCCAATCATTTCCGGTGATGTCGTTATAGGTTAATGATTTGACAGTTACTTTGGTGCCATGCGGGGCGGTTACCTGTGCCAGGTATTGTTTCATGTTGCTTACTTTATCCAGACGGGGAGGCGGCCATGTAAAAAGATAACAATCATTGATGTAGCCTGTTTTGTTGTTGTATTTTACTTTTCGCCACAATCCCTGCATGCCTTCAGACTGTGCCTGTTCCAGCGCTTTGTCTTCGTGAATTATCGTGATTTTGGTACCGTACGGAATTTTATCCAGCACTTTGGCATTGGCCGATGGCTTTTCCCTGATGTTGAGGCCTCCCTTAGAAGCTACATACAGAACCGATGTTTTTTGAGCAAAACAAAGAATTGCCTGCAAAAGGGCAAAGGTTAAAATAAGAAGTCGCATACAATTTGTTTTAATGGTTTACAATGATTTTTTCTTCAGGAAGGGCTCACGGAGTAAAGTCAGAAAGTCTTCATCTTTCGGTTCGGGAAAGTCCCGGTCAATACCGTACCGGAGTTGAGACGGGGCTAATTTCATAAATGTTCCCAGCAGGCGGTCCCAAATGGAAAAAATGGCGCCGTAATTGCTGTCGGTATAAGGCTGTTTCCAGTGGTGGTGCACTTTATGCATGTTGGGCGAAACAAAAAGGAAGCTCAGCGCATGATCTATCGGTTGGGGAAGCCGTATGTTAGCATGTTCAAAAGCCGTGAAAAAAACCAGAATGGTTTGATAGATCATAACGGCATACATTGGGGCTCCGCTCAGCGCTACGCCCATAAACATAAACACACCTCTCAGCACACTTTCAACGGGATGATGCCTCAGTCCGGTAGTTACATCAACATTCGTGTCCGCATGATGGATAACATGAAAGCGCCAGAGAAAAGGGATTTTGTGTTCAATCATGTGCACAAGCCAACCGCCGAAAAAATCGCAAATTAACGTGGTAAGCAGTATGGTGGCCGCAATACCGGCGCCTGTCCAATACACCACGCCAAACCGATGGGCCGCACACCGGTCGCTGATGGCAATGATGATGAGGGCCAGAAAAGTATGGATAATAAGGTGAATGATGGTCAGTCCGAAATTAACCATGGCGTGACGCCATTTGTTTTTCCGGAAACGAAGCGGAAGCAGGGGAATGGCGCCTTCCAGTATCCAGAAAAACAACATGCCGCCTACAAGAATGGCCAGGCGCTCCAGCGGCCGTTCTTCCAGATCAGAAAAATAACCAATGATATTCTCCCACATGGCCTGATATTATTACCCCGGTTTCTTGAGGAATTCAATAATTTCACTTTAAAATTACAAAATGTTCAGATATTTATAAAAATGCACCGTTTCCTTTTTTTCAGTTTGGTAAGTATGATTTTAACGACAGCCTGCACCGTAAGCCAGCACCCGATGCGGGAAAAGGTAAAGCGCCTGCAAAAAGGACTTCTTCGTGATGATACCAGTTATGTGTATGCACTTCCTTATTTGCCGGGAAAGCGATACAAAGTGATTCAGGGTTATTTCAGCCGCTTTACTCACCGAAACAGAGCGGCGCTGGATTTTAACCTGAAAAAAGGCGATACGATATGTGCCGCCCGCGAAGGGGTGGTCGTACGGGTGAAAGAAGACGGGAAAAGGGGCGGGTTAAACAGAAAATACCGGCCCCAGGGAAATTATATTGTTATAGAGCATGCCGACGGGTCAAGGTCGGGCTACTGGCATTTGCAGTACCAAGGAGCTTTTGTACAACCGGGCGACAGTGTGAAAAAAGGACAAGCCATCGGCCTTTCAGGAAAAACGGGTTATGCACTGATGCCGCACCTGCATTTTCTGGTTTGGAAATTTGAACAGGGCCGCTGGCATCCCGTTCCCACCCGTTTTCTTACTTCAAAGGGAATACGCTTTCTGAAAACGTGGAAAAAATACAAACGACCCGCTGAATGATTTACTTTTGGAAAAATTTTTCTACGCTGCAAGACATCTGGCAACAACTCATAACAAATATCAGACAAACGCAATGGCCGGAATGGGTAAGTGCACTGGCGCAGGTGATCAGCGTTTGGTATGCCCGCAAAAATAATGTGCTGGTATATCCCACCGGCATTATAGGCGTATTGCTGGCTGCCTATGTATATTTTTTTATGGTTCAGCCGCCGCTGATTGCTTACGGTGCGCTGAATCTGTACTATTTCCTGATGAGCCTTTACGGCTGGTACAACTGGTTAAAGAAAAAAGATAACGGGCAATTTACCTATCCTATCAGCTGGTGTACCGTTTCCGAACGGCTAATCGGGTTATTCATATTTGCAGCCTCCTGGGTGTTGATTTATCTGGTTTTGATGAATCCGGGCACTCCGGCTACGCCGGTAATGGAATCGCTGGTTTCCGCATCGGCGGTAACGGCCATGTGGTGGATGGCCAAACGAAAAATAGAAAACTGGCTGGCCTGGATTTTTTCCAATCTTGCAGCCATTCCGCTGAACTTTTCCAAAGGGCTAATCTTTTTTTCACTCATGTATGGGTTATTTCTTTTGATGGCCTGGTGGGGATTTCAGGAATGGAAACAGAAATTCACAACAGCGAATGGCAACTAATTATAGATTTCTTTACGGATGCATAGCCTTGTCGGTAGCGGCTCAGTTTTCCGGAATCTGCATTCCGTTGATAGACCCGGATGCAGGAGTGTATGCTTCCATCAGTAAAACCATGGTGCAAACAGGCGATTTTGTGAACCTGTATTTTCAGGGAACTGACTGGCTGGATAAACCGCATTTTCCTTTTTGGGTTACGGCGCTATTTTTCAAGCTTTTCGGCTGTCACGACTGGAGCTATAAGCTGCCCGCCATTTTATTTGTTTTGATGGGGGCGTATTATACCTACTTGTTTGCAGTAAAGTGTTATGACAAAGCTACGGCGTTGTGGGCCGTATTTATTTTACTTACTTCAGCACATCTTGTTATTTCCAATAACGATGTGCGGGCAGAACCATATCTTACCGGACTCATTATAGCGGCGGTATATCATTTCAGCCGGAGCCTTCAGCCTCAATGGTTCGGGCATGTGCTGGCCGGTTCTTTCTTTTCTGCCTGTGCGGTAATGACCAAAGGAATATTTACTTTGATTCCGATAGGGGCCGCCGTAGCGGGACACATAGCATTTACCCGCCAGTGGCGCCTGTTATGGCAAGTGCGTTGGTTGGTTTCGGCCGGGCTGATTTTCGTTTTTATCCTTCCGGAATTGTACTGTTTATGGAAACAGTTTGACCTGCATCCCGAAAAAACCGTTTTCGGAAAGCAACATGTATCGGGCATAAAATTTTTTCTGTGGGACAGCCAGTTCGGCCGTTTTTTCAACACCGGCCCCATCAAAGGCAAGGGCGACAAATTGTTTTTTTTGCACACGCTGCTTTGGGCCTTTTTGCCCTGGTGTATTATAATGTATGCGGCGCTGGCGAAAAAAATCAAAGCGTTATGGAAACGACGGGAGCAGAAGGAATGGTTTAGTTTTTCCGGTGCGGCAGCCACGTTGCTCGTTTTTTCCTTTTCGGGATTTCAGCTTCCGCATTATACCAATATTATTTTTCCCCTGCTGGCCATTCTTTGCGCGGATTTTATTTTATGTAAACTGAAAGAGCAAAACAAAACCTGGCCGAAGATTCAGAACGTCATCAGCATTCTGCTTCCGGCTGCCACGGCGGCGTTGCTGGTGTTGTTTCGTCCTCCGGCAGATTATTTGTTTTTTGCCGGTGTGGCGGTTGGCGCCATGTTACTCGGGATAATGATTTCTTTTTTACTGAAAAGGCAAGCGGCGCTTTGCTTTTTGGGTTCAGGCCTTGCCATGCTGGCTGCGGTTATACTTCTTCACTTTTGTTTTTATCCTCATTTGCTCACCTATCAGTCGGGCAACCGGGCGGCTTTTTTTATGAATCGAGAATACCCCGGCGAGCCGTTGGGAAGGATCGGGTTGTATTTTCCTTCGGGGGAATTTTATTTGCGCCAACCGGTGCATATTACCGATATCACTGCCCTCAAAGCCGGTAGGTTTACTCAAGCCCGGTATTTGTTTGTGTCTGAGGAAGAAAAAAAGGCGATGCAGGAAAACGGAGTTGCCTTTGATGAGGTGCGTTCGTTTGATGAGTTTCATGTGAGCACGCTGAACCTCAGCTTTGTGCGCCACGCCACAAGACAAAGCCAGTTGAAAAAAAATTATCTGGTAAGGCTGGCTTTGTAAATGCGGGTAGTGTTTGTTTTACTGGATTGGCTTTTCTAGAGGAATGGTGCAACGTTTTGAGGCTTCACGCTGTGCCGTTCACTCCGAATAAGCGAACACAGTGAGCAGGCGCGGCGCTGCCGAAGCTAATGTGAAGGCAGCGTGGCATAGCGATGAAGCCGCTGTTGTGCGATGAACAGAGCGCCCATTATACTTTTATCTTCATTTCTTAACCCTGCACCTCTTCCGCCTAAGCCAGGAGGGTGTAGGAGGTCTTCATTCTTCCTCCTTGTATAAATCACTAAGCGTTTGAACTCAACTTTGAATATTGGTAAAACCAGCTTCACCTGATAAAACCGTAATGTCATATTTTTGAGAAATTTTATGTCTTCAAACGACACATAATTTCAATGTACAAATATCTCTTTAATCGGGCATTCATCATCAAGAAATTCTCTTTCATCGGGATATTGGCCTTCAACAAGAAAGGCGTGAAAAGCCTTTTCAATAATCGGTTTTGATTTCTCTTGAATTGCTTCTACACAGACAAGCATCTCGTTGACCTTTTCTTTAAGACTTTCTTTGTTCTTGTTGAAAATATTTTCATTTGAATGAGCTGTTTCATTTCGGTCTTTTACAATTTTTGTAAATCTGCTAATATCAGAATTATCAACCCCAATGAGTTTCAGACATCGGAACACAGTGCTTTCATTCACCTGCCATAATGCCAATGGGGTCTTTGCGTCCAATAATTCTTTTTCCATTTCCTTACTAAAACCAATCATTGCTTTCTGAAAATCTTCATAACAATTTTCTTTTATCTTCCATATTTCAAAGTAAACAAAGCACATAAAGAGCATATGATATGACAGGAAGGCAAACTGATATTTGCCGGTATCGTAATTTGAATTAAAGGCTTCCCATAAAAATTGAATATATTCTTCTTCTGTGGGATTCTTATAAAATACAGGCAGATAATCAAATATTCTCCCTGCTTCTTCCATACCTCACCCCTCCCATACCTTATCAATCACCCGGTTG
>JAOAGO010000031.1 GCA_026415715.1 Chitinophagaceae bacterium | reverse complement strand
GCCTCTATGTGGTCAATGCAGTGCAGGAAGAAATCGGTCTTCGGGGCGCCGAAATGATTGCCCGGAGAATAAAACCTGACATTGCCATCATAACCGATGTGACACACGATAGCACTACTCCGATGATCAGTAAGAATATTGAAGGAGATATTGCAACCGGTAAAGGTCCTTCACTGGCCTATGCCCCTGCCATTCACAACAAATTGCTCTGGCTTGTAGAAGAGGTGGCCCAAAAGAAAAAAATTCCCGTTCAATGGCGGGCCCTGAGCCGGAGCACGGGAACCGATACCGATTCTTTTGCCTATTCAAACGACGGTTGTCCTTCCGTGCTGATTTCCATACCGCTTCGCTACATGCATACAACCGTTGAAATGCTGCATCATGACGACATTGAAAATACCATACGGCTTATTTATGAAACCTTGCTGGTTTTAACACCCGAAACCGACTTAAGTTACTTGTAATGGCACCTGATTTTTTATATATAGACCCTGGCAGCGGCAGTTTTCTGGTTCAGGCAATTATTGCTGCCGCATTGGGCGTGGCCTTCTTCTTTCGGAATATTATGGGTTGGATAAAATCATTCTTTATCAAGCCTTTTAAAAAAAAGGAAAAGAATAACTAAAATGCCGGATGAGTAATTTCAGGCAACATCCTTCTTCTTTCCGTGACGAAGCGGGCTTTGTCTTTCTGAAAGACGATATTTTGTACAGACAGGTAAATCAACTCTATGCACCTCACTACCAAAGAGCCGTTACGTCCGGATTTTACCAGTTTGCCATAGAAAATAATTTACTCATCCCGCACCTGGAATTACAGGAAAATCTAACCGGAACCGACAACTGGTATACCACATTGAAACCCGAACCGGTACAAACTATATCTTATCCCTACGAATGGCCCTTCGACATGTTGAAAGATGCGGCCTTGCTGACATTACGCCTTACTAAGGAAGCCCTCCGGTACGGCCTGATCCTCAAAGATGCAACACCTTACAATATTCAATGGTTTAAGGGCCAACTCATTTTTATAGATACCCTGTCATTTGAAAATTATCAGCCCGAGAGGCCATGGAATGCTTATCGTCAGTTTTGCGAACAATTTTTATCTCCCCTGCTGTTAATGCATTATCATCAAACATTTCTTCACCCCCTGATGCTGGCCTGGCCGGAAGGTATACCGATTGAACTGACAAAAAAACTTTTGCCTTTCCGAAGCCGGTTTTCGCTGCATACCTGGCTTCATATCTTCCTGCAATCACACATTTCGGAAAAAACACGGCATAAAGAATTTCATAAGGTTGCTTTTTCTCAAAAAAAATTAATGCGCCTTTTGCTAAGCCTTGAACTGTTGATTGAAAAACTGAAAATCAGGGATTCAGAGAAGCATTGGTCTGCCTATTACCATGAAGCAAAGGAAAGAGGCGATTATCTGAAAACCAAGACGGCAGTGCTGGAAAGCTGGATTTCTAAAATACAAAACATCCATACAGCAACAGACCTTGGCTGTAACACCGGAGAATTTTCACTGCGCTGTGCCCGCAAAGGGCTTCACACATTAGCCATAGACGCTGATGCTGCATGCATTAATCTGCTGTACCGAAAAATCAAGAATGAAAGTATTACTTCTGTCCAGCCTCTGATCGGAAATGCAGCTTTTCCTTCTCCGGGTATCGGATGGCAAAACAAGGAACGACTGCCCCTGCTTACCCGAATTATATCCGATGTGACGCTGGCGCTGGCGCTGATTCATCATCTCGCCATTTCGGCCAATATCCGATTCAGGCAAATGGCAGAACTATTCAGGAAAATCTGTAAACGGTTTCTGATTATTGAATTTGTACCGGCTGATGATGAAAAAACCCTGTGGCTGCTCCGGCACGGAAAACCTTTGCCTGAAGATTATTCGGAACAGCATTTCCTTACCGCTTTTCAGAAACATTTTAAGCTGGAAGACTCTCTGCCGGTTGCCGATTCCGGCAGAACATTATATCTTTTTTCAGTTACCCCATGATTAGCGAACGATATAAAAAATTTCATTTACGGCCCTTCTTTGTGGCAGCGCTTCCGGTATTTTACATCATTCATACTGTACGCATGTATTCCGAAAGCCTGACGTGGAGCGATATCTTACAATTTATTATTTGGTACTCCGCGGCAACTGTTTTCTTTTTCATTATTTTTTTATTCATTTTCAAGAGCAGGTTCAAGGCCGTACTGTTCAGTTTTTCCATTCTCGTCATTCATCTTTTTTTCGGTGTATTTCATGATACATTGAAATTTTATTTTAAAAATCATTTTATCAGCCGGTATGTCTTTGTAATTCCTTTTTTGTTGATTTTATTGACTTTAATTTTTGTATATCTGAAAAAAAAGACCGCGGTTCCTTATAAGGGAATTCTCTACCTGAACACGTTATTTTTCATGCTTATCGTGTACGAGCTTGGGGTATTATTTTTATCGAAATCAAAGCAGCGTACAGTACAAAAGGAACTGACAACGCATTGTTCACCTTGTTCTGCATGCCGGAAGCCGGATATTTTTCTTATTGTAGCTGACGGATATCCTTCCAACATCACACTGCAACAAATTTTCGGCTATGACAACTCGCCTTTTACCGATGAACTAAAAAGAGTAGGGTTTTTTATTCCGGACAGTTTCCAAAGCAACTATAATTTTACCATGTATTCCATCGCTTCGCTGTTGAATATGGAATACCTGAGCGGACTGGACTTTAAAAACTCATCGCTGAAAGATATCCGTACCTGCCTTGGTGTCATTAAAAAAAATGCACTCGTCCGGTTTCTTCAGCAACAAGGTTACCGTACCGGTAATGCATCGCTGTTTGATCTTGACGGACAGAAAGCTGCCGTATCCCCTTCGTTTTTTTATCCTTTAAAAAATCGCCTGGTGTCAAACACTTTTGTTTATCGGTTTAAAAGAGACCTTGGATATCATCTGGTATCCACACTCGGCATAAAATCTGTGGAGAAAAAATGGCTGATGCATGATTTTGAAAATAATGAAAAGGTAAAAAAGAAGTTGTTTCAGCTCATGGATTCCACCGTCAAAGTGCCGAAATTTGTTTATGCTCACTTTAATATGCCTCACTGGCCGTATTATTTTGACAGCACCGGTAAAATGAATTCTTACCGCTTATTTAAACAGGATTTTGCCGGAAATACATCGCTGTTTCTGAGTTATCTGAAATATGCCAATACGGAATACCTCAGGCTGCTGAACAGAATTCTGCAAATCACCCGGGGAAAGGCCATCATTCTTTTTATATCAGACCACGGGTTCAGAGAATATGAAAAGCCGGTGCCGGAAAGGTATCATTATCTTAATCTTGCCGCCGTGTATTTACCCGAAAAAAATTATGAATCTTTTTTTGCCGTTAAAACCAATATTAACCTTTTTCGTGTGCTGCTGAATCAAACATTCGGTTGCCGACTGCCGCTTCTGAATGATTCTACCTACCGGGTGATAGATTAAACGGATAATTCAGATTTTTCTTAAAAACGGATAAAGGTTTTGCGGATGGTTTTAATTTGATTCCGTCTATCTTTGTTAAAATCAGATTCTCATGCATGATTTCATTATCAGGGAAAACACGAAAGTACTGGCGCTTGCCCCGCATACCGATGATGTGGAGTTAGGATGCGGCGCAACTTTACACGCCTTAAAAAAAAAGAATGCTGAAATACATTATGCCGCCTTTTCCTTATGCAAAGAATCACTTCCTGAGGGTTTTGCACCTGATACGTTACGAAAGGAATGTTTTTCTGCTGCTTCCATCATCGGCATCCCGGAAACTCAGGTTCATTTTTTTGATTTTCCGGTCAGGCGTTTCGCGGAATACCGCCAGGAAATACTGGAAATCCTTATTCAACTCAGAAATAAAATAGGTCCTGAACTTGTTTTTATTCCATCCTCCACTGATTTGCATCAGGATCATCAGGTCATTTTTTCCGAAGCCGTCAGGGCATTTAAAAACGTTAGCGTAATTGGTTATGAACTGCCCTGGAATGAAACACAATCGCTGCGAAATGTTTATATTCCGCTGCAAGGGGATGATCTGGAGGCAAAAATAAATGCGCTGAAAAAGTACGAATCCCAAAAAGACAGAATATACATGCAGGAAGACTTTATCCGTTCGTTGGCCAAAGTAAGGGGTATTCAGTGCGGAAAAGAACTTGCCGAAGCATTTGAAGTTGTAAAACTGATTCTGTAATATGTTGAATGAATAAGGTTCTAAGCCCTGTTGTATTTCCTGAACCTGATAACAGTTTTGTATTTGCATTCATGAAAAGAATCCGAAACATACTTGTATATCCGTTTCACTTTTTATTAACAGGAGTCTATTTTATTTTTCACAGAAATCTTTTGTTTGCAGGCATTCCGGATACGTCTTACTTACTGATAGCTTGGGCAATTGTGTTTCTGTTTTCTGTTTTATTGTTTTTTTTAATAAAGTATTTTTTCAAATCGGCTGATCAACGTCTTGCTTTTACCACTTTACTGATGGTCATCATTTTGTTTTTCGGCGAAGTGAAAGACGTTTTTTCACAAGCGGGATATTTATCTTTTTTGTCACGCTACAGATACCTCTTGCCTGTATGCATTACTGTTGCCGCTGTTGCAGCATTTCATTTAAAAAAGAATCCTTTTGCCAAACGATGGCATCTTTTTTTCAATTTGCTGATATTGTTATTTTTTTTGGCTGACCTGCGTTTAGCTTTTACAGACAAATACGGCGAAAAATTATTTGAAAAAAATACGTTGTATTCGGCTCAGGTTGAAAAAAATACCTCTCGTGTTCTTCATCCGGATATCTATTATATTGTTACAGACTACTATCCCCGTTCCGATTTTCAACAGAATGTTTTGGAAATGAAAGGAGGTATTTTAGACAGCCTGCTGGAACGTAAAGGGTTTCGGATTTTACGCCGGTCGGTGAGTAATTATAATTATACCCCGTTTTCCATGGCTGCAGTATTCGGGATGAATTATGTGTCAGGTGTTGAATGCTTCTCTCAACCCTCCCCTGCTCTTTATAGCCGTACGCTCAGGATGATTCAAACATCACCTTTTCTGGCCATGCTGAAGAAAAAAAATTACACGATAATCAATTATTCCATTTTCACCTTAGGCGACCGGGCTGCCCTGATGAAAGAAAAATTTCTTACTGCCGGACAACTGCACGTCATATTCTATCAAACGTTATTTTATAGTTTGTTTAAGGATATATTCTGGCCGCTTATGGTTGATAAACAAAATAGAGTAGCCTTTGAAAATAAATTGAGGAAAAAACATCTGATTTCATATCGCCACTACAACCGGAGAGTGACGGATAGCCTTTTTTCGTTTCTGTCTGAAGAAAAAACCGATACACCGGTTTTTCTTTATGCGCATCTGCTGATGCCGCATTATCCCTATTTTTTAGATTCGGCGGGAAAAAAACGTTCTGATGAAGAAGCGCTGAAGGAGCCATACATAAAAAACAAAACACGTTTTGCGGGATATATTTATTACACCAACTCCTTGCTGGATTCCATCACTTCAAAAATCCTTCAAAAAAAACAACGAAACAGTGTGATTATTATACAAAGCGATCACGGTAGTTTTGATTTTACGGAAAATACCGAAGATGCCTTTAAAAATATTTCCGCTTTTTATTTTCCTGACAGAAATTATGGTTTGTTGTATGATAGCATGAGCAATGTCAATACTTTTCGTGTGGTGAGTAACATGTATTTCGGAACAGAATTCCCTTTACTGAAAGACCAAACCTGTTTTCTGAAATAATTTCTTCGATAACAGAAATCATTTGAAAATATGCAACGGGATTTCCACAGTTAAAAGCGGCACATCGTATTACCGTGCATCTGCCATATTAGGTATGGCATCCACCTTATAGGCTCCGGCGTCCAGTTTTTTCTTGGTTTCCGAAAATGCATGCAGGGTTTGTTCTATGTCCTCATCGGTATGAACTGCCGAAGGAATGAGGCGGTAAATAATATTACCCTTCGGTATGACCGGATAAACTACGATGGATGCAAAAATGCCGTAGTTTTCCCTTAAGTCCATCACCATGGCCGTAGCTTCAGGTACATCTCCTTTCATATAAATCGGTGTAACTACGGTATTGGTTTTACCGATGTCAAAACCTCTTTGTTTCAAGCCTTCCTGCAGTTTCCGCGCATTGCTCCACAGTTTTTCTCTGTATTCGGGATGATTTCTCAGTAGTTCTAGTCTTTTCAGGTTGCCCAATACTATGGGCATGGGTAAAGATTTGGCAAAAATCTGAGAGCGAATGTTGTAACGGATGTAGTCAATAATTTGCCGGTCGCCGGCCACAAAAGCGCCGATACTTGCCATAGATTTGGCGAAAGTGGAAAAATAAAGGTCTATTTCAGGCTGACATTCCTGTTCTTCACCCACGCCGGCCCCGGTTTTACCCAACGTACCAAAACCATGCGCATCATCCACCAGTAAACGAAATGAATATTTCTTTTTCAACTCGGCAATTTCTTTAACCTTCCCCTGATCGCCGGCCATACCAAATACCCCTTCCGTGATGACCAGGATGCCGCCCGCTTTTTGTTTTTCAATAAGCGCCGAAGCCCGCTGAAGTTGTTTTTCGCAGTCTTCCACATCATTATGTTTAAAAACATAACGATGGCCGGGATGAAGCCTTACGCCGTCAATAATGCAGGCATGGCTTTCCGCATCATAAACAATAACATCGTGACGGCTGCATAAAACATCAATGATGCTTACCATACCCTGATATCCGTAGTTCAGCAACAAGGCATCTTCTTTCTGTTCAAATGCTGCCAGTTCTGCTTCTAACTGTTCGTGATAAACACTGTTGCCGCTCATCATCCGGGCGCCCATGGGATAGGCTAATCCGAATTGCCGGGCGCCTTCGGCATCAGCTTTCCTCACTTCGGGATGGTTGGCCAGTCCTAAATAATTATTCAGACTCCAGACGATGACTTCTTTTCCCCGGAATTTCATTCGGCTTCCGATTTCACCTTCCAGTTTGGGAAAAGCAAAATATCCGTGAGCTCTTTCTCTGTGTTGTCCGATAGGTCCGTAATGTTTCAACAATCTTTCAAAAATATCCGGCATAACAAAAAATTTGGTTGTGGTATGGAATGATTTGAATTCAAATTTTTTTAAAAATTAATTGCGTGCAAAATTAAAACATTTGAAGGACAGATTAAAAAGAGGAACAAATAAATGCATTTACAGTAAAATTATTTCAGAATGAGGCGGTGCTCATAAGCATATTTAATCAATCCGATGACATTGTTGGTATTGGTTTTTCTGAAGATATTTTTCCGATGAGTTTCTACCGTTCTTTCCGATATAAACAACGTGTCGGCAATTTGCCTGTTGCTGTATTCTTTTTCAATAAGGCGGATAATTTCAATCTCTCTCTCTGTCAGCTTCACTTCATGTATTTGTTTTTTCTGTCGGGCATCACGCTGCATTTCTTCCACCACTTCATCACTGAAAAAAATTCCGCCGGCAGCAATTTTTTTAAGTCCGTTTAATAACTCCTGCCTGCCGATATTTTTCAGAACATATCCCGAAATTTCTGCTTTTTCAATCAATTCATTTATCAAGTCTCCCTGTCCGCTCATCGAAAGCGCCATAATTTTTACTTCCGGAAATTTTTGCCTGATCATAACGGCTAATTCTTTTCCTGAAATTTCGGGCATCATTACATCAGTCAGCAATATATGGATGGGGTTTTGTTCTATGAGAGAAATGACTTCTTTGGGACGAGTGGTCGCAAAGGCCAAAACAAAATCATCCTCGCCGCGCAGCAAAGCCATCAATCCGTCAATAACAATCTGGTGGTCATCTACTATGCCAAGATGAATTTTATTAGTTTTATTCTTATTCATTCGGTTTTATATTGCATTACCCGCAGTACAAAATCCGTAAAATTTATGAAATTTCAATGTTTTCAAACGTTAAACTTTAAATCTTTAAAGCAAAAAATCATCACATTAATTTATTTTTCTATTCAAGTCAGATATATTTTGTGAAATAAAGTTTACATCTGGAAAAAAATTTATATGAGTTTATTAACGACTTATACCTGTAATTCGCTTTTCGGCGGAATATGAAAGCTGATCACTGTTCCTCTGCCCGGGGCAGAGTCAATTTCCAGTTCCCCTTTCAGAAATTCAATTCGTGTCATGATATTTTTTAAACCAACACCTGAAGAATCAGAATGCATTTGTTTTACATCAAACCCCTTTCCGTTGTCCTCAATTGTGCCGCTGATTCCGTCGTCGTCTTTTATGAGCGAAATATCAATTCGGGTAGCGCCGGAATGCTTAATGGCATTATGCACACATTCCTGAACCACTCTGTATAAAATGGTTTCATAAGCGGAATCCATCTTTGTATCCATTCCTTCAGCGGAAAGCCGGATTTCAATATTTTTCAGATTGAGTTTTTCGATGAAATCCCGAAGGGCTTCAGCCAGATTGTTTTTTTGAAGCACGGCCGGCGTCATATTGTGCGACACATTTCTCAATTCTTTACAACTGTCATCCAGCATATTCAGCACCTTTTCAAAATTCAACTTTTGTGCTTCATCGGTGAAAGGGATTTCATTTTCCATGGCGGACAGATTCATTTTGGCTGCGCTCATCATTTGACCGATGCCGTCGTGCAGATCCCGGGCGATGCGTTGCCTTTCATTCTCTTCGGCTTCCAGAACGGCTTTTGCATTCATTTCCTGTTGGCTGAGCAGTTGTTGCTGAAATGCTTTTTCTTTTTGAAGCGTAAGACGTTTATAATTTGAATAAATTAATAAAACGCCAAGAAGCATGACGGACAATATACCGGCGATAATAAAATTCTGAAGCTTCAGCTTTTGTTTCTGAGCCAGAATTTGTTGTTCTTTCCGGACATTTTCGTATTGCGCATTCAGACGTTCAATCTCTTTTGTTTTTTCAATGGCAAACAAACTGTCTCTGATATGAGTTCGCAAGGCATAATAGTCGTACGCTTTCCGGAAATCGCCGAGCTGAGTGGCCGCCTGTGAAAGTTCGTAATAGTTATTTGATTGCAGTTCGGGATACTTGAGTCTTATGGCAATCTGATTACTTTGTTCAAGATATTCAATGGCTCTTTTATAATCGCCTTTGGCATTCAGTGTTACCCCCAGGTCGGAATAGGCCAGCGCCATGGCAAAACTGTCTCTGAGAAGTTCACGTATACGAAGACTTCGTAACAGATAGCGCTCGGCAAGTCCATACTGTTTTTCAATAACAAAAATGCCGGCCATGTGGCTTAAAGAGTAGGATACGCTGAGCGAATCGCCTTTTTTTTCTGCCAGATGCATGGATGCGGCATAACGGTTAACGGCTTCTTTATAGTCTTTTTTGTATTCATACACCACACCCGATTCATTCAGAATCATGGCGATACCGGAAGTATCATTTACTGATTTGAAAATGGCTTCGGCTTTTCCGTAATTAGACAGGGCTTTATCCAAATCACGGGTTTTCCGGTACAACTTGGCCAGATCGTTATAAACCAGCGCCAGCTTGCGGGGATCTGCTTTTTCCTTTTCAAGAGTATAAATGGATTCCTGATAATTTTTTGCCGCCGAATCATAATAGCCGGAAAAATAGTGCGCCACCCCCATCTGATGTTTTACCAGAGCTTCCGATTGCACATCGGCATTTTTCCGGGTTAGCTCCAGTGCATAGCGTCCGGTTTCCAAAGCAGAGTCAAAGTGTTTGAGCTGATAAAATTGTATCAGTTGCAATGCGGCCTGTATCTGTTTGTCATATGATGCGGCTGAGGTCATTAACCGTCGCAAACTGTCGGTATTCTTCTGGGCGCAAAGGGTCAGAAAAATAAAAACAGAAAACAGGCTATAGGCAATCTTACATTTCATGATCACTAAAGATTCAATACATCTTTCATGGTGAAAAATCCTTTTTTATCCTTAATAAATTCAGCCGCCAGAACGGCACCGGTTGCAAAACCTTTCCGGTTGTGTGCCGTATGAATCATCTCCAATGTATCAATTGATGAATGGTAAATAACGTGGTGAGTGCCGGGCACATCTCCAACCCGTATGCTTTCAACGGGTATTTCGTCCGAGGAAGCCTCGGTGTGAGAAACCCATTTTTTCTTGTGAGGCAACAGGCTCATTATTTGTTCGGCCAGCGTGATGGCCGTACCGCTCGGCGCATCTTTTTTTCTGATATGATGTATTTCACGCAGGCTCACTTCATATTCCTGATGATGCGCCATCAGTGAAGCCAGTTTTTTGTTCAACTCAAAAAAAATATTTACTCCAATACTGAAATTGCTGGAAAACACAACAGAGCCTTCTTTTTCTATACACATTTTTTTTATCTCATCCAAGCGGTCTGTCCAGCCGGTTGAACCGCACACTACAGGAATTTGCCATTCTATGCAACGAACCAGATGCTCATAGGCACTGTGGGGACCCGTAAATTCTAATGCAACCTCTGCTCGGTGCAGATTCTCCGGCGTGAATTCATCTTTGTTTTTTTGAGTAATGATACATACAATATCATGGCCTTTTTCTTCTGCCACTTCCTGAATGGTCTTTCCCATGTTTCCGTATCCGATAAGGGCTACTTTCATAAGAAGAACAGAATTGAAAAATTGCGTTTTATTAAATCAATTGTCACAAAATGATTTTCTTCAAAAGTATTGCGCTTTTTCCGGAAAAAAATCAGTGTACGATGGTATTTTAATGGCCGAAGGTAAATGTAAGGGAAAGGCCGTAAGTCCGTTCAGGCAGGTTTAGATCGGGTTTTATTTGTAAGCTTAAGTCCGGACTCATGTCAAAAGTTTTCAGGTGAGCATCTACCGCTGCATCTACTACATTCAGTCCCCACAGCAATAAAAAAACGATAACGGAATAGTCAATATCTCTCCGAAACTGATTACGGTAAAATCTGAGCGACTCTTCGCTGAGCAGTCTCAGGTCGCGACGAATAAATTGATATAAGGCCGAGTCTGTGCCGTTTACTCTCATATTGTATTTTACGCGATAGGCAAATCGGGTATCGCGGTATTGTTTCAGGTTATAAAAAAAGACTCCTCCGCTGATTCCCAACGCACCGTAAATGATTGGCAACTTCCAGTATTTTTTGTTGTAAATCTGTCCCCATCCCGGAAGAATAGCCGATCGGATAGCTGCTTTTTTAGGGCTGTGAAGAGCAAAAGCGGAATCGTAGCGTGTTTTTTTCGTCTTCAACTCAAGCGCATTATTTTTCGACGTGGTATCTTTTACCTGCGCTTCTGATATGTTTAAAAAACACGAAAGTATTCCTGAAGCCGCTAAGACCATTACCCGTCGGCAGCGATACGGAAAAATTATTTTATTCAAGATGTACATTCATTAAGCGAAGAATTTTATTCAGCTCTTCCGTACTGAAATAATCTATGGTAATCTGGCCTTTGCCGTTTCGGGTGGTTTTTATTTTAACCCGGGTACTAAAATACGAAGACAATTTATCTTCGAGCCGCTGAAACACGGGAGAAACTTTATTTTTTTCATTTTTATTAACACTGGCGCTTTCTTTCTTCATTCGCCGCACCAGATCTTCTGTTTGACGTACAGATAGATGTTTATCTTTGATTTCCTTATAGGCAAAAATCTGTTTGTCTATGCTGTCTAAATTAATCAGCGCTCTGGCATGGCCCATCGTGATTTCGCCGTTTCGCAAGGCAAGCTGTATGTCGGGCGGCAGTTTCAGCAGGCGTATGAAATTGGCCACCGTGCTTCGGTCTTTACCCATCCGTTCAGCCACCTGTTCCTGAGAAAAGTTCAGTTCTTCCATCATGCGTTTATAACCCAGGGCAATTTCCATGGCATTCAGGTCTTCCCGCTGCAGGTTTTCGAGTAGGGCCAGTTCCAGCAGTTGAGAATCATTAGTGTGACGAACATAAGCCGGAATATCTTTTAAGCCGGCAAGCTTTGCCGCCCTCAGCCTTCTTTCGCCGGATATTAACCTGTATTTTCCATTCGGTATTTTAGTGACCGTTATGGGTTGAATGATATCATGTACTTTGATAGACTCGGCCAGTTCGTTGATGGTGTATTCATCAAAATCAATTCGGGGCTGTTTGGGATTGGTTTCAATTTCCGCTAACGGGATGCGGTTAACTCCCGTAGCTGACTCCACAACAGAAGCTTTCAAATGCCCGGTTTGTGTTTTCAGATCGGAATCAATACTTTCCAGCAGTGAGCGAATTCCTCTTCCCAGCAGCTCTTTATTTTGTTTCGGGTTTGACATGTTCACTTATACGGAATTGATTCGGGAAATTATAAAATTTGATTATACATTCCGTTCGATAACATAAAAAAATTTTTTTTACATCTCAAACGTTTTCTGCTTGTTTTTAATTTTCGTAAGGTCGTTTTTCTGTAAAATTTCTTTTGCCAGGTTCAGATAATTATTGGCGCCTTTGCTGGTGGCATCGTACAAAATAACGGGTTTTCCGGCGCCGGGCGCCTCGGCAATTCTGGCGTTTCTATGTATAATTGTATCTAATACAATATTTTCAAAATGACGTCGCACCTCGCTGACAACCTGATTACATAACCTGAGCCTGGCGTCATACATTGTCATAAGAATGCCCTCAATCACTAATTCGGTATTCAGTCGCCCCTGAACGATTTTTATGGTATTTAACAATTTTCCCAGTCCTTCCAGCGCAAAAAATTCGCATTGAACCGGAATTAACACACCGTCGGAAGCCGTCAGTGCATTTACCGTAATTAAACCCAGCGAAGGCGAGCAATCTATGATGATAAAATCATACTCATTCTTTACCAACCCCAAAATATTTTTCAGAACGGATTCTCGGTTTGGAAAATTGATCATCTCAATTTCAGCGCCCACGAGGTCTATATGCGAAGGAAGCAAATCCAGATTGGGTATTTCGGTTTTTACTATTACATCTTTTGCCTTTGCCTGACTGATCATACAGTCGTACAGGCTTCGGGTTATATGGTTCAGATTGATTCCGACTCCCGTGGTGGCATTGGCCTGGGGATCGGCATCCACCAGCAGGGTTTTATATTCCAGCACGGCAAAACTGGCCGCCAGATTAATGGCCGTAGTGGTTTTCCCTACTCCTCCTTTCTGATTGGCAACGCCTATGGTACGTGGCATATTCAAAAAATAAAATTTACAGATGAACGGATTGGCCAATGGCTGGCAGAATCAACTCAATGCCTGCTTCTGAAAAATGACTAACGGCTTTTTCATGGTCAATTTTTATAAAGCCGAAGGTATCAAAATGCACGCCGATGATTTTATTACATTCCAGCATTTTTGCCGCCAGACAGGCATCTTCGTACCCCATGGTAAAATTGTCGCCTACCGGAAGAATGGCGGCTTTCAACACAGCCCAACGAGGTATGAGTTGCATATCCATAGTAAGGGCCGTATCGCCGCTGTAATAAAAATTACCTTCATCGGACAGAATGAGAAAGCCCACGGGATTGCCTCCGTAAGTCCCGTCAGGAAGAACACTGGAATGCTGGGCAGCGGTACATTTTACACTAAACTCCGGAAAGCGCCACTGTCCGCCCGTATTCATCGGATGCGAGTCTGTCAGGTTCTGGTTGCCCAGCCACTGACAGATTTCCCAGGTACTGACCACTTTAGCCCCGGTTGAGCGGGCAATTTCAGTGCAGTCGGCAATATGATCAAAATGGCCGTGGGAAATAAAAATATAGTCCGCTTTTATCTCGCTGAGTTTTATATTCTTTGCCAGCTCGTTTGGCGTTATAAAAGGGTCAAACAAAAGGTGTTTGCCCGAAAGCTCCACACTGAAACAGGCATGGCCATAATAAGTGAGCTTCATGGTTTTATAAAATTTAATCCCAGGCAAAAATAAGTTTCCTGTGGCTTTGAATAATTATTTTTGATGAAGATATGAGAAGTTTTTCCGGAATCATCCTTTTTTTTCTGCTGGTTCTGGCTGTTGACTGGTATTTTTTTTCCGTTCTACGGTTTTTGTGTAAAAAACAAAATAAAACCCGAAAAAAAATTCTTTATACCGCGTATTGGGTTATTACCCTATGCGCATTTTTCTATTTTGTTTATCTGTTCAGCCAGGCAGGTAACCGCGCCAAACTTCAGGAACAGGTTTATTTCATATTTGCCGCCATAACGTTGTTTTTAGGAAAAATAACAGGAATTCTCTTTTTTATATTGGATGATATTCGCCGTTTTTCTCTTTTTATGGGCCGGAAAGTATTTAAAAAGTCTGTTTCCTTAAATCCGGAAGGTGAAAAAATAAGTCGTTCACAATTTTTAAGCTGGGCAGGTATGATGGCCGGAGGCGGAGTAGCCGGAGCATTGCTTTATGGCTTCAACAACAAATATAAATATACACTTCATCGCGTAGCCTTAAATTACCCCGGATTGCCTCATTCGGTGAAAGGCTTAAAAGCCGTACAGATATCAGATATACATAGCGGAAGTTTTGATAACAAAGCGGCGGTTGAAAAAGGGGTGCATCTCATTCTGGAACAAAAACCGGATATCATTTTTTTTACCGGCGACCTGGTGAATTATACGGTTGATGAGATGGACAATTATATTGACCTGTTCAGCAAACTGCAAGCGCCGCTCGGCGTATTTTCCGTATTGGGAAATCATGATTACGGCGATTATGTTCGCTGGAATTCAGCCGAAGAGAAAGTACTTCATTTTGAAAAAATGAAACAGCTTCATGCACGGTTGGGATGGAAGCTGCTGCTGAATGAACATGTTTTACTTTCACGAAATCAGGATACTCTTGCCATTGCGGGAGTCGAAAACTGGAGCGCCAGGTCTCAGTTCCGGCGTTACGGAAATCTTAAAAAAGCATACCGCAGCGCCGAACATGCCGGTTTTAAAATTCTTTTAAGCCATGACCCCTCGCACTGGAGAGCTGAGGTATTACCCGACTTTCCGGATATTGATCTTACGCTTTCGGGGCATACACATGGTATGCAATTTGGTGTTGAAACCCCGGGACTACGTTGGAGTCCCGTTCAATATGTTTACAAGGAATGGGCAGGCCTTTATGAAAACATTTCAAGCGGCAAGAAGACCCAAAAATTATATGTAAACCGCGGTTTCGGCTTTATCGGTTATCCGGGAAGGTTGGGCATTTTACCGGAAATTACCGTTTTAGAATTTGATTCGTGATTTTACCTATTCCGGTAAATTCTTAATATTAAAAATTGAACAAAGGAGTCTTGATTTCCCTGCCTATCCATAAAGTATAAATTTCGGTAATTTTATAAACTGAAAAAGCTAAAAACTTATTAATATAATCTTTAAACTTTACAATCAGTTCATAGTCATACAAAAAACTCCTGTTTCCTAATCATCAGTTGATGAGAAAACAATTATATACTTCGTTTTTTCTGGTGTTTCTGTGCAGTTACTTTTTTGTGTCTGCTCAACAGAAGGAAACAGACAGCGCCTCGGTTCATAAAAAAAGAGATTTTCATCTGATAGACACTTCCATTAACTATGAAGAATTTTTTCGTGATTTTGAAGAATTCATGGATTCCATCCTTTCTCCTCACAGTTATCTGTTGTTCAGCGTATCGGCTAACCGCGGTTATTTTAATTATGAAAGCGAGCGAAGTTTTGATATCACCACAATGAAAAAAATAACATATTCGCCTGTTATCGGATATTACCACAAAAGCGGCGCCGGCATCAGTGCAACGGGCTATCTGATTCATGACGGAGAAAATCTTAATTTTTTTCAGGGAGCTATATCGCCTGGTTATGATTATCTGAAAAACAGAAATTTTGCAACAGGATTTACATATACCCGTTTTTTTACAAAAAAATCACTACCGTTTTATACCACACCTATACAGAATGAATGGTATGCTTATTTTGTGTACCGGAAACGGGCATTAAAACCCTTTGTATCGGTAAACTACGGCTGGGGCAGCCGAACCGATTTTGAAGAACGGCAGGCTTTCATTGAGGACATCCGGCTGACAAGAAGAGGTTACATGTACATCAATACCAAAGAAACCGTCAGAGATTTTTCTGTTTTGTGCGCCCTGCGTTATGACCTTTACCGCCTGGATGTTTTGAAAAGAAACGATTTTATACGTTTCTCCCCTCAGTTGAATTTTACAATGGGTACCCAGAAATTCGGCTTCAATCAAACGTCAACACTATATGCACTGAGCCTGCGAAGCGCCAACAGCGTGCTTCAGAACACACAGTATTTTTCTTTTGAAGACAACCTGTATTTTCAGCCGTTGTCGGCCACTTTGATGATACGCGGAGAATACTCCGTAGGAAAATTTTTTGTTCAACCTCAGCTGATATTTGACTATTATTTTCCGGCCGTGAAAAAAAGAATCAATACATTGTTTGCCGTGAATACCGGAGTGTTGTTTTAAACTTACGGTATAAAGGTTACTGGAGTTTCTAAAAATATTTCGTTAAATGAGAATTGCGGCAAGGATTAAAATTTGTTAAAATTTTGGTACCCTGAAATTATGGCATCAATCTTGTCGTTATAAAAATGAAAATCTCCAGAATATTTCAGCTTTATGAAAAACAATAATTTTTTATTCATCATCCCCGCTTCAAACATTCGACTTAAGTTTTACATCCTAACCCTGTCCGGGTTATTGTGTTGGGCAGCCGTTTTTTCACAAATTCGCTTTGGCCCTAAAGCCGGAGTCAATATCACAAAAATTGACGGCAAATCATTTCTTGACGAATTCCGTTACGGATACCATCTTGGAGGATTTGCTGAAATCAGAGCCGGAGAAAAATTCATCATCCAACCCGAAGTGTTGTGGAATCAGTATGCCACCAAAGTGGATAGCAACTACCATAATGTTTATCAAGATATTTTCAATCGGCGCCGGCATATCAAGCTGGACTATCTTTCCATCCCTCTTTTACTCAATTACAAACTACTCGGAAAATTTTTAATGCTTCAGGCAGGCCCTCAGTTCGGTATTCTTATTGATCCGGACAAAAATTTCTTTCAAAACGGTATTCAGGCTTTTAAAAGAGGTGATTTTTCTTTATTAGGCGGCGCTCAGGTCAGTATTTTGTCTCTTCGGGTAAATGCGCGGTACTTCATTGGCTTAAACAATATAAACGATATCTTAAATGATGATAAATGGAGAAATCAGGGATTTCAGGTTTCTGTGGGCTGGGCTTTCTGATAATCGTAAATTTCCTCATTAAATAAGAAATAAATGAAGCCTCGCATTATTGACGAGGCATTTTTTCATTATTTTCCTCAAAATCAGGTTTTTTTGTCAGTAATTTGCTATCAGGCATAAATATTGGCATTCGTCATAAAGCTGATTTTTAATTTATTCTTTCATTTTTGAAGAAGATTTGTCAGTATTTTAAAGATAATAAAAATGCAGGGCGAAATGGATTTTTTACCTATTATACCGTTAAATGAAAGCGAGCAAGACGATCTGAACGGCATAGCTTTACCTTCTGAAATAGCTCTTGTACCCTTACGAAATACAGTACTCTTTCCGGGTGTGGTTTTGCCGATTACGGTAGGGAGAGATAAAAGTATCAAGGCGGTAAATGAAGCTTATAAAGGGGATAAACTGATTGGCGTAGTGGCTCAAAAAGACAGCCAGATTGAAGACCCCGCCCCTTCTGATTTGGAAAAAACAGGCACCATTGCCCGTATTATCAAGCTGATTAAGATGCCCGACGGTGGCACGACAATTATCATTCAGGGTAAAAAAAGATTTTCGGTAGAATCCATTACATCAGAAGAGCCTTTCTTTAAAGCACAAATCAAAATTCTGGAAGAAGATGAACCGCCCACGGATGAAAACTTTCAGGCTTATATAGCCAACATTAAAGACCTGGCTGCCGAAATTATACAGCTTTCACCGCACATCCCTGCCGAAGCGGCAATTATCGTACGGAATATTGAAAATCCCGCTTTTCTGATTCACTTTGTATCCAGTAACCTGAACACCGATATCAAAGAAAAGCAACAATTGCTTGAGTTACATCACATCCGCGAAAGAGCCGATTTGCTGATAAAAATTCTTCAGCGGGAACTTCAGTTTGCCGAACTCAAAAATCAGGTAAATACAAAAACCCGACTGGAAATTGACAAACAACAAAGAGAATATTTTCTGCAGCAGCAACTCAAAAGCATTAAAGAAGAACTGGGTGGCGATCCCAACATGCAGGAGCTGAAAGAAATGCAGAAAAAAGCCGAAGCAAAAAAATGGCCCGAAGCGGCAAAGGAATTGTTTCAGAAGGGAATTGAAAAGCTGGAACGGATGAACCCCGCCACGCCGGATTATTCAGTTATATACAATCACCTGGATTTGCTGCTCGACCTTCCCTGGCAGGAATATACCGAAGATCACTACGACCTTCAAAAGGCACAGAAAACATTGGATGCCGACCATTACGGCATGAAAAAAATTAAAGAAAGAATTCTGGAATACCTGGCGGTGCTGAAACTGAAAGGCGACATGAAAAGCCCGATACTTTGTTTTGCCGGTCCTCCGGGTATCGGTAAAACATCACTGGGGCGAAGCATTGCCTCAGCCATCGGAAGAAAATATGTTCGCATCAGCCTGGGCGGATTACATGATGAAAGCGAAATCAGAGGGCATCGTAAAACCTATATCGGCGCCATGCCCGGACGGATTATTCAGTCTATCCGAAAGGTAAAATCCTCAAACCCTGTCATCATTCTTGATGAAATAGACAAAGTGGGTACCGACTTCAGAGGAGACCCTTCCTCTGCTCTTCTGGAAGTGCTGGATCCGGAACAAAACCACAGTTTTTACGACAATTATCTTGAACTGGAGTACGACCTGAGCAAGGTGCTCTTTATTGCCACGGCCAACAATATAGCCAATATTCAGCCTGCCCTTCGCGACAGGCTGGAAATTATTGAACTGAACGGTTATGCCGTAGAAGAAAAAATTGAAATAGCCAAAAGACATCTGATACCGAAACAAAAAGAATTGCACGGATTGAAAAATACATCATTCCGGATTCCTGATAAAGTAATTGAAAAAATCATCCAGGATTATACCCGCGAAAGCGGTGTGAGAGAGTTGGACCGTCTTATTGCATCCATCATGCGAAGTCAGGCTAAACAACTTGTTTTAAAAGGAAAATTAAAACCGGCGCTGACAGCAGAAGACGTGGAAAAAATTTTGGGAAAACCTAAATATACCAACGACATTTACAAAACCGTTAATCTTCCGGGTGTTGCCGTAGGCCTTGCCTGGACCTATGCGGGCGGCGATATCCTTTTTATTGAAACCAGCCTGAGCGACGGAAAAGGAGAGCTGAAATTAACCGGCAACCTGGGGCAGGTTATGAAAGAAAGCGCCACCACTGCGCTTACTTATCTGCAATCGCATGCCAAAAAACTGAAAATAGATACCAAACTTTTTGAAAAGAAAAATATTCATGTGCACGTACCCGAAGGCGCCGTGCCTAAGGACGGCCCCAGTGCCGGCATTACCATCATGACGTCCATCGCCTCTGCCCTTTCGGGAAAGAAAGTAAAACCTTATGTGGCTATGACCGGTGAAATTACGCTCAGGGGTCAGGTTCTGCCGGTCGGCGGCATTAAAGAAAAAGTATTGGCCGCAAAACGGGCGGGATTGAAAGAAATCATTCTGTGCTGGCAAAACGAAAAAGACGTTCAGGAAATCGAATCCGAATTCATCAAAGGCCTCACATTTCACTATGTGAAAAACATGCAGCAGGTTCTCGACCTGGCCTTGAGTAAATAATTTTTTTTACGGGTAAAACTTAGTGAATATCTTCATGACAAACTTTTTCATTGCATAAAATTCTGTTTCTGTTTGCGCCGTTTGTCATTTCTACTCTTCAGGCCCAAACGCTGGGTGGCCAGTCTGTTTTTCAGTTTTTAAAATGGCCTGGTTCCCCACAGTTATCAGCCCTGGGCGGAGTGAATGTGTCTCACCTGTCGGATGACGCCGGAATGGCATTTCAGAATCCGGCCTTGCTGAACTCAGCCATGCATACCGCATGGAACATGTCGTTTAACGATCATTATGCCGGAATCAAATTGTTTCAATCATTTTTGGCTTTTCACTCTGAAAAAATCAATAAGAATTTTCTGATTGGCATTCAGTATGTGAATTACGGAGAAACCCCCGAAACCGATGCTGCGGGAAATGTCATCGGACGTTTTCGCGCTGCGGATTGGGCCTTCGTAACCGGCATTTCAGGCCGCTACCTCACCAGATGGAATTATGGCCTTCATCTGAAATTTATTTCCTCTCAGTACGGCCGCTATGCGGCAAACGGCATTGCTGCCGATGCCGGCGTTTTGTATCACGATACGACGAACAACCTTTCCGCTTCTGTTTTGGTAAAAAATCTAGGCTGGCAAATGAAAACGTATCAGGGAACCGACCCCGAAGATCTGCCTTTTGATCTCCAGGCAGGAATAACACATCGGCTGAAAGCCGCACCGCTTTCGTTTTCATTAACGGGACAACGCCTTCATCGCTTTGATATCCGATACAACGACACTGCATTCTACAATCAGAACGGATGGCCTTTGGGAAATGAAAAGAAATTCAGTTTCGGCAAACTGCTGGATCATTTTGTTATCGGAATGACCGTTCATCTCTCACAAAAGCTGGAGTTACAGGCCGGATATAATTTTTTACGTCGGCGTGAACTTTCTATTCCTTCAGCATCCAGCGGATGGACGGGCTTTTCATTTGGTTGCGGACTTATCCTGAAAAAAATGCAGTTTCGCTATGCACAGTCTTATTTCGGCAGAGGCATTCCTTCACATCAGATGGGAATTCAACTGAAACTGAACGAATATTTCGGACTAGGTTCTTTTGGAAAAACGATTGGGTGGTGAGGGAATGATGTTATTATCAACAAAAATTATCCCTGTTTTCTGCAACGTAATAAGAAAAAATCTAAAAGTTGAGCCTGATATATTGGATTGGTACAAATAAAACAATAAACAGATTTACACACTTCTGTTGAATTGGATAAAAAATATTTTTACAGTCGGGTAAGGGAAATATATTACCACACATGGCATATACACTTCCTTACATAAACCCAATCAAGAAAAGAATTACCCAAAAGGCTGAGTCCCGGATAAAATCGAAATTAAACACGACCCCCTTTAGCGAAGCTGTGCAATCAGAAATTCAAAAACCAAAAACTATTGCAGCCGCACCCGCGGATCTACCCAGCCATACAGAATGTCGGCCAATATGTTGATAAGTATAAAAAAGGTAGCCGACAGCAACACGGCCCCCATGACAACGGGATAATCTAATTTTTCCAGTGCATCCACGGTAACCTTCCCTATACCCTGCCACCCGAAAATATACTCTACAAAAAATGCGCCGGCAAGCAATTCCGCAAACCATCCGGTTATGGCGGTGATAACCGGGTTGAGCGCATTGCGCAACGCATGCTTCCAGATTACTTTTCTTCGGTGAAGCCCTTTGGCGTAGGCCGTACGGATATAATCCTGCTGCAACACATCCAGCATGGCGCTTCGGGTAAGCTGAGTGATGATAGCCATGGGACGAACACCCAGTGTTACTGCCGGAAGAATAAGATTTTGCAGGGTGAGCCGCCGGTTACCCTCCGTGTCTATGGTGTACCAGCTGCCTGCCAGCTCAAGCCCGGTAAAATCTCCCAACAAAAATCCGAATACATATACCATGATGATTCCCACAAAAAAAGAAGGCGCCGAAATACCTAATATACTGGCAAAAACGGCCGAAGTGTCCAGCCAGGTGTTTTGCTTTACGGCAGCTATAACGCCAAAGAAAATACCCAGAACGGTAGCCAGCAGCATGGCCCCCACGGCCAGCATCACCGTGCCGGGCAAAGCATTCATAAGGATATTCCACACTTCTCTTTTGCTTTGATACGATTTGCGCAGATACGGAACTTTGATGCCAAAACAGGTTTGGCCGCCCCAAAAAATTCCTTTCAGTTTTTTGTCTTCAATATCGGAGCGGCGATGCACACAAAGGGGAGAAATATCATTGAGGTAATACAAAAACTGACGAATGACAGGTATCGTTTTTCCGTTGTCGTCAATAAGGTAAAGTTCCCTTTTAATGTTGGCCAAAGTGACGGAGTCGCCCGTTTGACCCATAACAATCCTGGCCGGGTCGCCGAAGCCCTGAAATAAAAAAAATACCAACGTAACCACGCCGGCCAATACTGCCAGTCCGTATATTACCTTTCGTATGATGTATTTAATCATAAATCCTGGCGGTTGTATCCCGAAAGTCTGCGTTTTTCAAAGAATCTGTCACTGGCGGCAATTGCTCAGACAATACAGGAAGCTGTTCAACTTTTCGGCGAAGAAGGTGCAGTCGCTTGCCGCTCCATTTATCCACCACGGTTGCCCGGCTCAGCAAATAGGCGCATACCGGCGTTCTGGCAGCCGTTTGAATCAGTTTGTAATCGCATTTCAGCACCTGTATATCCGCAAAAGGAGTTTTTGCCGTAAGGGTTTTCGCCTTATCGGGTTCAGCCGTAATCAAAAAGGCCGGAATATTTTTAGTTCGAAGCGCTGCATAAACATCAGCAAACGGTTTTTGCCATACCGTGCCTGCCCTGGAAAATTGTTCTATAAACAACAATACACTGTACGGCTGCTGCAACACAAATTGCGTGGAATCGGAATCGGTAATGCCAGTGAGTACAAAGCCTTTGATAGGGGGTTCATTATTTTTTCCCTTTCGCACAACTCTGTCGTAACGCCTGACAAACTCATAGGTTTGAGGATTAAAATCATCCGGAAAACGGTCGGCAGTAAATTCCACTTCTTTTCCGTCTTTTTTATAAACAAAAGTGATAACGGTGCTGTCGGGAATAGCATGGGCAGGCACCTTCATCTGTTCAATAATATTTTTTCCCTTGCGAAAAGGCAGGCAATCCACAACCGGTAAATAACTCAGCGTGTACCATTGAAAGCCAAAGCTGAATAGGGTAATAAGAAACATAATACCTGTGGCCGGTTTTTCCGGCAGTATGGGTTTTATTTTTTTTCGTTGAATCCATAAAAAAGCAATCATAGCCGTCAGCGCCACATCTTTCAGAAAGGAAACTTTAGACGAAATGGGAATACACTCGCCGAAGCAACCGCAGTTTTTGGGTGTTCCGGTTATGTAAGTATAGCCTGTAAGAAAAGTAAAAAACAGGATCAAAACCGCTGTCAGGGTAAGAAAAAGATTTTTGCGCCATCCCAGCCAAAGGGCAAAACCGGCCGTAATTTCAAATGCATTCATCAGAACCGACATCAGCCGGGTGTGTTCGTTCCATTGCTGCAGGTGCCAGAGCTCAAAAAACTCCTGCATTTTATAACTCAGTCCCATCGGGTCGTTGGCTTTTACCAATCCCGAAAAAATAAACAAGGCGCCAACCAGAAAGCGGATAAGCTGAACCAGGAAATTCATGTCGGAGTATTAGGTTTTGAAAGAAATGAACGACTCTTTTTCTGATTAAAAATTCATTTTTGTAATTTACAAAAATAATGAACTTCGGTGCATGTTTACTTTAAATTGTCGCGGACGTTTACTTACGATGGAAAAGCCGGTAGTGATGGGTGTCATAAATCTGACGCCCGACTCATTTTATGAAAAAAGTCGCACCGCCGGCACGGATGAAGCCTTGCAAAAGGCAGAGGAAATGCTGAATGCCGGCGCTATGATACTGGATATCGGAGGACAAAGTACACGTCCCGGAAGTGAAAGAATAAGCGAAGATGAAGAATTGCGGAGAGTGATAGAACCGCTTTCGGCCATCCATCGCCGTTTTCCGGAAGCATTACTTTCGGTGGATACGTTTTACAGCCGTGTAGCCCGTGAAGCTGTTGCTGCCGGCGCTTCCCTAATTAATGACATCAGCGCCGGAAAAGCAGACCTGATGATGGTTGACACCGTAGCGGAACTGAATGTTCCGTACGTGCTCATGCACATGAAGGGAACACCACAGGAAATGCACCTGCATACGGATTATGAAGACATTGTTCGTGAAATACTGGATTTCTTTATTGAAGAAAAAGATAAGCTGCAAACCAAAGGGATTCATGACATCATCATAGATCCGGGTATTGGCTTCAGCAAAACCATAGAACAGAATTTTACCCTCATCCGGCATCTACCGGCTTTCAAAATGTTGGATTGTCCCATCCTTTTGGGGGTTTCCCGAAAATCTTTTATCTGGAAAACATTACAAAGTAACCCTGCTGATGAAATTACACTTACCGGAACCACGGTGCTGAATACCATAGGCATTCTGAACGGGGCAAGCATACTCAGAGTGCATGATGTAAAAGAAGCTATGGCTGTGATTCAGCTTACGGAAACCTTTATGAAAGGATGATAATTTTTAATTAAAGGCACTTCGGAAAACTAAAAGAAAATCTTACTTTTTTTTCCTGATTTTTTAGATATGTGAGTAAGCAAAAAAACGAAACCCCCTTGAAAGGGGGCCTGGTACAAAAAAATTTTATAAGGTAGTGGTTTAACACAGGCTGGCAGGTTAACGGTTTAATTCCACATTGGATTTTAAAAACAGAGGAGCATTTTGCAGCAAAACTAAAATAAAACTACATCCGCTTAATTTCCTCTTCTTTGACTTGAATCAATTTTTTGCGGCAGCGGCGGTGGCGGAGGAGGCATCACAATCGGCGCTTTGGGTTTCACATCAGTTAGTTCAATTTCGAATATTAATTTTTCATAAGGTTTTATTTTGGGTGGGCTGCCTGCAGGGCCATATCCTAATAAGGAAGGAATGAACACTTTTACTTTTCCGCCTTTTTTCATGGTTAATACCGCTTCATCAAATCCTTTAATCATATCGCCAACACCCGCCGTAAAGGAAAACGGCTGTACATGCCCGAATGCCGGATCTGTATTGCTGTCAAATTTTTTTCCGCTCCAGTCGTACCCGTTATAATTTACCGAAACAAAATTTCCGGAATCAGCCTTTGGCCCGTCGCCTTGTTTCAATATCTGATAAAATGCCCCTGATGGCGTTTTTTCTGCCTGAATTTTCTGTTGCGCCAGATATGTTTCTATTTCCTTTATCTCCTGACGTAAAAAATTTTCCCTTGTTCTGGCTTCGTCAGCTTTTGCAGCCGAGTCATTTTTTAAAATATCAAGAATCTTAAACTCAGTGATCAATATGCCCCCTTTTCTGAAATAGGGCGGCACCAGTTCGGGAACTCGTTTAATAAAGGTATCCACCGACTGAGAAACAACCAGACTGTCTCCTTTTCGTACCTTCAGCCAGAGTTCGCTGAAATCATAAGGCTGGCGTACTTCGCCGCTCACAAAAACATAATTCGGAAGGCCGTTCAGGTTGGAATAAATAATACTGTCGTTGTATTTCTGCAAAACAGACAGCTTCATCACGTTGCCCGCCTTAACCCACTGCGTATCTTTACCGGGTATAATTTTATAAGGCATTCCCCCGGGGGTTTTTTTAAAAGATGTATTCCGGCAGGATGTTAAAATAAAATAAAACAAGAGGAACAATATTCCTTTTCCGAATGAGATATACATTTTGTTTTTCATTGTAATAAATCTTTATTTTCAGCCATAGCTTTTTTGAATTGTTGAACGGTTTGCGACAGCGTATCGCTGCTTCGGCCGCCCGCAGCATTGAAGTGCCCTCCGCCTTCAAAGTACTTTCGGGCAAAGCGATTACAGTCAAAATCACCTTTGCTTCGAAAACTCCATTTGCGCTCCTCTTCCCTGTCAATCACCAGCGCTGCCAATTTTATACCCTGTATGGAAAGCGGATAATTCACCAATCCTTCCGTATCGCCGGTTTTAATTTCATATTTATATAAATCTGATTTAGGTATGGCAATCAATACGGTGTTGTATTCATAAAATACTTCCATACGGTTGAGCAACACATGGCCGATAAAGCGCAAACGGTTTTCCAGAAAATTATCGTACAACTGCTCATGCACGTAGCTGTGATTGAGCCCCTTTTTTTTCAGTGCAGCCACAATTTCATGTACCCGGGCCGAAGTGGAAGGAAAACGAAAAGAACCGGTATCGCCCACTAACCCGGCATAAATACATTGCGCAATATCAGCATCAACGTCCTGTTCTTTTTTCCATCCGCAGAAAAATTCATAAACCAGCTCGCAGGTAGAGCTTCGCTCCGGGTCGCTTATACCAAAGGCAAAATCCGAAGACTCATTATATTCATGATGGTCAATCAGCACTTTCAGGCCTTTGGCCATACTCAGCGCCTGTTCCATCTTCTTCGTCCGGTGCAGTACATTATAATCCAGACAAAAGATGAGGGATGCATCAGCGATCTGGTTATCGGCCTTTACTTTGTCTTTTTCTTTTTCGTAATCCAGCACCTCTTTTATACCCGGCATCCAGTTCAGCCACGAAGCCCAGTTGGTAGGTGAAACAACGGTTGGCGAATGACCCTGCTTTTTGAGCATGTGAAACAAGGCTAAAGAAGCCCCCATGGCATCGGCATCAGGTTTTTGATGGGGAACAATCACAATGCCGGCACAATTTTCAAGCTGCGGATAAATATGTTCAATCGGTTTCAAGGCGGGGCGAAGATAAGTGTTTCTGAGTTGCTAAAAGAAGGTATCCCTGAAGAATTCATCCTTCGGTATTTGATAAAAGAATGATAAAACACCACCGTAACGGTTGTTAATCTTTTTGATTCCTTACCTTTGCGCCCGTTTGTAAAAAATCTTAACGCATGGGAAACAGAACCTTTACGATGATTAAACCGGATGCTATGAAAAACGGTCATGCCGGAGCCATCCTGGACCGTATTCTGAAAGAAGGTTTTCATATAAAAGCCCTCAAACTTACCCGTCTTTCTCCGGAAAAAGCCGCACAGTTTTATGCCGTTCATAAAGATAAACCATTCTATGCCGAACTGGTAAGCTTTATGAGCAGCGGGCCTATCATTGCCGCCATCCTGGAAAAAGAAAACGCCGTAGAAGATTTCAGGAAATTAATCGGACATACAGACCCTGCCAAAGCCGAACCGAACACCATACGGAAATTATATGCTTCTTCGGTGGGCGAAAATGCCATTCATGGAAGTGACAGCGATGAAAATGCCTTGATTGAATGCCGCTTCATGTTTTCGGCTCTGGAAGAATATTAAACCGGATAATCTTTGAGATGAGGGGTTACCGTGCCGGCGAATATTCCGGGCTATAGTACTTTTACTTTAGGCGATGGGTTGCTCAAAGGTCTGACTATATACCCTTTTTTGCGCAATAAAGAAATTAATCCCCGCTCGCCCGGCAAATGCCCTGCTCCCACCGCAATAAATAACGACTTGCTGCTCAGCAAAGCATCCAGTTTTTTTGCCCATGCCTCATTTCGCCGGTATAATAAAACATCGGCATATTCCGCAACGCCGAATTCGGAATGAAACAGCAGCGAGTCTAACTTTTTTAAATCCTGCTGAAGGTATGCATCGGTAAGAATTTTGAGCATACGCTCCGACTCTTCTTTGTCCGTTTGTTTTTCAATATAGTTTACCAGTTGTTCGGCCTGATATTTATAAGGAATCTCATCCAGCATGGAAGCCTGGTAAGAAAATGTTTCCAGGCCTTTCATCTTTTTGTTTCTTTTTTTGGCTTCCTGCATCAGCAATTGCTCCATGATGGTTACTTTATCGCAGGGAAATTCATCCTGCTGAATCAGAGATACCGCAAGCATCGGCTTCATTTTTTCCAGAATGAAAAAGGGAAAGATGCTTTTATCTTTGAAATATTCTTTTACTTTCCTGTATTGCTTTTCGGTGAGTAAGTCTTTTAAGGTAGTATCGCCCCGCATGGTAAGTTGACTAACCGCTGAAAAGATTTCAAAGGGATTGCTGAGGTCGGCTTCCAGATACAGTTCATCCACACTATCCAATGCTTTGTGTACGGCTTCACCGAAACCCGCATCGTCTTCGCACAGCAGATGCATGGTGCCAAACAGATAGGACGGGCGGGAAATACCTTTTCCGCTGATTTCCCATAACAACGTACGTTCATTTTCCTGAGCGCCGGCGCTGAGGATGAACGCAAAAAAGCTTAACCATAACAAAACAATTCTGTGTTTCATAGCCGCAATTAAAATGACGGTAATAATCATTTCAAACCACTCATAAAAAACACCCGACTGATGTTTTTCGTTATATGTGATGACGAAATGGTAAGGTTTCGTTGCATCGCATTTCAGTAAAATACATCTTCCCAGTACCGGTAAAATTTTACACCCCATTTTACCTGCAATTCTTCAGTACGGACAGGCATGTTCAGCTCCTGTTTTACGGCCAGCCACGGAAGATTAATGCCGGCCCCTAACAACACCGATACGCTGCCCTGAACCCGGGGATTTATTTCAACCAGCAAATAATCGCCCCGGGCCGATTGTTTTAACTGAAAGCCAATGCATCCGTGCAGCCTAAGTTCACGTACAATGGAGCGGCAATACTCCATAATGTCTTTTTGATGAATCAATTCGCCCATTACGCTGATGCCGTTGACCATTTTTCTCCGAATGCGCGGTACAATCAGAATCGCTTGTCCCTGATTTGCCAGGCAATCAACCGAAAACTCATCGCCGGGCAAATATTCGCTCACCAGCAATTCCGGAATCGGATAGCCCGTAAGCAACCGTTCCGCTTCGGCAGGCTGAATATATGCCGAATAGGGTTTTTCTTTCCACAACAATTCTCTTTCGTCTTTACCGGCATCCAGAATCCGAAATCCTCTGCTTCCGTTAGATACCGAAGGTTTAAAACAAACCGGTTTTTCCGGATATCCCAACTCCGCAACCGCTGTTTTAAATTGTTCTGCATTTTCAACCACCCGAAAAGCAGGAACCGGAATTCCGCGCCATTCCAGAAACTGATACAGCCGGCTTTTGTTTATGGCTATTTCCAGAGAAGGCAAAGGGGTTATCGGGATTTTAATTCCATTTTCGTGAAATAAATTTAAACTTTCAGAAAGTGCAATCAATTCATTGGTTACCAATGGAAAAACAATGTCTATTTCATATTTTTTACAAAGTCTTAATAGCTCATTTGCATACTCAGGTTCATTTCCGGAAGGCACTTTTTCAAATCCTGAAATGTTGGGATTAGGCAGATAACGGGAATATGCTTCGGGATTTTTATCAACCAGAAACAGACAAATCTTGTCTGCAACGCTCAGGCATTTGATGATGCCTGCCGCACCCGGCGCCCCCGCCCCGGTCATCAGAATATGTATTTTTTCTTTCAAGCTGTAATTTTATTTGCACCTCGCTTCAGGTTCAGAGTCTTCCGTTCTTTTTATATTATTCCTCCATCATAAACGGATACCGGTAATCTGTGGGTGGCTGAAAAGTTTCTTTAATAGCTCTTGCGCTTAACCACCTGTACAGATTGAGTATGCTTCCGGCTTTGTCGTTGGTGCCGCTTTGTCGGGCTCCGCCAAAGGGTTGCTGGCCAACCACTGCCCCCGTAGGCTTGTCGTTGATATAAAAATTACCGGCGGCATTTCTTAATTTTCGGGTGGCCAGCTCTATCGCATAACGGTCTTGCGCTATAATGGAACCCGTCAGCGCATACGGCGAAGTGATAGTCACCAGGTACAGCGCTTTTTCAAAATCGTTTTCATCATAAACATATACCGTCAGCACGGGCCCGAAAATCTCTTCGCACATCGTCACGTACTGCGGGTTTGTGGTATGGATTATCGTGGGCTCTATAAACCATCCTTTGCTTCCGTCGCACTGTCCACCTACCCATATTTCAGCGTCTTTACTTTTACTCACATTGTCAATATAGTTTTTAATATTATTGAAACTTTTTTCATCAATCACGGCATTGATAAAACAGGTGAAATCCTCCGGGCTTCCTATTTTCATGCTTTTTACTCCCGCTATCAGTTTTTCTTTTACTTCTGCAGCCAGATTTGAGGGTATATAAGCCCGGGAAGCTGCTGAACATTTCTGGCCCTGATATTCAAAAGCGCCGCGTAAAAGCGCCGTTACCAACACATCTGTATCCGCACTCTTATGTGCCAGCACAAAATCTTTTCCTCCCGTTTCGCCCACAATACGGGGATAGGTTTTGTATATGCCGATGTTTCGGCCGATGGTCTCCCACATTTTCTGAAACACACCCGTACTGCCCGTAAAGTGTACGCCGGCAAAATCCGGATGGTGGAAACATACATCTCCCACCGTAGGACCATCCACATAAACCAGATTAATGACCCCCTCGGGCAAACCGGCTTCACGCAACACTTTCATAAACATGTGTGCCGAATAGATTTGTGCGTTAGCCGGTTTCCAGATAACCACATTACCGCACAATGCCGGCGCCGTAGGCAAATTGCCACCGATAGCCGTAAAATTAAAAGGCGTTACTGCCAGCACAAATCCTTCCAGCGGACGGTACTCCATACGGTTGTGAATACCCGCACTGCTTATCGGTTGCTGTTTATAGATTTCTGAAAGAAAATGAACATTAAAACGCAGAAAATCTATGATTTCGCAGGCGCTGTCTATTTCGGCCTGAAACACATTTTTGCTCTGGCCCAGCATGGTTGCGGCATTCATGTAAAAGCGGTATTTCCCCGAAATCAGTTCGGCCGCTTTCAGAAAAATATTGGCCCGGTTTTCCCAACTCATGTTTTCCCATTGCTCTTTAGCCGCCAATGCTTTTTCAATGGCCAGCCTCACATGCGATTCGTCGCCGGCATGGTAGTATCCTAAAACATGGTTTTTTTCATGCGGAGGCCGGATGGCTGTTTTTTTTCCTGTACGCACTTCCTCGCCGCCAATGTACATGGGTATATCTTCTTCCCGGCTTTTAAGTTCGGCAAGCGCCTCCTTTAATTTTTTTCGTTCAGGCGAACCGGGCGCATAAGACAATACCGGTTCATTGGCCGGCATCGGATAAATAAAGGTTCCCGTATGCATAATATCTGTTTCGTTTCAATAAATCAGGTTTAGTCCGCTTCTTTTTCACTCATCAGATACGCTTTTATGAAACCGTCCAGTTCGCCATCCATCACCGGCTGTACGTTGGACGTTTCGTAACCGGTACGATGATCTTTAATGAGTTTATACGGATGAAACACATAACTGCGAATCTGGCTTCCCCATTCTATTTTTTTCTTTTTGGCATTGGCAGCCTCTTTCAGCTCGTTGCGCTTGCGAAGTTCTTCTTCGTACAGACGGCTTTTCAGCATCTGCATGGCTTTTTCGCGATTCCCCAGTTGAGTGCGTTCCGTTTGGCATACCACCACTATTCCCGTGGGTATGTGCGTCAGCATTACTTTGGTTTCTACTTTATTTACATTTTGTCCGCCGGCTCCCCCGCTGCGTGCCGTTTCCATTTTGATGTCGCTGTCTTTTATTTCTATGTTTATTGTGTCATCTACCAGCGGATAAACAAATACGGAAGCAAATGAAGTGTGCCGGCGGGCATTGCTGTCAAAAGGCGATATGCGCCCCAGCCGGTGCACGCCGCTTTCGCCCTTCAGGTAGCCGTAGGCAAATTCACCGTCAAACTGGAGAGTACAGGTTTTAATACCGGCGCCGTCGCCCCATACCCAGTCCAGTTCAGTCACTTTCCATCCCTGCTTTTCGCCATACATGCGGTACATGCGGGCAAGCATTTCTGCCCAGTCCTGACTTTCGGTACCCCCCGCCCCGGCATTAATCTGCAGTACGGCCGGCAGTTCATCTTCCGGTTCGTTCAGCGTGGCTTTAAATTCCGTGTCATCTAAAATCTGGAGGGCTTTGTTATATGCCTCCTGCGTTTCCTGCTCGGTGGCATCGCCGCTTTTCCAGAAGTCAAACAATACGGCAAAATCTTCCACATGGCGTTCGGCCTGTTCGTACAGTTTAATCCAGTATTCGTTAATCTTTATGTTTTTCATGATGGAGGTGGCCCGGGCGTTGTCATCCCAAAAGCCCGGACTCAACGTCAGTTGCTTATCGTTTTGCAGTTTGGCAATGCGTTGGTCAACGTCAAAGAAACCTCCTTAACACGGAAAGCCGTGTCCGCAAATCCTGAAGTTTTTCCTGCGTCATAGCGGCCGCAAAAATACAAAATTTACAATGCGGTATGTACAGGCTCCGCTTTTCAGAAACAAAAGAACGAAAAATAAACTTTGCAACAATGATTGAAATAAATTTTTGGGGCTGTCGGCAGAGGTAGCTCTGCTCAGTTGTGGTTCCCCGCCCTACAGGCTTCGCTGTCGCTCCGGCCGGTCCGCCACAGGCGGAACCGCCTCACTTCGTTCGCCTTCCGGGCGGGGCAGCCCTTCGCCGGCAGATACGCTTATCTGCTTTTTCCCTCGCCCTTTATCCCCTCTTCTGCTGGAGAGGTGGCAAGAGGTAAGGTGTTGTACTCATTATTCAGCAGCCCGCCTGTCTGTACCGGTCATACAAGATCGTGAACATAACACCTTGGGCGGATGGCGGAGACACTGAAAGGGAAAAGGAGGTTAATCCCAACCGTCAGATTAAGTCGTAACAACGTAACAAAAATTAAATGAAAAAGTGGTTTTAATTACAAAAACAAATATCGCATCCTCCATTCAGGTCTTTATATTTAGTTTTTTTTAACTTTGAGAGTAAATTGTCGCAAAATGAAGCCTATCCCGCATCAATATATTACCGACCATACCGGTAAAAAAATATCAGTCATCTTGCCTATAGATGAGTACCATAAATTTTTAGAAGCTTTAGATGAGCTGGAAGATATTCGCCTCTACGACGAAAGTAAATCCGTTAACGAACCATCTGTTCCGGTTGACGAAGCGTTTAAGCTCATGGAAGAAAATCGGAAAAAGAAATCATGAATGGCATATCAGATTACTTTAAGAAAAAGCGTGATAAAAACTCTGGAAGAAGTTAACGAACCTTATTTTTCAAAAATTAAAAAAGCGATTTACGGACTGGCTGAAAATCCGAGACCTAACGGCTACATTAAACTAAAAGGACGAAATGGGTACCGTATTCGAGTAGCAGATGATCGGATTATATATGAAATTTCTGATGAGCTGCAATCTGTAGAAATTCTTGCAATAGGCCACCGAAAAGACATTTATAAATAAATACTTCTTCGGAACGATTGTTTAATAAAATGTGCAGACCAATAGTTTAAACACAATTAAACGCAGAAGTAACATAAAGTAGTCATTAAACGAAAAGTAGCCAACTCAAATAAAAGCGGTATTTATTAAAACAATAACAAATGAAAGTTACATTTAACTTTTTTCTTTCAGTAAGTTCAAGTCATAAGTGCAATTTTTTTAAGTAGCACTTGATCAGGAGTTAAGTAATTAAATTTTCTTACGGGTCTGTTGTTAATTTTATTTTCAATTTCTTTCACCATCTCATCGGTTA
>JAOAGO010000030.1 GCA_026415715.1 Chitinophagaceae bacterium | reverse complement strand
TCTAAAGGAAAAAAGCCCTTAAAAGCTTTTTTCCTTTCCCTTTTAAAAAATTGCACTTATTTGTTGAACACAGCATTCAAAAAAACAGATATATCATAATGGTTTTTGCACTTGATAATTGATTTCGTTACCGTTTAAAATATTTTTTTTGATGAAATTCTTATACCTTTCGTTTGCAAAAAACCTCTGCTTATGCATTCCTCATCCGGTTTCAGGCCTTTTATTGCGCCTGAGCAAAAGATTGCCGAGTTTACGTTAAAGTCAGTGATCACGGGCGCTGCTTTTGGAATTATTTTTGGTGCAGCTACCGTTTTTCTGGCATTGAAAGCCGGATTAACCGTTTCGGCTTCCATTCCGATTGCCGTTCTTTCTGTGGCATTAAGCAAGCTTTTCCTGAAAACAACCATTCTTGAAAATAATATTATTCAAACTACCGGATCGGCAGGAGAAAGCATCGCCGCAGGCGTGGTATTTACCTTACCGGGATTTTTATTTCTCAGTTCACCCGACAGCAAGGAATACTTCAATTATATAACCATTATGATTTTAGCCATTATCGGAGGCATGCTGGGTACTTTGCTGATGATACCCTTACGTCGTTCGCTGATTGTGAAAGAGCATGGTAACCTTCCTTATCCTGAAGGCACCGCCTGCGCTTCGGTATTAAAAGTAGGAGAACAGGGCGGACAGCTGGCCAAAACCGCTTTTGCGGGCATGCTAGCGGCCATAGGGTATGCTATACTGCAACGGATATTTCACGTGATTGCCGAAACGCCTGAATATGTAACACGGTTAAAAAACAAATATCTCCCTTCAGCAAGAGTAAGTGGAGAAATTACACCGGAATATCTGGGAGTGGGCTACATCATCGGTCCTAAAATTTCAGGCGTGTTGGTTGCCGGCGGCGTGCTGGCTTCTTTTGTGCTTACTCCGTTATTGGCTACACTTGTGCCGGGTGAACAGATTTATGATCAGCTTGTAAGGCTGGGGTTGAATCCGGAAAAATACGGCTGGGATGCAGCCGGCGCTTCTTTTCAAAATTCAGCAGAAGCTATTTACAGGGCATATATACGACAGATAGGCGCCGGCGCCGTGGCAGCAGGCGGATTTATTACACTCATTAAAACCATACCCACAATTATCAGTTCCTTTCGGGAAAGCGTGGGAGCGGTAAGAAACAAAAGCGAACAACACTCCCGCCTGCGCACCGAAAATGACCTGAGCCTGAAAGTGGTTTTACTGGGAAGCCTGGCTCTGGTATTGATCGTTTCGGCGCTTCCCATCATACCGGGCCATCACCTTGCAGGCCGCTTGTTGCTGGGTATTCTGATCATTATTTTCGGAGCATTTTTCGTTACGGTATCTTCCCGCATCGTAGGCCTTATCGGTTCATCTAACAACCCTATCAGCGGCATGACCATTGCCACTATTATGGCTACCTGCCTGGTATTCATTGCCGTAGGCTGGACGGGGAGTCTGTACGAACCGATGGCGCTGGTAGTGGGCGGCATGATATGTATTGCGGCAGCCAACGCCGGAGCCACTTCTCAGGATTTGAAAACCGGATTTATTGTAGGCGCTACGCCAAGGTATCAACAGCTCGCCTTATTTGTAGGAGCTATAGTTTCATCCATAGTGATAGGCTGGACAGTGAAAGTGTTGGATACACCTTCATCAGAACTGGCGGCTAAAGGTGTGCAACATGCTATCGGAGAAACCTATGCCGCGCCACAGGCTACACTGATGGCTACCTTAATCAAGGGAATTCTTTCCTTTAATTTAGACTGGCAATTTGTAATGGCCGGCATCTTTTTAGCCATTGTACTGGAGCTGTGTGGAGTGAAGTCGCTGAGCTTCGCCGTGGGGGCCTATCTTCCGCTTTCCACTACCTTGCCTATCGCCATAGGCGGTTTTATTCGCGGACTGGCCGACAAAAAATATAAAAAAGAAAAGCAGCCGGAGGAAGAGGAAGATTTACGCAAAGGAAACTTATTTGCCACCGGGCTGGTAGCCGGCGGGGCGTTGTTTGGCGTCATTGCGGCCGTTTTGCTGGTGTTTGCCGAAAAGTTCATGACAAAGCTCAATAAAGAGGAATTTTTTGTAAACAACCTCGGAACAGACGGATATTATCTGTTGGGTGTCGGCTTTTTCGCAGCGCTTTGTTTCATTTTATACAGGATTGCCACACGTCATAAAAAATAAAGAAGATGACCGGTCAATGACTTTTAATAAAATAGAGATGATCGTATTTTTTTCCTAAAATTTTTACGTCATCGGCTTTAAGCCATTTGTTGAGCACAGTGGCATAAACATTCCTGAAATCGACTTTATAAATCAGGTCGCCGTCATCCAACTGTTGTAAATCCGGCAGCGGATTCAGTAATCCTTTTTGAGCCAAAGCGCCGCTGATGAAAAACATATTATTGGCTGTGCCGTGATCGGTTCCGCCGCTGGCATTTTGTGCCACCCGTCTTCCAAATTCGGAAAAGGTAAAAATCAGCACATCTTCAAAACGGTTATTTTTCTTCAAATCCCTGACAAATGCCGTTAATGCCTCGTCCAGTTCGGTAAATAAGCGTTGTTGCTGAATTTCCTGTTGAATATGCGTATCAAAACTGCCAAGCGATACATAATAAATTTTCGTATCTATATCCGAAAAAATCAGCGATGCAATGGTTTTAAGACTGTTACCCAGTTGTGTTTTCGGATAATCAGAACGGGAAGGATTCAGGCGACTTTGGCGGAAAATAGTATCGGCCGAAGAGAGTGTTTCGGCTAACGTTTTATAAAGATAATCCGCAATGGAAGAATTACTTTTTTTCCGCTCCTGTACTATCGCTCTGAAAAATTCTTCATTGGCCGTACCATATAAACGTTTCGGGTCTTTTACGGCAATTCCTTTTACAGACTCGCCTTTTAGGGCAAGGCTTAGTATATCGTCAACCTCAACAGCCTGGAGGGAATTCTCGCGACCTTTTTGTTTGTCTGATGATTTTATATCATACCCCTTGCATTGAGCATCCAGAAAGCGGCCAATCCAGCCGGTAGTCAGGTATTCACGGCTGTCGCTGGCCGTGTGCCAGATGTCCATGCTGCGAAAATGCGAACGATCAGGATTGGGATAGCCCACGTTATTTAATATTCCCGCAAAACCCTCGTCATATAAAGCCCTGAGGCCTTTTAATGTAGGGTGCAAACCGGCTTCATCGGTAATGGCCAATGCTTTTGATTTTGGAATTCCGAGTTTTGGCCTGAGTTTATAGTAAATATCATTGCGAACGGGGATAACGGTGTTCAGTCCGTCATTGCCGCCGCTGAGCTGAATAATCACAAGTGTTTTATTTCCTCCTGAGAGGGCGCCGGGCTTTTCAAAAGCCTTTAAAAATTGGGGTATCCACAAAGAGGCAGTAGCCAGCGACCCGATTTTGAGAAATTCTTTTCTTTTAATGACCATGATTAGAATTTTAAGGTTTAACATTTTTCAGCAAAGCTGATATTCCGGCAAACTCATCATGTACAGGGTTGCGGCTTTGATGAAATCCTTCTGATCTTTTCTTTTACTGAAAGAGTAGATGACTTGTACCGGTACATTTGTTTTTGCCTGGAGTAAGGTTTCTGAAATACTGATGATCAGTTTTTCTTTTGGAAGATTTTGGTAAAAGCGCAGAAATTCATCCCAGCGTATTTCTGCTTTCAATGCTTTGCCGTATCGTTCAGTTAAATTTCTGTTTTTCGGTAAGATATTTTCTTCAGCGTCAGGTTGACCCATCATCTGATCGTCATCCGGTTTGGGTTGAACATTCAGCGCCTCTTCGTTCATGAAAATTGCCGGCAGGCGCATTCTGAGCAGCAGGGTAGAGCTGTCAATCCAGTTTTTTCCGCCGGGCCATCCGGCCACATTCGGAGGAAAGAACAAAACCTGTCCTAACAAGCGTTGAAGCACCAGTATCATCGTTTCGTTTTCTATTTTCATCGGTAAAAGACGTTGCATTCCGACCAGCAGCTCTACCGGCGATTTGATCTTACAGCCGATATTCCGGCTTTCATAAAACCAATCTGAAGTAAAGATATCCTCCATTAACTTTGAAATATTATAATCGCTTTGATAAAAGCGCCGGGCAAGCCATTCTGTTTTTTCATCGTCGGGGTTATCGTTTACGAAAAAAGAATAAATTTTCCGTGTAATGAATCTGGCGGTTTGTTTTTGTTCCAGGAGTATGTTCAGAATATCTTCTCCGTCAAAATTCCCTGTTCGGTTTAGAAAAGTTTTTTTTCCAAAGTCGTGCTGAAATTTTCTGAATACAAATTCACCTTTCAGGTTAGCGCCCCAACCGGTAAATGCTCTGGCCGCTTCTTTTATGTCGTTTTCGCTGTAATGGCCCCGACCCAAGGTGAATAACTCCATCACTTCTCTGGCAAAATTTTCGTTCGGATGATCTTTTCGGTTTTGCTGATTGTTCAGAAAATTCAGCATGGCCGCCGATTTGGACACTTCATGAAGTAAAGTGCGAAATGAACCCAAGCCGTACTTTCGCAGAATGTGGAGCAACTGCTGTTGATATAATACGTTCAGGTTGCGACAGGCAAAATGCCCGTGCCAGAATAGCGCCATTTTTTCCCGAAGCTGAGCGGAGCTGTTTACCATTTCTTTAAACCATAATAGATTCAGGTTTCTAACGCCCTGCCTGTTTTTTTGCCTGAATTTTTTCCGTTCTTCATCCGACAGGTTGGTTTGCATCCGAATCACATCGCCCATGCCTTGAAAGAATCCTTTCAGATAATCGTCAACAGCTTCTAGGGGAACAGGTTCATTTGCAGAGGCTTTCACCAGGGCCTGATAATATTGCTGAGGAGAATAAAGAGATAATTCATTCAATTGCTCAACGGCAGGCCCAAAACCGGCTCTCCATAAAAGATGCTGGTTTTTTAATCGGGTAGATAAGGACATTATGATGTAAAAGTTTAAATAAAGACTTTATAAAAGAAAGTTCGTTTAAAATTTGATGAAGAATTAATGTGTATAAAATTTTTTAAAAATTTTATAAATTCGGAAATCAAACCGCGAATCATAAATGCGATACTTAAAGTATTTTCTGCCCCTTTTGCTGATGCTTGCAGGAATACGTTCTTTTTATTTGCAGGGTATAGTCATCTGGTATCCATTAATAGCCATCTGGATAATTGTTCCGCTGTTGGAACTGTTTTTAAAACCCGATGACAGCAATTTATCTGAAGTGGAAGAATCGGCCGAAAAGCAAAATAAAGTATATGACCTTTGGTTGTATATGATTGTTCCTTTGCAATATTTTGCCTTGTATTCTTTTTTAAAGGGGTTAGCTGAAGATTCATTAACAACCACCGATTACTGGGGCAGAATTTTAGTGATGGGATTATTGTGCGGTGTGTTCGGTATTAACGTGGCGCATGAGTTGGGCCACCGTTCGGATAAAACAGAACAGGCGCTGGCCAAAATCTTGTTGCTGACATCGCTCTATATGCATTTTTTTATTGAGCACAACAAAGGGCATCATAAAAGGGTTGCCACTGAAAACGACCCAAACAGCGCCCGCTACAATGAGCCGGTTTATCTTTTTTACCTGCGCAGCATAACCCAGGGCTATCTTGACGCATGGAAGATTGCCGGCGCCGAAGTAAAAAGAAAGGGAATTCATTTTCTGTCACTTCGTAATGAAATGATACAGTTCACCTTGATTCAGTTAGGTTTTCTGCTTCTGATTTATACTCTTTTTGGGCTGAAGGCTTTGGGAGCATTTTGTGTGGCTGCTCTCATCGGAATTTTACTGCTGGAAAGCGTAAATTATATTCAGCATTACGGACTGCAGCGAAAGAAAAATGAAGCCGGCCAATATGAAAAAATTCTTCCGCATCACAGTTGGAACAGTAATCATATTATCGGCCGTCTCATACTGTTTGAACTAACCCGTCACAGCGACCATCACTACAAAGCCAGCCGTAAATATCAGATTCTTCGCCATCATGAAAATTCCCCGCAAATGCCTACCGGTTATCCCGGTATGATTCTCCTGGCGCTGATTCCTCCCATATGGTTTAGTGTAATGAATAATAGAATCCGGAAACTTTTGGTTTAATCAGAAAGGAACTTTTGTATGATTCATTCGAATGAATCATGTACTGAAAAGTTTTCAATAATTGAAACAATGTTTAAAAAATGGGGCCCGTTTTTTAACAATATTTCAAAAGGAAAAAATAACTTTTCGCAACGATTGCTTCATAAATTTAAAATTTTATTTTATAAGAAAATCATTCATCCTTTTCCTGGCAACCGGTCTGTTTTTTATGGTTTCCTGTAAAAAAGAAGTAAAAACTGATACATCAGAGTTAATACAGAAAGAATCTGTAACCTTACAAAGAAAATGTGCCGCAGATGATGTACTTCAGGCACAACTTAATGAAGACCCGACTTTAAAGCGACGTATGGATGAAATTGAAAATTTTATAAAGCAATATGTCGAAAATGTGAATGCCGGTCGTTTGTTACCGGATGGAACCATCGAAATTCCGGTAGTCGTAAATGTAGTTTATAATACGACCGCCGAAAATGTTTCTGACGCACAAATTGCTTCACAAATTGCCGTACTGAATCAGGATTTCAGCGCAACGAATCCGGATTATAACAATACGCCGGCTGCCTTTGAGAGTTTACGTTCAGGTAATATCGGAGTTACTTTTGTTTTAGATCAGGTGAAAAGAAGATACTCTACGGTAACCAGTTGGTCAACAATTGACAATGTGAAAAGAAACAATCGGGGTGGCATTAGTCCAACCAGTCCCACAACCAAATTAAACATTTGGGTTTGTGACTTGGGAAGCGGAATACTGGGGTATGCTCAATTTCCCGGCGGAAATGCCAATACTGATGGAGTTGTTATAGATTATCAGGCTTTCGGAACTACCGGAAGCGCCGTAGCGCCTTTTAACAAAGGAAGAACGGCAACCCACGAAGTAGGGCACTGGCTGAATTTAAGGCATATTTGGGGTGATGACGGTAGCGCTTGCAAAGGCAGCGACCTGGTGTCTGATACACCCAATCAGGGCGGGCCAAACTACGGATGTCGGCTTTTCCCAGAATTTCCTGCTCAAATGGTCCAAACGGCGATATGTTTATGAATTATATGGATTATACCGATGATGCCTGTATGTATATGTTTACTGCCGGCCAGAAAGCCAGAATGTTAGCTGTTTTTGCGCCGGGTGGCCCCAGAAACAGTTTTGCACAGCCGTAGAATTTACTATTCTGAATAAATTTCCGGACAGCTGTTCTGATCATTATCCGTAGAGTCAGTATATATGCTGATGCAGCGTTTTTTCAGAACAGTTTTTTTAATTAAAATTTACCCTGAGAAATTGACGTAACAGTAAAGCATATTTTTCATAAAAACGATATTTCCTTTTGTGTGTAATTCATTTTTACATAACAGTTCTTCGGGTTAGTATTACTTTTGCAAGTACAGAAATTAAATATAACAGGTCGTCTGCAAAAATTATCTCTTTTCATTTATGAAAATTATACCCCTCTCGGAAGGAACATTTACCATTGGTCATTCAAAAAAATTTGTTCCCTATGAACCCTCCGTAAATCAGCATCAGAGTAAAGGAAACCTTTTGGTAGAAATTCAGCCTTTTGCAGTGGTGCTATCATCCGATGTCATTCTTCTGGATGCCGGACTCGGCTTTGAGCAGAATGGAATCCTGCAGCTTCATCAAAACCTGCAAAAAGAAGGAATTGCTCCACAACAGGTAACAAAGGTTTTACTGACGCATCTGCATAAAGACCATGCCGGAGGTATCGGATTGGAAAGAGATGGATTGGGATACAGGCTCGCTTTTCCCAATGCAACCTATTATGTGCAACGTAAAGAGCTGGCTTATGCTTTTGAAAAGGGATTACCGTCTTATATTCCGGAAGAAATTGAGGTTTTGCGCAATAACCGGCAGGTAGTGTTGCTGGAAGGGGATGGATTTATAGACGAAAAAATAGAATACAGGATGACGGGTGCGCATACGCCTTTTCATCAGGTCTTCTGGATTCGCAACGGAAATCAAACTGTTTTTTTTGGCGGTGATGAAGCGCCGCAGTTGAATCAAATGAAAAGCAGGCTGGTTGCGAAATACGATTATGATGGAAAAAAAGCAATGATGTTAAGGCACGAATGGTTAAGCCGGGGAATCGAAGAAAACTGGATATTTTTGTTTTATCACGATGTTCGCCAGGCGATGTGGACGGCCGTCACACACGATGTGGAAAAGAGTTCAAAAGATGAATAGCTGAATACAGCAAAGCGATAAGGTTTGAGAAAATTTCTCTGGCGGTAAAAAAATTTGAGAAAAATTTTCGGGAAAAACTCAATGTTCAACCGGGCGGTTTACATCCGTACTTTTTTCCAGTCTTTGCCGCCGTTGTTCCAGAATCACTTCTCTGGCTTTTATGCGAAACTCGTCTTCGTAACGAAATACGTTATTTGCTTTATTTTCATCCAGAATCTGCCGGAATTCGTCGCGGTATCTGATGCGCAGTTCGATAATCTTTTGCTGAAGCACCAGTCGGTCATCGCGGTGACTGCGATGGGTTTGAACAAATTCTTTAAAATAACGCACAAATACAGGGGTAAATTTTTCGGCTTCCTGACGATTTAAGTTTAATTTCCTTTGAATGTATTCCTGCATCCGGTCTCTGATTTTGCTTTCGCGAGATACGGGATCGGCAGGGTCATTTTGTGCATTGAGAAACACAACCGTCAAAAACAAACACCATATGAGCATTATCTTTTTCATGCTGCATTAGTTGACCATCAGAAGATTTTCCATATCATCGGTTTGTTGTTTGAAGTGTATGAGTTCTTCTTCAGGAATATCCTGAAGCATGAGTTGTATTTCCTGTTTCCAGCCGTCTTTCGTCGAAGTTGCGGTTTCTTTTCCGCTAAGCCCTGCATTCAGAAATTCGATCAGCGCTTGCTGCTGTTCATCATTCATTTTTTTTATGTCGTTGGAAATCTTTGCCAGCACCTGCTTTCCGTTTTCCTCTATGCCTTGCTTTTTCAGCAAAATGATACTGCTGAAAAGGATAATTCCTGCCATCATGGCGGCAACAGTGCCGAAACGAAATTTACGCCGGCTGTACATGGAAATGATTTTAGCCGGTTTTGAGTCTGCTTTCGTTACAATAACATCTGCGTTCTGTTCAAAATATCCCTGTGGAGCGGAATAAACATTGGTTTTGTTAATTCCGGCAACCAGGCCTGAAATTTTTTCTGTTTCTTCCTGTACAGAGTCGTAATTAGTTGTGGCATGCAGTATATCCCGGTACAAAGAAGTAAAATAGTTTTCCGGAATTGAATACGGCATTTCTTTGGATACGCGGCTGAGCAGGGGAGATAAAAACTGTATTTCTTCTGACGGATTTTCAGAATGTTGCGCTTTAATTCGTAAAAGAATATGATCGGCCAAGGAATCAAAATAATTTTCCGGAACGGAATAACCCTTTTTCCGTTCAACTTCGGCTAAACGACTGTTTAACTGTTTTAATTCATCTTGTATTGAACGTTCCGGACACATCTGAATAAAAGCTTATGCAATTTAGGAATTGTTATAATAAGATGGAATTCACTTCGTAAAGTTTAACGATTCAGCAAATAATCTTCAATTTTTTTTACTGCATGATGATAGCTTGCTTTCAATGCCCCTTCGCTGGTATCCAGCACTTTACTCATTTCTTCGTACGGCATTTCGTCATAATATCGTAAAGTAAATACAATTCTTTGTTTTTCAGGAAGTTGTTGAATGGCAAGTTGTAATTTCCATTCCAATTTTTCTGCATCAAAATGTTTCTCTGCTTTTATTTTATTAACCAGCCCTGATTGCACTTCATCAAGGCTTAACGCCGCTTTTCTTTTTTGTTGTTCTAAAAATGTCAGGCATTCGTTGGTGGCTATGCGGTATAGCCAGGTATAGAGTTTACTGTCTTCTCTGAAATTTTCCAGTCCGTTCCAGACTCTGATAAATACATTCTGAAGTACATCATTGGCATCGTCATGCGTAATTACCAGGCGACGAATGTGCCAGTACAGCTTGTCCTGATATTTTTTAATCAGCGCCGTAAAAGCCTGTTCCCTGGTTTCGGTTTGCCGAAACCGGGCCAGTAATTCGCTATCAGATAACGTCAGGGACATTAAAGACTGTTGTGTCTATGCTTTGATGATAAAATCCGGGATTTGTTTAAAACGGCAAGTTATGCCAAGTGGTAATCCCGAAAATAAACTCTTACAACGATGTGAGTATCCTGTACATTACATTTCTTTTTTTCTTTTTATCACTTTTTCGGCAGCCGTAACGATATCGGTTACATCCAGTCCGTATTTTTTCAGTAATTGGGCCGGCGTGCCGCTTTCACCAAAGGTATCGCGGGTGCCTATGTATTCAATCGGTACAGGAAAGTTACGGGCTGCACATTGCGCAATTGTGTCGCCCATGCCGCCTATGATGTTGTGCTCTTCGGCAGTAACGGCACATCGGGTTTTTTTGAGTGAGTTTATAACGGCTTCTTCATCCAGCGGTTTTACGGTGTGTACATTGATCAGTTCTACACTGAATCCTTTTTCTTCCAGTATAGCACCTGCCTGAATGGCTTGCCAAACCATATGTCCGCATGCAAATAGAGTGACATCCGTGCCCTTTGAAAAATATTGAAGCTTCCCGATTTCAAAGTCTTCTTCTTTGGTAAATATGGGCCAGGCAGGTCTCCCGAATCTTAAATACACTGGGCCTTCATAATCGGCGATCGCCTTGGTGGCTGCTTTGGTTTGATGGTAATCGCAGGGTACAATCACCGTCATGCCGGGGAGCATCTTCATCAGCCCGATGTCTTCCAGAATTTGATGCGTGGCTCCGTCTTCGCCCAGCGTAAGTCCGGCATGGGAAGCGCAGATTTTAACGTTTTTGTGGCTGTAAGCAATACTTTGACGAATCTGGTCGTAAACCCTTCCGGTTGAGAAGTTGGCAAACGTTGCGGTATAAGGTATTTTTCCGCCAATGGTAAGTCCGGCTGCAACCCCCATCATATTGGCTTCAGCAATGCCGCACTGAAAAAACCGTTCGGGAAATTCTTTAATAAACTGATTCAGTTTCAGCGATCCCGCTAAGTCGGCCGTAAGCGCCACGATATTTTTATTTTTTCGTGCGACCTCAACAATGCCGTCGCCAAAACCACTTCGTGTATCTTTCGTTCCGGTGGGCTGAATATGTTTTAAAGACATAAGCGCTGTATATTTTTTTGCCTTTTATTTATAAAAATAATTGACGCGTAATGTAATTTTCATTATCCCTTCCTGGCTCATGGAATCATTCTTCAATTCTTCAGTAGTTGCGGATTCATATTCCATTTTCAGCATAAACGAATTTTCATATTTCTGCATTCAAAAAGCTAATTAATGTAAAATTTTCTTTTGTTTGATCCCCGCTTTAATCATTACATCAATAAAAATGAAAGTGTCGAAACTTTTTAAGAAATTCATAATATTGATTTTAAAACAGTAGAATAATAACATTTCAATACTGAATGTTATCAGCATTAGCATAAATAAAAGCAAATGTAAGGCGAGAGGAATTAAGTTCAAGTGTGTCAATGAAAAATACGATCGTTAGTTTAAATCGGTTTTATTATTCTGGAACAAAGTTTCGTCTTCGCATATGCGTTGCTCCCATTTCCAGGCAGTAAGCAGAATATCTTTTAAATCAAAATGCTGAGTCCATCCCAGTTGTTTTTTTGCCTTATCATGATTCGCAAAAACCGAAATCACGTCGCCCGGACGTCTGGGGCCGATTTCGTAATTTATTTTTATTCCGGTCATTTCTTCAAAGGCCTGAATGGTTTCCAGAACAGAGGTTCCGTGCCCGCTGCCCAGATTGAAAATTTCACATTGATGAGTGTTTTTTTTCTGTTCCACATAACCTAAGGCCAGCGTATGAGCCGAGGCAATATCACAAACGTGGATAAAATCACGAATGCATGAGCCGTCCCGCGTAGGATAGTCAGCGCCATGAACGTACATTTTCTTTTGCCTGCCGGAAGCCGTTCGGGTAATTACGGGAATAAGGTTTTGCGGCGGATCGACGGGAAGTTCTCCGATTTTTCCTGACGGATGTGCACCTGCCGGATTAAAATACCGCAGGATGATGCCTTGTGTGTTGCTGGTTTTTAGAAAATCCTGCAAAATACGTTCACCCATTTGTTTTGTGGCCGCATAAGGCGATTCGGCCGGTTTCAGCGGAGTTTCTTCCGTTACCGGCGCCTGGTCGGGTTGGCCATAAACGGAACACGATGATGAAAATATAAAATACGGAATCTGAAATTCCTGAACGCAACTTAATAAGTTTAAAAGAGAAGTCAGATTGTTCTCGTAGTACATTAAAGGCCTCTCCACGGATTCTCCCACCGCTTTGAAGGCTGCAAAGTGAATGATTCCGCGGATATCCTGATTTTCTTCAAAAATAGCATAAGTGTCATCATAATTACAGAGATCTATTTTATAATTTTTAACGTTACGCCCGGTAATTTCTTTTACGCCTTCTAGCACTACGGGAAGCGATCTAATATTATTATCAGCCGAAATCACTTCATAACCGTTCTGTATTAAGTCAACCAGAGTATGAGAACCAATATATCCGCATCCGCCTGTAACCAGAATTTTATTCATTGCTGATATTTTTTATGCTGAATAAAAAACATTAAAAAAGCCCGATGACATAATAAATTCCCCCGGCCAGCAGGGCGCTGACAGGAATCGTGAGCACCCATGCCCAGATTAAATTAATGGTAACACCCCAGCGAACGGCAGAAAGCCGTTTGGTAGCGCCTACTCCCATAATTGAACCCGTAATGGTATGGGTGGTACTGACAGGAATCCGTAGTTCTTCGGTTAAAAATAACGTCAACGCTCCGGCAGTTTCTGCTGCTACGCCTTCAAAAGGAGTAACTTTTGTGATTCTTGTACCCATGGTTTTTACAATACGCCAACCGCCGCTCAGTGTTCCTAATCCGATAGCCGTGTAACAGGCAACCGGTACCCAGGAAGGCATTTCGCCAAAATTTTGTATCTGTCCGCCGGCGATCAGGGCAGCGGTGATAATGCCCATCACTTTTTGTGCATCATTTCCTCCATGGCCAATGCTGAAAGCGGCAGATGAAACCAACTGAAGCTTTTTAAACCAGTAACTGGCCCTGTATGCGTTTAAGGTATTTAGCCATAATGCAAATATGGCCATAGTTATCAGGATGACAGCTAATAATATCCATTTAAAATTTTTGGAATAAAAAATTATCTGCAGGGCGTAATGCTCATAATCGGTGCCAGCAGCCAGAATTATACGGTCAAAAACCAGATTCTTGGTAAGAAAAATATAAACTAAAACGATTACTAATACAGAAATAATTTTTGATGACCATCCTTTCCGAAACGAACTGATAAACCAAAGTGACATAAAAAAAGCCATAATCATTCCAATAACGGGTGCCAGTAGTATAAAACTTGCTGTTTTAATGATAACCTGCGAATTTATGGCACTGAATCCGCCGGCAGCAATTGCTGCACCGGCAAAACCTCCGATTAAGGTATGTGAAGACGAGGAGGGAATACCGAACCACCAGGTGAGTAAATTCCAGGTAATGGCCGCCAGTAATCCGGCAATAATCACTACCAGCATGCGGCCGGTATCTCCGTTTTGGGTAACGGCATCCTGATGAACGGTTTTTGCCACGGTATCTGCAACGCCATGATCTTTAAAAATAAAGAAAGCCAGAAAATTAAAAATAGCCGCCCATAAAACAGCCTGAAAAGGCGTAAGTACTTTGGTTGAAACAATCGTGGCTATGGAGTTGGCTGCATCATGAAAACCGTTAATATAGTCAAACACTAATGCCAGAACAATGATAACTATCAGCGCTGTCGTCATGGCCGTTATAAATATAGGAAATCTATGAATGAGAAATAAAGATAAGCGGATAAGGGCTATAAGACAAAATTTATATCAGGCATATTTTATGATAATGGATTCAATTACATTGCTGACGTCTTCGCATTTATCCGTAACGATCTCCATCACCTGATAAATTTCTCTTTTTTTGATCACTTCCTTGGCATCTATTTCGGTATTGAAAAGGGTTTCAATGCTGAAATCAAAGATATCGTCGCCTTGATTTTCGAGGCTGTTTATTTTGACAAGAGCTTCCGTGATTTTTCTGAGATTTTTCATGTTCCGGAGTTCATTCACGGCGGTTTTTACCTGAATAACGCCCTGTTCTATTAAATCGCTGAATTTTCGCATTCCCGTATCATCAGGATCCACTCTGTAAAAATTAATTTTTTTTCCTGCAGCATAAATATGATCGGCAATATCATCCAGCGCTGTGGCTAAATAGTGAATATCTTCCCTGTCAAACGGCGTAATGAAATTTCGTCCCAACTCCGTAAAAATTCTGTGGGTGAGTTCGTCATTGGCGTGTTCCAGATCTTCCAGTCGCTGAATCAGCGCTGAGCGCTTATTAAACTCAGGCTCATTTATCACTTCTTTCAAAATACCACCCATACGGGCTACGTTGTCTGATACCTTTTCGAAAAGTTCAAAAAAAACCCTGTTTTTCGGCATGAAAATCTTGATAAGAGATTGAATTGCCATAAAAAAATTTAAGACGTAGAGGATTAAAAATTCGGAGACATTGAATTTCAGCCTATTGTAATGTCTTCCATAAAAAATTATTGAACAAAATTAAGCAGGAGATGGCTTACAACGGCGTTTATTTAATTTTTAAATTATTAAATTAAAAAAGTTTTTGGGACCTTCTCTTAATATTATGTTAACAGCTCAATAATAATTGCTTAATACTGCGGTAACGTATCTGTAACTGCATCTTCTCAGCTTTGCGTCAAATCTAAGATATGTTCAGAACGGCAGTACTAAGTGTTTTTTTTGTTGCTTTTTTAACAATATTTAACAACATTGGCTCTTTTGCACAAGGGCTGCGTTTAAGCGGAAAAGTTATCAATAACCGAAATGAGTCTCTTCCGGGTGCCACTCTTCAGATAGAAGAATTGAATCGGAGTGTAGTGGCTGATGTGGAAGGGAAATTTTATATAAATCTGGAACCCGGCCGTAAATATACTTTCAGGGTTTCTTTTACAGGCTACGAAACGAAGGTAATAAATGAAGTAGATGTTCAATCCGGCATTGAAAATTATCTGGAAATTGTTCTAACCGAAAGCCAAAAATCTAATCTGGAAGGCGTAACGGTTAAAGCCACTTCACGACGTCAGGAAAACACGGTAGCCCTACTCAGCTTTCAGCGAAATAATATTACCCTTTCCAGCGGAATAGCCGCTGATTTTATCCGCAGAACTCCCGACAAAAACACTGGCGAGGTTCTTCGCCGCGTCAGCGGAACATCCATACAGGATAACAAATTTGTGATTGTTCGCGGTTTGAGTGACAGATACAATCAGGCCCTGATTAATGACGCCTTAATGCCCAGCAGCGAACCGGATAAAAAGGCTTTCTCCTTCGATGTGATTCCTTCGGCCATGATTGATAATATAATCATCAATAAAACCGCAACACCCGATTTAACGGGTGAATTTGCCGGAGGACTTGTTCAGATTCGTACCCGGGACATTCCTTCTTCCAATACATTATCAGTGGGTTTTACCGTAGGATTCAATACACAATCCACATTCAGAAACTTTACCTCAAACAAGCGGAATCCGCTGGATTGGTTGGGATTTGACAACGGCGACAGAAGCCTTCCGGATTCCATCCCTTCCATACCGAGATACCGTTCTTTGCCCGATGCGCAGAAAATTGAAAAAACAAAATTGTTTAAAGATGATGTCTTCGGCGAAGTGGTCAGAAAAGCCCCGCCCATTACTACGCTGAATCTTTCCTGGTCGAATGTCAAGCGGTTCAAAAACAATGCCAGTTTCGGAACGCTTTTCTCCCTTTATCACAGACAAAGCCAGATTATTTACGACGAGGTGGAAAGAGGTCGTTTTGAGCAGGTAAGAACACCCATATTTACCGGAACTGAAGTTCAAAACAGATATTCTGTAAGTTCAGGCGCCTTGTTCAACCTTACATATATAAAAGGCAAGCACAAAGTGTCATTCAAAAATCTTTTCAACCAACTGTATGAAGACAATTACTATAACCGGTTGCTGGATAATGTGGGCCGTTTGCAACTGGTTTCGTTACGATCTTCATTCCTGAATCAACGAACACTGGTAAGCAGTCAGCTGGAAGGCGATCATCAGATTACTTCTTCCGGAATCAAATTGAAGTGGAACGGAAATTTCGCATACAACTACAAAACACAACCCGATTTCAGAACTGCCCAGTACGTTAAAAGCTCATCGCTTCCGAACAGTAAATATGAGATGGATGATGATGATACCCGACGATTCTTTTCTACCCTCGAAGATTTTACATTCGGAGGCCACGGGTCGGTAACGGTTCCTTTTAATTTGGGGGGGCAGAAACAAACCTTTAAAGCAGGCGGCGGAAGCACTTTGCGGTTCCGTAATTTCAAAGCCAGGGTATTCCGTTATCGTCCGGCATCCACGGCTACGGATATTACCATTCCTTACGACCGTGCCTTCTTAAGGGAAAACATAAAATCCAACGGGCTGTTCCTTGATGAATTAACACAAAACACAGATAAATATTTCGGTGTATCTCTGCTAAATTCAGGCTATTTCATGTTTGATAATAAGATCAGTGAAAAATTAAGGGCTATCTGGGGGCTCCGAACCGAATTTTTTGAGCAGTTTCTTACTACACAGGATCTGGCGCTGAAACGTGTTGTGGTGAATACCGAAAAATGGGATTTTCTGCCCTCAGTGAATCTGATCTGGTCAGTTACCAATAAAAGTCAGCTCCGCATTGCCGGTTCAAAAACGGTTGCCCGTCCCGAATTCAGGGAAATTGCTCCCTTCCAGTTCTTCGATTACGAGCAAATCTGGGGAATAAGCGGTGACCTCAATTTAAAACGTACTTCAATTTTAAATGCTGATTTGCGATATGAATTTTACCCGAAGGCAGGCGAAGTTTTTTCGGTAGGCTTGCTGGCTAAATCGTTCAAAAATCCTATTGAATTAAGAATGGATCCCGGCAGCAACGGTGACAGATGGTTATTTGAGTTTACCAATGCCGATAAGGCCCGCTTGTTTGGTTTTGAGGCCGAAATACGTAAAGGACTTGATTTCATCAATGAAAAATTAGCAGGGTTTACCTTCATCAGCAATTTTACCTTTTTGAATTCAACCGTAACGCTTACCACCGAACAAGCTACCGGAGTAAAAGTAGATCAGAACCGACCCTTGTACGGACAATCTCCGTATTTGATAAACGCAGGATTTCAGTATACCAAAAAAGATTGGAACACCACAATCCTGTACAACAGGATAGGTCCGCGTCTTTCTCTGGTAGGGGATCCGAACGGTGCCGGATTCTTCGATATTTATGAAAGGCCCCGGAATCTGGTTGACATGCAGGTTTCCAAAAAAGTGTTCAAGAATAAAGGAGAAATCAAGTTAACCATTGCCGATCTTTTGAACAACAAATATGCTTTTTATGATAACCCGACTGATAAACCGGGATATGAATACAGCAAGGGCGACCGAATCAATTATTCATATCGTCCGGGAACTACCATCAGTCTCGGCGTGACTTATGATTTTAGTTTAAAATCTAAAAATTAATAAAAATTAAATTAAATCAATATGGCAACACAATTATTCCGAAATCTTCTTTTCGTGGCAATCATCAGCATTGCAGCAGGATCTTGCGTAAAAGTGAATTTTAATGAAGACAATGCATCCGGCGGTGGTGTGGGCACTAACCCCGACGATCCCAACGTTTCCCGGGTGCTTGTAGGTTCATATGAAAGAAATATTACGCTACAGGGAGGCGTCTATACCTTAAAGGGATATGTTTACTTTACGGCCGGTACCACGCTTACCATTCCTGCGGGTACTATTATCAAAGGTGATGTTTCGCAAAAAGGCGCATTAATCATTGAGCGAGGAGCCAGAATTGAAGCACTGGGTACGGCTACCAGGCCTATTGTATTTACTTCAGGCAAACCGGCCGGACAAAGAGCCAGAGGAGACTGGGGTGGAGTAATACTCCTTGGAAATGCCCCCACAAACAGGCCTTTATCACCCGCTCCGCTGATTGAAGGGGGAGTAGATCGTCGCTACGGCGGAACCATACCGAATGACAATTCGGGAACCATGCGATATTGCCGTATTGAATGGGCCGGTATAGCTGCCGAACCCGGTTCGGAAATTAACGGGCTCACTACCGGTGGGGTAGGTTCGGGTACAACGCTTGAATACATTCAGGTTTCTTACGGAAACGATGATGCTTTTGAATTTTTCGGCGGAACGCATAATGCAAAATACCTTGTTGCTTACGCCACTTCGGATGATGATCTTGATTTTGATTTCGGATACATTGGAAAAATTCAGTTTGCCGTATGTCAGCGTCGTCCCGAAATAGCTGATACGGATGCCGGTAACGGTGTTGAAGCCGACAATGACGGATCAGGAACACTGGCTCAGCCCTATACCAGACCTATTCTCTCCAATATTACCTGGATAGGGCCGAACGGAGATCCCAATACGCAGGCAAATCTCAACTTTGCCAACAGATGGAGAAGAGCCGTTCGATTTGAAGTTCACAACTCTATCATGATGGGATTCCCGAGAGCCGGATTTTCTATGGAAAGCGCTGCTACAGCCAGTGCCTATAACACGGACTCCTCATTATTCAGAAATAACCTGGTGCATGCATTAGCAGATCCTTACAGAGTAGACGCTGCTGCCGGAGCCGTAATTACGGCGGCTCAGGTACGCACCAAAGCCGAAGCAAATGGTTGTATCACTTACACCAATCCCGCAAATATTATGCTGGAAGATCCGTTTAACTGGGACAATCCGAATTTTATGCCCAAGGCAGGTTCACCAGCGCTCAGCGGCGCTTCCTTTGCAGGTCTTGATCCTACATTCTTCACTACGGTAACTTTCCGGGGTGCGCTGGGTACGTCTAACTGGCTTGCCAACTGGGTTAGCTACACACCTCAGACAAATACCTATTAAAATAATAAAACCTTATCAGGCCGCCTTATTTTTAAAGGCGGCTTTTTTATTTCTAATTTTACGCTATGACGTATCGGAATTTAATTTTGCTGTTGCTTTTCGTTTTATCAGTTTCGGCCTGTAAGTCAAAAAAAAGGGAAAATATTCCGGTTTCCGTTATTCCGGTTGACAGCATCCGGCTGCTGAACAGGGCGATTGATGTAGAACCTTCGCTGGAGGAAGCAGACAGCATTCAGGTATTATTTTATACGAATCCCGACGGAGATCCGAAAAGATATTCACGGTTTTTCACCTACACCACCGTTACCGATTCGGAAACCGTGGAAAAATTTAAATACAACCTAAGAACCGTATATTCTGAATACGACAATCCGATGAACTGCCGCTCAGAAGGGAAAGCGTATCTGTTTGGCAGGAAGGATGTCATTAAAACAATTTATTTTTCTACACGGTGCGACAGTTGCTGTTATATTTATTTCATCAAAGACGGACGATTCTTTTATGTAAAAATTTCCGAAGAATTGAAATCTGTCTTACGGAAATTAAAAAAATCAAGTCGTGAACCACGACCCGGACAGGTAAGGGAAGTAAATCAGTAATTTATCGTTCAGGCGAGGGCTGATAGGAAAAAGCAATTTCAAAATCTTTTTTACGAAGCGTGGGCGCCCACTGACCTACAGATAAATCAATACGCTGTGGGGTTGGTTCGCATAGAGTATATTTTTCTCCTTTATAAGTTATCGTTTTCCCTCTGGGTTTGTTTAAACGTACAGCTACGGTAACATGGTCAGGAAACGTTATTACCAGCATGGGAAGATTGTAAATTTCTTTTACCAGTGCAAAAAACAGGGCCGCCCGGTCTTCACAATCGCTTGCCTCTGAAATCAGGGTAAGCTCGGGTGAAAAACGTTTTTCGCTGCCGTACATATCGTCGTCCTTCTTAAAATGAAAAGCATAACGGGTAAAATACATTAAGTATTCCACTCCTTTTTTTACCGGCAATCCTTTTACATATTTTTTCAGTTCCGGAATCAATGTGCTTTTAACAACATTACTGAGCGGAATGTTGAAACACGATTCATAATCCACCACAGGATAGTTCTGAAACAGAGCTCTGATTTCGGGGTTGAATTTCACGGGTATTGAAAATTCTTTTCCGCCATAATCAAACTGAATCCATTTATCTGTGGCAACATTTTCACTCATTTCAGGTAATGCCGTTATGCGATATGAGAAAGAAACTCCGGATGCCCCGTCCTGTAATGATATTTCAGTAAATTTTTCCTTTCCGAAATCTATTTCATTTCCGTAATCATGATAATTCAGGCAAACGTACTGTTTTCCGTTTTTTACATAACAGGGTATGTTATAGATGTTTTCATCGGTATGAACGTAAAACAGCATTTTTTCATCACTTACCTTCAGCGTAGCATCATAACCCGACTCATTCAGGAAAAACCATTTGTATAAGGTATATCGGAAATAATTTTCCTGTTTAGGACTCAGTGCATGAGATACCCTGCGAATCAACTGATAGTAAAGCCAATCTTCCAGTCCTTTCTTTCGGCGATACTCCAGCATTTGCTTCAATGTATTTTCGTATTCTGATTCTTTTGCAGCCTTGTAAAATAAAACCGCCAATTCGGCGCTTAAGGGTTTATTTATTTCAAATGGTTTTATTTTCGGGTAATTGAATTCTAAAGTATCTCCTAAAAAGTTGATTTTTAATAAAAAAGTTTGTCCGCCTGTGCTTTTTGATGACAAAAGCACCGGAAATGAAAGAAAAAATGGTATAAAAAACCGAAAAATCATGGTATATATTAACAATAAAGATACAAAAAATTAACAATAAAATAATATTGAAGAAAAAAAATTTTTTCAGGCTTCAAATTTTAACCGTAGCTTAAAACGGAATTAACATGTTGGTAAATCAGAAGAGGCACTTTTGAAGCAGTTCTTTTATTTTCATCCGGCATTCAGTCTAATGGCCGGTAGCAGTTTTTCTCAGGCAGACTACCACACTGTTGCTGTATTCCGGAGGCAGTGTGGATTTTTTTTTATGGGCTTGAATTACATTTCCTGTGTTACATTTACTACCGGTGTGGTGTAGTATTTTTTATACATTTTCAGCATCCGAAGTCCCACGGCTAAGATATCACGTGTTTGCAACAAGATATTGGTTTGCAGAATAGCTTGTTTAACTCCGGGTTTTTTATGTCGGATCAGATTGACCTGTTCATCCAGCAGGGTGTTTACATAATTTCTCAGGTCGTCGCGGGTTGATTTAATATTTTCCACTTCAGTCATTTTGTTTTGGAGTATGGTATCTGTAACGAGATTCAGAAAATTTTGCATTTTGGATTTCAATTCCTGTATAATTAGAATAAATTCTTTATCCGGCTCTTTGTGCAGGTTTTTAATATAATGCATGCACTCTTCTGTCATGGTGATGGTTGAGTGCGTGATATCGTGTAACAGGTCTGTGCTGTATAATAAAACTTCGGCCGGTTTTGATTCCCTTGTACTCAGGCTTTTGATATAGCGTATGCTTTGCGCCCTGAGTTTGAATCCGTACTCCTGCAGTTCTTTCAATTTTTTAAAAGCTTTTTCGAGTTTGTTTTTATCGCTGTTTTTCAGGGCATCTAATGTAGCGGCGTAGATGCGGTTAATTTCAGACAGTTGTTCCGCTATCATTTTTCGGTTGGCTTCAATTATTCCTGCATCGGAAGAATCAACAATAAGCAACTGCGGAGATGTTTCTTTTTTCTTTTTTTCCATGCGGGCAAAACGGATGTGCGAAAAGATGATATAAACGGCAGCCAGCGCCACCAGAAATATTGTGCCCGCTATCTTGAATTGAAACAGTATAAAAGCAAAAAGTGCAGAAACGCCAAAAGCAATAACTGCCGTAATGAACCATCCCCCTATAACACTCAGTACTCCGGCTACCCGATATACGGCCGATTCCCGCCCCCAGGCTCTGTCGGCCAGTGAAGTGCCCATGGCCACCATAAAGGTGACATAAGTTGTGGAAAGAGGCAATTTCATTGAGGTAGCCCAGGCTATCAGCGAACTCGATATAATCAGGTTGGAAGCTGCCCTTACCAGGTCGAACGAGGGCTTGTCATGTACTAAAGTAGCCTGCTTCATTTTGCTTTTTTCAAAACTTAAGGTATATTTTCTGGCTAACGTTTTTGGTACTATCAGCGACAGCAGGTTACTGATGCGCATAGAAGTTTTCACGATATTTCGTGATATGTTATTTGCCTTGAAGCGCTCATCTTCTTCATGCTGACTTCCCAGGTTTACTTCCGTTTGCGTTACTTTTCTTGCTTTGGCGCTAAACCACAACGTCAGCGCCATCACCACGCCGGAAATGAAAAGCATATAATTCGGCACCACCACATCGTTTGTGGCCAGATAGGTTTGATAATGTTCATCGGCGGGAACACCGCTGTTTCTCCAGTTCTGAAATGCCAGAAATCCTGTAATCGGTACGCCGATAAAATTCACCAGGTCGTTTCCGGCAAAAGCCATGGCCAACGAGAAAGTTCCCATCAGCACTATCAGTTTCAGCGGGTTTAATCCGGCAAGACGTTGTAACAAAAAGCTGGTCAGAAAGCCCAAAACAAAAAGTAACACCAATATAAGCCGTGTATTTTCGCCCACCCAGTTGCGCACCGAAGCATTCAACAAGGTAGTTCCTTTTAATCCTTTAATTAAAAGAAAATACACAATGGCAGTGATGCCGATACCGGCAAAAAGCGCTCCGAATTTTTTCAGATTTTGCTCATAGTCAAACGTAAACAGCAAACGACATAGGTATTGTATAAGAATACCGGCCGTGAAGGCAATGATGATAGAAAGAAATATTCCACTGATAATCGTAACCACACTTTCCGCATTAATATATTTCATGATATCCGACATCGGCTGTTGGGTATTCGCCGTAATCAGAATTCCCGTCATCAACGAAGCGCCCAACAGTTCAAAAATGATGGAAACCGTAGTGGAAGTGGGCAAACCCAGTGTGTTGAAAAAGTCCAGCAGAATGATATCCGTAAGCATTACTGCCAGAAATACAAACATGATATGCGTCAGCGTAAAATATTCGGGATGAAAAACCCCTTTACGGGCAATTTCCATGATGCCGCTGGAAAATAAAGAACCCAAAATAACCCCGGAAGCTGCAATTAAAATAACCGTTTTAAACGGTGCAACCCGGCTGCCAATGGCAGAGTTCAGAAAATTCACGGCATCATTACTTACCCCAACAATAAGGTCTGTAATGGCTAAAATGAAAAGAACAATGAGTACAAACACCAGAAAACTCATGAGATGCGTTTATTCTCAAAGAAAAAAAAGTTTGTGAAACGGCATATTAACAAATTGTAAACACTGTAAAAATTTTTTAGATATTAATATTTTTCATTTTTGTAATAATGCGCTTAATGATGATTTGTCATTTCAATATTTTTCGTTTTTCCCTTTGTGTGTTATTGCTGGCGGGCATAAACTTTTTTATGTCCTGCCGTCGCCCTTCCGAGGTCGTAAAGCGGGTTAAAGGTTGCGACAGTCTGATTATAACTTATTATACTAATGAAGAAAATTCAATACCGAAATCGTTAAGTACAACGAATACAAAAGCTATTCGGAAAACGGCTTATTTACTTGATGAAAATGATACCCAACCTCAGCCAGTGAAACCGGACGGTGACATGCAGTTTTACAAAGCCGGTAGGTTAATCTTACCCGTTGTATTCAGTTATCGGCAGCCCGATAAACGATTCTTTTTATTTGATTTAGATAACAAAGTGATTTATATAAAAATGGGAAATGAAGCGGCGACCTTTCTGAAAAGTCTGGCTGAAGGCAAAAGCTGGTATTAACGATACTGCCGTGAAATCCTAAAGCAGGAAAAAACCATACCCGCAACAAAATCATTATCCATTTATGGTATTGATTAGATTACTAAGGTGCCTTTATTGTGCCGCTACATTGGTTAGCGTCAATACTCTGCGTTACCCTGTTATCGGGGTAAAAGGATTGACCATCTTTCGATGTTTTCCGTCTTCGTGTGACGGACAACATTTTACAGTCAAAAATTTTTATACTTATTCCCTCAATTTCCGGGTTTATCTGCATCTAAAGCAGTGGACTATGGTGTTACAACTCAAATCAATTTTAAAAAAATTATTTTTTTATACCAGGCTTATAAAACAAATTGTCCAATACCAAAGGTCCATTAATTATTATGAAGGCAAAAGCGTGTTTTATATCAGTGTCATTTCGTCGAATATTTATTCTTAAAAAATAAATCCCGTTTATTTTTGGCCATGCAGCAAAAATTTTTTTCACTTTTCTCCGGCTTCTTTTTTCTTTTATCATTTACGTTGTTACCGCAAAATCCAAAAATTAGTTTTCGGAATCCGTTGGGCATACCCATGAGTTTAACCGCCAATTTTGGCGAATTAAGGCCTAATCATTGGCACATGGGCCTCGATTTGCGTACCGAAGCCAAAGTGAACTATCCTGTATATGCAGCCGCTGAAGGATACATTGCCTACGTGGGAATCAGGCCTTTCAGTTTCGGACGTTTTCTCGTTATCAATCATCCGAACGGACTTTCTACCCTTTATGCGCATATGAACGATTTTTTCCCTGCACTTGAGGAATATGTGCGAAACAAACAATACGAACAGGAAAACTGGGCCGTTGAACTTACGTTATCTCCGGAACAGTTTCGGGTTAGCCATGGCGCTTTTATCGGATACAGTGGCAAAACCGGAGGTTCGCAAGGGCCGCACCTTCATTTTGAAATATTTGAAACAAAATCGGGAAAAAGAATCAATCCGTTGGTTACCTGTTACAAAATAAACGATCACCAGCCTCCGCGGCTGCTTCGTCTTGCGGTTTATGACAGAACAAAAAGTACTTACCGGCAAAGCCCGATACTTTATCGTCTGAAAAGTACGGATAGCGGTTATGTGCCGGTTTCCGGACAGGTAATCAAAACCTCTTCCTCAAAACTCAGTTTTGGCATTGAGGCCTATGATAAACTGCATCCCGGCGCCAGCGAAGACGGCATTTATGCCGCCGCCTTGTACCGCAATGATGAATTGCAGGTTTTCTTTCGTTTGGACAGCATTGGCTATGAAGAAACAAAATTCGTGAATGCGCATATTGACTATAAGTTAAAGCATAACGGCGGGCCCTACATTCAGCATTTGTCTGTTTTGCCCGGAAATAAAAGTTCCGTCTATAAAAAAGTAAACGGCGACGGTGTGATAGAACTTAACGATACCATACCTCAGCATATCACGGTTGAAGTAAAGGATGCGGCGGGAAACATCAGCCTGCTCCGGTTTCAGATACAGAAAGATGACAGTTTGAAACAGATGATACCGTCACTTTATCAAAATAACAATGAAAAATATTTTATTCCCAACAGGAAAAATGTATTTCAAAAGCCGTCATTTGAAGTGATAGCCGATTCTTCCTGTTTTTATGATACTGTTGCATTTGTATATTACAACTATCCCTCCGCATCTTATTATGCGCTTTCTGAAACACATCAGCTTGGCTATCCTTATGTTCCGCTGCATAAATACATGACCATAAAAATAAAGCCGAATCGTTCCATTCCCGAAGAATGGAATCAAAAAGCGCTTGTAGAAAGAAATAACAGAAACGGATCAGAATATTTAAAAGCAACCCCCGACGGAGAATGGTTTAGTGCCGATTCGGACATGTTTGGCAGCTTCCGCCTGATTGCCGACCTATCCCCGCCTACATTAAATGAAATTGGCAAGGGTGATACGGTAAATCTGAGCCGTTCCCGTAAAATAATTTTTTATCCTGTTGATAATACCGGTATCAAACATTTCAGAGCCGAACTAAACGGGAAATGGCTTCGCTTTACCAACGACAAAGGCAAAGCATGGATATATGAGTTTGACGAAAACTGTCCTTTTGGAACGCATCACCTGAAAGTAAAAGTAGAAGACCTTGCCGGAAATGTTACAGAAAAAGAATGGTGGTTTAGGCGTGAGCCTTATGTGCCGAAACCTAAACGATTAAAAAGAACATTGCAAAACAAAACTCCAGATTCCAAATCAAAAACTAACCCCAAAGCCAGGCTTTCCGGCGGAAAGTCAAAAAAAAGTTGAAACATTGAATCAAAAGACAGCTTAAATTTGTGTAAGGCCTGTTACACATTTTTAAATCTGCATTCATTATGAAAACAAAACAAATTCTCTCGCTTTTCGCTTTTCTTGTTATTTTATTTATAAATGCTAACTCACAGAACAAGGATGAGAAAAAACCGGTTCAGGCCTTCAGCGGTATAAAAACCATTAATGCCCGCACCACAGAGCTTATCGGTAAAGGCAAACTTGATTTTAACGTGACGCATAATTTCGGTGACATTGCCGGAAGCAACGGAGGAATTCGTCGTTTTTTCGGGCTGGATAATGCGGCCGACATTCGTATAGCCTTTACCATGGGACTGGGTCAACATTTTGATGCCACCGTGGCAAGGGCCAAAGGAGCCGGCCCGCAACAACAGTTGTATGAACTGGCCGGGCGATATCGCATATTGCAACAAAGAGAAAATGACCCCTCTCATCCCGTATCAATTGTACTGTTTGCCAATATGGTGGTAGCTGCCAGCCCCGGAAATCCTTTTCCTGATCAGGACAACAGCTATGATGACCTCGGTGAACGTATGAGTAATGTGTTTCAGGTGATTGTATCCCGCAAAATCGGAAATGTGAGTTTGCAGTTGAATCCCACGTTTCTTTCCCGCGGATATTGCATCAGCTACGACATGAAAAATATGTTTGCGCTGGGCGGCGCTCTTCGGTTTCCCGTTGGCGGCAGGGTAAATGTTTTGCTGGATTATTTTTATCCCTTCCGCAGCGAGTCAAGCAAAAATGCATTTCTTGTAAATGATAATCTAAAATTTTACAACCCGCTGGGGGTAGGTTTTGAAGTGTTAACTGCCGGTCATATTTTTCGTTTGAATTTTACGAACGCCACCGAAATTCTGGAAAACCGTTTTATTCCCCGAACCATAACTTCATGGGGAAAAGGGCAGTACCGATGGGGTTTTACCATTTCACGGAAATTTACGGTATGGAGAAGCAGATAATCCTTTTGCCCGGATGTTTACATTCGTGTTTTATATCATTATCCAAATGAAGGTGCGTATTAAAGAAAATTCATGGCAGGCCCGCATGGCGGCTTTTGTTTTGGGTGAAAAACAGGTTGCCATCGTTTTCGGAAAAGTTATTCATCTTCATAATACCACAAGGGAAGAATTTCTGAGTTGTCCCCGCTGGGTTTGCCATGAAATGATGCATGTATGGCAATACAAGCGATACGGATTTATCGGATTCATTTTGCGTTATCTTTTCAGTTGGATGTGCAAAAGCTATTACAATAACCGTTTCGAAAAGGAAGCCCGAAACAATGAAGAAAACTTAAGCCTGATGCAGAATGTGGAGTTTGTTTAAAGCAGCCATTCTGCCTCGCCAAAGTGAATTTCTTCTTCTATCCCATGCTCAACAAGCAGGGTGCCTGAATCGGTAACGTGCAGAATTTTTGCTTCAAAAATCCGGTTTTGTTTTTTAAAGCGCACCTGTTCGCCTCGTTTGTATAAACTTTGGTTGTATTTTTCCGGAAGCGATTGAAATGAATGATGAAGAACCAATTCAAGATATTGTTTAACCTTTTCGTACAATTCAGCCGTCAGACGGCGCACGTCAAACGTTTTACCAGTGATTTGCCTTAATGATACCGGATTCGGCAGTTCTGCCGTAAATTCGGTTTGATTAATATTTAAGCCGATACCTGCAACTGCCCAGGTCCACAAAGAAGCACTGTCGTTATTTTTTCTTTCTAGTGGAAAAGATGTATGCGCTTCATGGTTTTCATTTTCCGTATGTTGGCCTGAAAAAATATTTTCAATCAGAATTCCTCCGGCCTTTTTGTCTTTCCAGTATATGTCATTCGGCCATTTTATGGCAATATCGCCATTTGTATATTGAGAAAAAAAATCGTGAACAGCTAATGCAATACTCACACTGAGATGAAAGGGATGGCGTAGTTTAAGCCGTTGAGGTTCAATGATAATACTTATTGCAATGTTTTTGCCGGGCTCTGAAATCCAAACCTTACCCCTTTGTCCTTTACCTGCCGTTTGATGCATGGTAAAAACGGCCATGCCGTGCCGGGCTTTATTTTCCCGGATGAGTTGCCTGGCAAAACGGTTGGTACTGTCAACCGACGGTAACTCAATCAAAGGGAAATCTGCGGGATACATAATCAATCGTTTCTCGGATTTTATTGTTATTTTTGTGAAGTAAAACGGATATACAAATTAAAATCAATTTAATAGTTGGAAACATTGGAATTACTTACTCAACGACAAAAAAAAGAAAATAAGAGATTAAAGGTAAATTCAAAAATCATTAAAACCATCATTTCCGCTATTCAGGAAAAAAAAGGACAACGCATTGTTTCACTGGATTTGCGCAAAATAAAAGAAGCCGTAGCGGATTTTTTTATTCTTTGTGAGGCGGATAATCAGCCCCAGATCAAAGCTATAGCGGAAAATGTAGAGAGAAAAGTAAATGAAATTTGCGGAGAGTTGCCTTACCGCAACGAAGGATATCAGAATCTGAAATGGGTGCTGATTGATTATATCAACGTGGTTGTTCATATCATGTTGCCGGAAACCCGAAGATTTTATCAGTTAGAAGAATTGTGGCATGATGCTGCGCAGAAAGAATATAAGGATTCATGAATCTATGTTAAACTTTTCTGCAAACTGAACTTTTGCGGAAAAAAATAATTAATTAGCAGAAATATTGTTTATGTCTTCCGATGCAGAAAACAGAAACAGAGGTTTTGGGGGTCGTCCGGGCTTTGACGGAGGAAATTCTTCACCACGAAAAGGGCCTCGTTTCAACATTTATTGGGTATATGTTATCATATTCGCGATATTGTTAGGGTTTCAACTGTTTCCCGCCTTGTCGCCCAATATGAAAAAAATCAATGAGATTGATTTTAAAAATATGGTGGCACAGGGCGAAGTATCACGGTATGTAATTGTTGATAACAGAAAAAAAGTACAGGTATATCTTACAAAAGAAGCTTTACAGAAGTATTCGGGTCAATCATCAACCGGCATAACCGGAAAATTTTCCGATGAAGGCCCGCATATGATATTTACCATTACCAGCGGCGATACCTTTAAGAAAAGCATGGATGATTTTTACAAAGAAAATCCTGCTGTTAAAAAAGTGCCCTTTGACGTCGAAAACCCGAAAGATATTTTCGGAAGCCTGCTTCAGTTTTTATTTCCCGTATTAATATTTATCGGTATCTGGATTTTGCTGATGCGCAAGATGAGCGGGGCAGCCGGTGGAGGCGGAGGACCCGGTGGAATTTTCAACATTGGCAAATCAAAAGCTACATTATTTGACAAAGGTACCCGGGTGAACGTAACGTTTGCCGATGTGGCCGGACTGGATGAAGCCAAGGTGGAAGTGATGGAAATAGTGGATTTTCTGAAAAACCCTAAAAAATATACAAGCCTTGGCGGAAAAATTCCGAAAGGCGCTCTTTTAATTGGTCCGCCCGGAACGGGAAAAACGTTGTTGGCCAAAGCCGTAGCCGGTGAAGCGCAGGTTCCGTTTTTTAGTTTGAGCGGTTCCGATTTTGTGGAAATGTTTGTGGGTGTTGGCGCCAGCCGGGTGAGAGATTTGTTTAAACAGGCCAGGGAAAAAGCGCCTTGTATCATATTTATTGATGAAATAGACGCCATTGGAAGAGCCCGTGGGAAAAACGTTATGCTCAGCAACGACGAAAGGGAAAGCACTTTGAATCAATTACTGGTAGAAATGGACGGGTTTGCTTCAGACAGCGGAATTATTGTGCTGGCTGCCACAAACCGTCCTGATGTGCTGGACTCAGCGTTGCTCAGACCGGGCCGTTTCGACAGACAAATCAGTATTGATAAACCCGATTTGGCCGGAAGAGAAGCCATTTTCAAAGTTCATCTGAAACCCATAAAAGTTTCCAAATCCGTTGATATCCGGAAATTGGCAGAGCAAACACCGGGTTTTGCCGGAGCCGACATTGCCAACGTATGCAATGAAGCGGCATTGATTGCTGCCCGGAAAAACAAAGATGCAGTGGACATGCAGGATTTTCAGGATGCGGTGGACCGGGTTATCGGAGGTCTGGAAAAGAAAAACAAAATCATTTCTCCGGAAGAAAAAAAGATTATCGCCTATCATGAATCAGGCCATGCCGTTTGCGGCTGGTTTCTGGAACATGCCTACCCTTTATTGAAAGTAACCATTGTTCCCCGCGGCACTGCCGCTCTGGGCTACGCTCAATACACGCCGAAAGAACAATACCTCTACAATACAGATCAGTTGATGGATCAGATCTGTATGACGCTTGGAGGACGGGCCAGCGAAGAAATTTTTTTCGGTAAAGTATCTACCGGCGCTCAAAACGATTTACAACAGGTAACGCGGTTGGCCTATGCCATGGTTACCGTGTACGGCATGAATGAAAAAATCGGAAACGTCAGCTACTACGATCCGCAGTTAGACACAACCTTTACCAAACCCTATTCAGACGAAACGGCCCGGCTGATTGATGAAGAAGTGCGTCATTTAATTGAGAAAGCTTATATAAGAACTAAGAACCTGCTGACAGAGAAAAAACATTTAGTCGAAAAACTGGCCAATGCACTGCTCGAGAAAGAAGTATTGTTCCAAAGCGACGTAGAGGCGCTGATCGGCAAAAGGCCTTTTGAAGATAAGCGAACGCTTTCCGTTGAAGAACATGCAACGACCCAAACCTCTGAAGGCAACGGAGTAGATGCCGCAACTCATCCGGGCGAAGTGAAAACGGAGCAAAACGCCGAAAATGTTGCTGTTCCGACCGATCAAACGAATCCGGCATGAATATTTCTCCTTCTAAAGAAAAAATTTTAAAAAAAATCCGAAGTGCGCTTCGTCACAGCGTGGCTTTGCCGTTTCCGCAAAGCGAAGGCAATCAGCCCGTCTTTCCCGAAATTTCGCAGGAACCCGAAGTGGAATTTGCAGAGCAGTTTACGGCCTTACAGGGAAAATTTATTTATTGTATAAACGAACAGGAACTGGCCTTTCAGTTATCCAGTCTTATCAAAAAAAGAGACTGGCAAAATGTGTTTTGCAACGAGCGCCGGTTGATTCATCCGGTTTTGCCTCAACTGGAACATGTCATTACGGATCAGGATCTGGCAGGATGCGATGCGGCCATCACCGGTTGCGAATGCCTTGTGGCCCGGACCGGAAGTATCGTGATGAGCTCTGCACAACCCGGGGGCCGCACCGTGAGTGTGTATGCGCCGGTGCACATTTGCATTGCGAATACTCATCAGGTTGTCTGTGACATTCGCGATGCCCTGATATTCTTGAAAGAAAAATACGGAGAAAACCTGCCTTCACTGATAACCTGGGCTACCGGCCCCAGCCGTACGGCCGATATTGAAAAAACACTGGTTGTAGGCGTACACGGCCCCAAAGAAGTGTTTACATTTTTAATCGAATCTTGATAAAAAATTTAATTTAAACCTATTGTATTGAAAGATAAAAACAGCCCGTCAAAACGGGCTGAATTATTTTGAGTAAATTATAGAAAAAGTTTTTTTCTTAAATAGAAGACGGAAAATTAAAAATCATCTTCATCATCATCGTCGGTAAAATCTTTTTCTCCGAAAAAATCTTTAAACTCATCGTCTAATCTGAAATCATCATCGTCATACACTGATTTACCTCCTCTTTTTTTATCTTTTGAAGCCGGGAGGTCAAATTCTTCGAAATCGGGATCCCAGTAATCATCCTCTTCTTCAGGTTTTTCCCATTCATCTACCTCATCTTTGTAATAATCATCATCTTCATCATCATCGTCGTCCTCTTCTTTCCGTTGGCGTTTTGAAGCTTTTCCGCCCCCCTTTTCTTTTTTAGAGGAAATACCTGGAGAAAGTTCATCCTCTTCCAGCTCGTCATCATCTTCATCAAATTCTTCTTCTGTCTGTTCTTTTTTTTCTTTTTCTTTTAATTTTTTTGAAGATTTACCTGACGAAGAGGAATCCCCTTTACCGACTGTTTTTTTTCCTTTTCTGGGTTTTAGTGTCATAGGCCTTACAGATTTCTACGTAAAATTTCTGCGAAGTTTTTAATTCGCCAAATTTTCAAAATTATTTTTTTAAAAAAGCAAATCTAAAAATTACGCCGAAATTTCAATGATTTGTTCCCTTTCCGGTCCGTTTGAAAGATAACGGATTCTTATGCTAAGATAATCATTAATAAAATTTATATATGACCTGAGATTTTCCGGAAATTCGGAATAATGACGCAATCCGGAAGTGGAGCAATTCCAGCCGGGAAATTGCTGATAAACCGGCTTCAGTTCGCTCTGATTGATATGGAATGGCACTTCTGAAACCTGAGAATCTTTGATTTGATAAGCGATGCACACTTTCAGTTCCTGAAACGAATCCAGCACATCCGATTTTGTCATAATTAATGAAGTTACACCGTTAATCATACAGGCATACTTAAGCGCTACGAGGTCAATCCAGCCGCATCGTCGCGGACGGCCCGTTGTTGCACCGAATTCATTTCCTTTTTCCCGTAAAATTTCGCCGCTTTCGTCATCAAGTTCGGTTGGAAAAGGCCCGCTGCCTACCCGGGTAGTGTACGCCTTTGTTACGCCCCACACGTTTTGAATATAATGGGGCGACAGCCCTAACCCGCTGCATACTCCTGCAGAAATAGTGTTTGAAGAAGTGACATATGGAAAAGTGCCGAAGTCAATATCCAACATACTGCCCTGCGCCCCTTCGGCCAAAACTTTTTTTCCGGAACGGATTTCCTGATTAATAAAATATTCTCCGCTTACAATATTCAGTTGTCTTAAAAATTCAATGGCTTCAAAAAACTCTTCTTCCCAGGCGGAAATGTCTTCCGAAAAATTATAATTATCCAGAAGCCGCTGATGCTTTAAGCGCAAGCGGATATAAGAAGTGGTAAAATTTTTATCCAGTAAATCTCCAACCCTTAAACCGTTTCTTCCGGTTTTGTCCATGTATGCCGGCGCTATTCCTTTCAAAGTAGAACCGATTTTCTGATTTCCTTTTGACATTTCGGCGGCTTTATCTAAAGCCCGATGAGTAGGAAGTATGAGATGGGCTCTTTGTGAGATAAACAGGTTTTTTTTCAAATCTACCCCGAAGGAAGACACACTGTCGGATTCTTTTTTCAGCACTACGGGATCAAGCACGACGCCGTTACCTATCAGGTTTTTTACGCCTTCATGAAATACCCCGGAAGGAATCTGATGCAACACCACTTTTTTGCCGTTTTTATACAGGGTATGGCCGGCATTAGGCCCGCCCTGAAACCGGGCAACGATATCATACCGTTTGGCAAAGAAGTCAACAATTTTTCCTTTTCCTTCATCGCCCCACTGAAGACCTAAAATAACGTCTACCATTTTTTTGCGGCAAAAATAAGGCTTCGTAACGGCTGTTACACCTTTCTTTCAAAGATTGCTGAAAAGAAAAAATTAACGAATAAGCGTCACGATTCCTTTACGGAAAATTTTTTGATTGTCTGAGGTAACAGCTTCCACCATCCAAACATAGGTTCCGGAGGGCTGAGGCAAACCCAGACGGTTGCCGTCCCATCCATCCTGAAGATTTCGGGTGGAAAATACTTCCTGCCCCCAGCGATTAAACACTTTGAATTGATGAATCTGTTTTATTCCGACATAGTGAGGAATAAAAATATCGTTTTTCCCGTCACCGTTGGGCGTAAATGCATTTGGCAAATAAACTGCCGGCCCTTTATGAATGCGGATATGAACGTATCCCTCGCCCTTACATCCGTTGGTATCCGTTGCCGTAACCTGATAGGTAATTTTATCTCCGATATTACCGGCAGGCGTAATTACCGGATTGGAAATATCAGGGTTACTGACACCTGCGGCAGGAACCCATTTGTAATGTTTTCCGGCAGATATGGCC